>NZ_JBIRXZ010000002.1:0-408741 GCF_044389385.1 Isoptericola sp. NPDC019571
CTTGAACTCAGGCGGGAACTTCTTGGGCACAGAGACATCCTTCCAGCGGGACGGCGTCCCACAGATGGAGTGTCAACCAGCCCTGCAGCAGTCCCCTGGATTCGTCATCGCAGGCGCGTCGCTCCTCCTGTGTTTCCTTCCGATCATCAACAACTTTGCGTTCTTCCTCGCGCTGATGGGTTTGGTGTTCGGGATCGTCGGACTTGTGCGGACCCGAAAGGGCGCGACGCGCAAGGGGCTCGCCGTCGCAGCGGTCATCGTGTCCGTCGTCTCCGGGGCCGGAGTGCTGGTCTCGCAATCGGTCTACGGCGCGATGGCAGACTCCGTCTCGGAATCGCTGGACGACGTCTCCGGAGACCTGGACAAGATGAGTGGTGACGCGACCGAGCAGGTGCTCGCCGACGACGTGTCTGTCGAGATCGGGGACTACACGGCGACGAAGGACGAGTACGGCCTGGTGACGACGTCCCTCCCGGTGACGCTGACCAATACTTCGGACGAGACGCAGTCCTTCGATGTGACGGTTGAAGCGGTGGACGACGACGGTAACCGAGTCGCCGACGACGTGGCCTACGTCTCGGAGCTTCGTGCCGGGCAGTCGGAAACTGTCGACGTGTTCCAGTACGTCGAAGAGGGGGATCTGAACGACATGAAGTCCGCCGACTTCGAGGTCGTCGAGGCCAGCGCGTACTGAGCGCTCCGTGCGCTGCTCAGCGCATCGCGGTGGGACTCCCCGACGCCGGTAGGGTGGCCCGGCTAGCCTGAGGCGGCCCGGTGCCGCCGTCGTACTGGGTGCCAAGGACGGCGATCGCGGCGACGGCGCGGAGGTCAGAGATGGACGGCACGTCGATCGGTTTCGTCGGCACGGGGCCGATGGGGGCGCCGATGGCGCGGAATCTGCTGGCGGCGGGTTTCGACGTCGCGCTGTGGAACCGCACGCCGGAGAAGGCGGAGGCGGTCGCCGAGGGCGAGTCGCGTGCGACGGTCGCGGCGACGCCGGCAGAGGTGGCGCGGTCGGTGGTGGTGGTGATGCTCCCGGACCTGCCGCAGGTGCGCGACGTCGTCGACCGGCCCGACGGGCTGCGGGCGGGGTGGCGCGCGGCGGGGGTGGCCGACCCGGTGCTGGTCGTGATGAGCACGGTGAGCCCGGTCGAGGTCGCCGCGTGGGCGAGGGAGCTCGCGGCGGACGGCATCCGCCTGGTGGACGCGCCCGTGAGCGGCGGAGTCGAGGGCGCGGTGGCGGGCAGCCTGAGCATCATGGCGGGCGGCGCGGACCACGACCTCGCCGCCGTCCTCCCCGTGCTGGAGGCAATGGGCTCGACGGTCCGCCACCTCGGTGCGGTGGGCGCGGGCTCGCTCACCAAGACGTGCAACCAGATCGTGGTGGGCGGCACGCTCAACGCGCTGGCCGAGGCGGTCGCCATCGCCCAGTCCGGTGGCCTGGACCTCGCCACCGTGCTGGAGGTGCTGTGCGCCGGGCTGGCCGGCTCGCAGGTGCTCACGGACAAGTCGCGGCGCTACCTCTCGGGCGACTATGCGGACGGTGCCGCGTGCCGCACCCAGCTCAAGGACCTCGAGTTCGGTCTCGCGGTCGGGCGGCGGCTCGGCGTCGACACCGCGCTGACGGCGGTCGCCCGCGACCGCTACCAGCGGATGGTCGACCGCGGCGACGCCGAGCTGGACCACAGCGCCGTCATCCGCGTCGTCGTATGAACCTGCGCATGTCACCGCACGCGGCGCCGTCGGTGGACGGACGTCGCGCGACGGCGTGAACGCTCGTCGTATCAGCGTCGCCCTGCCTCCCTCCGAGGTACATGGAGGGGACGACGATGAAGCGACTGGTGCTGTGCTGCGACGGGACGTGGAGCCATGCGGTGAACCCGCAGGTGTCCAACATCGAGAAGCTCGCGCGGTCCGTGCTGCGCTCCGGAGGGAGCGCTGATCCGGACGTCGAGCAGATCGTCGGCTACGTGGCGGGCGTCGGTGCCCGCGGCTACCTGGTCGACCAGCTGCTGGGCGGTGCGTTCGGCTACGGGTTCACCCGCAACGTGGTGGACGGCTACCGGTTCCTGGCCATGAACTACGAGCCCGGTGACGAGATCGTCGTCCTCGGCTACTCCCGCGGGGCGTACACGGCGCGCAGCGTCGTGGGGATGCTGTCGCAGGTGGGCCTGCTGACCGTGGAGGCCCAGGACGCCGGGCTGCTGTGCGAGGCGGAGCGCGTCTACCGCCTCAAGCCGCCGACGGCGCGCCGCGTCGCGAGGGCGGAACGCACCGTGGCCCGCACCAGGCCCGGCTCGTGGCGGCGCCGGCGGGCGGAGGCCGTGCTGCGGCAGGGCGACGAGGTCCGGGCGGAGAAGAAGGCGTTCCGCGCGGAGCACGGGATCGAGGTCCCGGTCCGCTTCCTGGGCGTCTTCGACACGGTCGGCGCGCTCGGGGTCCCCGGGCCGTCGCGACGCAAGAACCGCTTCCACGACGTCTCCCTCGCGCCCGCCGTGCAGACCGCCCGGCAGGCGCTCGCGATCGACGAGCGTCGCCTGACCTTCGCGCCGTGCCTGTGGTCCGTGCCCGACGACGACCCGTCCGGCCGCGTGGAGCAGGTGTGGTTCCCCGGCACGCACGGCGACGTGGGCGGCGGCGGCTCGCGCTGCGGCCTGTCCGACCTCGCGCTGCAGTGGATGGCCGCCGAGATGCGCGCCGTGGGCGTGCAGTTCGACGAGCACCGTCTCGCGCGTCAGCTCACCCCGCGCGCCGCCCTGGTCCTGGACCAGGCGCCGCCGTGGCCGTTCCGCATCCTCAACGTGGCCACCCGCGTGCGTCCGCGGTACGCGACGGTCGACGGCCGCCTCGTGTTCCGCCGCGGCCTGCGGGTCCTCGCGCTGCCGGTGGCCTCGTCCCGGGCGGAGCTCCCGGCCGGCGCCACGGGGCACGACGTCGTCCCGGCGGAGGTCGTCGGGGCGTGGCGCGACGGCGTGCGCCTCGCGGACACCGTGCTGCGGCACGTCCTGCGCGACGGCTACGCCGCCCTGGCCCCGAACCTCGGCTGGTGGATCACCGAGGCCGGGGGAGTGGAGCGCGTCCCCGTCGAGCGGGTCGACGCCGCCCGCGGCGACCTGCGCCCGTTCGTCGTGCCGGGCGACGACGTCATCGGACCGGTGCGAAGTCCTCGAGCGCTGCCGGCGGGTCGGTGAGGTCGGGGTCCTTCGCGAGGTAGGCGTTCGTCTCCCGCGCGATCAGTCCGGACAGCAGGAGCAGCCCGACGAGGTTCGGCAGCGCCATGAGCCCGTTGAGGACGTCGGCGACGCCCCACACGAGGTCCAGCTCCCAGACCGCGCCCACGAGGCACACGAGCGTGAAGATCGCGCGGTACGGCAGCGACACCCTGATGCCGAAGAGCGAGGTGGCGCACCGCTCGCCGTAGTACGCCCACCCGATCACCGTGGAGAGAGCGAAGAACACGACGGCGATCGCGACCACGGCGCCGCCGAACTGCGCGAGCGGGCCGGACGACATCGCCGTCGACGTCATCGCCGCGCCCTCCTCGCCCGACGTCCACGCGCCGGACGTGATGATGACGAGGCCGGTGAACGACACGACGACGATCGTGTCGATGAAGGTCTGCGTCATGGACACCAGGCCCTGGCGCACCGGGTGGTGCGTCTTCGCCGCGGCGGCGACGATCGCGGCCGAGCCCAGGCCCGACTCGTTGGAGAACAGGCCGCGCGCGACGCCGAACTGCAGGGCGAGGGCGACGGTCGAGCCGACGAAGCCGCCCGTGGCCGCCGTGCCGGTGAACGCGTCGGTGAACACGAGCGCGAGGGCGTCGGGGATGGCGGTGACGTTCGCGCCGAGCACCAGGAGCCCGGCCAGGATGTAGAAGAGGATCATCGTCGGCACGAACGACGCGGTGACCGCGCCGATCCGCTTGATGCCGCCGAGGAGGACGACGCCCACGAAGAGCACGATGACGATGCCCGTCGCCAGCGGCGGGACGCCGAACGTGTCGTCGAGGGACTGCGCGATCGTGTTGGTCTGCGTCATGTTGCCGATCCCGAACGCGGCGAGCGCGGCGAAGACGGCGAACGCGACGGCGAGGATCGTGCCCAGCGGCCCGCGGATGCCCCGCTTGAGGTACTCCTGGGGCCCGCCGCGCTGCTCGCCCTTCTCGTCGACGACGCGGAACTTCGAGCCGAGGAACGCCTCGGAGTACTTGGACGCCATGCCCAGCAGGCCGGTGACCCACATCCAGAACAAGGCGCCGGGGCCGCCGATGCCGATGGCGGTCGCGACGCCGGCGATGTTGCCGACGCCGACCGTGGCGGCGAGCGCGGTGGTCAGCGCCTGGTAGTGCGAGATGTCGCCCTCGCCGTCCCCGTCGCCCGCCGAGGCCTCCTTGCGCTGGAGCAGCCCGAGGCGCAGTGCGGGCCCGAGCTTGCGGAACTGCAGCCCCTTGAGCCGGATCGTGAGGTACAGGCCCGTGCCCAGCAACAACGGGATCAGGAGGAAGGGGCCCCAGACGAAGGAGCTGGCTGCCGCGATGAAGTCAGCGAAAGAATCCACGCCGCGCACCGTAACCCGTTGCCGTCGTCATCCGTCGGGGGGGGCCACGGCGCGTGTCGCCGGTCGGGCGAGGCCCGACACGTCGCAGCTGGTCAGGAGTCGTAGGCGTCCTTGACGACGAGCACCGGGACCGGGGCGTCGAGCAGCACCCGCTGCGTCGTCGTGCCGACGAGGAAGGTGCCCGCGTTGGAGCGCTTGCGGGAGCCGAGGACGACGAGCGTCGCGCCGGACGCCTCGGCGGCGTCGAGGATCGCGTCCGCGGGCTCGGTGCCGGAGGGCCGGCGGGTGACCGGCAGGACCTCGACGCTCTCGCCCGCCTCGGCGAGGATGCCGTCGAGAGGGTCGCCCTCGACGGGGTCGTCCGACCGGGCGAGGTGGACCACGTGCAGCGGCAGCCCGCGCCGGGTCGCCTCCGCGATCGCCGTCCGGACGGCCGCCTCACCGTGGGGCGACGGGTTGTAGGCCACGAGCACCGTCATGCGCACACTCTCGCACACGGAGGGAACCTCGCGCCGGTCCGACCCGTTGACCTCACCAGCCGACGAAGGAGCAGCGCATCATGCAGTGCCCCCACGACCAGTCCGTCCTCGTGATGTCCGAGCGCAAGGGCATCGAGATCGACTACTGCCCGCAGTGCCGGGGCGTGTGGCTCGACCGGGGTGAGCTCGACAAGATCATCGAACGATCCCTCGAGTCGGAGATCGCCGCCGAGGCGCGCGGGCCCGTGCCGCCCGCGCCGGCCTCCCCGGGGCCGCCCTACCCGGCGTCGTACGACGAGCGCCGCTACGACGACAAGCGCTACGACGACCGTCGCTATGACGACAAGAGGTACGACGACAAGAGGTACGACGACAAGAGGTACGACGACCGCGGGTACGACCCCCGCTACCGCAAGCGCAAGAAGAAGGACTCGTTCCTCGGGGACCTGTTCGACTTCTGACGGGCCTGAAGCCCGCGTCGGCGGGTGCGTCAGGCGGCGGCGAGCTGCTCGCGCACCTGCCGCTTGGCGCGGGTGAGCATGCCCGCCATGCCGTTGAGACGCAGGGGGCTGACCGCGCGGGTGAGCCCGATCATCAGCGGGAAGTCGTCGGGCACGTCCAGGACCTGCTGGGCCGAGAGGCCGGACAGCCCCTGGGCCAGGATCGACGCGAACCCGCGCGTGGTGGGCGCCTCCTGCGGGGCGGTCGCGTAGAAGTGCACGACGTCGCCGTCGACCTCCGCGAACGCGCGCACGGGGGACTGGCACTCCTCGACCGCCTCGAGCAGGCCGGGCGCGCTCTCGTACCGCGGGGGCAGCCCCGGCAGCTCGCGGGAGAACTCGAGCAGCAGCTGCAGCCGGTCGCGCTCGGGCAGGGCGAGGAACTCCTCGCGGATCTCGGCGAGCGGCTCGGGCAGGGTGGCGGCGTCGGTCATGGTCCCAGTCTCTCGTAGGGAGCCGGACGCCGGTCGAGCCGGTCCGGACCGCGGATGGGTCCGGACCGGCTCGAGCGCGGCGCCGTGGCTGGTCGGGTGGGTCAGGCGGCCTGCGCCTGCTTGACGCTCGCCGGGACCTCTCCCGGCTCGGCGCCCGCGACGATCGGCACGCGCACGGCGTTGCCCCACTCGGTCCAGGAGCCGTCGTAGTTGCGGACGTCGTCGATGCCGAGCAGGTAGCGCAGCGCGAACCACGTGTGGCTGGAGCGCTCGCCGATGCGGCAGTACGTGATCACGGAGTCGCCCGCCGTGAGGCCGAGGCCGCCCTCCTGGTAGATCGCCTCGAGCTCGGCGCGCGGCTTGTAGGTGCCGTCCTCGGCGACCGCGGTGGCCCAGGGGACGTTGCGCGCCGACGGGATGTGGCCGCCGCGCAGCACGCCCTCCTCCGGGTAGTCCGGGATGTGCAGGCGCTCGCCGGAGAACTCCTGCGGGGAGCGGATGTCGACCAGCGGCCCGTTGCCCAGGTGGGCGAGCACGTCCTCCTTGAAGGCGCGGAACGTGGCGTCGTCGCGCTCGACGACGGGATAGGTGCCGCGGGCGGGGGACGGCACGTCGGTGGTGAGGTCGCGCCCCTCGGCCACCCACAGGTTGCGTCCGCCGTCGAGCAGGCGGACGTCCTCGTGGCCGAACAGCGTGAAGACCCACGCGGTGTACGCGGCCCACCAGTTGTTCTTGTCGCCGTACAGCACGATCGTCGTGTCGCGGGAGATGCCGCGGCTCGCGAGCAGGTCGGCGAAGCCGGCGCCGTCGAGGTAGTCGCGCTCGACGGGCTGCAGCAGGTCGGTGTGCCAGTCGATCTTCACGGACCCGGGGATGTGGCCGGTCTCGTAGAGGAGCACGTCCTCGTCGGACTCCACGACCACCAGGCCCGGGGTGTCGAGGTTCTCGGCGAGCCACGACGTCGTCACGAGGCGCTCGGGGTGCGCGTACTCGGCGAGGCGCGGCGTCGGGTCGGTGGGTGCGGGCATGGGTTCCTCCATCTGTGCGGCGCGGGGCGCGCCGGGCGCGGCGGGTCGTGGCCGCTCGGGTTCGTGGACACTCTAGGAACAGGCGGACCTGCCGCGACAGTCCGTGTCCATCATGTGGGACCACGATGCGAGACGGCGTTCATCGCGACGAAACGCCCGCGATACGGAAATGTGATTCCGAAATTCTTGTGGTGCCCGTCACCGAGTGCTAGCGTCGCGGATGCCTAAGGCGGGCCCGGGCCGCGCGGACGTCGACGTCGACTCCCGCACGGTGATCGACGAGATCGATCCGACACCGGCAGCTATCTACCAGGCGGCATGAAGGACAACTCGCCTGCAGCGACCCGCCGAGCGCCCGGTCTCCACCGGGACCTCGAGGGGCCGACGGACCCGAGCACCCGGGGGCCGCTGCCCGAACCGTGGAGACTCACCATGGACCGCAATGCCGTGATCAACCAGTCAGTCCGCACGGCCGTTCCCGTGGACGCAGCACACCTCGAGAAGGCCGTCTCCCTCGCCGTCGACAGCGTGGCGAACGCGGGCGGCCCCTTCGGAGCCGTCGTCGTCACCCGTGACGGCCGCGTCATCGAGGGCAACAACCGCGTCACCCAGGACAACGACCCCACCGCGCACGCTGAGGTCACCGCCATCCGGCGGGCCTGCGCCGAGCTCGGCACGTTCGACCTGTCGGGGGCCGTCCTCTACTCGAGCTGCGAGCCGTGCCCGATGTGCCTCGCGTCCGCCCTCTGGGCGCGCGTGGACGCCGTCTACTTCGCTGCCGACCGCCACGACGCGGCCGCCGCCGGGTTCGACGACGCCGTGTTCTACGACTTCTTCGCCGCGACACCCGAGACCCGGGCCGCCGGCGGGGTGATGACCGTGCGCCACGAGCGCACGGGCAGCGCCGTCGCGCCGTTCGACGCGTGGCGTGTCCTCGAGACCCGCATCGACTACTGACGTGCGGGCCGGAGAGGACACAAGGACGTGACCATCCTGGGAACCCGGCGGGACACCGCCGAGAACGACAAGACGCCCTCCAGCGGCGCCCGCCGAGGCGTGCTGGAGCGGCTGTTCAAGATCACCGAACGAGGCTCCACCACGGGACGCGAGATCCGTGGCGGGCTGGTGACCTTCTTCGCGATGGCGTACATCGTCATCCTCAACCCCCTGATCCTCGGCGGCACCAGCGCCGGGAACGCCCCCACCGACGTCGCGGGCGGGTGGCTCGCGACGGCCCAGGTGGGTGCCGTCACCGGCCTCGCAGCGGGCGTGCTGACCATCTTGTTCGGCCTCGTCGCGAACCTGCCGTTCGCGCTCGCGGCCGGGCTGGGGATCAACTCGTTCCTCGCCGTGGCCGTGGTCGGCGACGTCACCTGGCCCGAGGCCATGGGCCTCGTGCTCATCAACGGCCTGCTCATCGTGCTGCTCGCCGCGACGGGCGCGCGGTCGGCGATCTTCAACGCCGTCCCGCGGCAGCTCAAGGCGGCCATCACGGTCGGCATCGGGCTGTTCATCGCCTTCATCGGCTTCGTCGACGCCGGCTTCGTCACCCCCACCGAGGGCGGCCCGCCGGTACAGCTCGGCGACGGCGGCTCGATCACCACCGTCCCGACGATGATCTTCGTCTTCGGCCTGCTGCTCATGGGGATCCTCGTGTCCCGCGGGGTCAAGGGTGGGCTGCTCATCGGCCTGGTCGGGACCACGATCGTGGCGATCGTCGTCGAGGCGGTGCTCCAGCTCGGGCCCGCGAGCGACGACAACCCGGGCGGTTGGCACCTGTCGGTGCCCGCGCTGCCGGACTCGCTGGTCTCCGTGCCCGACCTGTCCCTGCTGGGGCAGTTCAGCTTCGGCGCCTTCGACCGCATCGGGGCGCTCGCCGCCACGATGCTCGTGTTCACGCTGTTCTTCACGAACTTCTTCGACGCGATGGGCACGATGACGGGCCTGGCCAAGCAGGGCGGGCTCGCCGACAAGGACGGGAACTTCCCGAAGATCAAGTCGGCGCTCGTCGTCGAGGGCGTGGGCGCCGTCGTGGGCGGCGCGTCGTCGTCGTCGTCGAACACCGTGTTCGTCGACTCGGCGGCGGGCGTCGGCGAGGGGGCGCGCACCGGCCTGGCGTCGGTCGTGACGGGTGGCCTGTTCCTGGTCGCCATGTTCCTCACGCCGCTGACCGCCGTCGTGCCGATCGAGGTCGCCAGCGGCGCCCTCGTGGTGGTCGGCGCGATGATGATGAGGGAGATCAAGGAGATCGACCTGGGCGACTTCTCCGTCGCCCTGCCGGTGTTCCTCACGGTCGTGACGATGCCGTTGACGTACTCCATCGCCAACGGGATCGGGATCGGCTTCATCACGTGGGTGCTGCTGCGCTTCGCCTGCGGTCGGGCGCGCGACGTGCACCCGCTGCTGTGGGTGGTCGCCGCGGGCTTCCTCGTGTACTTCGTGCGCGGCCCGCTCTCGGCGGCGCTCGGCGCCTGACGGCAACGTCGGTCGGGCCTGCCGCGACCCGGCAGGCCCGACCGACGGGGAGGGACCCCAGATGCTCACCCTGGCTGACCAGCTGGCCGAGTGGCTCGAGCCCGGCGCGCAGCCGTTCGCCGTCGCGACGGTGGTCGGCGCGTCCGGCTCGGTGCCGCGGCCCGTCGGCACCGCGATGGCCGTGCGCGCCGACGGCGCCGTCGTCGGCAGCCTCTCCGGTGGCTGCGTGGAGGCGGCCGTGCACGCGGCCGCGCTCGACGCGATCGCCGTCGGCGAGTGCCACCGCGAGACCTTCGGCTACTCCGACGACGACGCGTTCGCTGTCGGGCTCACCTGCGGCGGCAGCCTCGAGGTGCACGTGCAGCCCGTGCGGCCGGGCGACCCGGACGACCCCGCCGCCGTCGCGCTCGCCCGCCTCGTCACCGCCGACGTCGGAGCCCCCGCCGCCCTCGTGCGGCGCCTCGACGTCGCGCGCCCCACCGCCGTGCTCCTCCCTGACCTGTCAGACAACCCGTTGCGCGGGCTGGTGGACGACGGCGCGCTGCCCGCGGTGTCCGCACAGGTCGCGGCCGTGCTGCGCGCGGGCGGGGCCGCCACCGTGCACGCCGCCCCCGGCGTTCCCGCCGGCGCGTGCGACGACGGCGCCCCGGAGGAGCCCGTCACGCTGCTCGTGGAGACCCGGCTGGCGCCGCCGCGGTTCGTGGTGGTGGGCGCCAACGACTTCGCCGGCGCGCTCGTGCGCGCCGTGCACCTGCTCGGGTACCGCGTGACGCTCGTCGACGCCCGCGAGGTGTTCGCCGCGCCGCGCCGGTTCCCGCAGGCGGACGAGGTGGTCGTGGACTGGCCGGACCGGTACCTCGCCGCCGAGGCCGCCGCCGGCCGGCTCGACGCCCGCACCGCCGTCGCGGTCCTCACCCACGACGTGAAGTTCGACGTCCCGACGCTGCGGCTCGCGCTCGGGCTCCCGCTCGCGTACGTGGGCGCGATGGGCTCGCGCCGCTCGCACGCGCAGCGGGTGCAGGCCCTCCGCGACGAGGGCGTGACCCCCGACCGGCTGGCCCGGCTGCGCTCGCCGATCGGCCTCGACCTCGGAGCCGTGACGCCGGAGGAGGTGGCCGTGTCGGTCGTCGCCGAGCTCGTCGCGGTCCGCTACGGCCGCGACGCGCCCGTCCCCCTGAGCCGCACCGACGGGCCGCTGCACGCGGCCACCGGCACGACCTCGGGCACCACCCCCAGCACCACCCGAACCAAGGAGCACCCCCGGTGGACATGAACACCGTCACCGACCTGGTCCCCACCGCCGACCCCGCCGACTGGCGCGAGGGCGACGCGTGGCTGGCCGGCGGCACCGTCCTGTTCTCGTACGGCAGCCAGACGCTACGCCGCCTGCTGGACGTCACGACCGCCGGCTGGCCCGCGCTCACCGTGACCGACGAGGGGCTGGAGATCGCCGCGACCTGCACCGTCGCCGAGCTCTACGCCTTCCCGGAGGCCGCCGCGTCGGAACCGGTGCGCGACGCGTGGCGCGCGCTCGACCTCGTGCGCCCGTGCTGCGACGCGTTCGTCGCGTCGTTCAAGATCTGGAACACCTCGACCGTCGGCGGCAACGTCGCGACGTCGCTGCCCGCGGGCCCGATGACGTCGCTCACCGCGGCGCTCGACGGCGTCGCCGAGGTGTGGGGGCCTGGCGGCGCCCGGCGCACGCAGCCCGTGGCGGAGCTCGTCACCGGCGAGATGCGCAACACCCTCGCCCCGGGCGAGCTGCTGCGCGCGATCCGGCTCGCGGCCGCGGCGCTCCGCGCCCGCACCGCCTACCGGCGGTTGTCGCTGTCGAACCTCGGACGCTCCGGGGTGCTGCTGATCGGGCGCCTCGACGCGCCCGCCGACGGCGGCGAGCTGGTGATCACCGTGACCGCGTCGACCCGTCGGCCGGTGCAGCTGCGGTTCCCCGACGGCGCGCACCCCGACGCCGCCGGGCTGGCCGCCGCGATCGACGCCGCGATCCCGTTCGACCTGTACCACGACGACATCCACGGCCTGCCCGAGTGGCGCCGCGACATGACCTACCGGCTCGCGGAGGAGATCCGCGCCGAGCTGACCGACGGAGGCCGGCGATGACCGACGCGACCACCCGCCCCACGACTCTCGCCGCGGGCGCCTCCCTCGTGCTCCGGGTGGACGGCCGCGACGTGGACGCCGTGCCGCGAGCCGGCCAGTGCCTGCGCACGTTCCTGCGCGAGCAGGGCTCGCTCGGCGTCAAGAAGGGGTGCGACGGCGGCGACTGCGGCGCGTGCACCGTGCACGTCGACGGGGTCCCCGTGCACAGCTGCGTGTACCCCGCGCGGCGTGCCGCCGGGCGCGACGTCACGACGATCGGGGGCCTCGCCGCCACGGCCGAGGAGCCGACCGCGGACGGGCTGCACCCCGTGCAGCAGCAGTTCCACGACGCGCAGGGCTTCCAGTGCGGCTTCTGCACCGCCGGCATGATCATGACGGCGGCGACCTTCGACGACGAGCAGCGCGCGAACCTGCCCCGCAACCTCAAGGGCAACCTGTGCCGGTGCACCGGGTACCGGGCGATCGAGGACGCGGTGCGGGGGACGGAGAACGCCGAGACGATCGGCGGCTGTGGCACGGCGTTCGGCACCTCGGAGCCCGCCCCCGCGAGCCGCGGCGTGGTCACCGGCCAGGTGCGCTACACGCTCGACGTCGACCCGGAGGCGTACCCGGGGCTGCTGCACCTCAAGCTGGCGAGGTCGCCGCACGCGCACGCACGGATCCTGTCGATCGACACCTCCGACGCGCTCGCCGTGCCCGGGGTCCGCGCGGTGCTCACGCACGAGGACGCGCCCGCCGCCCGGTTCAGCACGGCCCAGCACGAGCTGTGGACGGACGACCCCGACGACACCCGCGTCCTCGACGACGTGGTCCGGTACGTCGGGCAGCGCGTGGCCGCCGTCGTCGCCGACTCGGTGGCCGCGGCGGAGGAGGGCGTGCGCCGGCTGCGGGTGGAGTACGAGGTGCTGCCCGCGCTGATCGACCCCGAGCAGGCGATGGTCCCCGGCGCGCCGCTCGTGCACCCCGACCTGGACGCCGCGGCGGCGCGGGTCTCGCGTCCGGAGGCGAACGTCGTCGCGGAGCTGCACTCCGAGCTCGGTGACGTCGAGGCGGGCCTCGCGGAGGCCGACGTCGTGCACGAGGCCACCTACCGCACGCAGCGGGTGCAGAACGCGGCGCTCGAGACGCACGCGGCGATCGCGTCGTTCGACGACGACGGCCGGCTCGTGGTGCGGTCCTCGACCCAGGTGCCCTTCCTCGCGCGGCGCCATCTCGCGCGCGTGCTGGACCTGCCCATGGACCGCGTGCGCGTGGTGTGCGAGCGCGTGGGCGGCGGGTTCGGCGGCAAGCAGGAGGTGCTGGTCGAGGACGTCGCGGGGCTCGCGGCACTGCGGCTCGGCCGGCCGGTGCAGCTCGAGCTCACGCGCACCGACACGTTCGTCGGCACGACGACCCGGCACCCGTTCCGCATCAAGGTGCGGGCGGGTGCCCGCCGCGACGGCACGCTGACCGCGCTGCACCTCGACGTGCTGAGCAACACCGGCGCGTACGGCAACCACGGGCCGGGCGTGATGTTCCACGGCTGCGGCGAGTCGATCGCCGTCTACCGGTGCGCGAACAAGAAGGTCGACGCGCACTGCGTCTACACGCACACGCTGCCCGCGGGCGCGTTCCGCGGGTACGGCCTGAGCCAGATGATCTTCGCCGTCGAGTCCGCGATGGACGAGCTGGCCCGGCAGCTCGGCCTGGACCCGCTCGAGCTGCGGCGGCGCAACGTCGTGCACCCGGGCGTGCCGATGCTGTCCACCACGCCCGAGCCCGAGGAGGACGTGCTGTACGGCAGCTACGGCCTCGACCAGTGCATCGAGCTGGCCGACGACGCGCTGGCCCGCGGCCGGGCGCGCGACGTCGCGGCGTACGGCGCCCACCCCGCGGACGCGACGCGACCCTGGCTGGGCGACGACTGGGGCGTCGGCGAGGGCACCGCGCTGTCCATGATCGACACCGTGCCGCCGCGCGGGCACGTGGCGCACGCCCGCGCCCGGCTGCGCCCGGACGGCGTGGTCGAGGCCGAGGTCGGCACCGCCGAGTTCGGCAACGGCACCACGACGGTGCACGCCCAGCTCGTGGCCAGCGCGCTCGGGCAGCGGGCCGCCGACGTCGTCGTCAAGCAGTCCGACACGGACCTCGTGGAGCACGACACCGGCGCCTTCGGGTCCACCGGCACCGTGGTGGCGGGCAAGGCGTCGCTCGCCGCGGCCACGGAGCTGGCGGAGCGGGTGCGCGTGGTGGCGGCGTCCCTCACCGGGACGGCGCCGGCCGGCTGCCGCCTGGTGCCCGGCGGCGTCGAGCACGCGGGCGGGGCCGTCGTGCCGCTCGCCGAGGTGGCGCGCCACGCGCGGGCCGCGGGCGTGCGGCTCGAGGCCGAGGGCCGCTGGGGCGGCACGCCCCGGTCGGTCGCGTTCAACGTGCACGGCTTCCGCGTGGCCGTGCACCGCGGCACCGGCGAGATCCGCATCCTGCAGAGCGTCCAGGCCGCCGACGCCGGCGAGGTCGTCAACCCCCGGCAGTGCCGCGGCCAGGTCGAGGGCGGCATCGCGCAGGCCCTCGGCGCCGCGCTGTACGAGGACGTCGTGATCGACGACGCCGGCCGCGTCACGACCGACATCTTCCGCCAGTACCACCTGCCCACTTTCGCCGACGTGCCCCGAAGCGAGGTGTACTTCGCCGAGACGTCGGACACCACCGGGCCGATGGGGGCGAAGTCGATGAGCGAGAGCCCGTTCAACCCCGTCGCCCCCGCGCTCGCCAACGCGCTGCGCGCCGCCACGGGCGTGCGGTTCACCGAGCTGCCGCTCTCGCGCGACAAGGTCTACCTGGGCATGAAGGCCGCTGCGACGTCCTGAAGCGCCCACGACGTTTCCAGGTCGGGTCAGGCGAGCAGGTCGAGGTCGGCCTCGGTGTCGACGTCGCGGCCGTCGCCGGGGTGGACGACGACGTCGATCAGGTCGGCGTGCGCGCGGAGGAACGCGCGGGCCCCGGCGTCCCCGACGGCGCCGGCCGCGGCCGGGCCGGCGTGCGCGGCGTCCAGCACGAGCGGGTGGGCCCAGCGCGGCCGGCCGCCCTCGGGCGCCGGCGCGCCGGCCCACCGCGAGGCGGTGACCCGGCCGGGGCGGTGCGTCGCGAGCAGGCGCGCGACGTCCTCGGGCGTGACGCCGGGCTGGTCCACGTGCGCGACGACGACGCGCGCCGGAGCCTCGCCGTCGCGCGGTTCCAGGGCCGCCGCGACGCCCGCCCGCAGCGACGACGCCATGCCCGTGGCCCAGTCGTCGTTCACGACCACGCGGGCGGCGTGGAGATCGGTCGCGGCCGCGACCCGCGGAGCCTCGGCGCCGATCACGACGACGACCTGGTCGCAGCCGCCGTCGGCCAGCACGCCTGCGATGTGCTCCACGAGCGCCCGGCCGCCGTGGGGGAGGAGCGCCTTCGGTCCGCGGCCCAGGCGGGTGCCCGCGCCCGCGGCGAGCAGCACGGCGACGGTGCGACCCGTCACGAGACCTCGCGCCGCGCGTCGTAGCGCTGCTGGGCGGCGCTGACCTCGTCGACCGAGCCCTCGAGGACGTCGAGCAGGCCCACGAGCCGGTCGGCGACGCGGCGGCCGAGGTCGGTGAGCGAGTACTCGACGTGCGGCGGGATGGTGGTGCGCACCTCGCGGGCGACCATGCCGTCGCGCTCGAGCGCCTGGAGGGTCTGGGCGAGCATCTTCTCGCTCACCCCGTCGATGCGGCGGCGCAGCGCGTTGAACCGCACGGCTCCGTCGCGCAGCCCGGCCACCGTGAGCACGCCCCATCGCCCGGTGACCGCCTCCAGCGCCTGGCGCGAGGTGCACCCGCGCGAGAACACGTCGGCGATCATCGCGTCCGTCGGGCCGGCGTCGACCGGGGCGACGGCGGGGGAGTCAGGGGTCACCCGGACAGGATACGGCGCGCTCCGCACGCAGGCACTGTGACGAGCGCCGCACATGCATCCAGTTGGCACTAACGAAAAGTAAGTACATGCTGGGCGGGGCGGTCCGGTCGACCTGCCGGCCGCGAGCCCGACCTGAGCCTGCACCCGAAGGAGCATCACCATGACCATCGCCGTCACCGGCACCAGCGGCCACCTGGGCCGCCTCGTCGTCGAGTCCCTCCTCGCCCGCGGCGCCGCGCCCGCGGACGTCGTCGCCCTCGCCCGCTCGACGGCGAAGGTCGCGGACCTCGCGCAGCGCGGCGTCGTCGTCCGCGAGGCCGACTACGACCGCCCGGAGACGCTCGCCCCCGCCCTCGACGGCGTCGAGGTGCTGGTGCTCGTCTCCGGCTCCGCCGTCGGCCAGCGGGTCCGCCAGCACGGCGCCGTGATCGACGCGGCCAAGGGCGCCGGCGTCCGCCGCGTCGTCTACACGAGCGCCCCGCACGCCGACACCTCGCCGCTGATCCTCGCGCCGGAGCACAAGGCGACCGAGGAGCTGCTCGCGGCGTCCGGCCTGACCACGACGGTGCTGCGCAACGGCTGGTACACCGAGAACTACCTGCCCGACGTCGAGCAGGCCCGGGAGACCGGGGAGATCGTCGCCTCGGTCGGGGACGGCCGCGTCGCCAGCGCGAGCCGCGCCGACTACGCCGAGGCCGCGGCCGTCGTCGCGCTCGCCACCGACGGTGCGCACGACGACGCCGTCCACGAGCTCACCGGCGACGTCGCGTGGGACTTCGACGAGCTCGCCCGCACCGTCACGGAGCTGCTCGGCCGTCCCGTGACCTACCGTTCGGTCGAGCCCGAGGAGCAGCGCGAGGCGCTGCTCGCCGCCGGTCTCGACGAGGGCACGGCCGGATTCCTCGTCGCGCTGGACGCCGACACCCGCGCCGGGCTGCTGGCGGAGACGACGGGCGTGCTCGCCGGGCTGATCGGCCGCCCCACCACGCCGTTGGCCGACGGCCTCCGCAAGGGCTTGAAGGGCTGAGCGCCACCGCCGTCCCGCTCTGACCCGCCGGCGTCTCGTCGTCCCGCCGGTCCTCCCCGGGGCGCGAGAGACCGGTGGGGATAATCGCCCCGTGGACCTCGAGAACACCTGCCGCGCGTTCGTCGCGGTGAGCGAGCGGCGCAGCTTCACCGGCGGCGCGGCGGCGATCGGCGTGCCGCAGCCCGTCGTGAGCCGCCGCATCGCCGCGCTCGAGACGCACCTCGGTGGGCGCCTGTTCGACCGGACGACGCGCGAGGTGTTCCTCACGGGGCTGGGGAGCCGGCTGCTCCCGGCCGCCCAGCGCGTCGTCGAGGCGGCGGACGACCTGCGGGCGGCGGCGGCGATGCGCGAGGCGCCGCCCCTGCGCCTCGTGGTCCCGGAGGACCTCTCGCCGACGGTCACGGCCACGCTGATCGCTGACGCCCGGCAGGCGGGGATCGTGCTGCGGCCGCTGCCTGCCCCTCCGGCACGACGCGCGGAGATGGTGCGCGACTCGCGCGCGGACGCCGCGCTCGTCGTGGCGACGACCGGTGCGGCGCGCTGGACCGCCCCGCTGGGGTGGGGCGGTGGCGGCCCGGACGGCGGGGCACGGGTGTACCTCGACGAGCTGGCCCCGCGCCGCGGAGACCCCGGACCGCCGCGACGCGTGTGGGTGACCCCGGAGGACGACAACGCCCTCGTCGGCGACGCCCTGGCCCGGCACGCCGCGTCCGCAGGCTGTCTACCGCGGCAGGTGCGGGTGGCCCCGCTGGTCCCCGCGCTGGCCGCGGTGACGACCAGCGCGGACCTGCTGCTCTGCACCCCGGTGCAGGCGCGCGAGCTGGGGCTCTCCTGGACGTCGCCGGGCGGCCTCGACCTCTCCCGGGCACACCGCCTGGAGCTGCGGCCCGGCGATCCCGTGGCGGCGACCGCCTCGATCGACGCCCTGGCCGAGGCGATCGCGCTCGCCCTCGGCGCCGCGGAGGTCGCCCCGTGATCGCGGGAGCCGCCGCGGCGGGCGAGGTCCGGCGGGTGCGGCACGAGCTCGCCGATGCCGGCCTGACCGCGGGGATCCTCGTCCGCGACCTCGACTCCGGCCGGGAGGTCGGCGTCGACCCGCACCTCGAGCTCCCGGTCGCCTCCCTCGTCAAGGTCCCGGTAGCTCTCGCGACGCTCGAGCGGATCCGTCGCCGGGAGCTCGACGCCGCCTCGACCGTGGTGGTCGACCCGGGGCGTGCGACGAGCACGGGACCGCCGGGCATCACGCGGTTCAGGCACCCGGCGTCGGTGGCCCTCGACGACCTGCTCTACCTGGCCGTCTCGCTGAGCGACAGCAGCGCCTGCGACGCGCTGCTCGCCCTGACACCTCCCGCCCACGTCAGCCGGGTGCTGCGCGAGCTCCGGGTGCCGGACGTCGAGATCCGGCACGGTCTCGGCGAGCTGGACGACACCCCGGCGGAGGCACTGGAGCACCTCGCGCCGGGGCTCGGGCACGCCTTCGCGGCGCTGGCGAGCACCGCGAGCGGAGGAAGCGTGATCCGGTCGCTCGACGTCTCGGTGTCGACGACCTCCTCGGCGCGCGTGCTGGCGGACCTCCTCGGCGCGGTCTGGGACCCGGACCGGCTGGACCCCGCGGTGTCCGGACGCCTGCGCGAGCTCCTCGCCTCCAACGTGCACCGGCACCGCCTGGCGCCCGAGTTCGACCGCGACTCGTCCACCTGGTCGTCCAAGACGGGCACCGTGCTCAACCTGCGCCACGAGGCGGGGGTCGTCGAGCACGCGGACGGCGGCCGGTTCGTCGTCGTCGTCCTCAGCCGGTCCAGCGTGGCGGCGCGGGCGCAGCCGGCCGCGGAGATGGCGCTCGGTCGCGCCGCTCGCCGGCTGCACGACCTGGTGCGCCGCACCGCACCCTCGCCACGCCCGTGATCCCGGTGGTCCGTCAGAGCAGGTCGAGCGAGGTCCGGTAGTCCGGCACGACGACGCGGGTCCGGGGCGACGCGCGTCGGATCGCGGCCACCGTGGCACGCAGCCGGTCGGCCGTCCCGTCGTCCTGCACGGTGGGCGGGTCGGTCGGCGAGGCCTCGAAGTGGTCCCAGTGGACGGGGACGACCAGCCTGGGCCCGTCGAGGACGTCCATGAGCCGGGAGGCGTACTCGCTGGTGACGTCGTTCGCCGGCACCGGCACGGCGACCGCGTCGGGCCGCAGCCCGCGCAGCGACACGTCGTCGAAGTCGCTCGCCCCCAGGAGCAGCACGCTGCGGCCCGACGGCGCGCGCAGGAGGTACGCCAGCGTGTCCCCCTCCGGCAGGTCGGCGATGGTCGCGGGGCGCTCCGGTACCGCGTGGCGCACCCCGGGGAACAGCACCCCACCGTTGCCGGAGCGGCTGTGCAACGACCGGACGGCGCGGACCACCAGGTCACCCACGACGATCTCCTCGCCGCCCTTGAGCACTGCGAGCTGGTCGTCGGCCACACCGAAGGACCGTGCGAGGTGATATCCCGTCAGGGTGGTGAACACCGTGCCGCCCCGGGTCGCGGCGATGTGCGGGACGTCGCCGAAGTGGTCCCAATGGGTGTGCGTGACCAGGGTCGCGGTGACCCGGCCTGCCCGGTCGGGCCGCCCCAGGACGTCGTCGATCGCCGCCGGGTCGACCGTGAGCCGCGTGCCGCGGTCGAACAGTCCCTTCGCCAGCCCCGTGTCGAACCGGGTGAGGTAGGGGTCGACCAGCAGGTGGGAGCGCGGCGTGCGGATCTGCCAGCCCGCCACGCCGAGCCAGCGGAACGTCGCGTGGCCGGTCGCACCTCGGTCCTCCACCCGGGGCGCGGCGAGGGCAGGGGTGCCGGTGAGCGCTCCGGCAGCGGCGGTTCCGGCCAAGCCGAACAGGGTCCGGCGGCGGACGGTCACGGTCATGTCGTCTCCTCGGGTCGTCGTGGCCACGACCGTGCCACCCCGCGACCGATGCCCACCAAGACTCGTGACCGCCCGGTCATGCGCTTCGGGAATGAGTGGTCCGGTCGGCGCCGGGCGGACGTGTCCGCGCCTCCGGCGCTGCACTCCCTACACTCGCCCGGTGCGTCGTGTGCTGAGCCGTTGGGTGGACCCGTTCGTCGTCACGCTGGTCGTGGTGATGGTGCTGGGGCTGGTGGTGCCCGTCGGCCCGGGGGTGCAGCAGGTCGTCGACGTCGCGGCCGACGTCGCGGTGACGATCCTGTTCCTCGTCTACGGCGCGCGCCTGTCGACCCGTGAGGTGTGGGCGGGGCTGCGCAACTGGCGCCTGCAGGGCGGCATCCTCGTCGCCACGTACGTGCTGTTCCCGGTGCTCGGCCTCGTCGTCGCGTGGGCGATCACCCCGCTGGTCGGCGCGCCGCTCGCCGCCGGGATGCTCTACCTGTCGCTGCTGCCGTCGACCGTGCAGTCGTCGGTGGCGTTCACGTCGGTGGCGCGCGGCAACGTCGCGGGCGCGATCTGCGGCGCCACCGTGTCCAACGTGCTCGGCATGGTGCTCACCCCGCTGCTGGTGCTGTGGCTCATGACCGACGCCGACGGCGGCGCAGGCGCGACCGCCGGTCACGGCCTCGACGGGCTGCAGACCGTGCTGCTGCAGCTCCTGCTCCCGTTCGTCGTGGGCCAGCTGCTGCAGCCGTGGGTGGGCGACTGGGTCCGCGCCCGCCGCTGGCTCACCCTGTCCGTGGACCGGGGCACGATCCTCGTCGTGGTGTTCTCCGCCGTCGCGGCGGCGAGCTCCGCGGGCGTGTGGGCCGGCACCTCCGCCTGGGCGATCGTCGTGCTGCTCGTGGTGAGCGGGGTGTTCCTGGCGATCATGCTCGGGCTCACGTGGTGGGGCGGCGCCGCGCTCAAGCTGCCCGTCGAGGACCGGATCGCGCTGCTCATGTGCGGGTCCAAGAAGTCCCTCGCCACCGGCCTGCCCATGGCGAGCGTGCTGTTCCCGGTCGCCGCGGCCGGCGTCATCGCCGTCCCGGTGATCATCTTCCACCAGCTCCAGCTCGTGGTCTGCGCGGTGCTCGCCCGCCGCCTCGCGCTGCGCGACTGAGCCGGCTGCGAACATCCCGGCCCCGGGCCTAGCGTCGGGGGCATGGCGAAGGACGACGACGGCGAGCGGTGGTCGCAGGACGTCACCGAGCACTCCGACGCGCTCGACCTGGAGGACGACGTCTTCACCTGGGACGACCCGGCGCGCATCGCCGCGTCCCTCAAACGCTCCGCCGAGGCGAGCGACCGGCGCAAGGGGTCGGCGTACCGGTCGGCCATGTCGATGCTGACGTTCTACGTCAACCGCGCCGGGACCAACCTCCCCGCGGCGCAGCGCGACGTCCTCGAGCGCGCGAAGGACGAGCTGCGCACGGCGTTCGGCCGGGACTGACGCCGGGGCCGGCCGCCGGGCCGAGCGTCGGTCGTCAGGCGAACGTGACCCCGGTGAGCTCCTCCGACAGCGCCCACAGGCGCGCGGCGTCGTCGGTGCGCCGCAGCGGCGCCCAGGGCCGCTGCGGCCCGGGCGGGCCGCCGAGGTGCCCCGGCCAGCGCGGGCCGTAGAACCCGCCGTCGCGCGAGTCGGGCGACGCGACCGCGAGGAGCGCCGGCAGGGCGGCGCTCTCGACGGTCCCGACGACGAGGCCGCGTGCGGAGAGCCAGCGGATGACGCGCACGTCCCGGGTGTCCCCGGCGCGGCCGACCTCGGGACGCGCGGCGAGCAGGCTCGTGGGTGCCACCCCGGGGTGCGACACGTTGCTCGTGACTCCCCAGCCGGCGGCCCCGCTGCGGCGGGCGAGCTCGAGGCCGAACAGCCCGCACGCCAGCTTCGACCCCGCGTACGAGCGGCGGCCGTCGTACCGGCGCTCCGCGTTCGGGTCGTCCCACAGGATCGCGCCGCGCCGGGCGGCGACGCTCGACTGCGTCGTGACCCGGGCCCGGCCCGCGCGGAGCAGCGGCAGCAGGTGGGCGGTCAGCGCGAAGTGGCCGAGATGGTTCGTGCCGAGCTGCAGCTCGAAGCCGTCCGCGGTGACCTGGCGTTCGGGCGGGGTCATGACCCCCGCGTTGTTGACGAGCAGGTGGATCGGCTCGCCCGCGGCCGTGAGCTTCTCGCCCAGCGCCGCGACCGACGCCAGGGAGGCCAGGTCCAGCTCGTGCAGGACGAGCCGCGCCGCCGGGTGCCGCGCGCGGATCCGGTCGGCGGCCGCCTCGCCCTTGCGCTGGTTGCGGACGGGCAGGAGCACGTCTGCCCCCGCCCCTGCGAGCCGCGTCGCGATCCGCAGGCCGACGCCGTCGCTCGCCCCCGTGACCAGCGCACGCCGTCCGGTGAGATCGGGCAAGGGGAGCTCGGGCGGGGTGAGGTCGTGCTCGCTGCGTGCCATGGGCACCACGGTGCCCCAGGGCTCGGGGGTGATCCAGGGCCCGGCGATCCGTGGCTGGGCGGTCCGCCCCCTAGACTGGCGGCGCCCGGACGACGACGTCGGGAGGTCGCGATGTACGGGGACAGCTTCTCCGCGGGGCACGGCCCGCGCGGGGCCGGGGTGCGTCGCGACCCACGCACCGTGCGCGCCGCGTACGAGCGCTTCCTCGGCACGGGCGAGCCGCCCGGCGGCATCGACCCCGTCGTCGCCGACTCCTGGCGCCGCTCCCTGCGCAACGGCGTCGACCCGGACACCCCGCACCCGCAGGTCGCGCTGGCCGACGCCGAGCTCGCCGCCTACCGCGCCGCCCACCCGCTCGCCGCCGTCATGCCGGTCGTGCGGGAGCTCGTCGTCGACGGCGCGGCGGACGACGGCCTGGTCGTCGCCGTCTCCGACGAGATCGGCCGCCTGCTCTGGGTGGAGGGGAACCGTCGCCTCCGCGGCACGGTCGACCGCGTGGGCTTCGTCGAGGGCGCCGTGTGGGGCGAGGAGAGCGTGGGCACCAACGCGCCGGGGACGGCGCTCGCGACCCGCAGGGCCGTCCAGGTGATCGGCGCCGAGCACTTCTCCCGCCCCGTGCAGGAGCTCAGCTGCGCCGCCGCGCCCATCCGCGACCCCGCCACGGGCCGGGTGCTCGGCGTCCTCGACGTCACGGGGCGGCGGGCCGCGGCGACGCACGTCGTGCTGTCGCTCGTGCGGGCCACCGTCGCGACCGTGGAGCGCGAGCTCGCGACCCGTGCCGCGACGGCGTCGCACCTGACCGGGACGGCACCCGTCGACCTCCGCGTGCTCGGCCGGCCCGTGCTGCGGACGCCCGCGGGGGAGCGGCCGTTGTCGCTGCGGCACGCCGAGATCCTGCTGCTGCTCGCGGAGCACCCGTCGGGCCTCGCCGCGGACGAGCTCGCCGTGCTGCTGCACCCCGGCGAGCTGTCCGACGTCACCGTGCGGGCCGAGGTCTCCCGGCTGCGGCACGTCGCCGGCGCGCTGCTCGCCGGGTCGCGGCCGTACCGGCTCGCCCGCCCCCTGCGCACCGACGCGGGCGACGTGCGCGCGGCCCTCGCCGACGGCGACGCGCGCGCCGCCGTCGACGCCTACGCGCCGCTGCTGCCGCGGTCCGTGGCCCCCGGCGTCGAGCAGCTGCGCGCCGAGCTCTCGGCCGAGGTCCGTGCCGCCGTCCTGGCCGCCGGCGACCCGGACGCCCTGGACGCCTGGGTGCGCGGCGCCGAGGGCGCAGACGACCACGCCGCCTGGACCCGCCTGCTCGACGTCGCCCCGGCCGGCAGCCCGCAGGCCGTGCGCGCCCGCGCCCGCGCCGGGCTGCTCGACGAGACGCTCTCGTGACGGCCTGACTGCAACGGGGCTGCAACCCTCGCCGTCCTACGGTCGCGTCCAACGCGGCGCGACGAGGCGCCGCACGTGCGAGGAGGCAGCATGACCGTCTACGCAGCCCCCGGTCAGCCCGGGGCGGTCGCCGAGTACCGCGCCCGGTACGACCACTGGATCGGCGGCGAGTACGTGCCGCCGGCGAGCGGGCAGTACTTCGAGAACCCCAGCCCGGTCACCGGGCAGACCTTCACCGAGGTGGCGCGCGGGAACGCCGAGGACATCGAGCGCGCGCTCGACGCCGCCCACGGCGCGGCGCCCGCGTGGGGGCGCACGTCCGTCACGGAGCGGGCGAACGTCCTCAACCGGATCGCCGACCGCATGGAGGCGAACCTCGAGAAGATCGCGGTGGCCGAGACCTGGGAGAACGGCAAGCCCGTCCGCGAGACCCTCGCCGCCGACATCCCGCTCGCCATCGACCACTTCCGCTACTTCGCGGGCGCCATCCGCGCGCAGGAGGGGTCGATCTCGGAGATCGACGAGGACACCGTCGCGTACCACTTCCACGAGCCGCTCGGCGTGGTCGGGCAGATCATCCCGTGGAACTTCCCGATCCTCATGGCCACGTGGAAGCTGGCCCCGGCGCTCGCGGCGGGCAACGCCGTCGTGCTCAAGCCGGCCGAGCAGACCCCGGCGTCGATCCTGTTCCTCATGGACCTCATCGGCGACCTGCTGCCGCCCGGCGTGGTCAACGTCGTCAACGGGTTCGGCGTCGAGGCGGGCAAGCCGCTCGCGTCGAGCTCGCGCATCCGCAAGATCGCGTTCACCGGCGAGACGACGACCGGCCGCCTGATCATGCAGTACGCGTCGCAGAACATCATCCCGGTGACGCTGGAGCTCGGCGGCAAGAGCCCGAACATCTTCTTCTCGGACGTCGCGTCGGCGAAGGACGACTACTACGACAAGGCGCTCGAGGGGTTCACGATGTTCGCCCTCAACCAGGGGGAGGTGTGCACCTGCCCGTCGCGCGCGCTGATCCAGGCCGACATCTACGACCAGTTCCTCGGCGACGCCCTGGAGCGCACGAAGGCCGTGAAGCAGGGCAACCCGCTGGACACCGACACGATGATCGGCGCGCAGGCGAGCAACGACCAGCTCGAGAAGATCCTGTCGTACATCGACATCGGCAAGGCGGAGGGCGCCAAGGTCCTCACGGGCGGGGGCCGCGCGGAGATGGACGGCGACCTGGCGGGCGGGTACTACGTGACGCCCACCGTCTTCGAGGGCAAGAACTCGATGCGGATCTTCCAGGAGGAGATCTTCGGGCCGGTCGTGTCCGTGACGGAGTTCGCCGACTTCGACGACGCGATGAAGATCGCCAACGACACCCTCTACGGCCTGGGCGCCGGCGTCTGGTCCCGTCAGGGCGAGACGGCGTACCGCGCCGGCCGCACGATCGAGGCCGGGCGGGTGTGGACGAACTGCTACCACGCGTACCCCGCGGCCGCGGCGTTCGGCGGGTACAAGGGCTCCGGCGTCGGGCGCGAGAACCACAAGATGATGCTCGACCACTACCAGCAGACCAAGAACCTCCTGGTCAGCTACTCGGGCCAGAAGCTCGGGTTCTTCTAGACCGATGACCGACGACACGATCTCCCGTGTCGCCGTGACGGACGCCGCGGCCGGGCTCCTCGCCCGGCTGCGGCGCCAGCACGGCGAGCTGATGTTCCACCAGTCCGGCGGCTGCTGCGACGGGTCCAGCCCGATGTGCTACCCGGACGGCGACTTCCTGCTGGGCGACGCCGACGTTCACCTGGGCGACCTGCGCCTCGTCGACGGGCCGGACGACGCACCCGGCGCGACGGGGGAGGCGTTCACCGTCGCGGTGTGGATGAGTCGCGCCCAGTTCGAGTACTGGCAGCACACGCACCTGACGATCGACGTCGTGCCCGGCCGTGGCGCCGGCTTCAGCGTCGAGGCGCCTGAGGGCGTGCGGTTCCTCATCCGCTCGCGGCTGCTCACCGACTCGGAGTGGGCCGGGGCCTGACGGGCGTCGTCGGCCAGGTCACCAGCCGGCGAACCGCCCGACGGCGACGAACGCGGCGGCCAGCAGCAGGAGCACGTTGACCCACAGCTGCGCGAGCTCGCGGCGGCGCACGTGCACCGAGATCGCCAGCGCCTGCAGCACGACGAGGCAGGTCGCCGCGGTCGGGGTCAGCCATGGCTGGACGTCGGTGGCGAGCGGGAGGATCAGGCCCAGCGCGCCCGCGATCTCCGCCAGGCCGATGAGCCGCACCACGACGACCGGG
Source organism: Isoptericola sp. NPDC019571 (assembly GCF_044389385.1). Classification (NCBI taxonomy): domain Bacteria; kingdom Bacillati; phylum Actinomycetota; class Actinomycetes; order Micrococcales; family Promicromonosporaceae; genus Isoptericola; species Isoptericola sp. NPDC019571. Next base: position 25,551 of record NZ_JBIRXZ010000002.1, read on the forward strand.
AAGTCCTCCACCCACCCCATGGACGCGCGCAGGCGCTCGCGGCTGCGGGTCAGCTTGACGAAGCCCACCGCCAGGTAGAGCAGGGCCAGCAGCCCGGCGGCGACCCACAGTCCGATGTTCATCCGTGCCTCCTCGCGGCAGAAGCTCGTCGGCGGGGCGGCGGCGGTGCCTGGTGTCGTGCACGGTGCGGAGCGGCGACGCCGTCGTGCCTGCTCGGAACCTAGCGCGGGGACGTCGCGACCGGAACGACCTCGCCCGTGGTGTCGGAGGGTCGGCGCCCGATATGTTCTCCCGGTGACCCGAGAGACCCTCCCCTCCCTGTCGGCGCTGCCCGCGTGGCTCGTGCCGTCCGTGTACCTCCACTGGTCGGCCGACTGGCTGACGGAGTCCGTCGCGATCGCGACCCGCTCGCCGGAGCACCGGCTGCCGGCCGGCCCGGACGGCCCGCAGCGGGGCGACGTCGTCGTCACCGTGCTCGGCGACGCCGGTGTGGTCGCCGCCGTCGAGCTCATGGGCGCCAGCGACGGCGAGAGCTGGGTCAGCGACGACCTCTTCGGCCCGGACCGCCCGATCGTGTGGGCCGACCTGTTCGAGGGCGCCGACACCTACACGGGTACGTCCGGCTGGCTGCCGCCCGAGCACGCCCGGCTCGTGCTCGACGGCGTCGCGGAGCAGTTCCGCGGCGGCCCCGTGCACACGCTGGACCCGGGTGACTGCGGCGCCGGCGCCACCGCGCCCGACGTGCACGCCCTGCGCATCCTGGGCCACCGCGCCGTGACGGGTTGGTCGATGCGCCGCGAGGAGCGCTGCGCCACCTGCGAGCGGTTCGTCGACGTGCACCGCATGCAGGCCCACGACGACGGCGCGGTCCGCCTCGGCACCACCACCGCGGGCGGGCGCACCCTCGAGCAGCTCGTGCGCGACGTGCACCTGCTGTGCGGCCAGTGCCACGACCTGCTGCACGCGCACACCGTGGCGTCGCAGCGCGCGCGGATGCGCCCCCAGTGCCCGGGCTGCGGCGCGCGCGGCAAGACCAAGCGGATCGTGTGGGGCATGACGTTCCAGGACGACGTGATGAACGCCGAGCCGGACGTCGTCTACGGCGGCTTCGAGGTGCCCGTGCCCACGCCCGAGTGGTACTGCACCGAGTGCCACGCGAACTTCGCGAGCAGCGTCATCGCGTCGCGCGCGCTCACGCCGGCGGACCGGGGCGGCGCGAACGCCCTGCCGGCGACCGGGTCGCTCACCGTGGTGCCCGACCTTCCGGAGGACGAGCCCGCGGCCTGAGCTCAGGCCGCGGCCGGCGCGGTGGCGCGCCGTCGCCGGCGCACGAGCCCGTGCTCCGCGGGCGGGACGAACGGTGCGAGCAGCAGCGGCATGCCGGCCTCCAGCGGGGTGCGGTCGGCCTTGCGCCCGTTGCACGTCTCGCACGCGGCGACGAGGTTGAGCCACGACGAGTCGCCGCCACGGGAGCGGGGGACCACGTGGTCGACCGTCTCCGCGGGGCCGCCGCAGTAGGCGCACGCGCCGTCCCGGCGCTTCACGCCGTCCTTGGTGACCGCCGGCCGGCCCGCGCTGCGGTACCGCCAGCGCATCGCGACGTACCGCACCAGGCGCAGCACGCGGGGCATCGGGTAGGGGCCGAAGCGGTGGCCCTCCACCGCCTCCTCGACGACCGCGACCTCGCGGACGAGCATCGTGATGGCGTGCTTGACCGACACGCGGTGCAGGGGCTCGTAGCCCGCGTTGAGCACCAGGACGTCGGCCACGGCCTCGCTCCCTCCAGCTCGTCCGTCCGGCGGATCCGGTAGCGTGTGTGAATCCGGTCACAGCATGCTGCCGAGGTGAAAATATGCCGCCGAGGCGCGGAAGTCCAGGGCAAAGGTCGGCCGGGCGGTCGATGACGGAGGATGCCATGCGGCTGAGCGTCAACATCTTCACCTCGCTCGACGGTGTGGTGCAGGGCCCCGGAGGGCCCGAGGAGGACACCCGCGGCGGCTTCACCGAAGGCGGCTGGTTCGTGCCGTTCACCACGGACCCGGTGTTCGGGGAGGTCGTGGACGGGTGGTTCGCGGACGTCGACGCCTTCCTGCTCGGCCGCACCACCTACGACATGTTCTGGGCGTCGTGGGGGCAGGTCACCGACCCGGACGACGCGCTCGCCGCGCGCATCGACGCCGGCCCGCGCTACGTCGTCTCCTCGACCCTGCGCGACCCGGAGTGGGCCGGGACCACCGTGATCGACCCCGCCGACCTGGCCGCCCGGGTGCAGGCGCTCAAGGACGGCCCGGACGGCGAGCTGCAGGTGCACGGCAGCGCGCGCCTCGCGAGCACGCTGCACGACCTGGGGCTCGTGGACGTCTGGCGCCTCGTCGTCGCGCCCGTCGTCGTCGGCTCCGGCGCACGCCTGTTCGACGACGGCGCCGCCCCCTCCGGCTTCGACGTCACGCGGTCGCGGCTCGGCGAGAGCGGGCTGGTGTTCCTGGACCTCGAGCCGCGCGAGCTGCGGCACGGCACCGCCGACGTCGTCGACGGCGCGCAGTCGGTGCGCGTCGACCCGGGATCGACTGGCTAGAAGCCGGCCGGGCTAGGGTCGGCCGGGCGAGGTCGTCAGCGCCAGGTGGGGATCCTCCTCGCGGACGGGCACACCACGCGCGACCTACCCTCGAAGGATGCGGGTGCTGTTCGCGACCACGGGCGGCCAGGGCCACTTCCGGCCGATGGTGCCCCTCGCCCGCGCGGTCGCCGACTCCGGCCACGAGGTGCGCGTCGCCGCGCCCGCCTCCTTCGCGGAGCACGTCGCGACGACCGGTCTGCGACACGAACCGTTCGACGACGCGGACCCCGTTGCGCTGGGAGCCGTCTTCGCCGCGCTGCCGAGCCTGTCCCGGCAGGAGGCGAACGCGCGGGTGATGACGGAGGTCTTCGGCCGCCTCGACCCCGTCGCGGCGCTGCCGGCGGTGACCGGCCTCCTGGCCGCGTGGCGCCCCGACGTCGTGGTCCGCGAGCCCGCGGAGGTGGCCTCCCTCGTCGCCGCGGAGGCGGCAGGGGTCCCGCACGTCCAGGTGGCGATCGGGCTGTGCTCGCTGATCAGGACGTTCGTCGACGAGCTGACCGGTCCGCTGGCCGAGCTCGCGGCCCGGGGGGGGGGCGTCGAGGCCGACCTCGCCGCAGCGGCGGCGGCCGAGCCCGTGTTCACCAGCGTGCCGCCATCGTTCGACGACGATCGCGAGGGTGACGGCGTCGCGCCCGTGCGCTACCGGATCCCGGCGCCGCGCACGCAGGCCCCGCCGTTGCCTGCGTGGGGAGATCCTGACGCCCCGCTCGTCTACGTCTCCTTCGGCACGGTCGCCGCGGCGCAGGGGGTGTTCGACAGCACCTATTCCGCCGCCGTCGACGCCCTGGCCGGGGTGGAGGCCCGGGCCCTGGTGACGGTCGGCGCTCACGGCGACCCGGAGGCCTGGGCCCCGTGGCCGCCCAACGTGCGCGTCGAGCGCTGGTGGCCGCAGGAGGCGGTGATGCCGCTCGCGGCGGCGATGGTCGGGCACGGCGGTTTCGGCACCACGACGCTCGCGCTCGGGGCGGGCGTCCCGCAGGTGGTCGTCCCGCTGTTCGCGTCGGACCAGTGGATCAACGCCCGCCGGGTCGCCGAGGCGCGGGCGGGGCTCGCCGTCGAGTCGGGCCCGGGGCTCGTCGCCCGGCTCGGGGACGCGGTGCGCGCCGTCCTGCACGAGCCGCGCTACAGGTCCGCGGCACGGGGGATGGCCGAGGAGATGGGTCGGCTCCCGGCGCCGCGCGCCGTCGTCGGAGACCTGCTCGCGCACGCCCGGTGAGCGGCCGACGGGGCCGGCCCTCACGCGTCGTCCAGCGCCAGCGGCCGCACCTGCCCGCCGGCGGCGACGAAGAACCCGCGCAGCCGCACGCCCTGGGCGTCGGCCTGCTCGCGCAGGTCGCGGTTCCAGGCGCGGTCGTCGGCCGTGAGCGTGGCGTCGCCGGGCCGCTCGAGCACGACGACGGCGCTGCCGCCGGGCGCCTCGTCGTCGACGACGCCGCGCAGCACGGTGCCCAGGCCGACGAGTGCGGCGGGGTCGGGCCGGCGGGGCACGTCGTCGATGGGCAGCGCGAGCCCGAGGAGCCGGTCGTCGGCGTCAAGCCAGGTGACGGTGAGCGTTCGCCGTCGTGGGTGGACGCCGCCCGCGAGGAAGTGGGCGAGCTCCAGCAGCTCGGCGTCGTCGGCGACCTCGTCGCCCGGGCGGAACGGGGTGATGGTGTCCATGCGCCGTCACCCTGCCGCACCCGGGCCGCCGTCCGCCGGCGTTATCCACAGGCCGCTGCCCCGCGCTGCTCGGCAGTCAGGGGGTGAGGACCTCCGCGAGCTCGGCCCTGCCCAGGAAGTCCGCCCAGCCGGCCGGCGTCGTCCCGAAGCGTCCGTCGACGGCGCTGGGATCGGCGCCGTGGTCGAGCAGCAGCCGGGCGTCGTCCGGGGTGCCGGTGGTCGCCGCGTAGTGCAGGGCCGTGGAGCCGTCGTCGGCCGCGACGGTGACCGGGAAGCCGCGCGCCGCGAGCGACCGCACCGCGTCCCAGCGGCCGAGCCCCGCCAGCTCGACGACCAGCGTCGGGTGCCGGTCGGCCAGGTCGCCCAGGCCGCCGTCGAGCCGGAGCATCCGCTCGAGATCGGCCGGGCTGCCCCCGAGCGCCGTCGCGACGACGGGGTCGCGGCGCTCGCGCTGCGCGCGGTAGAGGTCGCGCAGCAGGCAGATCTCGGCGCCGTGCGCCATCGCCTCGCGGTTGAGGTGCACGACGAGCGCCGCGAGCGAGTCGCTCGCGTAGGGACCGCCGCGTGGCCCGAGCGGCTCGGCGAGCGCGTCGTCGTCGAGCCGCGAGAGGTGGTCGCGCCACAGCTCGTAGCCCTCGCGCAGCAGGTCGAGCCCGCCGGCGGCCGTGAGGGGCAGGGGCTCCGGCCAGTGCCGCGCGTCGAACATGTCGGCGTCGGTGGGGGCGGTCGTCGGCCCGAAGAGCGCGCGGCCGCGCTTGCCCCAGACGTCGCGGCCCAGGTGCGCGGCGCGCCACGCGATCGTCGTCACCGGCGGCACGGGCGGTTCCACCGGCGTCAGCTCGATCCGGACCGTGCCGTCGTCGTCGCGCCGCAGGCTCCACGCCCCGTCGACCGGCTCCCAGAGGTACTCGTCGTCGGTCAGCCCCTGCAGCCGCGGCCACAGGTGGGCGTCCCAGTAGAACTCGACCTGGCCGAGCAGGAGCGTGCGCAGGGTCGTCGTCATCCTCCGATCCTGCCCTGGAGGCGGTCGCCGAGCATGCAGCTGCGCACGTTCTCACGACTGAGAACGTGCGCAGCTGCATGCTCCGCGCTCAGCCGGCGAGGTAGCGGGCGTACGCGCCTGTCGTGAGGAACGGCGGGAACTCCTCGCCCAGCGCCACCTCGCGGAACAGGGCCGCGGCGTCCTCGAAGCGGTCGCGGGCGGACCGCGGGAGGCCGCGCAGGACGTCGCGCAGCACAGCCTCGCAGCGCACGCGGGTGATGGGCAGGCCGTCGTCCGTCGTCGTGCCGGACGCGACCCACTGCCACACCTGCGACCGGGAGATCTCGGCGGTGGCCGCGTCCTCCATGAGGTGGTCGATCGCCGCCGCGCCGGTGCCGCGCAGCCACGACTCGATGTAGCGCAGCCCCACGGACACGTTCGTCCGGAGCCCGGCCGCCGTGACGGTGGCGCCCCCGCGCCGCGCCGACGCGACGTCGAGCAGCTCCGCCTGGCCCACCACGACGTCGTCGCGCAGGCGGGCGACCTGGTTCTCGCGCTCGCCGAGCACCTCGTCGAACGCGCCGCGTGCCACCTCGACCAGGTCGGGGTGGGCCACCCAGGTGCCGTCGAAGCCGTCGTGGGCCTCGCGCGTCTTGTCGGCCCACACCTGCTCGACGGCGCGCTCGGTCACCTCGGGGGAGCGGCGGTCGGGGATAAAGGCGCTCATGCCGCCGATGGCGTGCGCCCCGCGCTTGTGGCACGTGGCGACGAGCAGCTCGGTGTACGCCCGCATGAACGGCGCGGTCATCGTGACCTGCGCGCGGTCCGGCAGCACGTACGACGACCCCCGCTTCCGGAAGCACTTGATCACGCTGAACAGGTAGTCCCAGCGGCCGGCGTTGAGGCCGGCGCAGTGGTCGCGCAGCTCGTAGAGGATCTCCTCCATCTCGAAGGCGGCGGGCAGCGTCTCGATGAGGACCGTCGCGCGGATCGTGCCCCGCGGGATGCCGAGCGCGTCCTGGGCCGCCTCGAACACCTCGTTCCACAGCCGCGCCTCGCGGTACCCCTCGAGCTTCGGCAGGTAGAAGTACGGTCCGCGCCCGCGGGAGACCAGCTCGTGGGCGTTGTGGAACAGGTACAGGCCGAAGTCGACCAGCGACCCCGACGCCGGCTGCGTCGACCCGTCGGGGCCGGTGTACGCCAGGTGCGACTCGAACAGGTGCCACCCGCGGGGCCGGAACACGATGGTCGGAAGCTCGGTGAGGTCCGTCGACCGGAGCGCGTACTCCTTGCCCGCCGGGTTGGTGAACCTCAGCGTGCCGCGGATCGCGTCGTGCAGGGCGAGCTGCCCCTCCATGACGTTGCGCCACGTCGGGGACTGCGCGTCCTCGGCGTCGGCCAGCCAGCACCGGGCGCCCGAGTTGAGCGCGTTGATCGTCATCTTCGGGTCCGTCGGGCCCGTGATCTCCACGCGGCGGTCGCTCAGCCCCGGAGCCCCGGCCGCGCCCGCCACCCGCCAGGACGGGTCGTCGCGCACGGGCCGGGTGGCGGGGTGGAAGTCCGGGTCCTCGCCGTCGGCAACGCTCCGCATCCGCCGCTGCCGCTCCAGCAGCAGCGCGGTGCGGTCGTCGGCGAACCGGTCGTGCAGCATCGCCAGGAACGCCAGCGCCTCCGGGGTGAGGATCTCCTCGTCGCGCGCCTCCAGCGGGGCGGTGACGGTGAGGTGCCCCTCCGCGAGCGACGTCCCGCCCCAGACGAACGGGTCGGGCGCCGTGTCGGCGAGAGGCGTCGCCGTGGTCGGGCTGGTGGTGGGGGGAGCGAGCGTGGTCATGACGTGCCTCCGGGCGGGTCGTCGGCGAGATAGAGAGGGGGATCCGCCGAGATAGAGAGCCTGGATCGCCGAGATAGAGAGGGGCGGGCGACGAGATAGATCGAACTCTCTATCTCGGCGATGCGCCCTCTCTATCTCGCCGGGCTCTCTGTCTCGCGGTCAGAACTGTGCGGCCTCGGTGGAGCCCGCGAGCGCGAGGGTGGCGGCGTCGGGGTTGAGCGCCGTCGACACGCGGTCGAAGTAGCCGGTGCCGACCTCGCGCTGGTGCCTGGTCGCGGTGTAACCGCGCTCCTCGGCGGCGAACTCGGCCTCCTGCAGCCGCACGTAGGCGGACATCTGCTCGCGGGCGTAGCCGTGGGCGAGGTCGAACATCGAGTAGTTGAGGGCGTGGAAGCCGGCCAGGGTGATGAACTGGAAGCGGAAGCCCATGGCGCCCAGCTCGCGCTGGAACCTCGCGATCGTGTCGTCGTCCAGGTGCTTCTTCCAGTTGAACGACGGCGAGCAGTTGTACGCCAGCATCTGGTCCGGGAAGTCGGCCTTGACGGCCTCCGCGAACGTCCGCGCGAGCTCGAGGTCCGGGGTGCCGGTCTCCATCCAGATGAGGTCGGCGTACGGGGCGTAGGCCTTGGCCCGCGCGATGCACGGCTCGACGCCGTTGCGCACCTCGTAGAAGCCCTCGCCCGTGCGACCGCCGGTGAGGAACGGACGGTCGCGCTCGTCGACGTCGGACGTGATCAGCGTGGCTGCCTCGGCGTCGGTGCGGGCGATGACGACGCTCGGCACGTCGGAGACGTCGGCCGCGAGGCGTGCCGCGTTGAGGGTGCGCACGTGCTGCTGGGTGGGGATGAGCACCTTGCCGCCCAGGTGGCCGCACTTCTTCTCGCTCGCGAGCTGGTCCTCCCAGTGCACGCCCGCGGCGCCCGACGCGATCATCGACCGCATCAGCTCGTACGCGTTGAGCGGGCCGCCGAAGCCGGCCTCGGCGTCCGCGACGATCGGGGCGAGCCAGTCGCGCGTCGGGGCGCCGTTCTCGGAGACGTCGATCTGGTCGGCGCGCAGCAGCGCGTTGTTGATGCGGCGCACGACGGCGGGCACGGAGTTCGCCGGGTAGAGGGACTGGTCGGGGTAGGTCTGGCCCGCGAGGTTCGCGTCGCCGGCCACCTGCCAGCCCGAGAGGTAGATGGCCTGGAGACCGGCCTTCACCTGCTGCACGGCCTGGTTGCCGGTCAGCGCGCCGAGCGCGTTGATGAAGTCCTCCTCGTGCAGCTGGCGCCACAGCCGCTCGGCGCCGCGGCGGGCCAGGGTGAACTCCTCGCCGACCGACCCGCGCAGCGCGACGACGTCCTCCGCGGTGTAGTCACGGCTGATGCCGTCCCAGCGCGGGTCGGCGGCCCACTGCTCGGCGAGCTGTGCGGCCGTCTGGGCCTGGTCGCCGGCGCGGGTGGTGCTGCGGGAGTCGAGGATGGCGGTCATGTCGAGCCTCTTTCGTGTGTCTCGGTCGTCGGTGGCGGTGCCGATGACCACGACCCTCGCGCGCCCCGCCACCTCGCGGCCAGGAAATCTGAGGAGAAATTCCGGCGTTCTTCTCCTGGACGGAAGGTGTGGCACGTGTCACCCTCGAGCATGGCCATCTCGACCGATTCCGCGCCCGGTACCCGGGACGACGCCACGCTGCCGCGCGGCATCCCCATCAGCCAGGAGGCGGACGCCCTCACGATCGGCCGCCGCATCCGGCACCTGCGCACCCGCCGCGGCATGACCCTGGAGCAGCTCGGAGAGGCCATCGGACGTGCGCCGTCGCAGGTCTCCATGCTCGAGAACGGCAAGCGCGAACCCACGATCGCGCGCCTGCAGGCCGTGGCCCGCGCCCTCGGCGCCACGGTCGAGGACCTGCTCTCGGCCGAGCCGCCGTCGCACCGCGACGCCCTGGAGATCGAGCTGGAGCGCGTGCAAAGGGGCTCGCTCTTCTCCGCGCTGGGCGTGCGCCCTGTGAAGGTGGGCAAGTCCCTCCCGTCGGACGCGCTCGAGGCGATCGTCGGGCTGCAGCGCGAGCTGGAGCGGCTGCACTCCGAGCGCGCGCTGACCCCCGAGGAGGCGCGCCGGGCCAACACCGAGCTGCGCGCGGACATGCGCGCGCAGGACAACTACTTCCCCGACCTGGAGATCGTCGCGCGCGGGCTGCTCGACGACGTCGGGCACGGGCGGGGACCGCTGCCGCAGCGCGCGGTGGGGGAGCTCGCCGCCCACCTCGGCTTCTCGATCCACTACGAGCCGGACCTGCCGCAGTCCACGCGCGCCGTCATCGACCAGCTCCACCGCCGGGTCTACCTGCCGAGCAACGGGATCCGCGGCCGGTCCGAGGCGCGCTCGGCGGTGCTCCAGGCCCTCGCGTCGCACGTGCTCGAGCACGCCGAGCCGCGCGACTACCGCGAGTTCCTGCGTCAGCGCGTCGAGGCCAACTACCTGTGCGCGGCGCTGCTGGTGCCCGAGCGGGAGGCGGTCAAGCAGCTGCGCGAGGCGAAGGAGCGGCGGTCGATCTCGCTGGAGGACCTGCGCGACGCGTTCGCCGTGTCCTACGAGACGGTCGCCCACCGCTTCACGAACCTCGCGACCCGGCACCTCGGCGTCCCGGTGCACTTCATGAAGGTGCACGAGTCGGGGGCGATCCACAAGGCGTACGAGAACGACGGCGTCCGCTTCCCGGCCGACCCGCTGGGCACCGTCGAGGGCCAGCACGTGTGCCGGCACTGGACGGCGCGCGTGGTGTTCTCCGTCGCCGACCGGCTCAGCCCGTACTACCAGTACACCGACACCCCGACCGGCACGTACTGGTGCACCTCGCGGGTGCAGGACACGCCCGACGGGCGGTTCTCCGTGAGCGTCGGCGTGCCGTACGCGCAGGTCAAGTGGTTCCTGGGCCGCGAGACGACGGCGCGCAGCACGTCGCGCTGCCCCGACGAGAGCTGCTGCCGGCGGCCGGCCGAGCCCCTCGCCCGCCGCTGGGGCGGGCACGCGTTCCCGAGCGCCCGCCCGCACGCGTCGATGCTGGCGGCGATGCCGTCCGGGGCGTTCCCCGGTGTCGACACGACCGAGGTCTACGAGTTCCTGGAGCGACACGCGCCGACAGGGTGACCGGGCCCGACAGGGTGACCGGGGCCGGCGGAGCGGCCGGACCCTCGGGGAGGAGGGGCTCAGTCGTGCCAGGCGCCGACCCACGCGTCCCAGCTCGGGCCGTCCCCGAGGCCGGCGTCGTCGCCCGCCCGGGAGCGCAGCCCGGCCAGGACGAGCCGGAGGTAGCGCAGGTGCAGGGCGTCCGCCTCGGCGCGGGGGAAGGGGAGCGCGGGGCGCAGGTGCAGCAGGAGCTGCATGACGTCCGCGGTCGTGAACCCGGCCGGGAGCAGGCCCGCGGCGCGGTCGTAGGCGACCAGCCGTTCGAGGCCGACGCGCAGGTCGCGGGTCGCCGCGGCGAGGTCGGCGGGGAGCGGCCCGCCGGCACCCGGCGGCCGCAGGATGGGGCCGGTCGCGCCGGTGATCTGCCGTGCGAGGAACGTGCCGACGGCGCCGTCGGCCTCGGCCACCGCGTCGGTCCCGCACTGGTCCGCCACCTCGGTCGCCAGCCGCGCCGCCTCGCGCACGGCCTGCACGTGGAGCGCCTCGACCAGGGCCTCCTTGGTGGGGTAGCGGCGGTAGACGGAGCCGACGCCGACGCCGGCGTGCCGAGCGACGTCGGCCATGGAGGCGCCGTGCCCCTGCGCCGCGAAGACCTCGCGCGCCGCGGCGAGCACGGCGGTGTCGTTGGCGCGGGCCTCCCGCTGCCGGCCGGGCATCGGCCGGTCTGCGGGCTCGTCGGCGCGCTCGTCGGACCGGTCGGTGGGGGAGGGCATGGGCACACGGTAGCCCGTGGCGCGATGCTAGGGTGAATCGGAACGAGCATTCCGTTCCGTTTCAATCGGCGCCGCGCGACGAGGCGCAGCCACCCCCACCACAGAGAGCGAGCACGACCGTGCCTCCGTCCAGCCCGGCGCCCGACGCCGCCCCCGGCCAGCCCGTCGACACCACCGTCGTGCGGCACCCCGGCCGTGTGACCTTCGCGCTGAGCGCCGCCGTGCTGGCCTTCTCGCTGATGCAGACGCTCGTCGTCCCGGCCCTGCCGACCCTGGGCCGCGAGCTGGGCGCGACGGCGCAGGGGACCGGCTGGATCCTCACGGCGTTCCTGCTCGCCGGGGCGGTCCTCGCGCCCGTCGTCGGCAACCTCGGGGACCGCTTCGGTCACCGGCGGGTACTGCTCGGCACCATCGTCGTGTTCGCCGCGGCGACCCTCGTGGCCGCGGCCGCCCCGAGCCTCGGCGTGCTGCTCGCCGCGCGCGTGGTGCAGGGCGTGAGCACCGCGACCTTCCCGCTCGCCCTGGCGCTGACGCGCTCCCTGCTGTCGGGACCACGGCTGGCGGCCGCGTTCGGCTGGATCCCCGGCATGATCGGCCTCGGGGCGGGCGCGGCGCTCGTGGTGGGCGGCGTGGTCGTCGACGCCCTCGGCTGGCGCTGGCTCTTCGTCCTCGGCGCCGTCCTGATCCTCGCCTCGGGTGCGCTGGTCGCCGCGTGGGTGCCGCGCGGCGGCGCGCCCGCCGTGCAGCGCCGGACCGACTGGCCCGGCATCGGGCTGCTCGCGGGCGGCCTGGTGGGCGTGCTGCTCGCCGTCTCGCAGGGCGGCACGTGGGGCTGGGGCTCGGCGCGGACCATCGTCGTCGGCCTGGTCGGCGTGGCGCTGCTCGCCGTGCTGGTGCTCGTCGAGCGGCGCACGGACGCGCCCGTGGTCGACGTGCGCACCTTCCGGCACGGGCCGATCGTGCTGGTCAGCCTCCTCACCGTGGCCGTGGGCTTCGTGCCGTACGTCTGCTACGTCGCGCTGCCGCTGCTCATGCAGGCCCCGTCGGGCACGGGCTACGGGCACGGCATGAGCGTGACCGTCTCGGGCCTGGCCATGCTCCCCAGCGCCGTGCTCGTCTTCCTCGGCGGTCGCGCGACGCCGGCGCTGGTGCGGCGGGTCGGCCCGGGCGGCACCGGGGCGGTCGCCGCGGCGGTGATGGCCGTCGGCGCGGTCGGCCTGGCGCTCTGGCCCGCGACGCCGTGGGCGGTCGTCGTGGCGTTCTCCGTGCTCGGCCTCGGCAACGGCATCGGGTACGCGATCTGCGCCCAGCTCGTCGTCACCTGGTCGCCGCCTACCGAGACGGGCGCGGCGACCGGCCTCAACAGCGTCGTGCGCACCGTCGGGTCCGCGGCGGCAGCCCCGGTGGTCACGGCCCTCCTGGCGGCCGGCACGACCGACCCGGCGGGCGCCTATTCCGCCGCGTTCTGGGTCGCGGCGGCGGCGAGCGTCGTCGGCGTGCTGGTCGCCCTCGCCCTCGCGGTCCGTTCCCGCCGGGCCGCCTGAGGTCGTCCGGCGGGCCGGCGGTCACGCGACGGCCGCGTCGGCGTCCCGGCGGTCGAGGGCGAGCGTGACGGGCGCGCCGGTCGCCGCCACGACGTCGTCGACGGCGACGCCCGGCGCCAGCTCGCGGAGCACGAAGCCGTCGGGCGTGACGTCGAGCACCGCGAGGTCGGTGATGACGCGGTGCACCACGCCTCGCCCCGTGAGGGGGAGCGTGCACTCCGGCAGGAGCTTGGGGGACCCGTCCTTGGCGGAGTGCTCCATGAGCACGATCACGCGCCGCGCGCCGTGCACCAGGTCCATCGCGCCGCCCGGCCCCTTGACCGTCTTGCCGGGGATCATCCAGTTGGCGAGGTCGCCGGCGGCGCTGACCTGCATGCCGCCGAGGACGGCCGCGTCGATCTTGCCCCCGCGGATCATGCCGAAGCTGGTCGCCGAGTCGAACACGGAGGCGCCGGGCAGCAGCGTGACCGTCTCCTTGCCGGCGTTGATCAGGTCAGGGTCCACGTCGGCGTCGGAGGGATAGGGGCCGACGCCGAGCAGGCCGTTCTCGGACTGGAGCACGAGGTGACGGCCGGCGGGCACGTGGTTCGGCACGAGCGTCGGCAGCCCGATGCCCAGGTTCACGTACCAGCCGTCGGCCAGCTCCGCCGCCGCGCGCGCGGCCATCTCGTCGCGGGTGAGCGGCACGGCTCAGCCCTCCTTCGTCGTCGCGGTCGGCATGGCGGTCGCCGGTGTCGTGGTGCGCTTCTCGATCCGCTTCTCGCCCCCGGGCACGTGCACCACGCGGTGCACGAAGACGCCGGGCAGGTGCACGTCGTCCGGGTCGATCTCGCCGGGCTCGACGAGCTCCTCCACCTGGGCGACGCACACGCGGCCCGCCATGGCGGCCAGCGGCGAGAAGTTCCGGGCGGAGCGGTGGAAGACGAGGTTGCCGTGCCGGTCGCCCCGCGCGGCGTGCACCAGGGCGTAGTCGGTCGTGATCGCCTCCTCGAGCACGAAGTCGGCGCTCGTGCCGTCCGCAGCCGTGAAGGCGCGGACCTCCTTGCGCGGCGAGGCGACGGCGACGCCGCCGGCGCCGTCGTACCGCCGCGGCAGGCCGCCGTCGGCCACCTGTGTGCCGACGCCGGTCCGCGTCCAGAACGCCGCGATCCCGGAACCGCCCGCGCGCAGCTGCTCGGCGAGCGTGCCCTGCGGCGTGAGGACCAGCTCGAGCTCGCCCGCCAGGAACTGCCGCTCGAACTCCCTGTTCTCGCCCACGTACGAGCTGGTCATCCGGCGGATGCGCCCGGCGCCCAGCAGCAGGCCCAGGCCCCAGTCGTCGACGCCGCAGTTGTTGCTCACCACGGACAGGCCCGTGGTGCCGCGGGCGAGGAGCGCCTCGATCAGCGCGACCGGGTTGCCGGACAGCCCGAAGCCGCCGACGGCGAGCGAGGCGCCGTCGGGGACGTCCGCGACGGCGTCGGCTGCCGTCGCGACGGTCTTGTCGAGACCGGTCATCGTGCGCTCCATCCGCCGTCGATCGTCCACGAGGCGCCGGTGACCATCGAGGCGTCCGGCCCGGTGAGCCACCCGACCAGCGACGCGACCTCCTCCGGCTCCACCAGGCGTTTCACGGCCGGCTCGGCGAGCATCACCTGCGCCAGCACGTCCGCCTCGGAGATGCCGTGCACGGCGGCCTGGTCGGCGACCTGCTTCTCGACGAGCGGTGTGCGCACGTAGCCCGGGTTCACGCAGACGCTGGTGACCCCGTGCGGCCCGCCCTCGAGCGCCACCGTCTTGGACAGGCCCTCGAGCCCGTGCTTCGCGGACACGTAAGCCGACTTGAACGGCGACGCGACGAGCCCGTGCACGGACGAGACGTTGACGACCCGCCCCCAGCCGCGGGCGTACATGTGGGGCAGCGCCGCCCGCACCAGCAGGAACGGCGCCTCGAGCATGAGGCGGTGGACGAGCCGGAAGTCGTCGGGCGCGAAGTCCTCGACCGGGCTGACCCGCTGGACGCCGGCGTTGTTCACGAGCACGTCGACGTCGAGCCGCAGGTCGTCGAGGGCGCGGGTGTCGGCGAGGTCGACGACCCACGCCTCGCCGCCGAGCTCGTCGGCGAGACGCTTCGCGCCGTCGGGCTCCACGTCCGCGACGACCACGTGGGCGCCGCGCGCGGCCAGCTCGCGCGCGCAGGCCGCGCCGATGCCGGACGCGCCGCCGGTGACCAGGGCCCGGCGCCCGGCGAGCGCGGGCCCGCCGGGCGCCGGGCGAGCGGTACCGCCCGTCATGCGACCGCCCCGGCGGCGGCGCGGTCGCGGGCGTCGAGGTCGCGCAGGGAGATGCCACGGGTCTCGCGCATGCTCAGCACGGCCACGGTCGTGATCGCGCCGGCCACCAGCAGGTACACGGCGGTGGGCCACCACGAGCCGGTGGTCTTGAGCCAGGTCGTGGCGAGGATCGGGGCCAGGGAGCCCGCCACGATCGACGTCACCTGGTACGAGATGGACACCCCCGAGTACCGCATCCGGGTCGGGAACATCTCGGCCATGATGGCCGGCTGCCCGGCGTACATGAGGGCGTGGAACAGCAGGCCCACCATGATGACCACCAGCGCCACGACCGTGCTCCTCGTGCCGAACGCGGGGAACGCCCACAGGCCCCAGGTGCCGCCGAGGACCGCCCCCGCGAGGTACACCGGCTTGCGCCCGAGTCGGTCGGCCAGGCGCCCGACCCAGAGGATCACGACGAAGTGGAACGCGTGCGCGATCGCGATGACGCCGAGGATCGACGCCGTGTCCATGCCCAGCCCGGTGCCGAGGTAGACGATCGAGAAGCTCACCACCAGGTAGTACATGATGTTCTCCGCGAACCGCAGGCCCATGCCGGTGAGCACGCCGCGGGGGTACCGCCGGACGACGTCGCGGACGCCGTAGCCCGACGTCTTGCCCTCCTCGAGCTCGGCCTTCGCCTCCTCGAAGATCGGCGCGTCCGTGATGGTCGTGCGGATCCAGTAGCCGACGAGCACGACGACGGCCGACAGCCAGAAGGCGACGCGCCAGCCCCACGAGAGGAACGCGGCGTCGGACAGCGTGGTGGACATGACCCACAGCACGGCGGTGGCGAGCAGGTTGCCCACCGGGACGGCGGCCTGCGGCCATGCGGCCCACCGGGCACGGCTGCTGTCGGGCGCGTGCTCCGCCACGAGCAGGACGGCGCCGCCCCACTCGCCGCCCAGCGCGATGCCCTGCACGAAGCGCAGCAGCACGAGGAGCGCCGGCGCGGCGAGACCGATCGCGTCGTAGCTCGGCAGGCAGCCCATGAGCACGGTCGCGGCGCCGATCATCATGATCGTCACCTGCAGGGTGTGCTTGCGGCCCAGCTTGTCGCCGAGGTGGCCGAAGATCACGCCGCCCAGCGGGCGGGCGAGGAAGCCGATCGCGTACGTGACGAAGGCGGCGATGATGCCGTCGTACTCGTTGCCCATGGCGGGCATCAGCACCTTGTCGAAGACGAGCGCCGCGGCGGTCGCGTAGAGGAAGAAGTCGTACCACTCGACGACCGTGCCGGCCATCGAGGCGGACACGATCCTGGTGAGCAGCGAACGGTCGCTGCCGTCGCCCGTGCCGTGCGTCGCGCCGTCCGGCGCCGTGTTCTGGCCCGCGGCCATGGTTCCTCCGTGTCGTCGTTGACACCGTGGCGGTCGCCACCTGACGCCGAGGATGCTGCCGGGCGCAGACGTGTGCGCGCAACGACCAACCGAGCACGCGTGGTGTGCACGGATGCAGATCGGGCGCGGCGGGCAGTAGGGTGCCGGCGTGCCGACGACGCCGCCCTCGCCCGACCAGCTCCTCGTGCTGCTCGAGGTCGCCCGCACCGGCCGGTACACGACCGCGGCCGAGGTGCTCGGCGTCAACCACACGACCGTCGCGCGCAACGTGGCCGCGCTCGAGCGCGCGCTCGGCGGCCGGGTCCTGGTGCGCGGCGCCGACGGCTGGGAGCTCACCGGGCTGGGGGAGCGCGCGGCCCGTGCCGCCGAGGCCGTCGCGGCAGCGGTCGCCGGCCTGGCCGCCCCGGACGGCGAGCCCGACCCGGTCACGGGCGTCGTGCGGATGACGGCGACCGACGGGTTCAGCGCGTACGTCGCGTCGCCGGCCGTGGCCGCGCTGCGCCGCCGCCACCCGGACCTGTCCGTCGAGCTGGTCACCGTCACCCGGCACGCCACGCAGCACCGCTCTGGCGTCGACGTGGAGGTCGTGGTCGGCGAGCCCCAGGTGGGCCGGGCCAAGGCGGCGCGGCTCGGCGACTACGAGCTCGGCATGTACGCCTCGCGGGACTACCTCGCCCGCCGCGGCGTCCCGGCGTCGGCCGCTGACCTGGCGGACCACGGGCTGGTCTACTTCGTGAACTCGATGCTCCAGGTGGATGCCCTCGACGCCCCGCGGCGCCTGGTGCCGGGGATGCGCGACGCGCTCACGTCCACCAACGTCTTCGTGCACGTCGAGGCCACCCGGGCGGGCGCGGGCGTGGGGTTCCTGCCGTGCTTCATGGCCGACCGGCACGCCGACCTGGTGCGGCTGCTCCCGGGCGAGGTGCGCGACCGGCTGCCCTACTGGGCCGTCGTGCACCCGGAGTCCTGGCGCCGGCCCGCCGTCGCCGCGCTGCTGGGGGCGCTGCGCGACCAGGTGGAGCGCAGCCGCGACCTGCTGCGCGGCAGCCCGGCGCGCGACGCCTGACCCCGGCCCGACCGGGGCGGCTCAGGGTTCCCCCAGGGTCGAACCGGGGGCACACCCCATGGTGGCGGGCGGCCCCGACGCCGGAGGGTGGGAGGCATGATCGACGCGATCGCCTCGCTCTGGGGGCAGCTGGAGAGCACGCTGTTCGCGCTCGTGTCCTCCGCCTGGGCGTTCCCCGCCCTGTTCGGGGCGACCGCGGCAGACGGCTTCTTCCCGCCCGTGCCCGGCGAGACCGTGATCATCATGATGGCGGTGGGCGCCGAGACCGGGCAGGCGGTGAACCTCGCGCTCGTGATCCTCGTCGCGGCCCTCGGCGCCTGGTGCGGCGACCAGATCGCCTACGCCCTCGGCCGCGCGCTCGGCACGTCCCGGGTCCCCTTCCTGCGCGGCCCGCGCGGTCAGCGTGCCGTGGCCTGGGCAGCGCGCTCCTTCGAGCGGCGCGGCGCGTCCGTCGTCCTCGGGGCGCGGTTCGTGCCCGTGGGACGGATGGCGGTCAACGTCACCGCCGGCGCGGTCGGGTTCTCGCGGCGCCGCTTCATGGGGCTGTCGGCCGTCGCGTCCCTCGCGTGGGCGACGTGGTCCGTGCTCCTCGGGGTGGTGGCCGCCCAGCCGCTGGGCGACCACCCGCTGCTCGCCGTCGCCGTCGGGATCGTCGTGGGCACGGTGCTCGGGTTCGTCGTCGACCGGGCCCTCACGGCCTGGGCCGCCCGCGGACGCCGCGCCGCTCCGGCGGCGCGGACGGCACCGCGGGCGGTCGCCGTGGCGCAGCGGGAGACGGCGCTCGCGGCGGCCAGCGCCCCGCGGATCCCCGCCCGCGGGGCGGCCGCCCTCAGTGCTCCTTGCGGTCCTTC
This sequence comes from Isoptericola sp. NPDC019571, assembly GCF_044389385.1. NCBI lineage: Bacteria > Bacillati > Actinomycetota > Actinomycetes > Micrococcales > Promicromonosporaceae > Isoptericola > Isoptericola sp. NPDC019571. The sequence goes on from NZ_JBIRXZ010000002.1 coordinate 43,637, forward strand.
TCGTCCCCGATGAAGTCGGTGACGGCGTCGTCGATGTCGTCACGGTTCATGTCGGAGGTGCGTGCCTGACGGGCGTCCCACCGAAGCATGAGCGCCCCGAGGATTGCGGCGATGACGGAGGCGATGAGGATCGCCGACTTCGCGCCGAGGGTGTGCTCGGACTCGTGGCCGAAGGAGAGCTCCGAGATCAGCAGGGAGACGGTGAACCCGATCCCGGCGAGCAGCGCGACCGGCAGGAGGTCGCGCACGCCGATGCCCTGTGCGAGCCGCAGCGGGGTCACGCGGGTGACGAGCCAGGTGGTGCCGAGCACGCCCAGAAGCTTGCCGACGACCAGCCCGCAGACGATGGCGAGGACCACGGGCTGGCCCAGGATCTCGGCGACGCCGCCACCGTCGCGCAGGTCCACGCCTGCGGCGAAGAACGCGAAGATCGGCAGCGCCAGCCCCTGCGACCAGGGCTTGACCGCGTGCTCGTAGCGCTGCGTGCGGCTGATCTCCTCGCCGTGCGTGGGGCGCGCCGCCACGGTGAAGCCCATGAGCACGCCGGCGACCGTGGCGTGCACCCCGGACGCGTGCATGAAGGCCCAGCCGACGACGAACAGGGGGATCAGCAGCCACCAGCGAGGCTTGCGGGAGCGCACGTACCAGCCGAAGACGGCGATCACGACCAGCGCCGCCGCGAGGTACCCGAACTGCAGGTCGTCCGTGTAGAAGACGGCGATGACGATGATCGCCAGCAGGTCGTCGACGACCGCCAGCGTGAGCAGGAACGTACGGATCGCGACGGGCAGGCCCTTGCCGAAGACGGCGAGCACGGCGAGCGCGAAGGCGATGTCGGTGGCGGTGGGGATCGCCCAGCCCTCCAGCGCCCCGGAGTCGCCCAGCGTGACGACCAGCACCGAGTAGATGATCGCGGGGACCGCCATGCCGCCGACGGCGGCGATCATCGGCACCCCCGCCTCCTTGGGACTGCGGAGGCTGCCCGCGACGAACTCGTGCTTGAGCTCGAGGCCTACCACGAAGAAGAAGATCGCCAGCAGACCGTCTGCAGCCCACGCGGCGACGGTGAGGTCGAGGTGGATGTGCAGCGGACCCAGGTACGCGAACCCGAGGACCGTCTCCGACAGGTCGAGGTACCACTGGCGCCAGCCGGAGTTCGCGAGCACCAGCGCGACGAGCGCGGCGCCGATGAGGAGCGCGCCGCCGGTCGTCTCGCGCGAGACGAAGCGGCTCAGGCGGGCGGGGAAGGACGGCGCGGTGACGTCGGTGCTCATGGGCTCCCTGTCGGGTAGGGGTCGTCGTGGGTCACCGGCGTCCCAGCCGGTGCCACCGACCAGACTTCCCGGCTCACCGCGGGCCAGCCTAACGTCCGTCGGGCCGTCCGCGTGCCGGTGCCCGTCATGAGGCGTCGTGGGCCATCGTCACCAGCCTGGAGAAGGTGTTCCAGTTCCGCGCGGTGGTCCAGGTGCCCGCGGCCCTGTCGACCAGCCCGGGGGTGAGCTTCGACCGGCCGATGCCCGCCACGTAGTCCACGTAGAGCACGCCGTCGACGACGGCGAAGCGTTCGGGCCGCCCCTCGGCGAGCCGCGCGAGGGCATCGGCGTCCACGGGCTCGGGGGAGACGTGCACCTGCACGTGGGACGGGTGGTCGGCCACGGCGTCGGGGAACGGGTCGGCGGCGAGGACGGCGGCCGCGCGCTCCGCCGTCAGCGCGACGACGCGCAGGTCGCCGTCGAGGCGGTCGGCCAGCGCGGCCGCGACGCGCCCGGCGACGTCGCCGTCGTCCGCCGCCCCGACGGCCACGAGGTTGCCGCTGTTGGCGTAGGTCCGGGCGTCGGCCAGGCCCGCCGCGGCGGCGGCCTCGCGCAGGTCGGCGGAGGTCACGCGACGGGAACCGCCGACGTTCACGCCGCGCAGCAGCACGACCCAGGCCGTCGCGTCGTCGCCGGCAGGCGTGGGGGGCGTCGAGGGCTTCGGGGTCACGGCACCATGGTGCTCGCCCTTCCTGCCCGCGTCGCGGCGGGGTCCGGCGCGTGAACGGCGGGTGACAACTTCCCGACCCGCCGACGTGGGGGTGGTGGCGCGAATCACAGCGTCGTAGTTTGGCGGCAGGGACGGTGTCCAGCCGTCCTCGGGGAGGCCAGCCGATGGGGTTCACGCTCCGTGCGGGAGGGCCGGCTCCGGCCCGGCGCCGCACGGCGCCCCCGGGGCGGCCGCCCGTCCACCTGGAGGGAGCTCGCCGTGGCCCGAACTGCACCCGTCCCTGAGCGCGACACCGTCGACGACCCGGACGGCACCACCCCCCGCACGTTCGTCGTCGACACGTCCGTGCTGTTGTCCGACCCGCGGGCGATCCACCGCTTCGCCGAGCACGACGTCGTCCTGCCGGTCGTCGTCATCACGGAGCTGGAGGCCAAGCGGCACCACGCCGAGCTCGGCTACTTCGCGCGCAGCGCGCTGCGGATGCTCGACGAGCTGCGCCTCAAGCACGGCCGTCTCGATGCGCCCATCCCGGTGGGCGAGGCGGGCGGCACGCTGCGGGTGGAGCTCAACCACACCGATCCGCAGGTGCTGCCCGCCGGGTTCCGGCTCGGCGACAACGACACCCGGATCCTCTCGGTCGCGGCGAACCTCGCGGCCGAGGGCTGCGACGTCACCGTGGTCTCCAAGGACCTGCCGATGCGGGTCAAGGCGTCGGCCGTGGGCCTGCGCGCGGAGGAGTACCGCCACGAGCTCGCCGTCGACTCGGGCTGGACGGGGATGCGCGAGATCGACGTCGCCGACGTGCAGGTGGGCACCCTGTACGAGGGCGGCGAGGTGGAGCTGGCCGCCCTGGACCCGGTGGTGGTCGAGGCCGCCTCGCCGCTGCTGTGCCACACCGGGCTGGTGATCCACTCGCCAGGCGGGTCGGCCCTCGGGCGGGTCACGGCCGACAAGACGGTCCGGCTCGTGCGCGGCGACCAGGACGTCTTCGGCGTGCACGGCCGTTCCGCGGAGCAGCGCATCGCCATCGACCTGCTGCTGGACCCGGAGGTCGGGATCCTGTCGCTCGGCGGGCGCGCCGGTACCGGCAAGTCGGCGCTGGCGCTGTGCGCCGGCCTGGAGGCGGTGCTCGAGCGCCGGCAGCACCGCAAGGTGATCGTGTTCCGCCCGTTGTACGCGGTGGGCGGGCAGGAGCTCGGCTACCTGCCCGGATCCGAGTCCGAGAAGATGAATCCCTGGGCGCAGGCGGTCTACGACACGCTCGGCGCGCTCGTCTCGCCCGACGTCGTCGACGAGGTGATCGACCGCGAGATGCTCGAGGTGCTGCCGCTGACCCACATCCGCGGGCGCTCGCTGCACGACGCGTTCGTCATCGTGGACGAGGCCCAGTCCCTCGAGCGGAACGTGCTCCTCACGGTGCTGTCCCGCATCGGGCAGGACTCGCGCGTGGTCCTCACGCACGACGTCGCGCAGCGCGACAACCTGCGGGTCGGCCGGCACGACGGCGTCGCCGCCGTGATCGAGGCGATGAAGGGGCACCCGCTGTTCGCTCACGTGACCCTCACGCGCTCCGAGCGGTCGCCCGTCGCGGCGCTGGTCACCGAGATGCTGGAGTCGCTGGAGATCTGACCCCGCCGCCGGTCGAGCCTGTCGAGACCCGGGGACGTGGTGTCGACAGGCTCAACCGGCGGTGCGGCGGCGCGGGTGCACCAGGACGACGGCGAGCACCCCCACCACGGCGCCGAGCACGGTGTCGAGGGCGCGCGACGCCGCGATCCCGGCCGGGTCGACCGACCCGCCGAGCGACGTCATCAGCAGCGCCATCGGCGTGATGGTGAGCATCGCCAGGCCGTAGTGGCGGCCGACGACGACCTCCGTGACGACCTGCAGCACCACGACGACGACGCAGGTCGCGGCGAAGGACAGGTGCGCCGCGAGCAGTGGCCAGGCGAGCAGGGCGCCGAGCACCGTGCCGCCCCCGCGCTGCAGCGCGCGGACCACGGCGTGGTGCGTGCTCGCTCCCTGCAGGGTGGCCGTGGCGCCGAGCTGCGCCCACGCGGGGTGGCTCAGCCCGGCGGCGAGCGTGCCCGCGCCGGCGACGACGCTCGCCAGCACCACGCGGACCCCGGCGAGGCGCCAGCCGGGGACGCGCCAGCCGGCGCGGACGTCGTCGCGCAGGCGGCGACGCGGCGGCAGGGCCTCGGCGGGCGCCCCGCCCGAGCCGTGGCCGGGGGCCCCGGGCTCGAGTGCAGCATCGACAGCGGCGAGCTCGGCGGCGAGCACCCGCGCGGTGTCCCGGGTGCGCCGGCGGGACAGGTCGTCCGCCAGCACCTCGCGGGCCCGGGCGACGGAGGCCGACGCGGCCCGCGCGGCGCCGGGGGCGTCGGGTCCGGCGTCGAGCGACGTCCGCACCGCGTCCGCGGCCCGGCGGACGGCCAGGCGGGCCGGCGCGCTCGGGCGCACGAGCCAGCCGCTCATCCCGACGAGCCAGGCGACGGCGGCGCCGAGCGTGAAGACGACGCCACGCTCGGCGACGTCGGCCCACGCCAGGGGGCCGACCATGCCGCCCGCCGCGGCGAAGACGACGATGCTCGCCCCGGGCGGCCCGGTGCGGACCAGGGTGCACAGGGCGGTGGCCACGCCGGCCACCAGGGCCACGACCGCGAGGACGACGAGGGTCGGCGCGCCGGCGGCGGTGAGGGAGGCCGTGAGCAGGAAGGCCACGACGAACACGGCGGAGACGCCGGCCAGCAGGGACGCGCGCCGCCGGTACGGCTCGTACCGGCCGTACAGGATGACGAGCGCACCCAGGGAGGCGAAGGCCGCCAGGTCGGTGCGGCCGACGGCGGCGCTCAGCGCGAGGACGACGGCGGCCGCGGTGCCGACGCGCAGGGCGGCCGCGAGCGTCGCGTCGGCGGGGTTGATGCGCAGCGCCGCGCGCAGGTGGGCAGGGTCGAGGACGTCGCGGGCGCTCGTCAGGACCGGGGAGGAGGTGGGAGGCATTGTCGACGATGATAGTTCACAGGTAAATCATCATGGAAGTAGTTGCGCTGTGACCTCTATCCTGTCGCCGTGGACTACATCGAGCGCGTGCGCGCGCAGTGGGCCGAGCGGCTCCCCGCCGTCGACACGTCCCCGGCCGACGTGGGCGCGCGGGTGCGCCGGATCGCCGCCCTGCTGGAGGCCGAGGTGTCCGACGACCTCGCCGCCCGCGACGTCACGCGGGCCGAGCTCGACGTCCTCACCGCGCTGCGCCGGTCCGGGCGCCCGCTGCGCGCCGGCGAGATCACCACGATGACGGGCTCGCCCGGGGCGTCGATCACCAAGCGCCTGGACCGGCTGGAGCGCGCCGGCCTGGTGGGACGTGCCGTGCACGAGCGCGACAAGCGCGGCGTGCTCGTGGCGCTGACCGCGGAGGGGGAGGCGCTCGTCGACGAGCTGTTCCCCCGGCAGATCGAGCACGAGCGCGCGGCCCTGGCGGACCTGTCCGGGGCGGAGCGGGCCGAGCTCGGCCGGCTGCTCGCCGTCGTCCTGCGTCGCCTGGACCCGAAGGACTACTGATCGCGGGGAGGCGCCGCACGTCTCAGGTGGAACCCCCCAGCCCCGCGCCCCGAGGGGCGCCTCCCCGCGTACGCCGACAGTAGCAGGTGAGGTTAGCCTTACCAACCCCGAGCTCGGGATGCGGTCGTTCCCCGGGAGACGCCGACGGCGGCGCTCCCCGAGGGGAGCGCCGCCGTCGCGGGGCAGGGACGTCAGGCCTGCGGGGGCTTCGTCATCTTGAGGACGTCGAGGGCCGAGTCGAGCTGGGCCTCGGTGACCTCGCCGCGCTCCACGAAGCCGAGGTCGATCACGGCCTCGCGGACCGTCATGCCCTGCTTCACCGAGTGCTTCGCGACCTTGGCCGCGGCCTCGTAGCCGATCACGCGGTTGAGCGGCGTGACGATCGACGGCGACGACTCGGCGAACGCGCGGGCGCGGTCCACGTTGGCGGTGATGCCCGAGACCGTCTTGTCGGCCAGGACGCGCGACGCGTTGCCGAGCAGGCGGATCGACTCCAGCACGCCCTGCGCGATGACGGGGATCTGCACGTTGAGCTCGAACGAGCCGCTGGCGCCGGCCCACGCGACGGTGGCGTCGTTGCCGATCACCCGGGCGGCCACCATGAGCACGGCCTCCGGGATCACCGGGTTGACCTTGCCCGGCATGATCGAGGAGCCCGGCTGCAGGTCGGGGATCGCGATCTCGCCCAGGCCGGTGTTGGGGCCCGAGCCCATCCAGCGCAGGTCGTTGCAGATCTTCGTGATCGACACGGCGATGGTGCGCAGCGCGCCCGAGAGCTCCACGAGGCCGTCGCGCGCCGACTGCGCCTCGAAGTGGTCCCGCGCCTCGGTCAGCGGCAGGCCCGTGTCCTCGCGCAGCAGCTCGATGACGCGCTGCGGGAAGCCGGCCGGGGTGTTGATGCCGGTGCCGACCGCGGTGCCGCCCAGCGGGACCTCGGCCGTGCGGGGCAGCGCCGCCTCGACGCGCTCGACGCCGTAGCGGATCGCCGCGGCGTAGCCGCCGAACTCCTGGCCCAGCGTCACCGGGGTGGCGTCCATGAGGTGCGTGCGGCCGGACTTCACGACGCCCCCGAACTCGTCGGCCTTCGCGCCCAGGGCGTCGGCCAGGTGCTTCAGACCCGGGATCAGGTCGTGGATCGCGCCGGCGGCGGCGGCCACGTGCACCGACGTCGGGAAGACGTCGTTGGACGACTGCGAGGCGTTGACGTGGTCGTTCGGGTGCACGTCCTTGCCCAGCGAGCGCGTGGCGAGCGTGGCCAGCACCTCGTTGGTGTTCATGTTCGACGACGTGCCAGAGCCGGTCTGGAAGACGTCGATCGGGAAGTGCGCGTCGTGCGCGCCCGAGGCGACCTCGTCGGCCGCGGCGACGATCGCGTCGGCGATGTCCTGGTCGAGCACGCCCAGCTCGGCGTTGGCGCGCGCGGCGGCCTTCTTGATGCGCGCCAGGGCCTCGATGTGCCCGCGCTCGAGCGTGGTGCCGGAGATGGGGAAGTTCTCCACGGCCCGCTGCGTCTGCGCGCGGTAGAGCGCGTGCGCCGGGACGCGCACCTCGCCCATCGTGTCGTGCTCGATGCGGTACTCGGTCTCGCCCGCGCCGGACGCGCCGGGGACGACGGTGTCGGAAGTCATGCCTCTATCGTGCCGCACCCGCGCGGGCGGTCCGTCGTGAGCCGGGTCACTCCGCACGGGTGCCGCTGTCGGTGCGGTGGTGGAGGATCGCGGGGTGACGTTCACCCACGTGGTGCTCTACCGCGCGATGAACCTCGGGCACCGGGGCAGCCCGGTGCGCGACGTCCTCGAGCGCGCCCTGCTCGACGGCGGCGGCGCCGCGGTGCGGTCGTTCCAGACCAACGGCACGGTGCTGCTCGACGTCGGCCCGGGCGGCGGCGCGGCGGAGGCCGTCGTCCGGGCCGCGGCGCCGCTGCTCGCCGAGCGGTGCGGGTACTCCGGCGCGGCGCTGGTGCGCCCTCTCGACGACGTCACCGCGGCGATCGACGGCGACCCGTTCGCGCTCACCCGCGACGAGCGGACGTACCGCGACACCCTGACGTTCGTGGACGGCGGGCACCCGCTGCCGCTGGACCTGCCGTGGACCGACGAGCGCGACCTGCTCGACCTCGTCGCCGCGCGGCCGGGCGTCGTCCTCGGCGTGGTGCGGGGCGGGCCGGGCACCTGGGCCGACCCGAACTCGCTCGTCGAGCGGCTCACCGGGGGCGTCGCGACGACGCGCACCCTCGGCACCGTGCGGCGGCTGCTTGCGGCCGCCGCACGGGCCTGAGCGGGCGGGACCCGGGTCGTCGCCCTCAGGCGGCGGCCGGCTCCTCGCCGATCTCGCCGTCGACCGCCACGAGGTGCGCGCTGCCGTCGTCCAGGTCGTAGACGACGCCGACGACGGCCAGGCGGCCCTCGTCGATGGCCGCGGCGATCGCTGCCGAGTAGCCGCGCAGCAGCGCGACGGTGTGCTTGACGTGCTCCGTGCGCAGCACGGCCGGGTCGATCGGCCCGGTGACGCCCTGGCGGCTCGTGAGCTCCGCGACCGAGGGGATGACCTTGTCGACGACGGCGCGCACGAAGCCCGGGGGCTGCTCGCCGGTCGCGAGGGTGTGCGCGGTCGCCGCGACGGCGCCGCACGAGTCGTGCCCCAGCACCACCACGAGGGGCGTGTGCAGCACCTCCGTGCCGTACTCGATGGAGCCGAGCACGGTCGTGTCGACCACGTGCCCCGCGGTCCGCACGACGAAGACGTCGCCCAGGCCCTGGTCGAAGACGATCTCCGCCGCCACCCGCGAGTCGGAGCACCCGAAGATCACGGTGTGCGGGTGCTGGACCGAACGCAGCTCGCGCCGGCGGACGGCGTCCTGGTCGGGGTGGTCCGGCTCGTCGCGGACGAAGCGGCCGTTGCCGGCCCGCAGCCGGGCCCAGGCTTCGGTGGGGGTCAGGGTCATGAGTGCTCCTCTGTTCCGTGCTCGCCGACCCGCACGCGGTCCGGCCCGATGAGATCGCGGGGCCACGGCGGGTTCGCGCCGGCCCGGGAGACGGTGACGGCGGCCACGGCGACCGCGCGCACGAGCATCCGGGCCGTCGCCGCGCGGTCGATGGCGCGCAGCGCGTCGCGGCGATCCGCGCCCAGCAGGTCCGCGCCCCACAACCAGTCCAGGAGGGCGCCCATGAACGAGTCGCCGGCACCGACGGTGTCCACGACGTCGACCCGCGGCGCGGCGACGGCGACCTCGCCGGCCGCCGTCATCGCCGTCGCTCCCTCGCCGCCGAACGTCACCACGACGACCGCCGGGCCGGTGGCCTGCCAGCCGCGCGCGACGTCGAGCGGCGCCCGGTCGGGGTAGAGCCACGCCAGGTCCTCGTCGCTGACCTTCACCACGTCGGAGAGCGCGACGATCTCCTCGACCCGCGGCCGGACGACGTCGGCGTCGCCCATGATCGCGGGCCTCGCGTTGGGGTCATAGGTCACGGTCGACGTCGCCCGGGCGACCTCCACCAGCCCCCGCACGTCGGCGTCCCCGGGCGGGAGCATGGCGGCGATGGAGCCGGTGTGCACCGCGAGCGTCTCGGGGATGGCGCCCGCGCCCGCGGGCACCTGCCACTCGAGGTCGAACTCGTAGGTCGCGGCGCCGGTGTCGTCGAGGGTCGCCTGCGCGACGCTCGTGCGCGCCGCGCCGTCGCTGCCCGGGGCCAGGGCCACGCGGGACTCCGCGAGCCACGACCGGACGACGTCGCCGCGCGCGTCGCGGCCGAGCCAGGTCGCGAGCCGCACGTCGCGGCCGAGACGGCCGAGCGTGAGCGCGACGTTCGCCAGGCTGCCGCCGGGGTGCTCCTCGCTGCTCCCGTCGGGGCGGTGCACCGCGTCCACCAGCGCCTCGCCCACCGCGAGGACGTGCGCGCTCACGCGTCGTCCTCCTCGGCGTCGTCGTCGCCGTCGGCGCCGGACGAGATCGCGGACGAGGCGGCCTGCGCCGCCGCGAGCCGCTGCCGCGCGCCGTCGAGCCACTGCTGGCAGCGGGCGGCGAGGGCCTCGCCGCGCTCCCAGAGGGCGAGCGACGCCTCGAGGGGCTCGCTGCCGGCCTCGAGCCGGGCCACCACCTGGACGAGCTCGTCGCGGGCTTCCTCGTAGGTCAGGTCGGAGACGTCGGCGGGCAGGTCCGGGGCACCGGGGTTCGCATCGGTCACGGGGGACAGTCAACAACACCGGGCCGACAGGCCGTCGACGTCGTCCGCGCAGCGGGCGGAAATGCCTTGCGGGCGGACGGGTGGTCGGGCAGCGTGCGCCGCATGGGTCATCTGGAGGTGGCGCACGTCGAGCACGTGCTGCCGGACGGGCGCACGCTGCTCGACGACGTCTCGTTCCGCGTCCCCGAGGGGAGCGCCACCGCGCTGGTGGGGCCCAACGGCTCCGGGAAGACCACCCTGCTGCGCCTGCTGTCGGACGACCTCGTGCCGCAGGCCGGGTCGGTCACGATGACGGGCGGGCTCGGCGTCATGCGGCAGTTCGTCGGCTCCGTGCGGGACGAGTCGACGGTGCGCGACCTGCTCGTCTCCGTCGCGCCGCCCCGGATCCGCGACACGGCCCGCGCGGTCGACGCGGCCGAGCTGGCGATCATGGAGGTCGACGACGAGCCGGCGCAGCTCGCCTACGCGCAGGCGCTCGCCGACTGGGCCGAGGCGCAGGGCTACGAGGCCGAGACGCTGTGGGACGTGTGCACGGTCGCCGCGCTCGGCGTCCCGTACGAGCAGGCGCGGTGGCGCGAGGTGCGCACGCTCTCCGGCGGCGAGCAGAAGCGGCTCGTCCTCGAGGCGCTGCTGCGCGGCCCCGACGAGGTGCTGCTGCTCGACGAGCCGGACAACTACCTCGACGTCCCCGGCAAGCGATGGCTCGAGGACCAGCTCCGTGCCACCCGGAAGACCGTGCTCTTCGTCTCGCACGACCGCGAGCTGCTCGCCCGCGTCGCGGACCGCATCGTCTCCCTCGAGCCCGCGCCGTCCGGCGCCGACGCGTGGGTGCACGGCGGCGGTTTCGCGACGTTCCACGAGGCACGCCGGGAGCGGTTCGCGCGGTTCGAGGAGCTGCGCCGCCGCTGGGACGAGAAGCACGCCCAGCTCACGAGGCTCGTGCGCGAGCTGCGGCAGGCGGCCGCGAACAGCGACGCGATGGCCTCCCGGTACCGGGCGGCCCAGACCCGACTGAGCAAGTTCGAGGAGGCCGGCCCGCCGCCCGAACCCCCGCGCGAGCAGGACATCCGCATGCGCCTGCGCGGCGGCCGCACGGGCGTGCGGGCGCTGACCTGCGAGCGGCTCGGGCTCACCGGCCTGATGCAGCCGTTCGACCTCGAGGTCTTCTACGGCGAGCGCGTCGCCGTCCTCGGGTCGAACGGGTCGGGCAAATCGCACTTCCTGCGGCTGCTCGCCGGCGACGACGTCGCGCACACGGGGGAGTGGCGGCTCGGCGCGCGCGTGGTGCCGGGCGTGTTCGCGCAGACGCACGCCCACCCGGAGCTGTTCGGGCGCACGCTCACCCAGATCTTGTGGGAGGACCATGCCCGCGACCGCGGGGCGGCGATGTCGGTGCTGCGCCGCTACGAGCTGACCGTCGCCGCCGACCGCGCGTTCGACCGGCTGTCGGGCGGGCAGCAGGCGCGGTTCCAGATCCTGCTGCTCGAGCTCGCCGGCTGCACCGCGCTGCTGCTCGACGAGCCCACCGACAACCTCGACCTCGCCAGCGCCGAGGCGCTGCAGGAGGGCCTGGAGGCGTTCGACGGCACCGTCCTCGCGGTGACGCACGACCGCTGGTTCGCGCGGTCGTTCGACCGGTTCCTGGTGTTCGGCGAGGACGGCACCGTGCGCGAGACGCCCGAGCCCGTCTGGGACGAGGGGCGGGTCGTCCGCGCACGGTGACGGTCAGGACCGGCCGTCGAAGAAGGCGTGCAGGTCGTCGGCCAGCAGCCGCGGCTCCTCCATCGCGGGGAAGTGCCCGCCCTCGGCGTGCTCCACCCAGCGGTCGATCGCGCCCCAGCCGTTGAACACCTTGGCCATGAGCGGGTGGGTGTCGAACACGGACCACGCGGAGGGGACCTCCGAGGCGGAGAGCCAGTCGAGGCCGGAGTGCGAGGCCTCGTAGTAGAACTGCGCGCTGGACGCCCCGCTGCGGGTGAACCAGTACAGCGCCACGTTCGTGAGGAGCTGGTCGCGGTCGACGGCCTCGTCCGGCGTGCGGGACGCCGGGTTCGTCCACGTCTGGAACTTCTCGGCCATCCACGCGAGCTGCCCGACGGGGGAGTCCGTCAGGGCGGCGCCGATCGTGTCCGGGCGGTGGTTCTGCATCTCGAAGTAGCCGTGCTCGGCGGCGTCGGCCGCGCGCACCGCGTCGATCTGGGCGATCTCGTCGTCGGTCAGCCCGTCCGGCATCGGGTAGGCCGCGCCCACCATGCCGAGCGACCGGCCGTCGCTGCCGACGTGGGTGCCGATCACGCGCTCCGGGTAGAGCGCGGCGAGCCGGCCGGTGGTGCCGGCGCCGATGTCGGTGCCGTGCACGGCGAACCGCTCGTACCCGAGCCGCGTCATGATCTCGGCGTACGCCTCGGTGGTGCGCGCGACCTCCCAGCCCGTGCCGGACAGGGGCGTCGAGAACCCGAAACCGGGCAGCGAGGGCACGACGACGTGGAACGCGTCGGTGAGCAGCGGGAGCAGCCGCTGGTACTCGACGAACGACCCCGGCCACCCGTGGCACAGCAGCAGCGGGGTGGCGTCCGGGTTCGCGGAACGGGCGTGGACGACGTGGAACGTCTGGCCGTCGACGACGGTCGTGACCTGCTCGTGCGCGTTCAGCGCGGCCTCCTGCGCGCGCCAGTCGAAGCCGTCGCGCCAGTACTCGGCGAGTTCGCGCAGGTACGGCAGGGGGATGCCGCGGCTGAAGTCCGTGCGGTCGTCGCGACCGGGCACGGGCAGGGGCCAGCGGGTGCGCGCCAGCCGGTCGCGCAGGTCGTCGAGGTCCGCCTGCGGGACGTCGACGCGGAAGGGGACGAGGGCGGTGTCTGCGGTGGGGCTCATGACTCGGTTCATGGCTCCACGCTCCCAGCAATAGCGGAAGACCGGCTTCCGCGATCGGTGAGATGCTCCGAAGATGCTCGAGACCTCGGCCCGCCTGCTCCAGCTCCTGTCCCTGCTGCAGCTGCGGCGCGACTGGACCAGCGGCGACCTCGCCGAGCGGCTCGAGGTGAGCACCCGCACCGTGCGCACCGACGTCGGCAGGCTGCGCTCGCTCGGCTACCCGGTCGAGGCCCGCCCCGGCGTCGCCGGCGGCTACCGGCTCGCCGCCGGGTCGGCGATGCCGCCGCTGGTGCTGGACGACGACGAGGCGGTCGCGGTCGCGATCGGGCTGGCCGCGGCCGCGCACGGGCAGCACGGCGAGGGGGAGACGGCCCTCACCGCGCTCGCGAAGGTCGAGCAGGTCATGCCCGCGCACCTGCGGCGCCGCGTCGAGGCCGTCCGGGAGGCGACGAGCGTCGTGCCGGGCGGGGACCCGGCGCCGGACCTGCAGGTGCTCGGGGGTGTCGCCGCCGCGATCCGTTCCGGTGAGCGGCTCCGGTTCCGCTACGCCTCCCACGACGGCGCCGAGTCCTCCCGGCACACGGAGCCGCACCGCCTGGTGCGCTGGGGGTCGCGCTGGTACCTGCTGGCCTGGGACCTCGACCGGCTGGACTGGCGTGTCTTCCGGGTCGACCGGATCACGCTGCGCCCGCCCACCGGGGCCCGGTTCCGGCCGCGCGTCATCCCCGAGGACGCGGTGCTGCGGCACGTCGTGGCGCGGGTGGGCCGGGCGACCTGGCGCTACCGGGCGCGGATCCTCGTGCACGCCACCGCCGCGCAGGTCGTGGCGAAGGTCGGCTCCCCGCTGGAGGTCGAGGAGGTCGGGCCGTCCACCTGCCGGATCGAGGTGGGCAGCGACGACCCCGACCAGCTCGCCCTGTGGATCACCCGGCTCGACATGGACGTCGAGGTGCTCGAGGGGGAGGAGCTCGCCGCGGCGTTCGGCCGGCTCGCGGACCGGTTCAGGCGGGCGGCGCGGGTGCCGCCGTCGCGGTGACGGCGGCCTCCAGCGAACCCTCGGCCACGCGCACGTGCACGGCATCGCCGGCCGTGACGTCGTGGCTCGCCCGCACCACGTGCCCGTCCGCGCGCTGCACGACGGCGTACCCGCGCTCCAGCGTGGCCTGCGGGGAGAGCGCCCGGACCTGGGCCGCGAGGCGGCCCACCTCTCCGGACGCGCGCAGCAGCGCGGCGTCCAGGCAGTGGCGGGCGTGCCGCACGTGCTGGGCGATCTCGCGCTCGCGGACGTCGACCGTCGTCTGCGGCCGGGCCAGCGCCGGGCGCGACCGCAGGGCGTCCAGCCCGTGCTGCTCGCGCTCGACCCGACCGGCCACCGCGGCGCGCATCCGCCGGCGCGCCTGGTCGAGGCGCAGCCGCTCCTCGGCGACGTCGGGCACGACCTGCTTCGCGGCGTCGGTCGGCGTGGACGCGCGGTGGTCCGCGACGAGGTCGAGCAGCGGGGTGTCCGTCTCGTGCCCGATGGCGCTGACCAGCGGGGTCGTGCACGAGGCCGCCGCCCGCACCAGGGCCTCGTTGCTGAACGGCAGCAGGTCCTCGACGGAGCCGCCGCCGCGCGCCACGACGATCACCTCGACCTCGGGGCGGGCGTCGAGGTCGGCGATCGCGGCGCTCACCTCGCGGACGGCGTCGACGCCCTGCACCGCGACCTCGCGGATCTCGAACCGGACCTGCGGCCAGCGCGCCCGCGCGTTCACGACGACGTCGTGCTCCGCCTTCGACTCGCGCCCGCACACGAGGCCCACCACGGCGGGCAGGAACGGCAGCGGGCGCTTGCGGTCGAGGTCGAACAGGCCCTCCGCGGCGAGCACGCGGCGCAGCTGGTCGATCCGGGCGAGCAGCTCGCCGACGCCCACCTGACGCACCGCCGTCGCGCGCATCGAGAGGCGGCCCGTCTTGACCCAGAACTCGGGCCTCGCCTGCACCACCACGTGGTCGCCCACCTCGGGCTTGTGGTGGAGGCCCTCGTAGATCCGCGACAGCAGGTGCACCGGCAGGGAGGCCTCGGCGTCGGTGTCCCGCAGGGTGACGAACTGCATGCCGGCCCGGGGGCGGTAGGTGTGCTCCACGACCTGGCCCTCGACCCAGACCGACGACATCCTCGCGACGTAGTCCCGGATCTTCGCGGACAGCAGCCGCACCGGCCACGGGCGGTCCGCGGTCGTGTCGCGGGCGAGCTCGGGCAGGGGCTGCGGCTGGGGGGCTTGCGGCTGGGACTGGTCCGACACGGCGTCCAGCATGCCCCACGCCCCCGACGGAGCCTCGTCACCGGTTGTCCACAGTCCGTACCTAGACTGTTGCCCGTGACTGTGACCAGCCCGGCCCCCGCCACCCCGACGTCCACCAAGCGCGTGCTCCTGGCCGCGCCGCGCGGCTACTGCGCGGGGGTGGACCGCGCGGTGGTCGCGGTCGAGAAGGCGCTCGAGACGTACGGCGCGCCCGTGTACGTGCGCAAGGAGATCGTGCACAACAAGCACGTCGTCGAGACGCTGCGCGACCGCGGCGCGATCTTCGTCAACGAGACCGACGAGGTGCCCGAGGGCGCCCGCCTGGTGTTCTCCGCGCACGGCGTCTCCCCGGCGGTGCGCGCGTCCGCCGTGGCCCGCCGCCTCGACACCATCGACGCCACCTGCCCCCTGGTGACCAAGGTGCACAAGGAGGCCGTCCGGTTCGCCCAGGACGACTACGACATCCTGCTCATCGGCCACACCGGGCACGAGGAGGTCGAGGGCACCGCCGGCGAGGCTCCCGACCACGTGCAGGTCGTCAACTCCCCGGACGAGGTCGACCAGGTGCAGGTCCGCGACCCGGAGAAGGTCGTGTGGATCTCGCAGACCACCCTGTCGGTGGACGAGACCATGGAGACCGTCCGCCGCCTGCGCGACCGGTTCCCCGAGATGCAGGACCCGCCCAGCGACGACATCTGCTACGCCACGCAGAACCGCCAGGTCGCGGTGAAGAAGCTGGCCCCGGAGTGCGACGTCGTCATCGTCGTGGGCTCCGCGAACTCGTCGAACTCGGTGCGGCTCGTCGAGGTGGCGCTGCAGGCCGGCGCCCGGACGTCGTACCGCGTGGACCGCGCGACCGAGATCGAGGACGCCTGGCTCGACGGCGCGACGACGGTGGGCGTCACGTCCGGCGCGTCGGTGCCGGAGATCCTCGTGCAGGACGTCATCGCGCACCTGGACAGCCACGGCTTCGGCGAGGTCGAGGAGGTGCGCACCGCCACCGAGGACCTGATGTTCTCGCTGCCGCGCGAGCTGGCGCGGGGCCTCAAGGCCGCCGGCCAGCAGGAGAAGCGGCCCCGCCGCGGCGCGCGCACCGCGCTGCCCGTCGAGCCGGCCTGACGCCGCCGACTCAGCCCGCGGCCGACTCGCCCTTCTCGTCCGCCTCGGTCGCGCGCTCGAGACCGTCCTGGTCGGCGTCCACGAGGGAGTCGACGGACGAGCGGTCGCCCGGCGCGGTGAGGTCCGCCAGCTCGACGAACGACCCGTCGGTCCCGGCCAGGAGCTCGGGCTTGGTGATCTCGCGGGTAGCGCCGTCGACCACCTTGAGCGCCTCGAGCCCCACGGTCGCGTCCACCACCTTGAGCTCGACCATCTTGCGCGCTGACGGCACCACCCGGGTCTCGAGCGTGGCGATGAACTTGTTGTAGTCGTTCGTCACCGTGGTGATCGACCGGCCCAGCTTGGTGACCTTCTCGGTCATGCCGACGAGGCGGCCGTACAGCTCCTTGCCGACCTGCAGCACCTTCTGCGCGTCCTCGGCGATCGCCTCCTGCTGCCACGCGTACGCGACGGTCCGCAGCATCGCGACGAGCGTCATCGGCGTGGCGACGAGCACCCGCTTGCGGATGGCCGTCTCGAGCAGGTCCGGCTGGTGCTCGACGGCCGCCGCCAGGATGGGCTCGGCCGGGACGAACAGCACCACGAACTCGGGGGCGGCGTCGAACTGCGCCCAGTAGGCCTTGCCCGCGAGCACGTCCACGTGCTTGGCGAGGTCCTTGGCATGGGCGCCGAGCTCCTTGTCGCCCTCGGCGGAGCTCTCGGCCTGCTGCGCCCGCAGGTACGCGCTGAGCGGCACCTTCGCGTCGACGACGATGTTCTTGCCGCCCGCCAGGCTGACGACCAGGTCGGGGATCAAGGTCTCGCCCTCGGCCGTCGTGCGGTGCACCTGGGCCTCGAAGTCGACGTGGTCCACCATCCCGGCGGCCTCGACCACGCGCTTGAGCTGGAGCTCGCCCCACACGCCGCGCGTCTGGTTGGAGCGCAGGGCCGAGACCAGGTCGCTCGTGCCCACGCGCAGTTGCGAGTTGACCGTCTCGAGCTGGCGCAGCTGCTCCGTGAGGGCCGTGTGCCCCTGGAGGCGCGCCTGCTCGGCGGTGTCCACGCGCGCGTTCACCTTGTCGAGGGTCTTGCTCATCGGGTCGAGCAGCGCGCGGATCGCCTGCTCCCGCTGCGCGAGCGTCTCGTCGTTCTTCTGCGTGCTGCGCCGCAGCCGCTCGTCCGCGAGGTCGAGGAACTGCTTCTGGTTCGCGGTGAGGACGTCGTTGGCCAGCGCGCGGAACCGCTGCGCCGCGGCCTCCTGGTCGCCCTTGGCCTCGGCGAGCTGCTCCTCGAGGTTCTCGCGCACCTGGGCGAGCAGCCGGTCGGCCTGCTCGCGGGCCTCCGTCGCGCGCCGGTCCGCCTCCTCGCGGGCCTGCGCGCGCTGCTCGGCCAGACGCCGCTCGCTCTCCTGCGTCGCCTGAGCGAGGCGGCTGCGCAGCTCCGCGGCGTCGCGGCGCAGCACCTCGAGCTCGCCGTGCTCCTGGACCCGCTGCAGCTCGTCCGACCGGCCCGCCTTCGCGGCGCGGGTCGCGTGCCACAGCCAGCCCACCAGCACTCCCACGCCCAGGGCGCCGAGGATGAGGATCACTGCGAGGCTCGTCGTCATGCGGCACACGGTGTCATGGGGCACCGACACGTCCCAGCCCCCACGCGGCGCCCCGCGCACTACGGTTGACCCGTGAGCGACCAGACCGGGCCGCCGCCCGCCGCCCCCGCCCCCGTCCCTCCGCCCGACGTCTCCGCCGCCCTGAGCCTGCGCGGCCTGTGGAAGAGGTTCGGCCAGAAGATCGCCGTCGCCGGCGTCGACCTCGACGTGCCGACCGGCTCGTTCTTCGGCCTCGTCGGCCCCAACGGCGCGGGCAAGACGACGTCCCTGTCGATGGCGACCGGCCTGCTGCGGCCGGACTTCGGCACGGTGCACGTGCACGGCACGGACCTGTGGGCGCTGCCCGAGCGGGCCAAGGCCGAGCTCGGCGTGCTGCCGGACGGCGTCCGCCTGTTCGACCGGCTCACCGGCGCACAGCTGCTCACCTACGCGGGCCTCCTGCGCGGGCTGGACCGTGACACCGTCTCGGAGCGCACCGAGGACCTGCTGCAGGCGATGGACCTGGTCGGAGACCGCGACACGTTCGTCGTCGACTACTCCGCCGGCATGACGAAGAAGATCGGCCTGGCGTCGGCGATGATCCATGCGCCGCGCGTGCTCGTGCTGGACGAGCCCTTCGAGGCGGTCGACCCCGTCAGCGCCGCGAACATCCGCGACATCCTGCACGGGTACGTGGCCGACGGCGGCACGGTCGTGGTGTCGAGCCACGTCATGGACCTGGTGCAGCGGATGTGCTCGCACGTGGCGGTCATCGCCGGCGGGCACGTGCTCGCCGCCGGCACCGTCGCCGAGGTGCGCGGGGAGCAGAGCCTCGAGGACCGCTTCGTGGACCTCGTCGGCGGGCGTCGGGAGTCGGAGGGACTGGCGTGGTTGCGCAGCTCGTCCGCCTCAAGCTGACCCTCCTGGCCAACACGTTCCGCCGGAGCGTGTGGCAGACGATCGGCCTGGTGGTCGGGTCCCTGTACGGGCTCGGCGTGCTGGTCCTGGTGGTGGCCGCCGCCGTGGCGGGCGGCACCGCGGACCCGGTCGTGACCGGCCACGTGCTCACCCTGGCGGGCGCGCTGGTGGTCCTCGCGTGGTGGGTGGTGCCCGTCTTCGCGTTCGGCGTCGACGCGACCCTGGACCCGCGGCGCTTCGTCACCTTCGCCATCCCGCGGCGCACGTTGCTGGCCGGACTCGCTCTGGCGGGGCTCGTCTCCATCCCGGCGGCCGTCACGACGCTCGGCGCGCTGGGCGTCTCCTTCGCCTGGTGGCGGCAGCCGGCCGCGCTCGTCGCCGCGCTGGTCGGCGGCGTCCTCGCCACCGCGCTGTGCGTCGTGGGCTCCCGGGCGGCGACGACGGCCCTCGCGCCGCTGCTCGACTCGCGGCGGTACCGCGAGGTGCTGGCGATCGTCGCCGTCGTGCCGCTCCTGCTCATCGGGCCCGCGGTCGGCTGGCTGGCGGACGGCGTCGAGGTGACCGTCGACGGGGCCGGCTCCGACGCGCTGGGGGCGGCGATCGCGCCGCTGGCCGGCGTCGTGGGCTGGACGCCGCTGGGGGCGCCGTGGGCGCTGGCCTCGGCGGTCCACGACGGCGCGTGGGCCCTCCTCGCGGCCCGGGTCGCGATCTGCCTGGGCACGCTCGCCCTCGCCGGAGTGGTGTGGGACCGCGCGCTCGCCCGCGAGCTCGTGACGCCGCGCGGCGGAGGCACGTCGGCCACGGCGGCGAAGGGCCTCGGCTGGTTCGGCCGGCTGCCCGCCACGCCGCTGGGGGCGGTCGCCGCGCGGACCGCGACCTACTGGGTGCGCGACCCCCGGTACGCGGCGTCGATCGCGATGGTGCCGCTGCTGCCGCTGGTGCTGCTCGCCGTGGGGACGACGAACGGCGCGGGCGGCGTGGTCCTGCTCCTCATGGCGCCCCTGGCGGCGTGGCTGCTCGGGTTCGGCATCTCGAACGACGTCGGCTACGACAACACGGCGTTCGCGCTGCACGTCGCGACCGGCGTCCGGGGCCGGGTCGACCGGTGGGGTCGCGTGCTGCCCGTGCTGGTGGCGGGGCTGCCCCTGTGCGTCGCGTTCGCCGTGGTCGGGTGCGCCGTCGCGGGCCGCTGGGACGCGCTGCCCGCCATGCTCGGCCTCACGGCCGGCACGCTGGGCGCGTCGCTCGGGATCTCGAGCGCGGTGTCCGCGCGGCTCGTCTACCCCGTGCCGAAACCGGGGGAGAGCCCGTTCAAGTCCCCGCAGGGCGCCACGATGGCGACCATGCTCGCCCAGATGGCGACGATGGGGATCATCCTCGCGGTGAGCGTGCCCACGCTCGCGCTCGCCCTGCCCGCGATCCTGCTGCCGCAGGCCGCGCTCGGCTGGGCGGCGCTCGGCGTCGGCCTCGTCACCGGCGTGCTCGTGCTCCTGCTGGGAGTGCGCTGGGGCGCCCGGACGTACGACCGCCGCCTGCCCGAGCTGCTGCAGCAGGTGATGGCCTTCGGGTGACGTCCCGACGGGCTCCCTCGGGGCTTCGTGACGGGGCGGTCATGGGGAGCCCAAGGGACCCTTTGCGACAATGGGACGCGTGACCTCCGAGAACCTCGAGCACCTGCCCCTGCCTGACGGCTGGACGACGTCGGCCCCCGACCTGGCCGACCTGCCCCGCCTCGGCGAGCTGCGCGGGGCCGTCGCCGCCCCGTTCACGGGCTCGTCGGTCGTGAACCAGGACGCGCTCGCCGCGGAGGTCGCGGGCCCGGTGTCGTGGACGCGCCGCCAGGTCGTGGCGCGCGACCCCGAGGGCGTGGTCCAGGGCTGGGCGTGGGCGCACGACCGTGCCGCGGGGCGCGTCGTCGTGGGGGTCGACGTCGACCGTGCGACCTCCGCGGCCGACGAGCTGGCGGCCGCGGGCTACGCCTGGGCGGCCCGGCAGGGGCGGGAGCTCGCGGCACAGCGCGGGGTGGGCCGCACCCAGCTCGACGCCGGCGCGTTCGCGGGCGACACGACCCAGCAGGCCTGGCTCGCCGCGGCCGGGTACGCCAAGGCCCGCTCGTGGCTGCAGATGTCCCGGCCCGTCGTGGCGGAGGAGGCGCACCGGGGCGTGCTGCCGGACCCGCGCCCGGGCGTGACCGTGCGGCGGGTCGCGACGCACGACGACGGGATGCCCGTCGCCGAGGAGCTGCAGACCGTGCACCGGGTGCTCGAGAGCGCGTTCGAGGACCACTTCAACTCCTACCGGGAGAGCTTCGGCGAGTTCCTGGTGCGGCTGCGCTCGGACCCGGGGCACCGGTGGGACCACTGGTGGCTGGCGTTCGTCTCCGACCCGCAGCAGCCCGACGCGGCCCCCGAGCCGATGGGCGCCCTCGTGGGCGCCGTCCTGCCCTCCGGCGCGTCGGGCAAGGAGGGCAGCTACATCGAGTACCTGGGCGCCGACCGCCGGGCCCGCGGCCGCGGGGTCGCGACGGCGCTGCTGTTCGCCGTCGTGCGCGACGCGGCGGCGCGGGGCCGCGACCGCGTGGGGCTCGAGGTCGACGCCGACAGCCCCACCGGCGCCGCGTCGTTGTACGAGAGCTGGGGCTGGCGCACGTCCTACGTCACGGAGTCCTGGCACCAGGACGTCGACGTCTGAGTGTCGGTGCCCGGTCCTACGGTCGTCGCATGACCAGCGCTGAGGCACGGTTCGGGTCGGACGACGAGCTGCGGGGCGCCCGCTTCGTCGAGGCCGACATGACGGGCTCGACGTTCCGCCTCGTGCAGCTCGACGGCGCACGGTTCGACCAGAGCTTCATGCCGGGGGCAGTGATGCGCGGCGTCGACCTCACGGACGCCGACCTCGACGGCGAGATCACCGGCCTGCGCGTCAACGGCGTCGACGTCGCGCCGCTGGTCGAGGCGGAGCTGAACCGGCGGTACCCGGGGCGCGAGCAGGCCCGGTCCGCGGACCTCGCCGAGCAGCGGGCGTCGCTGGACGCGGCGCTGCGCGCCTGGGACGCGCACCTCGCGCGGGCGGCGGCGCTGGCGCCCGGCGCGGTGGACGAGCAGGTCGACGGCGAGTGGTCGACGGCGCAGACGCTGCGCCATCTCGTGTTCGCCATGGACGGCTGGATCCGCTACGGGCTGCGGGGGAACGACGACCCGTTCTGGTACGCCGGGCTGCCGTTCACGGAGTACGAGCCCGAGGTGGCGGCGCTGGGCGTCGACCTGGCGGCGACGCCGCCGCTGGAGGAGACCCTCGCGGCGCACGCCGACCGGATCGCCCAGGTGCACGCCGTCTACGACGAGCTCGCCGGCCGCGACGTCACGGTCGACGCCCCGCGCCTCCCGCCGTGGGCGCCCGAGGGCCTCACGCGCGCGGTGCACCAGAGCCTCGGCGTCGTCGCCCGGGAGCACTGGGCGCACCTGCAGTTCGTCGAGCGCGACCTCACGACGCTGGAGCAGCGCGCTAGGGCGGCCCGCTGACCCCCGCCACGTAGACTCTCCCGACGTGGCACTCACCATCGGCATCGTCGGCCTGCCCAACGTCGGCAAGTCCACGCTCTTCAACGCCCTGACCCGCAACCAGGTGCTCGCGGCGAACTACCCGTTCGCGACGATCGAGCCCAACGTCGGCGTGGTCCCGCTCCCGGACCCGCGGCTGGACAAGCTCGCGGAGATCTTCGGCAGCGAGCGGATCCTGCCCGCGACGGTGTCGTTCGTCGACATCGCGGGCATCGTCAAGGGCGCCTCGGAGGGCGAGGGGCTGGGCAACAAGTTCCTCGCGAACATCCGCGAGGCGGACGCGATCTGCCAGGTCACGCGGGTGTTCGACGACGGCGACGTCGTCCGTGTCGAGGGCTCGGTGGACGCCGAGGGCGACATCGAGACCATCTCCACCGAGCTGATCCTCGCCGACCTCCAGACGCTGGAGAAGGCGCTGCCGCGGATGGAGAAGGAGGTCAAGATCAAGCGGGGCGACGCCGCGCTGTTCGCGGCCGCCACCACCGCGCAGAAGATCCTCGAGTCCGGGACCACGCTCTTCCAGGGCGCGAAGGCCGAGGGGCTCGACCTCGCCGACGTCGCGTCGCTGCAGCTGCTTACGGCCAAGCCGTTCATCTACGTGTTCAACACCGACGAGGCCGGCCTCGTCGACACGGGGATGCAGCAGCGCCTGCGCGACCTCGTCGCCCCCGCGGACGCCGTCTTCCTCGACGCGAAGTTCGAGTCCGAGCTCGTCGAGCTCGAGCCGGAGGACGCCAAGGAGATGCTCGCCGACTCGGGCCAGGAGGAGGCCGGCCTCGACCAGCTCGCCCGCGTCGGCTTCCACACGCTCGGCCTGCAGACCTACCTCACGGCCGGTCCCAAGGAGTCCCGCGCCTGGACGATCCGCAAGGGCTGGACCGCCCCGCAGGCCGCCGGCGTCATCCACACCGACTTCGAGCGCGGCTTCATCAAGGCGGAGGTCATCTCGTTCGACGACCTCGTCGAGGCCGGCTCCGTGCAGGCCGCCCGCTCCGCCGGCAAGGCGCGCGTCGAGGGCAAGGACTACGTCATGCAGGACGGCGACGTCGTGGAGTTCCGCTTCAACGTCTGACGTCCCGTCCCGATGCCACGGCTCACCCGCGAGGGTGAGCCGTCTGCCCCCTGCGGAGGATCCCGGGGGCGCGCTGAGCCGGTCAGCCTGGAGGCATGGACACCACGACCGACACGCGCCCCCTCGACCGGACCCTCCCGTTCTCCCGCCCCCGCCGGATCGCCGGTGGTGTCGGGGCGCTCGCCCTGGCGGGGCTGGGCGTCGCGCACACGGTCACGAACGCCGTCGGCTTCGCCGCCGACCCGGAGGCCTCCTGGCCGCTCTTCCTGATCGTCGGGGCGGGGCTCAGCCTCGCGCTGTGGGCGATCGCTGCCGTCGCGTGGCGGTACTCGCGTCGTGGGGCCGGGCGGGGCGCGCGCGTCGTCGTCCTCGTCGCCGGAGTCCTCTGCGGCGCTCTGGCCGTCAACGTGCTGCGGGTGCACCCCGAGGTCGTGCTCTCTCCCGCCGGCCCCGGTCCGTGGTCCCTCGCCGCCGGTCCGGCGCTCCTGGTCGCGGCGGCGCTGCCGCGGCGACGGCGGTCGTGAGCGCGCTCAGACGACCCGACGGACCTCCTGAGGCCAGCCGCAGGCTGCGGCGACCCGGCCGCCCCACGCCTTCGCGTCGTCGTCGTCCGCGACGTCGATGATCGTCAGACCGCCGATGCGCTGCTCCGCCGGGGCGAACGGCCCGGCGGTGACCACCGGCGTGCCGCTGGTCGCGTCGGCGGTGAAGGCCGCGGCGTCGTCCTCGTCCACGCCGGCGGCGAACACGAGGACGCCCGCGTCCCTCATGTCGTCCACGACGGCGTTGGCGAGCGGCCCGCGCTCGGCGAACCACGCGGGGTCGTGGTCGCCCACCCACTGCTGGTTGAAGTAGATGAGGTAGTGACTCATCGTCGCTCGTCCCGTCGCGGTCGTCGGACACCTGGGCAGGACGCTACTCCGACCGCCGCCGTCCGGCGACGGCTCCCGTGCCCCGCTCGTCGTGCGACGCCGGTGGGAGCTGCGGGTAGTCCGCGACCGGGTAGACGCCGATGGCGAACCCGTGCACGACGTCGCCGCGGCGGGGGAGGGCGTCGAACTCCTCCACGAGCGCCGCCATGCGCTGCCAGAACTCCTGCTTCTGCGCCTCGTCGATCCGCGCGTGCCGCAGGAAGCCCCACAGCTCTCCCTCGAGGTACGCGGGCCGGGACTCGCGGGCTGCGACCTCGAAGTCGTTGAAGTCCACCGGCCTCGCGCCGTCGGCCCTGTCGCCCGATCCCTCGAGCGCGACGTAGAACAGCCGGGCGGTCCGGCCGTAGAAGGCCTCCTCGACGGCGCGGACCCGGCGCGTCCTGACCACCCGCAGCAGCCCGGCGTCGGCGAGGACCTTCACGTGGTGGGCGACCGTGCTCTTCGGGCGCCCCACCGCGCCGGCGAGCTCGGTGACGCTCGCCGCGCGCTCGTGGAGCAGGCCGAGGATCGTGGTGCGGAGCGGGTTGCCGAGAGCCCGGACCTGGTCGGGGCTGGTCAGGGCGATCCGGTCGTCGAGCTCGTAGTCGGGGGTCTTGCCGTCCATGGTCGACGACACTAACGTTCTGGAACGTTCGATGTTTTTGGATCGTACTGCGGATCCTCGAGGAGGGGCCATGGCCGAGATCGTCCTGTTCCACCATTCCCAGGGGCTGACGCCGGGGATCCGGGCGTTCGCCGACGAGCTCGCCGCGGCGGGGCACGTCGTGCACGTGCCGGACCTGTTCGACGGCCGGACCTTCGACGACGTCGAGACGGGCGTCGCCCACGCCCAAGAGCTCGGGTTCGACACGGTGATGGCCCGGGGTGTCGCCGCCGCGGAGGGCCTCCCCGCGGAGCTCGTCTACGCGGGGTTCTCGATGGGGGTCATGCCGGCGCAGCGGCTCGCCCAGACGCGGCCGGGCGCCGTCGGCGCGCTCTTCGTCGACGCGTGCCTCCCGGTCGAGGAGTTCGGCACCTGGCCGGACGGTCTGCCCGTCCAGATCCACGGCGGCGTGGACGACGACTGGTTCGCGGAGGACCTCGAGTCCGCCCGCGCGCTCGCGGGCTCCGTGCCGACGGCCGAGCTCTTCCTCTACTCGGGCACGGCGCACCTGTTCGCCGACCGGTCGCTGCGGGGGCACGACCCCGCGGCGGCCGCGCTCATGGGTGAGCGCGCCCTGGCGTTCCTCGGCAGCGTGGCCGGTAGTTGAGGCCTGCGAAGTCGTCGACACCGGGTCGAGCAGGTCGGGCATCGTGGGCTCCCTCGCGTCGTCTCGTCCGCCGTCGTGCCCGAGTGAGGCAGTGCGCCGGCCGGAAATCACCGATCGTGTGAATCCCGATTCACACGGTGTCGACGGGTGCGCGGAGTGAATACTGGGAGGCATGACCCTGTACGACGACGTCGGGGGCTTCGACGTCCTGCTGGCGGTGTGCCGCCGCTGGAACGCGCTCTGCCTCGCCGACCCGGTGGCGGCGCACCCGTTCTCGCACGGCACGCTGCACCCGCAGCACGACGAGCGCCTCGCCGCGTACCTGGCCGAGGCGCTCGGCGGACCGCGCCTGTACACCGGCGGCTACGGGGACGAGTCGACGGTGCAGCGCATGCACGCGGGCAACGGGGAGCACGCGGAGCTCGACGAGGCGTGCGTCGGACTGTTCCGCCGGGCGCTGGACGACGTCGGCGTCGCGGCGCCCGTGGCCGCGAGGCTGGGCGAGTTCTTCGAGCGGCAGACGGTCGCGATGCGCGTCTACGGCCGCAGCCGCGACGACGTGCCCGCGAGGCTGCCCCTGCCGCGGGCGTGACGGCGCTCGGGAGCGGTGGGCCTACCATCGCCGGGTGCCGACCATCACGCTGACCACCGAGATCCCGGCGTCCCCGCAGGCGTGCTTCGCGGCGAGCCTGTCCGTGGACGCGCACACGGCGTCGATGCGCCGCTCGGGGGAGCGGGCGGTGGCGGGCGTGACGTCGGGCGTCATGGGGCCCGGCGACACGGTGACGTGGCGGGCGCGTCACTTCGGCATCCCGTTCCGCATGACGTCGCGCATCAGCGCCCACGACGCCCCGCACTGGTTCGTCGACGAGCAGGTGGCCGGGCCGTTCCGCCGCTGGTGGCACGAGCACCGGTTCGAGGCGACGCCCGGCGGCACCCGGATGACGGACACGGTGGAGTTCGCCGCCCCGGCCGGGCCGCTGGGGCGGCTGGTGGAGCGGCTGGTGCTCACCCGGTACATGACGCGCCTGCTGCGCACCCGCAACGCGTGGCTCGCGTCGGCGCTGGCGCCGCGCGCCTGACCGGGGCCGACGGAGGACGTGCGGCACACCACACGCGCTCGACCAGGTGATGCCCAGCCGGGCTGCTTACCCTGGGCGCGATGTTGCTCCAGGCTCCTGATGCGCCCGCGCGCGCCCTCGACAGCTCGCGCGTCGCCACCCGAGCCGGGCACTCCCGGCAGCCGGAGGACCCGCTCGGCCGGCTGACCTCGGCGCCCGCCCTCCTCGTGGGGCTGGTGGTAATGACGCTCCTGGCGGCCGGCCCGTTCCGGGGCGTCGACGAGGACGCGCACGGGTACTGGGCCAGGTTGTTGACGCCGGGGCTGCAGCCCTTCATCCAGCACGTGCTCGACCCGATCGCCGGGCAGGCGGTCTGCCTGCCGGTCCTGCTGGCCGTCGCGGCCACCCTCTCGTGGCGGCACCGCACGTGGCGCCCGTTGTGGTGCGCGGCCATGGCCGAGCTGGCGTTCTACGGAGGTGTGGGGTTGCTCAAGGTGGTCCTCGCGCGGCCGGCGCCCACGACGGACGACGCCGACCTGTTCGACGGCGGGCTGCGCCACCTCGGCTGGGCCGGCATCAGCTTCCCGTCGGGCCACGCGGCCGAGGCGGTGCTGATCTACGGCACGGCCGTCTACCTCGTCGGGCGCTGGACGAACGCGTCGTCGCGCACGATGACGACCCTGCGCCTCGGCGTCGGCCTGGTCGCGCTCAACGCGGTCGCGGTGTCCTACTACCTCGGCTGGCACTGGATCAGCGACCTGGTGGGCGGGCTGCTCGTCGGCGGCCTGCTCCTGCGCCTGCTGGTCGAGGCGGACCGGCGCGGCTGGTGGCTGCGACCCCGGCGCGCGGTCGTCGCCCGGCACCTCTGAGCGCCTGCCGGACCGGCCCCCCGACGCCGTCTCCGTGCGTCGGACGGGCTTGCGCGGCCTCCGCAGGCCTGGGAACGTCGGCGGATGAGCCGACCCGCACCCGTGCCCCCGACGCGGGGCCGTCATCTCGCCTCGTTCGTCGGCGGACTCCTCGTGGCCAACAGCGCGCCGCACCTGGCGTCGGCCGCGACGGGACGGGAGCACCTCACCCCGCTGGCGGGACGCGGATCGTCGCCGCTGGTCAACCTCGTGTGGGGCGCGGCCAACCTGGCCGGCGGCCTGGCGCTCGTGCGTGCGGCGACCGGCCCGGGCCGGCGCTGGGACCGGCGGCTCGTGGCGTTCGAGCTGGGTGCCGTGACGTTCGCCGCCTGGATGGCCGCGAGCGAGGGGTTGGCGCCGATGAACTCGGTGCCGCGCGGCGATCAGACCACGACCGCGGTGCCGGCCAGCGCCAGGTAGATCCCGCCGGACGCGCGGCCCAGCCTGCGCCGGGCGCGCTCCGACCCGCGCAGCCGCCACGACATCCGGTCGGCGAGCAGGACGTACGAGGAGTCCACCAGGGCGGTGAGACCGACGAAGAGGCCGCCGAGGAGCGCCAGCTGCGGCGCGACGGCCCCGCGCGCCGGGTCGGCGAACTGCGGGAGGAAGGCCAGGAAGAACAGGGCGGTCTTCGGGTTGAGGACGTCGACCAGGACGCCGTCCGCGAAGAGCCGCCAGCGGCGCGGCGACGCCGGCGCGGCGCCCTCGCCGGTGGCGTCGCCCGGGGCCGTGGCCCGGGTCCGGGCCGCGCGCAGCTCGCGGACCCCGAGCCACACCAGGTAGGCGGCGCCGGTCCAGCGCACCACGTCGAACAGCGCCGGCGACCGCGCCAGCAGGGCGGCCAGCCCGGCCGCCGCGGCCATCACGTGCAGGGCGGCACCCGTCTCCAGGCCGGCCATCGAGTACAGGCCGGCGCGGCGTCCGTGGGCGGTGGAGCGCGCGACGACGTACACGACCGACGGGCCGGGGGCGGCCAGCGTCGCGAGGGAGGCGCCGAGGAAGCCGAGCAGCGCGGCGTAGCTCGGCAGCAGCGCCGTCACCGACTCCACCGCCTGCGTCACCTGCATCGCCTGCACGGTCATGGTGGGGAAGGAAGGTGCCGGACTGTTGTCGGTGACATCCTTCGGCGTTCGCGTGGCCCGCGCGGGCGCCCCGGGCGAGGATCGTCTCCATGGCGGGATGGACGGTCGTGCAGGTCACGGACCCGGCGGAGCTGGTCGCGGCGTCGTATTTCTTCGATCGCCCGGTCTCGCCGGAGGGCGCGGCGGACACGCTGCGCCGCCCGGGCCACGTCGTGCTGCTGGCACGCGCGGCCGACGGGAGCGACGTCGGGTTCGTGTCGGGGGTGGAGATGCGCCACCCGGACAAAGACGCGGAGCTCTTCCTGTACGAGCTGGGCGTCGACGCGGCGTGGCGCCGCCAAGGGGTGGCGACGGCGTTGCTCGCGGCGTTGCGGGACGTGGCCCTCGCCCGCGGGTGCCGCGGCATGTGGACCGGCACCGAGGCGGACAACGCCGCGGCGCTCGCCACCTACCGCGCGGCGGGGGCGGACGTCGACGACGGGTCGGTCTTCGTGGTCTGGGACGACCTGGCCGGGGGCAGCTCCACGGGCGCGGGGCGGACCGACGGCGGGAGCGTGGGATGACAGGGCTCGGTGCGACGCTGCGGCGCGCCTGGGGGGAGTTCGTCGGGCCGGAGGCGACGCCGACGAACCACGCGCTGACGGCCGCGACGACGGCCGTCGGGGCGGTGGCGGCCCCGCTGGTCGCCCGGACCCGCGGCGCAGGGCGGGCCCGGGCAGGTGCGGCCTGCCTGCTCGCCGTCGACCTCTGGGGCGGCGCCTACGTCAACAACACGCGGGCCTGTGCGCGGTGGTACGAGCGGCCGGGACAGGGGGCCGCGGCCCACTACGGGTTCGCGGCGCTGCACGTGCACCCGGCGGCGGTGGCGTGGCTCGACGCGAGGGCGGAAGGGCCCCCGCGTCGGGTGCCCCCGGCGGCATGGGCCGTCGCCCAGTACGCCTACCTGATGGCGGCGACGGTCGTCGTCCGCCGCAACCCCGCGCGACGGCGCGCGCTCGGCGTCGCGCTCACCGCCGGTGGCCTGGCGCTGGACGCCGTGCTGGGCCCGTCGCGCGTCGCGCCCTGGTTCGCATGGACGTACTACCCGAAGCTGCTGCTGGGCCACGCGTCGGCCGCCCTGTGGTCGGACGCCGACCTGGCAGGCGCCCGCCCCTGACGCCCGGCGCCGTCCCGATCAGTCCCAGACGCCGCGGCGCCCGGCGACCAGGGCGTCGAGCATCGGCACGTGCGGGCCGAAGAGGGGCTCGGGCAGGGCGTCGAGGGCGAACCAGCCCAGCGCGCGCGTCTCGGCGCCGTCGACCGTGAGCTCCCCGGACAGCGCGCGGGCGACGAACACCGTGACGACCGACTGGACGACGTCGCCGTTCGGGTAGGTGTGGGGCCGGGCGCCGGAGAAGACGCCGAGGAGGGCGTGGGGCTCGACGTCCAGCCCGGTCTCCTCGCGCGTCTCGCGGACGGCGGCCTCCGCGACCGTCTCGCCCAGGTCCAGGGCGCCGCCGGGCAGGCCTCACGGCCCGCCGGGCTCGCCGCGCTGCTGCAGCAGGACGCGCGTGGCGCCGTCCCCGTCGTGCCGCAGGACGGCGCAGCAGGCGGCGGGCAGGAAGACGGGGGCGTGGCCGACCAGGGCGCGCAGACGGTCGACGTAGCCGTCGCGCTCGGTCATGGTCGCCGATGCTAGCGGGCCGGAAGCCCATGCCCGCTCCATGCATCCCTGTGAAAACCGTTGCCCCGCGTGCCCGGGCTCTGGAATGGTGTCCGCCGTGAATGCACCTGCTGCCGACGTCGACGTCGCGCGCCTCCTCGCCGCCTACGACGACCAGCTGAGGACCGACGCCGAGACACCGAGCGCCGTCGCCGTGACCCGCCTCGGACCGTTGCGCCTCGTCACGTTCACGGGCGGGCGCGGCTTCGTCACCTACCGCGATCTCGGCGGCGCCGACGCGGCGACGATCCGGGGGTTCGTCGCCGCGGCCCTCGCGCACTTCCGCGACGACGCGACGGTCACGAACGCCGAGTGGAAGACCCGTGGTCACGACGTCGCCCCCGGCCTGCACGAGGCCCTGGTCGACCACGGCTTCCTGCCCCAGGAGCCGGAGTCGATCATGATCGGCGACGCGCGGCTCCTCGTCGCGGACGTCCCGCTGCCGGCCGGCGTCACCCTGCGCCGCGTCACCGCGGAGGCGGACGTGCGCGCCATGTCCGCGATGGCGGACGAGGTCTTCGGGGACGACCCGGCCACGTCGGGGCACGCCGACCAGATCCTCCGGCGCCAGGAGCGCGACCCCGAGATGGAGCTGTGGGTCGCGGAGGCGGAGGGGCAGGTGGTCAGCGCCGGCCGGCTCGAGCCCGTGCCCGGCACCGAGTTCGCCGGGCTCTGGGGCGGATCGACCCGCCCCGAGTGGCGGGGGCGCGGCATCTACCGCGCCCTGACCGCGGCGCGCGCCCGGTCCGCCGTCGAGCACGGCAAGACGTACCTGCACAGCGATTCGACCGAGTTCTCCCGCCCCATCCTGGAGCGCTCCGGCCTGGTCAAGGTCTCCACCACCACGCCGTACGAGTGGCGTCGCTGAGGGAGACTTCGTGGGCCTCGAGGACGACCCGTTCGAGCACCGGGTCACCAAGGACGGCAAGGTGCTCGTGAGCCGCGGCGGCCGCCCGGTCGTCACGGTCGCGGGGGCGCGCGCCGCCCGCCTGGCCGCGTTGCTCGGCCGCGACCCCGAGACCGACCAGGAGCTGCTGGCCCGCGCGACGGGCGACTACCGGCGCGGCAACGAGAAGCGGGGCCACCGCCCGTGAGCGCGCCCCGCGGGGCGCCCGCCGTCAGGGCAGGCCGGTGAGCCGCGCGCGGCTGCTGGCGCGCCGCTCGGGCGCGCGCCGCGGGCTGCTGGTCCTCGTCGCGCTGCTGGTCGCCACCGTCGCGGCGGCGCTCGGCACCGCCGTCGGAGCGGTCCGCGCCGCCGAGGCGGACGTCGTCCACGACGGGCTGACCCGGGGCGACGTCCCGGCCGAGGTGCAGGTGACCACCCGGCTCGCCCCGCAGGCGGACGCCGCGGCACAGGACGCCGCGCTGCGCAGCGACGTCGACGCGCTCTTCGCCCCAGCGCCGCACGACCTGGTCCGAGAGGAGGTGCCCGACGACGACTCCGACGACCCGTTCGTGCGCTGGACGCTCACGCCCGACGTCGCCGCCATCGGCACCGCCGACCTCGCCGTCCTCGCCTCCGGGTCCGACGCGCTCCTCGAGACGGTCCTCGCCGACGACGCCGTCGCCGTGCGCGGCGCGACGGTGACCGGGGACCTCGGGGAGCGGGCCGCCGACGCGGCCGCCGCGGCCGCCGCGGCGTCGGCCGTGGCCCTCGTCCCGATGCTGGTGCTGGCGCTGGCGGGCGCGGTCGCGGTCGCCCAGGTGGCGCGGCTGCTCGCGGCCACCCGGGCGGGGGAGGTGCACCTCCTGGTCTCGCGCGGGGCGTCGGCGGGCCAGCTGACGGCGGCCGCGGCGTCCGAGGCGGCGCTGGTCGTCGTGGGCGGAGCGGCCGTGGGTGCGGGCGCGGCGGCGGCCGTGCTGGCGGCCCAGGGCACCCCTGCCGGATCCCTCGCGGGGACGCTGGCGCCCTCGGCCGTGGCGACGGCGGTGGGTGCGCTGCTCCTGCTGGTGGCGGTCGGCGGCCTGCAGGCCCGGGCCGCCGCGGCGCTGCGAGACACGGACCGGTCGGGTCGTGCGCGGCGGGCCGCCACGTGGGGGACCGTCGTGCTGGTGGCGGTGGCCGCCGGGGTCACCACGTGGCTGCTGCGGCGGTACGGCTCGCCCCTCGTCCCCACGCCCGACGGCGGCCAGACCGACCCGGCGGCCGTCGCGGCGCCCGCTCTCGTCCTCGCGGCCGCGGCCGTCGTGGCGGTGGCGCTGCTGGGCCCGCTGTCCCGGGCCTGGGCGGCGCTCACCGCGCGCCGCCCGGGCACGCGGGTGCTCGCGGCGCGGCAGGTGGCCCGGCGGCTCGCGGTCACGGCGGTGCCCGTGGTCCTGGTGGTGGTGGCCGCGGGGAGCGCGGTGCTCGCGTCCGCGTACACAGGGACCGGTCAGCACCTGCGGGCGGCGGCCGCCGGCGTGGCCGCGGGCAGCGACGTGCGGGTCGTCGCGACGGAGGGGACGCCCGGGCCGGCCGCGATGTACGCGGCGCTGCCGGGAGCGGCGGACGCCGCCCCCGTGCGGGTGTCCGAGGCGGTCGTGGACGGCATCCCCCTGACCACCACGGGCGTGCCGCCCGACCGGGTCGCCGCGGTGGCCCGCGGGCCGCACGGGCAGCAGGGCGTCGACGAGATCGCGGCGGCGCTGGACGGCCCCGGCCCGTACGCGGACAACCCCCGGCTCCCGGCCGGCACGACCGGGCTGGTGCTGCGCGCCACCGGGCAGTACTACGTCGTCGACGAGGCGGCCACGGCAGAGGCGGCCACGGGCGCGGTGGGCGGCGAGCCCGCGACCTGGGCGTCCCTCGAGGAGGCGACCGCGTCGGCGCCGTCCGAGCGGGGGCAGCTCCTCGTGCTCGAGGACTCGACGATCACCCTCCGGCTCTGGCTCGCCGACGCGGACGGACAGGTCGTCGGCGTCGACGTCGAGGAGCTCGACGTGGACCTCGACGGCGACCCCGGCGGCGGGCGGGTCGACACCCGCCCCATCGGCCCCGACGAGAGCACGGTCGAGCTCCGGGCCGACGTGCCGGCCGCGCCCCCGGGCACCGACGGCGCGCCGGGAGCGTGGACCGTCGTCGCGCTCGACACCCGGCTGCCGAGCTCGCCGAGCGCGCTCACCACGCTGCGGCTCTCCGTGGACGGGCTGGACGCCACCACCGAGGAGGGCGCGACGGCCGAGATCGACGTCGCCGGCGCCGACTGGGCCCCCGCCCGCGACGACCCGAACGTCGCCTTCGGTGCCCGACCGGGCACGGGCCTGAGCTTCGCGGCCCAGGCCGACCACGAGGCGATGCCCTCGCCGTTCCGCGCCATGGTGGCGGGCTCCGGACGGCAGCCGGCCCGCGCCGTCCTGTCCCAGGACCTGGCCAGGCTGCTCGACGTCACCACCGGGGGCACGACGGAGGTGCCGCTGGGCGAGGGCGGGCGGCTGCCCGTGCAGGTGGTCGACGTCGTGGACGTCGTGCCGGGCTCCCTGCACCAGGGTGCGGCGATGGTGCGGCTCGACGAGCTCCAGGCGGCGTCCCTGCACCTCGCGACGGTGGTCCCCGGGGCCGCCGAGACGTGGGTCCGTGCCGCGCCCGGCGGCGACGTCGACCGGCTGGCGGCGGCCGCCCAGGACGCCGCCGGGACGGTGCCGGTCCAGATCACGACGTCGACCGGGTCGGAG
This sequence comes from Isoptericola sp. NPDC019571, assembly GCF_044389385.1. Classification (NCBI taxonomy): domain Bacteria; kingdom Bacillati; phylum Actinomycetota; class Actinomycetes; order Micrococcales; family Promicromonosporaceae; genus Isoptericola; species Isoptericola sp. NPDC019571. The sequence continues at coordinate 77,343 of NZ_JBIRXZ010000002.1, forward strand.
GGGGCCGACGCCGCGGGGCCGGTGCGCCAGGCGTTCGCGGTCGCCGCGCTCACTGCCGCGGCGCTCGCCCTGGTCGGCGTGGGTGCCGTGAGCGTGGCCGGCGTGCGGGAGCGGCGCGGGGAGGTCGCGGTGCTCCGCGCCGTCGGGCTCCCGCCCCGGGCGCAGGGGGCGAGCCGCGCGACGGAGCTGGCCGTCGTCACGGCCGCCGCGCTGGTCGCGGGGCTCCTGGCCGGGTGGGCCCTGGCGGCCGCGACGGTGCCGGGCCTGGCCGCGGCTACGCTCACCGGGTTCGCCGTCGTCCCGACCCCGGACACGGCGTACTCGCCCGAGGCGGCGCTCGTGCCCGGCGGCGTCCTCGTCGCGGGTCTGGCCGCCGTCGCGTTGGTCGTGGGGGCCGCGGTCGCCGCCCAGGCGCGCGACGGCGGCTACCGGGAGGAGGTGCGCTGATGCTGTGGCTGCTGCTGCGCCGCCACCTGCGCTCCGCGTGGGGGACCGTGCTGGTCCTCGCCGTCGTGACCGTGCTCGGGGCGGGCGCCGCCACCGTCGCCACCCGCGCGATCGGCGAGATGCGCTCGGAGCAGGTCACCTACGCCACCGAGCAGCTCTCGCCCCAGCGCCGGGACGTCTCGTCCCGGTCGTCGGTGGTCCCCGGCGGGGGGCTGTCGGCCACCGACGCCGTCATGACCGGGCCGGCGAGCGAGCCCGCCGTGCCGCCCGAGCCCCGGTGGGACGAGTTCCTCGACGGCATGGTGCGGCTGCGCGACGAGCGGCCGCAGCCGCTGCGCGACGTGCTCGGCGAGCCGTCGTTCGCCGTCTCCTCCCGGAAGACGGTGACCGAGCAGGTGCCCGGGTCCGGGATCCAGGTCCCGCAGGTCGTGATGCGGGCGTCGGCGCGGATGACCGAGGACCTGCGGCTCGTCGAGGGCGAGTGGCCCGCCGCGACCCCGGTGGTCACGAGCTTCAACGGGCCGGAGGGCGACGAACCCGTGCAGGTGGTCCTGTCGAGCTCGGCCGCCGAGACGCTCGGGTGGGAGCTCGGCGGCACCTACGCCGTGGACGTCTGGAAGTTCCCCCCGCTGCGCGTCGTCGGGCTCACCGAGCCCGTCGACCCCGGTGCGAGCACCTGGTACCACCAGCCGTTCGGGCGCGACGCCCAGCTGAGCGTGACCGCGGACGGCGCCACCATCGCGACGGCGGCCGTCTACGTCGACCCGGCGATGATCGGCTCCCTCGCCTTCCGGGAGGCGCAGACCGAGCTCTGGTACCCCGTGACGGTCGCAGGGCTCCGGTCCGACGACGTCGCGCTCCTCGCCGACCAGGTGCGCGGTCTCACGCACGAGACGCTGGCCGTGGTGCCCGGTGACCCGGTGGTCCTGCAGGCGCGCACCGCCCTCTCGGACGTGCTCGACGCGCTCCTGCGGGAGCGCGTGACCACCGACGCCGTCCTCGCGGTGCTGGTGGTGGGCCCGCTCGGCGCGCTCGGCGCGGTCGTGGTGCTGGCGGCACGCCTGGTCGTGGAGCGGCGCCGGTCGGCGCTCGCGGTGCTGCTCGCGCGCGGCGCGACCGGCGCCCGGCTGCGGCTGCTCACGGCGTGCGAGGGCCTCGCCGTCAGCCTGCCGGCCGCCGTCGTCGGCGTGCTGCTCGGCCTCCTGGTCCGCCCCGGCGCCGTGACCGGGACCCAGCTGACGTGGGCCGTCGCGGCGGCGCTGGCGCCGGCCGTGGCGGCCGCCGCCGTGACGGTGCCGCGCTCGCTGCGCGGCGAGCGGAGGGACCTCGCCGCGGGCACGGGCGGACCGTGGCGGCGGACGGCGGAGCTCGCGGTGGTCGGCGTCGCGGCGCTCGCGGCGGTGCTCCTGGCGCGCCGCGGCGTCGTCGGGGGCGCGGGAGACGGCGGGGTCGACCCGCTGGTGGCGGCCACCCCGCTGCTCGTGGCCGCCGCTGCCGCCCTGGTCGCCGTGCGCCTGATCCCGCTGCTGGCGCGCGGCCTCGAGCGGCTGCTGTCCCGGCGCCGCGACCTGGTGCCGTTCCTGGGGGCGGCCAGGGCCACCCGTGCCCCGGCCGGCGGCGTCGTGCCCGCGCTCGCCCTGGTGCTCGCGGTCTCCGTGGGGGCCTCGTCGGCGGTGCTGCTGTCGACCGTGGACGCCGGCGTGGCGCGCCAGGCGCACGTCGAGCTGGGGGCCGACCTGCGGGTCTCGGGACCCGCGCTGGGCGAGGAGACCGTGACGACGCTGCGCGAGGTGGACGGCGTCACGGCGGTGGCGACGGCGTCCCGCGTGCCCGAGACCGGCCACCTGAGGTCGGCCGACGGACGGACCCGCTCGGTGCAGGTGGTCGCCGTGGACGCGGTGGAGCTCGCCGCCGTGCAGGCCGAGGTGCCGGACGCCCCGCTCGACGTCGCGGAGCTGTCCCGCCCGGCCGCAGACGGCGCCCTGCCGGTCCTCTCGCTGCGGGTCCCGGACGTCGCGGCGGGCACCACCGGGCTCGTCCTCGACCTGCAGGACGAGAGCGCCGACGTCGAGGTGGCCGGCGCGACGGACCGGGTGCCCGGCGTGATCGACGCGCCGTCGACACTCGTGCTCGACGCGGGCGTCCTCGCCGGTCCGCTCGACTACGCGACCGAGCCGCGCACCGCCCTCGTGGCGCTCGACGACGGCGCGGACCCGGCGCGGGTCGCCGCGGCGCTGCGCGACGCCGTGCCGGGCGCCACCGTCGACGACCGCACGACGGTCGCCGCGGAGCTCCTGGAGTCGCCGGCGGCCCGGGGGATCGCGACCGGGGCGCGGGTCTCCGTCGCCCTGGCGGGGGTGCTGGTCGCGCTCACCGTGGCCCTCACCCTGGTGCTGGCCGCCCCGGACCGGGAGCGCCTGCTCGCGGTGCTGCGCTCGATGGGGGTGCGGCGCTCGGAGGCGCGCGGGCTGGTCGCGTGGGAGGTGGCGCCCTGGGCCCTGGGCGCACTCCTCGTGGGGGCGCTGGTCGGGGTCGCGGTGCCCGCCCTGCTGCGTGCCCGCGTGGACCTGACCGCGCTGACCGGGGGCGGGCCGCAGCCCGCGCTCACGGTCGACCCGGTGCTCGTGCTGGGGGGAGCGGTCGGCTTCGTGGCGACGGTGGTCGTCGGAGCCGTGCTGGCGGCGGTCGCGGGGCGTCGCGGCGCGACGCCGGAGCGGTTGCGGGAGGCGGCGGAATGAGGGAGGACGGCTGATGGGCGACGGCGACGACGGTGACGAGACGGTGGCGACGACACGGTGGGGACGGGACGGTGGTGACGCGATGGTGGTGACCGAGGAGGGGGCAGGCCGGCCTGCGGCCGACGCCGCCCGGTCGGAGCCCGGCGAGATCCGCTGCCGAGGGCTGGTGCGCATCTTCGCCACGGACGGCATCGAGGTGCAGGCGCTGCAGGGGCTGGACCTCACCGTCGACCGCGGGGGACTGGTCGCCGTGGTCGGGGCGTCGGGCTCGGGCAAGTCGACGCTGCTCAACATCCTGTCCGGCATGGACCTGCCGACGGCGGGCTCTGCGGTGGTCGCGGGCACGGACCTGCTGGCGATGACGCGGCGCGACCGCGTGCGCTACCAGCGCTCCACCGTCGGGTTCGTCTGGCAGCAGACCGGGCGGAACCTGCTGCCGTACCTCACGGCGGCCGAGAACGTCCGGGTGCCGCTCGAGATCGCGCGCTCCGGCTCCCGGGCCGCGCGCGCGGCGCGCGTCACCGAGCTGCTCGAGCTGCTCGACGTCGGGCACGTGGCGGACCGGCGGCCGGGCCAGATGTCGGGCGGGCAGCAGCAGCGGGTCGCGATCGCCGTCGCGGTGGCGGGCGCGCCGCGCGTGCTGCTGGCGGACGAGCCCACGGGGGAGCTGGACGAGGCGACGAGCGTCGAGGTGCTCGAGGCGCTGCGCGGGGTGAACGCGGCGACCGGGGTGACGACGCTGATCGTCACGCACGACCCGGCCGTCTCGGAGCACGTCGCGCGGACGGTGCAGATCCGTGACGGGCGCACGTCCACGGAGGTGCTGCGCCGCACGGAGGTGGACGAGGACGGCGCGCAGCGGCACGTCGCGGAGGAGTTCGCGGTGCTGGACCGCGTGGGGCGCCTGCAGCTGCCGCAGGACTTCGTCAGCGCCCTGGACCTGCGGGACCGGGTGCGCCTCGCCCTGGAGCCCGACCGCGTCGAGGTCCGGCCCGACGGCCGCCGGGGACCGGGGGAGCGACGATGAGCGTCACGACGACGACGGTGCTGCGCGCGGAGGGCGTCTCGCGCGTCTACGGCAGCGGCGCGGGCGAGGTGCGGGCGCTGGAGGACGTGTCCGTCGAGGTCGGAGCCGGCGAGCTCGTGGTGGTGGTGGGGCCTTCCGGCTCCGGCAAGTCGACGCTGCTGCACCTGCTCGGCGGGCTCGACCGCCCGACCACGGGGACGGTGCACCTCGGCGCCGACCCCGCGGCACCGGGCGGCCCGGGCGCCGTCGAGCGCGAGCTGGGCGGCCTGGGCGAGGACGAGCTGCACGCGGTGCGCCGCACCGAGATCGGCTTCGTGTTCCAGTCGTTCGGGCTGATCCCGGTGCTGTCGGCGGCCGAGAACGTGGAGGTGCCCCTGCGCCTGGCACGGGTCGACGCGGCCGAACGGGCGGCCCGGGTCGCGGAGGCGCTCGAGGCGGTCGGCCTCGCGGACCACGCCGAGCAGCGCCCGGACGAGCTCTCGGGCGGGCAGCAGCAGCGGGTCGGCGTGGCGCGGGCGCTCGTCGCCCGCCCGCGGGTGCTGCTCGCCGACGAGCCGACCGGCCAGCTGGACTCGACGACGGCCGCCCGCGTCATGGCGCTGCTGCGCGACCTGGTGCACTCGCGCGGGGTGGCCGCCGTCGTGGCGACCCACGACCCGGAGCTGGTGGCCATGGCGGACCGCGTCCTCGTGGTCCGCGAGGGCCGGTTGGTGACGGTATGACGGCGTCCGGGGCCGGCCGCCGGTCGTGTCCCTGAGGTTGCGCCCAGATACCGGATTGGTCACGGTTCCGGGCGCAAAGCGGGCGAAGGGTATGTCCGGGCCCTGAACCGTGACTAGAGTCACCCGCGCACAGTGCAGTGCGCGGGCACACGCGCCTGCACCTCACCGAGGGGTGATCCCCGCCGGTGAGCGACTCAACTCAGGAGGACACGTGACACCTCGACGACGACTTGCAGGCATCGGGGCCTTCACCCTCGCCTCGGCCCTGCTGCTGTCCGCGTGCGGTGGCGGTTCGGGCGACGACCCCGAGGCCGGCGGGGGCGGTTCCGACGCCGGCATCATCACCGTGCAGAACGGCGAGCCGCAGAACCCGCTCATCCCGACGATGACGAACGAGACCAACGGCTCGCTGGCCATCTCGAACATCTTCGCGGGCCTCGTCTACTACGACGCCGACGGCCAGACGCAGAACGACATGGCGGAGTCCATCGAGTCTGACGACAACCAGACGTGGACGATCACCATCAAGGACGGCTGGACGTTCACCGACGGCTCGAAGGTGACGGCGCAGAGCTACGTCGACGCCTGGAACTACGGCGCGTACGGGCCCAACGCCCAGAACCTCAGCTACTTCTTCGAGCCGATCGAGGGCTTCGCGGACGTGAACTTCGCGGAGGACCAGCTGCAGGAGGACGGCAGCCCGAAGGAGGGCGAGAAGCCCGCCTCGGAGACCATGAGCGGCCTCAAGGTCGTCAGCGACACCGAGTTCACGGTCAAGCTCGCCCAGCCCGAGTCGGACTTCCCGATCCGCCTGGGCTACTCCGCGTTCATGCCGCTCCCGGAGGCGTTCTTCGACAACCCGGACGCGTTCGCCGACAAGCCGATCGGCAACGGCCCGTACCAGGTCGAGAACTGGACGCACAACGAGGTCATCGAGCTGCGCCCGAACCCCGACTACCAGGGCGAGCGCAAGGCGCAGAACGACGGCGCCGACCTGGTCGCGTACACCGAGGAGGACACGGCGTACAACGACCTCCTCGGCGGTCAGCTCGACATCGTGAAGAACGTGCCGTCGTCGTCGTTCGCGACGTTCGAGGACGAGCTGGGCGACCGCGCGGTCAACCAGGCCGCGGCCGTCATCCAGGTCGTCAACGTCCCGGAGTACGTCAAGGAGTTCCAGGGCGACGCGGGCGTGCTGCGCCGCAAGGCCATCTCCATGGCGATCGACCGTGACCAGATCACCGAGACGATCTACAACGGCACCCGCACCCCGGCGAAGGACTTCACGTCGCCGGTCATCGACGGCTGGTCCGACACGGTCGAGGGCAACGAGGTGCTCGAGTACAACCCCGACGAGGCCAAGAAGCTCTGGGACCAGGCCGAGGGCGAGGACCCGGTCGGCAAGGACTTCACGCTGCAGATCGCCTCGAACGCCGACTCCGACCACCAGACCTGGGTGGACGCCGTCTGCAACAACGTCCGCAGCACGCTCGGCATCGGGTGCGAGTTCGACCCGTACGCCACCTTCGACGAGTTCCTCGACGCGCGTGACAACGAGCAGATCAAGGGCCTCTTCCGTGGCGGCTGGCAGGCCGACTACCCGGCGCTGAGCAACTTCCTCGGGCCGATCTACGGCACGAACGCCGGCTCGAACGACATGGGCTACTCGAACAAGGAGTTCGACGCCAAGCTCAAGGAGGGCAACGGCGCGACCGACCCGGAGGCCGCGATCAAGGCCTACCAGGAGGCGCAGACCATCCTGTTCGGTGACATGCCTGGTATCCCGCTGTGGTACCAGAACGCCACCGGCGGCTTCGGCGAGGACGTCGAGAACGTCGTCTTCGGCTGGGACAGCGACCCGATCCTGTACCAGGTCACGAAGCAGGGCTGACGCCCGATTCGGTGCCGGCCGGCCGCGTCCGGTAGGTTCGCGGCCGGCCCGCCGACGTCCGGAGGGCAGGGTGTGCCGACGCAGCACACCCTGCCCCCTATCCTTGTCCTGGCCACACCCCGTCGTGGCCGTCGTCCTGGCAACGAGGCCCGAAACTTGAACCCGTGGCCCTGGGAATCCCAGGGCGAACGAGGAGACAACACACATGCTCTGGTATCTCGGACGCAGGCTCCTACAGGTGATCCCTGTGTTCCTGGGAGCGACGCTCCTGCTCTACGCACTCGTGTTCCTGCGGCCCGGAGACCCCGTGGCAGGCCTGGGCGGGGAGCGCGGTCTCCCCGAGGCCGTGCAAGCCCAGATCCGCGAGCAGTACAACCTGAACGAACCGTTCATCGTGCAGTACCTGCTGTTCCTCAAGGGCGTCTTCACGCTCGACTTCGGCGTCGACTTCCGGGGTCAGGACATCATGGACGTCATCGGCGCGGCGCTGCCGGTCACGTTCCAGCTCGCGATCATGGCGCTCGTCATCGAGGCCGTCTTCGGCGTCCTCTTCGGCCTCTTCGCCGGCATGCGCAAGGGCGGCTGGTTCGACGGCACCGTGCTGGTGATCAGCCTGCTCGTCATCTCCGTCCCGACGTTCGTCATCGGCTTCGTGCTGCAGTTCGTGATGGGTGTGAAGCTCGGCTGGTTCCCCGTCACCGTCGGCAGGGACCCCAACTTCTACAGTCTCCTGCTACCGGCGATCGTGCTGGCAGCGACGTCGTTCGCGTACGTGATCCGCCTGACCCGCACGTCGGTCGCGGAGAACCTCAGTGCCGACTATGTCCGCACCGCGCGGGCCAAGGGGCTCCGTCGCTCGCAGGTCACCGGCCGCCACGTGCTGCGCAACTCGCTCATCCCCGTCGTGACGTTCCTGGGCGCCGACCTCGGCAACCTCATGGGCGGCGCGATCGTGACGGAGGGCATCTTCAACATCAACGGCGTCGGGGGGACGCTCTACCAGGCGATCATCCGCGGCGAGAACATCACCGTCGTCTCGCTCACGACCGTGCTGGTCATCGTCTACATCCTGGCGAACCTGCTCGTCGACCTCCTCTACGCCGCCCTCGACCCGAGGATCCGTTATGCCTGAGAACCGATACGAGACCGTGCCCGGCGGACGGCGACCGCGCCCCGGGCAGGAGCACTTCGCCGCCGAGGTCGACGAGGGCGGCCTCGGTGCCGTCGACGCGGTCAAGACGGACGAGGCGCCGTCCAGCCTCTGGCGCGACGCGTGGCGCCAGATGCGCCGCCGCCCCATGTTCTGGGTCGCGGCCGTGATCATCCTGCTCGTCATCACGGTGGCGGCGTTCCCCGGCTGGTTCACGTCCGTGCACCCCCGCTTCGACTGCGAGCTCGCCAAGTCGCTCGACGGCCCCGAGCCCGGGCACCCGTTCGGCTTCGACAAGCAGGGCTGCGACATCTACGCGCGCACCATCTACGGTGCCCGCGCGTCCGTGCTCGTGGGCGTCATGTCCACGGCGATGGTCGTGATCCTCGGCACCATCATGGGGGCCGTCGCCGGCTACTTCGCCGGCTGGTTCGACGTCATCCTGTCGCGCATCACCGACATCTTCTTCGCGATCCCGCTGGTGCTGGCCGCCATCGTCATCATGTCGATCACCACCAACCGGACCAGCTTCACGGTGGCCCTGGTGCTCGCCGCCTTCGGGTGGACGTCGATCGCCCGCATCACGCGCGGCACCGTGATGTCCGTGAAGAACAACGAGTTCGTCACCGCCGCCCGCTCGCTCGGCATGGGGCGCGGCAAGATCCTGCTGAGGCACGTGCTGCCCAACTCGGCCGCACCGATCATCGTGTACGCCACGGTCGCGCTGGGCACGTTCATCGTCGCGGAGGCGACGCTGAGCTTCCTCGGCATCGGCCTGCCGCCCAGCACCGTGTCGTGGGGTGGAGACATCGCGCAGGCCCAGCGGGCGATCCGCCAGGCCCCCGAGATCCTCTTCTACCCGGCCGCCGGCCTGGCCATCACGGTGCTCGGCTTCATCATGATGGGCGACGTCGTGCGCGACGCCCTCGACCCGAAGGCACGGAAGCGATGACGACACAGTTCCCAGTGACGAACGGCAACCAGCCCGTCGGTGAGGGCGCCGGCCGCAGCTACGAGGCGGGGACCGACAAGCCCCTGCTCGAGATCCGCGACCTCGAGGTGTCGTTCACGACCTCCGAGGGCGTCGTGCACGCCGTCCGCGGTGCCGACATCACCGTGTACCCCGGTCAGTCGGTCGCGATCGTCGGCGAGTCCGGGTCGGGCAAGTCGACCACCGCGCACGCCGTGATCGACCTGCTGCCCGGCACCGGCAAGGTGACCGGCGGCAGCATCACGTTCGACGGTCGCGAGATCGTGGGCCTGCCCCGCACGGAGATCGAGGCGATGCGCGGCCGGGACATCGGCCTCGTCCCGCAGGACCCGATGTCCAACCTCAACCCGGTGTGGCGCATCGGCACCCAGATCGAGGAGGCCCTCAAGGCCAACGGCTTCGAGGGCGGCAAGCGGGAGCGCAAGGAGCGTGTCGCCGGCCTGCTCCAGGAGGCCGGGCTGCCCGACGCCGAGCGGCGGGCGCGCCAGTTCCCGCACGAGTTCTCGGGCGGCATGCGCCAGCGCTCGCTCATCGCGATCGGGCTGGCCTCGCGGCCGAAGCTCCTCATCGCGGACGAGCCGACGTCGGCCCTCGACGTCACGGTGCAGCGACAGATCCTCGACCACCTCGACGTGCTCACGCAGGAGCTCGGCACCGCCGTCCTGTTCATCACGCACGACCTGGGCCTGGCCGCGGAGCGCGCCGAGCACCTCGTGGTGATGTTCAAGGGCCGTGTCGTCGAGTCGGGCCCGGCCCAGCAGATCCTCGCGAACCCGCAGCACCCGTACACGCAGCGGCTGGTCGCCTCGGCGCCGTCGCTCGCGTCCCGCCGCATCCAGGTGGCGCACGAGCAGGGCGAGGAGTCGGACGAGCTGCTGGCGCCCGACCTCGAGGCGACGGTCCCGCTCCGGGCTGCCGGCAAGGCGGCGCAGTCGGACATCGTCGTGGCGAAGAACCTCACGAAGGTCTTCAGCATCCGTGGCGGACGCCCGGGGGCGTCGACGGACTTCAAGGCCGTCGACGACGTGAGCTTCACCCTCCAGCGTGGCCACACGCTGGCGCTGGTGGGCGAGTCCGGCTCCGGCAAGTCCACGGCGGCGAACATGGTGCTGGGCCTGCTCGACCCGACCTCCGGGGTCGTCGAGTTCGACGGCGCGGACGTCGCGAAGTACTCGCCCAAGGAGGCCTTCGCGTTCCGGCGGCGCATCCAGCCGGTGTTCCAGAACCCGTACGGCTCGCTCGACCCGACGTTCTCCATCTTCCGGTCGATCGAGGAGCCCCTGGCCCTCCACAGGGTCGGCGGCAAGAAGGAGCGCGAGAAGCGGGTGCGGGAGCTCCTCGACATGGTGTCGCTGCCCCAGTCGGCGATGCGCCGCTTCCCGAACGAGCTCTCCGGCGGTCAGCGGCAGCGCATCGCCATCGCGCGTGCGCTCGCCCTGCGTCCCGAGGTCATCGTGCTCGACGAGGCCGTGTCGGCCCTCGACGTGCTCGTCCAGGCGCAGATCCTGGAGCTCCTCGGGAACCTTCAGGAGGAGCTGGGGCTCTCGTACCTGTTCATCACCCACGACCTCGCGGTCGTGCGACAGATCGCCGACTCGGTGGTCGTGATGCAGAACGGTCGGGTCGTGGAGCAGGCCACCACCGACGAGGTGTTCGACAACCCGCGCCAGCAGTACACGCGCGACCTGCTCGCCGCCATCCCCGGTGCGGGGCTGGAGGGCGCGGCGATCGCGGGCTGACGCCCCGGCGTGGCCCGACGGGGGCCGGCGCACGACCAGGTCGTGCGCCGGCCCCCGTCGTCCGTTTGCCGAGGGGCGGACCCGGCGTCAGGGTGAAGGGCATGGCAGGGGCATCGACGCTGGCCCGCGGGGTCTTCTATCCGGCAGCAGGCATCATCCTGCTGTTCGTCCTGGTCGCGGTCCTCTTCACCGACGCCACCGACGCCGTGATGACCACGCTCCAGGGCGAGGTGATCGGCGCCTTCGGCTGGTACTACGTGCTCCTGGTGGCCGCCTTCGTCATCTTCGCGATCTGGATGGGGCTGAGCCGCTTCGGCGACATCGTGCTCGGCCCGGACGACGAGGCGCCCGATTTCAAGCTCCCCGTGTGGTTCTCCATGCTCTTCGCCACCGGCATGGGCATCGGGCTCGTCTACTACGGCGTGTCCGAGCCGCTGTCCCACTTCGTCACCCCGAAGCCCGGCGTGACCGGCGACGACGCCGCCCTCGCCCAGGCGGCGATCTCGCAGACGTACGTGCACTGGGGCATCCACGCCTGGGCGATCTACGTGGTGGCCGGTCTCGCGCTGGCGTACGCGATCCACCGCAAGGGCCGTCCCGTGTCGATCCGCTGGGCCCTCGAGCCGGTGCTCGGCGACCGCGTCAAGGGCTGGCTGGGCAACGTCATCGACGTCGTGGCGATCATCGGCACCGTCTTCGGCGTCGCGACCTCCCTCGGCCTGGGCGTGCTGCAGGTGGCGCACGGCCTGGGCTATCTCGACGTCGTGGAGCCGAGCACCGCCCTCGAGCTCGGCCTGATCGCGGCGATCACCGCGCTCGCGGCGTTCTCGGTGGCCTCGGGCCTGTCCAAGGGCATCAAGTGGTTGTCCAACGGGAACATGGTGCTCGCAGGAGTCGTGCTGGCCGTCGTGCTGGTGCTGGGCCCCACCCTGTTCATCCTGCGCAGCTGGGTGCAGTCGTTCGGGTACTACTTCGCGAACGTCATCCAGATGACGTTCGACACCCTGGCCTTCCGGGGCGACGAGGGCCTGGCCTGGGAGTCGAGCTGGACGATCTTCTACTGGGGCTGGTGGATCTCCTGGGCACCCTTCGTGGGCGTCTTCATCGCGCGGATCTCGCGCGGGCGCACGGTGCGCGAGTTCGTCCTCGGCACGCTGGCCGTCCCGATGGCCGTCGCCACGATCTGGTTCAGCGTGTTCGGGGGAGCGGGGCTGCACCAGGAGATGACGGAGCCCGGCAGCATGCTGGACCCCGCGACCGGAGGCGTGAACACCGACACGGCGATGTTCCAGCTCTTCGACAGCCTGCCGGGTGCCGGGACGTGGCTGTCCGTGGCGGGCATCGTGCTGGTGGTCATCTTCTTCGTGACGTCGTCCGACTCGGGGTCGTTCGTGGTCGACATGCTCGCGAACGGCGGCGACCCGAACCCGCCGCTGTGGAGCCGGCTGTTCTGGGCGATCCTCGAGGGCCTGGTCGCGGCAGCGCTGCTCCTGGCGGGCGGGCTCACGGCGCTGCAGACGGCCGCGATCCTCATCGCCCTGCCGTTCTCGCTGGTCCTCATCGGGATGGCGGTGTCCATCGTCAAGGAGCTCAGCGTGGAGCACCGGCAGATCGTGCGCGCCGAGCGTCGCGCCGCCCGGGCGGAGCTCACGGAGCACGTCACGGAGAAGGTGGCGACCACGCTGGCCGGCCGGTGGGAGAACGTCCTGCCGCCCGCGCCGGGCGCGCTGCGGCTGCGCGTGCCGCGCCGTCGGGAGGCGAAGGGACCACCCGGAACAGCGCCCGGAAGTGCGCCTGGGAAGCCGCGGGAAGCGGGCGGGGACGAGCAGCCTGGACCGGGCGGGTAAGATAGCGGCGGCCCGATTGACGGGTCGCCTCCCCACCCCAGGAAATGAGACCCGTAGATGTCTGTGCGCTCCGACCTGCGCAACGTGGCGATCGTCGCCCACGTCGACCACGGCAAGACGACCCTCGTGGACGCCATGCTGCGCCAGGCAGGCGCCTTCTCCGCCCACCAGCACGTGGACGACCGCGTCATGGACTCCGGTGACCTGGAGCGCGAGAAGGGCATCACCATCCTCGCGAAGAACACCGCGGTCCGGTACGCCGGCCCGGCGGCGGCGGAGGCGGGCGAGCCCGACGGCATCACCATCAACGTGATCGACACCCCGGGGCACGCCGACTTCGGCGGCGAGGTCGAGCGCGGCCTGTCCATGGTGGACGGCGTCGTGCTGCTGGTCGACGCGTCCGAGGGCCCGCTGCCCCAGACCCGCTTCGTGCTGCGCAAGGCGCTCGCCGCGAAGCTGCCCGTGATCGTCGTCGTGAACAAGGTCGACCGCCCCGACGCGCGCATCACCGAGGTCGTGGGGGAGACCACCGACCTGCTGCTCGGCCTCGCGAGCGACCTGTCCGACGAGGTCCCCGACCTCGACCTGGACGCCATCCTCGACGTGCCCGTCGTGTACGCGTCGGCCAAGGCCGGCCGCGCGTCGATCGACCAGCCCGCCGACGGTGCGCTCCCCGCGAACGAGGACCTCGAGCCGCTGTTCGGCACCATCCTCGAGAAGATCCCCGCGCCGACCTACGAGGCGGACATGCCGCTGCAGGCGCACGTCACGAACCTCGACGCGTCGCCGTTCCTCGGCCGGCTCGCGCTGCTGCGCATCTTCAACGGCACCCTGCGCAAGGGCCAGACGGTCGCCTGGGCCCGCCACGACGGCACCCTGTCGAGCGTGCGGATCACCGAGCTGCTCGAGACCAAGGCGCTCGACCGCGTGCCCACCGAGTCCGCGGGGCCCGGCGAGATCGTGGCCGTGGCCGGCATCTCCGACATCATGATCGGCGAGACCCTCACGGACGTGGACGACCCGCGCCCGCTGCCGCTCATCACGGTGGACGACCCGGCGATCTCGATGACCATCGGCATCAACACCTCGCCGCTGGCGGGCAAGGGCGGCAAGGGCCACAAGGTCACGGCGCGCCAGGTCAAGGACCGCCTCGACTCCGAGCTCATCGGCAACGTGTCGCTCAAGGTGCTCCCCACCGAGCGCCCGGACGCGTGGGAGGTGCAGGGCCGTGGCGAGCTGGCCCTGGCGATCCTCGTCGAGCAGATGCGCCGCGAGGGCTTCGAGCTCACGGTCGGCAAGCCGCAGGTCGTCACGAAGCAGATCGACGGCAAGCGGCACGAGCCGATGGAGCGCATGACCATCGACGTGCCGGAGGAGTACCTCGGCGCCGTCACCCAGCTGCTCGCGCAGCGCAAGGGCCGCATGGAGACGATGAGCAACCACGGCACCGGCTGGGTGCGCATGGAGTTCATGGTCCCGGCGCGCGGCCTCATCGGCTTCCGTACGCAGTTCCTCACCGAGACGCGCGGCACCGGCATCGCGGCGTCCATCTCCGAGGGCTTCGAGCCGTGGCACGGCCCGATCGAGTCGCGCAACACGGGCTCCCTGGTCGCCGACCGCGCGGGCAAGGTGACGCCGTTCGCCATGATCAACCTGCAGGAGCGCGGCTCGTTCTTCGTCGACCCCACGCAGGAGGTCTACGAGGGCATGATCGTCGGCGAGAACTCCCGCAACGAGGACATGGACGTCAACATCACCAAGGAGAAGAAGCTGACGAACATGCGGTCCTCGACCGCCGACAACTTCGAGAACCTCATCCCGCCGCGCCACCTCACGCTCGAGGAGTCCCTCGAGTTCGCGCGCGAGGACGAGTGCGTCGAGGTGACGCCGGAGGTCGTGCGGATCCGCAAGGTCGAGCTCGACGCCACGGCGCGCGCCCGGGCGACGGCGCGGGCCAAGCGCGCCTGACCCGCTCCCGGTGACCGGCCCCGCCGCGCCCGCCCCGGAGCAGCCGGTGCCCGACGGCGGGCTGCTCGCGGTGCACGCGCACCCCGACGACGAGACCCTCGCGACCGGCGCGCTCCTCGCGTCGTGGGCGGCCGCGGGTCGGCCGGTCGCCGTCGTCACCTGCACGCGCGGCGAGCGCGGCGAGGTCATCGACACGCCGTCGCACCCCACCGGCCTGGCGCGCCTCGAGGGCGACGGCCCGGCGCTCGCTGCGCACCGGGAGACCGAGCTGGCCGCGGCCCTGGCCGCGCTCGGTGGCGGGCCGGGCGTCGTCGGGCACGTGTTCCTCGACGCCGTCGACCTGTCAGACGCTCAGGTCACCGGGGCGCGCCCCGGGTCTGACCCCGCCGGCGAGGCGCGCGCGGTGTCAGACGTCCAGCCCACCGGGATGCGCCCAGGATCCGACACGCGGTTCGAGGACTCCGGCATGGCGTGGGTCGCGCCGGGAGTGGCCGGGCCGGCGGACGACGCGACCGCGACGGCGTTCGTGCGCGTCCCGCTCGACGACGCCGCCGCGCGTCTGGCGGCCGTCGTGCGCGCCCGCCGCCCCGACGTGGTGGCGACGTACGAGGAGCAGGGCGGGTACGGGCACCCGGACCACGTCCGCACGCACGAGGTCACGGTGCGGGCGCTCGCCCTCGCGGCCGACCCGGACGCCCCCGTGCCCGGCGAGCCCTGGGGCGACGCCGAGCTGTGGCGTGCGGTGACGCCGTCCGCCGCGCTCCGGGCGGGGCGCCGCGCGCTGGCCGCCGCGCCCGCGGTCCAGGACCTCGCGGCCCGCACCGGGCTGACGTTCCCCGACCCGGACGAACCTCTGCCCCCGCTCGCGCGCCACGACGCGGAGCTGCGCGACGCCGGGCCGCACGACGTCGCCCAGGTCGCCGTCGCCCCGGTGCTCGACCGGGTGCTCGCCGCGATGCGCGCGCACGCCACCCAGGTGCAGCATGCCACCGGGGCCCCGGAGGCGGCGCTGCCCGGTGCCGACCTGCCCGGCTGGTACGCCCTCAGCAACGCCGTGCTCGCCCCGGTGCCGGCGCACGAGGTCTACCTCGTGTCCTCGTCGCCCACGGCGCCGGACGTCGCGGCGCGCCGGACGCCGGTAGGCTCGCGCCGATGACCAGCCCCGAGCACGCGACGTCCACCTCGCCCGTTCCCCCTGCGGGTGCGGGCCGGTGGTGGAGGTCCGCCGCGCGGACGCTCCTGGCCGTCGCGCTGGGCGGCGTCGTCGGGGTGCTCGGCACGGTCGCGCACCGCACCCAGTGGCACGACCTGCCCGCCGGCATCGTGCTGGCCCTCGCGATCACGCTGTCCACGGCGGTCCTGTGCCGCGCGTGGGCCGGGCTGGGCCCGCTGCTCGCCGCCGGCGCCGGCTGGGTCGTGGCCGTGCAGGTGCTGGCCGTCGCGGGGCCCGGCGGGGACGTGCTGGTCCCTGCCCAGGCGGTGGGCCTGGTGTGGACCTACGGCGGCCTGGCGATGTTCCTCGTCGCAGCCTTCCTTCCCCGGTCCTGGTTCTCCGACCGGCGGGGCTGACGCCCGGTCCACGCGGCCGCCTGTGAGCGTCCCGTGCGCGCCACCCGGCCGGGCGTGACGAAGCTGTGCGGACCGGCGTCCGATTTGGCGCTTTCACCCGGACTTGCGCCGAGGCGGTCGGTGCCGCCCGAGTAGGATCCCCCAGGCGGGTCTGCCCGCTCACCTGTCCCCCGGGGCGTCGCCCCGCACCCCACCCTGACGGAGCATGCATGGGTCACCCGACCGAGCGCGAGCCGGACCCCGCCGGGTCCGCACCCGCCGAGCCTGCGCGCCCCGAAGCCGAGCCCGAGCCCCAGGCCGGAGTGCCCGCCGCGGCGCCCGAGGAAGCCGGTGCCGCCGAGCCGTCCGCCGCCGAGCCGTCCGCCGCGCCCGAGGTTCCCGCCGCCCCCGAGGTCGCGCAGCCGCCGGTCGCGCAGCCCCCGGTGGCGCAGGGGCCCGCCGCGACGGCGCAGGCTCCCGGGCAGCCGGCCGACGACGAGCCGGAGACGCCGTACGAGCCGCGCGTGCGGCTGTACGAGCAGCGCGTCATCGCGACCGTGCCGGCACCGTCGGGACCGCCGACGCAGGCGCTGCCGGCGGTGGCGGCGTCGGTCGCCGGCCCTTCGGCGGCCCCGGCCGGCCCGGCGTTCGCCGGCGGCCCTGCGAACCCGGCCGGGGCGGCCACGCCGCCGCCCGCGGACCCGGGCTCCCCGCTCGACGGCCTGGCCGGCGACGGTGCGCCCAGCCGCGCACCGAAGGTCGCGCTGTGGGCCGGCGTCGGGCTCGTGGTCGTCGCGGGCCTCTACGCGGGGGCGCAGTGGGCCGTCGCAGGGACGGTGCCGAAGGGCACCAGCGTCGCCGGGGTCGAGATCGGCGGGATGGACACCGGGCCCGCGGTCGCGGCGCTCGACGACGGCCTGGGCGAGCGTGCCGCCGAGCCGATCGACGTCCGGGCGGGCGAGGCCTCGAGCACGATCGACCCGGCCTCCGCGGGCCTGTCGTTCGACGCGCAGGCGACCGTCGACGGGCTCACGGGGTTCTCTCTCAGCCCCGCGCACCTGTGGGAGCACCTCGTCGGCGGCGACGCCGTACCGCCCGTCGTCGACGTCTCCCGGCCCACGCTCACCGAGGCGGTCGCCGGCCTGGAGGACTCCCTGAAGGTCGAGCCGGTGGACGGCTCGGTCGGGTTCAAGGGGGCCAAGGCCGTGTCCACGGACGCGGTCGAGGGGTCCAGCGTGCTGGTCGACGACGCCGTGGACGCCGTCGTGGACGCCTGGCTCGTCACGTCCGGGCCGGTCGACCTGCCGACCGAGGTCGTCGAGCCCGCGGTCACGCAGGCGGAGACGGACGCCGCCCTCGAGCAGGCGCAGCAGGTGGTGGGCGGCCCCGTCACGGTCGACGTGGGGGAGCAGTCCGCGGAGCTGACCCCGAAGCAGCTCGCCAAGGCGACGTCGTTCAAGAACTCCGACGGTGAGCTGAAGGCGCGGTTCGACGGCGAGAAGCTGGTCTCCGACATCGTGGACGACACCGACGACCTGCTCACCGAGCCGGACGACGCGCACTTCGTGTTCGCCGGCGGCAAGCCGGTCGTCGAGGGCGGGGAGCAGGGCACGACGCTCGACCCGGACGACACCGCGTCCGCCGTCGGCGATGCCGCCCTCTCGGACGACCGGACGACCGAGGTGAAGCTCGTCGAGCGCGAGCCGGAGCACACCAAGGAGGCCCTCGAGGACATGGGGGTCAAGGAGGTCGTCTCGTCCTTCTCGACCCCGCTCACGAGCGAGCCGATCCGCACCCGCAACCTCGAGCGGGGCGCCCAGATCGTCACCGGCACCCTCGTGGCACCGGGGGAGACCTTCTCGCTGCTCGACACCCTGTCACCGATCGACGAGTCGAACGGCTTCGTCGCGGCCGGCGTCGTGAGCAACGGCGTGCACACCGACGCCGTGGGCGGTGGCCTGTCCCAGATGGCCACGACCACGTACAACGCCGGCTTCCTCGCCGGGTACGACGACGCGGGCCACCAGCCCCACAGCTACTGGTTCAGCCGGTACCCCGCGGGGCGCGAGGCGACCATCTACGTGGGCGCCATCGACATGAAGTTCACCAACGACACCCCGTACGGCGCCGTCATGCAGTCGTGGGTCTCGGGCGGCGAGCTGCACGTGCAGATCTGGTCGACGAAGTACTACGAGGTCACGAAGCAGGCGGGCGACAAGCGCAACGTCGTGCCGGCCACGGCCGTGCACAAGTCGGGTGCGGGCTGCGAGCCGTACCCGGGCGGGAACGACGGGTTCACGATCACGAACTACCGGCAGGTCTTCCACGACGGCAAGCAGGTCAAGGACGAGTCGAAGACCTGGACCTACAAGCCCGACAACCCCGTCGTGTGCGACCAGCCGAAGGCCGACCGCGACGACGACCGCCAGCCCAAGGACGACGGCAAGGACGACGCCGCCGACGACGGGAAGGCCGAGGAGGACTGATGCTCGGACGCTCGGAACGCGAGTCCCCGGCGCACGCCGCGCAGGCGGCGCACGACGCGGGCTGGTCGGGGGTCGCCCCCGGGTCCGCGGTGGCCACGGCCGTGCCGGACGAGTCGATCGAGCTGCTGGACCTCGGCACGACGTCGGACACGCTGGCCACGGTGGCGACCATCGACGACCTGGCGGCGGTGGTGCACCTGGGGCATCCGGAGCAGCCGTCGCCGGGGCTCGAGGAGGCGCTGCTCGCAGGTGAGCCGTCGCTCATCGTCACGGCCGCCGTGCCGGTCGCGCCCCAGTGGGTGTGGGTGGCCCCGGCGGGCGCGACGGGCGGCCAGGTGGTCATCGACGAGGCGGGGATGCGGGACTGCCAGGACCTGCTGCGCGCCATGGGCGTGAGCCCGCGGCTGGTGCCGACCCGCACCCCGGTGGACGAGCGTGTCGCGCTGGCGGGTGCGGCCGGCTCGCTCGTGGTCGAGCGGTCCCGGGTGCCCGCGGGCTGGGTCGAGGTACCCGGCAGCGAGCGGCTCGCCGGGAGGCGGCCGGTCTGGTACGGGCTCCTCGAGGCGCGGGCGGCATGGCCGCGGTTCGACGTTCCCGCCCAGGTGTGGCTCGCCGTCGGGCCGTCGGACGACCACCGCGGGTCCCTGCAGCACACGCTGGCGGTCCTGTCGGCGGCGGGCGTCGACCTGCAGCACCTGCGCAGCCACCCCTCGGCCCACGGGCCGCACGTCTTCTTCACCTCGTTCGGCTGCGCGAGCGTCGACGTGCTCGACGGGCTCGTCGCGGAGCTCGACGGGCGCGGCGTCGCGCACCGCACGCTGGCCGTGCTGCCGGGCGAGGGCTTCGTGCCCGGCCCCGTGCCGCTGGCGCCGCGGTGGGCCACCGGCCCCGCCGGGGCGTGAGGGGGCGGCGGATGAGGATCGCGTACCTCGGGCCGGAGGGCACGTTCACCCACGAGGCGGTCCGGCGCTGGGCCGGCGCACGGACGAGGGGCGGCGACGCCGCGCAGCTGCCGCTGGCCACCGTCCGGGAGGTGCACGACGCCGTCGCGTCGGGCGCCGCTGACCGCGGGGTGGTGGCGATCGAGAGCTCCGTCGAGGGGTACGTCGTGCCGTCCCTGGACGCGCTCGTGGGCAGCCCCGACGTGGTCGCGGTGGACGAGGTCGTGCTGGACGTCTCCTTCGACGCGTTCGTCCGTCCCGGGCACGCCGACCCGTCGGGGCTGCGCGAGGCGACGGCGCACCCGCACGGCCTGGCGCAGTGCACGCGGTTCGTCGCGGAGCACGACCTGCTGCCCGTGCCGGCGTCGTCGAACGCGGCCGCGTGCCGCGACCTCGCCGACCACCAGGTCGCCTTCGGGCCGAGGCTGTGCGGAGAGCTCTACGGGCTGGAGACGCTCGCGACGGGGGTGGAGGACTTCGCCGGCGCGCGCACGCGGTTCGTCGTGCTGTGCCGCCGGGACGACGCGACCGCCGCGTGGGCGCCGGTGCGCGCGGCGGGGCACGCCCGCGACGCGTGGCGCACCATGGCCGCCGTGACCCCGGTGGTCACCGGGCCGGGCGTGCTGGCGCGGGTCACGGCGGAGTTCGCCGAGCGCGGCGTGAACATGTCGAGCCTCGTGGAGCGCCCGTTGAAGGTGCGCGAGAGCCAGTACGTGTTCGTCGTGACGCTCGACGGCGCCCCCTGGGAGCCGCAGGTGCGCGACCTGTTCGCCGCCCTGCTCGGCGCGGGCGACTCGCTCAAGGTGCTCGGCGCGTTCCCCGTGGCGCCCGGCGGGCCGGGCCTCGACGGCGTGCTGCCCGACCACGTGCCGACGGGCAGCGTGCTGGGCTCGGACGACGACGCGACGGTCGCGCGGGGCCTGCTGTGGTGAACGACGCGCGGGACGGCCGGGTCGGGGTCGTCGGCCTCGGCCTGGTCGGCGGGTCGCTCGCGCGGCTGCTCGCAGCGCGCGACGTGGACGTCGTCGCGACGGACACCGACGCCGGCACCCGCGGCGACGCGCGCGCCGTCGGGCTGCGCGTGGCGGACGATCTGGCGGACCTGTGCGCCGAACGTCCCGGTGTCGTCGTGCTCGCCGTCCCGCTGCGCGCCGTGCGCGCCACGGCCGCCGAGCTCGCGCCGCTGCTGGCGGGTGGCGACGCGACCGTGACCGACGTCGGCTCGGTCAAGGGCCCGGTCCGGGCAGCGGTCCTCGCCGCGGGGCTGGGCGACCGGTACGTCGGGGCGCACCCGATGGCCGGCACCGAGCACAGCGGCTTCGCCGCGTCCGACGCCGGCCTGCTCGACGCGGCGCCGTGGGCGGTGACCGTGGCCGAGCCGGGGGGTGCTGCGCCCGACGAGCCCCGGCGTCTGGCGCAGGTGCTGCGCCTGGTGACGGGTCCGCTGGCCGGCACCGCCGCCGTCGTCACCGACGACCGGCACGACGAGGCGGCCGCCCTGGTGAGCCACGTGCCGCACGTGCTCGCCACCCAGCTGCTCAACGCCGTGGCGGGCGCGCCGGTCCGCGACCTCGCGCTGGGCCTCGCCGCCGGCAGCTTCCGCGACGGCACCCGGGTCGCGCTCACCGACCCGGCCCGCACGGAGGCGATGGTCACCGAGAACGCTGCGTGGGTGGCGCCCGCGCTGCGCAAGGCGGTGCGCGACCTCGAGGTCGTGATCGGCGCCCTGGAGACGAACGGCTCGCTGCACGACGTCTTCCACGCCGCCGACGACGTCCGCGAGCTGCGCGCGGGGGGCCGCGCGCGCCCGGCGGGTCCCGAGGAGTCGCT
Organism: Isoptericola sp. NPDC019571; assembly: GCF_044389385.1. Taxonomy (NCBI): domain Bacteria; kingdom Bacillati; phylum Actinomycetota; class Actinomycetes; order Micrococcales; family Promicromonosporaceae; genus Isoptericola; species Isoptericola sp. NPDC019571. The sequence continues at coordinate 98,668 of NZ_JBIRXZ010000002.1, forward strand.
GCCGGTCGGCGACGCCTGGACGTCCGGCCTGGTCGACGACCTCGTGGCGCGCTGCACGGCGGGCGCCGTCGTCGTGGGCGTCGACGACGGCGCGGTCCGGGTGCGCGCGCCGCGCTGAGCGGTACGACAGTCTCGCAGGCTCGGGCCGCGGCTCAGGTCTGGTCGGGCCGCCCCCGCCGCGGTCGCCGCGGCGGGACCGGCTTCACGGCCTCGACGTCGTCGGCGGCGACGGCCACCTCCGGCAGGTCGGGGGAGCGGTCGGGACGCACGCGCAGGCCGGCGGGCCCGACGGCCGTGAGAATCCCCACGACGTCCGCCCACCGGGCCTCGTGCTCGGCCGCCTCGGCGGGGGACAGGCGCCGCCGCACGACGACGCGGGTGCCCGCGGGCACCCCGCGCCAGGCGGGCGGGGGTACGGCAGGTGGGACGGCTGACGGCGGAGGCACCACGTCAGCGATACTAGAGTTGGTTCGGCGCCCGGCTCTCCGGCGCGCGCCCTCGTCACCTGGAAGGTAGCCCGCAGTGACCTACGTGATCGCTCAGCCGTGCGTCGACGTCAAGGACAAGGCGTGCATCGAGGAGTGTCCCGTGGACTGCATCTACGAGGGCTCGCGCTCCCTGTACATCCACCCGGACGAGTGCGTGGACTGCGGCGCCTGCGAGCCGGTGTGCCCGGTCGAGGCCATCTACTACGAGGACGACGTCCCCGAGCAGTGGAAGGACTACTACCGCGCCAACGTCGAGTTCTTCGACGACCTCGGCTCGCCCGGCGGCGCCGCGAAGATGGGGCTCATCGAGAAGGACGACCCCATGATCGCCGGCCTGCCGCCCCAGGCCTGATGGGGTTCGCCGACCTCAGCGGACTGCCCTACCCCTGGGACACGCTCGAGGACGTGCGGGCGACCGCCCGTGCGCACCCCGGCGGCGTCGTGGACCTGTCGATCGGCACGCCGGTCGACCCGACCCCGCAGGTCGTGCGCGACGCGCTCGCCGCGGCGTCCGACGCCCACGGCTACCCGCTGACGCACGGCACGCCCGCGCTCCGGGAGGCCGTGACGGGCTGGTTCGCCCGCCGCCGCGGGGTCCCCGGTCTCGACCCGGACGCCGTGCTGCCCACGGTCGGCTCCAAGGAGCTCGTCGGCCTGCTGCCGTCGCTGCTGCGCCTGGGCCCGGGCGACGTCGTCGTGCACCCGGCGGTCGCCTATCCCACCTACGACGTCGGGGCGCGGCTGGCCGGTGCGACGCCGCTGGCCACGGACGACGTCGACGCCTGGGCGGGGCGCCGCGACGTGCGCCTGGTGTGGGTCAACTCGCCCGGCAACCCGACCGGCGAGGTCGCCGACGTCGCGCACCTGCGCCGCGTGGTGGAGGCGGCGCGGGAGATCGGCGCCGTCGTCGTGGGCGACGAGTGCTACGCCGAGCTGCCGTGGGCCGACGCCTGGGTCGGCGACGACGGCGTCTCGCGGGTGCCCAGCCTGCTCGACCCGCGAGTCACCGGGGGTGGCACCGAGGGTCTGCTCGCGGCGTACTCGCTGTCGAAGCAGTCCAACGTGGCCGGGTACCGCGCGGCCTTCGTGGCCGGCGACCCCACCCTCGTGTCGGGTCTCCTGGCCACCCGCAAGCACCTCGGGATGATCGTTCCCGCGCCGGTCCAGGCGGCGATGACCGCCGCCCTGGGCGACGACGCGCACGTCGCGGCCCAGCGCGAGGTCTACCGCGGCCGCCGCGCCGCGCTGCTCGGCGCGCTCGGGACGGCGGGCTTCGTCGTGGACGGTTCCGAGGCCGGCCTCTACCTGTGGGCCCGCCCGGCGGACGGGACGCCACTCGCGGGCGCGACGTCGCGCGACCTCGCGGCGTGGTTCGCCCGCCGCGGCATCCTGGTGGGGCCGGGGGAGTTCTACGGCGACGCGGGGCGGTCGCACGTCCGCGTCGCGCTCACCGCACCCGACGGGTCCGTGGCCGAGGCTGTGGCGCGCATCACAACTCTGTGACCCGACGGATGGCTGCGGCTGGGTGAGGGATTGGAACACCTTGGTGTTGGGGGGTAGGTTCGACCGCAGGCCGAGGTAGCCCTGGAGGATGCCACGGCCGGCGTGCCCCGGGCCGCCCCCGTCCCAGAGTCACGAGTCACGCGCCCACCGGTCCCGTCGTCGGGAGTCGGCAGGCCCGTCACGGAAGGAAGACATGACGTCCACCACGCCTGCCGCAGGCACCACGGGCGACTCCGCCTCGGTCGAGCTCGTCGTCGACGGTACCGCTCGCCAGCTGCCCGTCGTCCCCGCCACGGAGGGCAACGACGGCATCGTCGTGTCGTCCCTGCTGAAGGACACCGGGCTCGTCACGGTCGACCCCGGGTTCACGAACACCGCGTCGTGCCAGTCGGAGATCACGTACATCGACGGCGACCAGGGCATCCTGCGCTACCGCGGGTACCCCATCGAGCAGCTGGCCGACTCGTCCACCTTCCTCGAGGTGGCGTACCTGCTGATCCACGGCGAGCTGCCCTCCCCGGCCGAGCTGTCGGCGTTCGAGGAGCGGGTCAACCGCCACACGCTGGTGCCGGAGGGCTTCCGTGCCTTCCTGTCGTCGTTCCCGCGCGGCGGCCACCCGATGTCGATCCTGGCCTCGGCGGTCAACGCGCTCGCGACGTACTACCCCGAGTCGCTGGACCCGCACGACCCGGAGGCGGTCGAGCTCGCCACGGTGCTGATCCTCGCCAAGATCCGCACCATCACGTCGTACCTGCACCGCGCCACGCGCGACGAGCCGCTGATGTACCCGGACTACGCCCGCGGCTACGTCGACGACTTCCTGCGCATGACGTTCTCGCGGCCGTACGAGCAGTGGGAGTCCGACCCGGTGCTCGTGTCCGCGATGGACAAGCTCCTCATCCTGCACGCGGACCACGAGCAGAACTGCTCGACGTCCACCGTCCGCATCGTCGGCTCGTCGAACGCGACGCTCTACGCGTCGGTCGCCGCCGGCATCAACGCGCTGTCGGGCCCGTCGCACGGCGGCGCCAACGAGGCGGTGCTCACGATGCTCGAGAGCATCCGCAGCGGCGACGACTCCGTCGAGACCTTCATGAAGAAGGTCAAGAACAAGGAGGCCGGCGTCCGGCTCATGGGCTTCGGCCACCGCGTCTACAAGAGCTACGACCCGCGCGCCGCGATCGTCAAGAAGCACGCGGACGCCGTGCTGGGCCAGCTCGGCGCCAAGGACGAGCTGCTCGACATCGCCCGCGGGCTCGAGGAGATCGCGCTGCACGACGACTACTTCGTCGAGCGCAAGCTCTACCCGAACGTGGACTTCTACACCGGGCTCATCTACAAGGCCATGGGCTTCTCGCCGGCCATGTTCACGCCGCTGTTCGCGCTGGGCCGCATGCCCGGCTGGATCGCCCAGTGGCGCGAGATGATGAACGACCCGCAGACCAAGATCGGCCGCCCGCGGCAGGTCTACACCGGTCCGACCGAGCGCGACTACGTGCCGCTCGAGCAGCGCTGAGGCTCTCGCCTCCAGGACGGGTACCGCACCGACGCCGGCCGTCGGCCCGCGACCAGGACGATCACGACAGGACGATCGTCACCTGGCCGTCGGGCCGGCGGTCGGCGTCGTCGTCCACGACGGACCACGTGCCGTCCTCGCGGGTCCACACCTGTGCGTCGGCCCGCACCTCCTGCGCCCCGGAGACGGACGCCGTCGCGACCGCCCAGTGCGCGACGGCCCACGTGGCGAGCTCGCCGTCGAGCGGCACCGCGGTCGCGTCCACGACGACGGCGTTCACGTCCTCGGCGGACGTGTCGGCGCGCAGGGCGTCGGCGGGCAAGCCGAGGTCGCGCGCGCCGCGCTCGGCGAGCAGGTCCCGGGCGGCTGCGCCGGACGGGGCCTCGTCGTCCTCGGTGGGCGGCAGGTCGCAGGTGATCGCCCCGGGGGAGTGGCCGGTGAGCGCGGACGCCCAGGCCCGCGACCGGGTCTCGTGCTGCCCGTACGCGTCGGGGAACCCGGAGCGCTGCACCGCCTGGGCGGCGACCGTGACCTCCAGGTTCTCGTAGCCGTCGACCTCGACGAGGCCGTCGTAGAACTTCCCCGTCGAGTAGACCGGGTCCATGATCTCGTCGACGGTGCCCCACCCCTGGGAGGGGCGCTGCTGGAAGAGGCCCACCGAGTCCCGGTCGCCGTAGTCGATGTTGACCAGCCGGGACTCCTGCAGCGCCGTCGCCAGCCCGATCGTGGCCGCCCGGCCCGGCAGCCCGCGCTGCACGGACGACCCGACGATCAGGGCGGCGTTGTCCGCCTGGACCGGCGTGAGGTACCACGACGTGCCGTCCAGCTCGGCCGCGCACCGCTGCACCGAGGGCGTGTCGACCCGGTTGAGGAACCAGACGACGCCGGCCGTCGCCCCGGCGCCGGCGACGAGGACCACGGCGAGGGCTGCGCCGGCAGCCCCCCGCCGGCCTCTCCGCCGGCCCCGTCGGCCGGACACCTCAGTTGGCGTGCAGCGCGGCGTTGAGCTCGATGCCCACGCCGCCCCGCTCCAGCACCTCGACCGCGCCGGTGCGCGAGTTGCGGCGGAACAGCAGGTTGTCGCGACCGGCGAGGTCGCGGGCCTTGACCACCAGCGGGTCGCCGTCGGCGCCCATCTCGCCGAGCACGGTGACCTTGGTGCCCGCGGTGAGGTAGAGGCCGGCCTCGACCACGCAGTCGTCGCCGAGCGGGATGCCGAGGCCGGCGTTGGCGCCGAGCAGCGACCGCTCACCCACGCTGATGACCTCCTTGCCGCCGCCCGACAGGGTGCCCATGATCGACGCGCCGCCGCCGACGTCGGACCCGTCCCCCACGACGACCCCGGCGGAGATCCGGCCCTCGACCATGGAGGCACCGAGCGTGCCGGCGTTGAAGTTGACGAAGCCCTCGTGCATGACGGTGGTGCCCGACGCGAGGTGCGCGCCGAGGCGCACGCGGTCGGCGTCGGCGATCCGCACGCCGGCGGGCACGACGTAGTCGACCATGCGCGGGAACTTGTCGATCCCGTACACCGTGACGGCGCGGCCGGTGTCGGCGCGCAGGCGCAGGCGCGTGGCCTCGAAGCCTTCGACGGCGCACGGGCCGTGGGACGTCCACACCACGTTGGTCAGGACGCCGAAGAGGCCGTCCAGGTTGAGGCCGTGGGGCTGGACCAGGCGGTGGGAGAGCAGGTGCAGCCGCAGGTACGCGTCCCGGGTGTCCTGGGGGGCGGCGTCGAGGTCGATCACGGTGCGCACGACGACGACGTCCACGCGGCGCGCGTCGTCCCGCTCGGTGAGGGCGTCGAGCTCGGCCGGGATGTCGACGTCGGTCTCCGGCGGCGCGCCCAGCACGGGCGCGGGGTACCAGACGTCGAGCGTGGTGCCGTCGTCGGCGACCGTGGCGAGACCGAGGCCCCAGGCGGGGCGGGAGAAGGCAGGCGTCGTCATGCGGCCCAGCGTAGTCGGCGCGTCTGCCACGATGGTGCGCGTGACCACGGACAGCACACCCCCTTCTCGCGACCCCCACCCCGGCCCCCGCGCGGACGCCCGCCTGGACGCCCTGCTCGACCCGGAGACGGTCGCGACGTCGGACCTCGTGGACCTGCTGGCCGCGATCTGCGACGTCCCGTCGGTCTCCGGCGACGAGGCCGCGCTCGCGGACGCCGTCGAGCGGGTGCTGCGCGCCCAGCCCCACCTCGACGTGCTGCGCGACGGCGACGCCCTCGTCGCCCGCACCCGCCTGGGCCGCGCCCGACGCGTGGTGCTCGCGGGCCACCTGGACACCGTGCCGCTGACCGACCCGCCGAACCTCCCCACGCGCCTCCAGGCGGCCGCGGACGGGACCGTCGAGATGTGGGGCCGCGGCACCGTGGACATGAAGGGCGGCGTGGCGATCATGCTCGCGCTCGCCGTCGAGCTGGGTCGCGCGGGCAGCGAGCCCGCCCACGACGTCACGTACGTCTTCTACGACCACGAGGAGGTCGAGGCGTCGCTCAGCGGGCTGGGCCGTCTGGTGCGGAACCACCCGGAGGCGCTCGAGGGGGACGTCGCGATCCTGGGCGAGTCGAGCAACAACGGCATCGAGGGCGGCTGCAACGGGACGCTGCGCGTCGAGGTCCGCACCCACGGCGTCGCCGCGCACTCGGCGCGCGCCTGGGCCGGGGTGAACGCGATCCACGCGGCGGCGCCGGTGCTCGAACGGCTCGCCGCCTACGAGGCGCGTGAGGTCGAGGTGGACGGGCTGGTGTACCGCGAGAGCCTGGGCGCCGTCGGCATCCGCGGCGGCATCGCGGGCAACGTGGTGCCGGACGCCTGCACCGTCACGGTGAACTACCGCTTCGCCCCGTCGCAGGGCGTCGCCGAGGCGGAGGCGCACGTGCGCGAGCTCTTCGAGGGCTTCGAGGTGGTCGTCACGGACGCCGCCCCCGGGGCCCGGCCGGGCCTCGACGACCCGCTCGTGGCGGACTTCGCCGCGGCCGTCCAGGCCGCGACCGGTACCGCGCCGACGCCCAAGTACGGCTGGACCGACGTCGCGCGGTTCGCCGAGCTCGGCATCCCCGCCGTGAACTTCGGCCCGGGGGACCCCGTGCTGGCGCACAAGGACGACGAGCGCCTGCCCGTGGCCCGGCTCGCGGTGGGTCGCGACGCCCTGCGCGGCTGGCTGCTCGGCGGGCCCGCGGGTGGCGTGGATAGTCTCGAGTCATGACGCGAGCGACGACCTCCCCCAGCGCCCACGGACCCGAGCGCGGCGACGACGGGGTGCCCGAGAAGGGCAAGGGCTACCGCAAGGGGCCCGTGCTGCTGCGGGGCAAGGAGATCCCGGCCCAGACCACCGACCAGAGGCTCCTCTCCGGCGGCGGCGACTCCGACTGGGTGCACTCCGACCCGTGGCGCGTGATGCGGATCCAGTCGGAGTTCGTCGAGGGCTTCGGCGCCCTCGCCGAGGTGGGCCCCGCGGTGTCGGTGTTCGGGTCGGCCCGGACGTCCCCCGACCACCCCGACCACGCGCTCGCCGTCGAGGTCGGGCGGCTGCTCGCCGAGGCCGGCTACGCGGTGATGACGGGCGGCGGCCCGGGGATCATGGCGGCGGCCAACGAGGGGGCGCACCACGCGGGCGGCACGTCCATCGGGCTCGGCATCGAGCTGCCCTTCGAGCAGGGCATGAACGAGTTCGTGAACCTGGGCGTGAACTTCCGCTACTTCTTCGCCCGCAAGACGATGTTCGTCAAGTACGCGCAGGGCTTCATCGTGCTGCCGGGCGGCTTCGGCACCTTCGACGAGCTGTTCGAGGCCCTCACGCTCGTGCAGACCCACAAGGTGACCGAGTTCCCGATCGTGCTGGTCGGCTCCGACTACTGGGGCGGGCTGCTGGAGTGGCTGCGCACCGCCGTGGCGGACCGCGGGATGATCGGCCGGGCCGACCTCGACCTGCTGCACCTCACGGACTCGCCGGAGGAGGCCGTGCGGTACGTGATCGAGCGCGGGCGGGCACTCGCCGCCTCGGAGCGCGAGGCGTTGGACGAGCTCGTCGAGGACCAGCGGGACGCGGCTGACGACGCGGGCGAGGCGGCCGACGCCTCGTGACGACCGACGCCCCGTCCCCGGCCGGCGTCCCGGCGGCGGGGACCCCGCTGGTGCTGCGCGGGCGGGAGGTCGGCCGCGGCCCCGACGGGGTGCTGCGGCCCGTGGTGATGGCGATCGTCAACCGCACCACGGACTCCTTCTACGCCCCGGCCCGGCGGCCCGACGACGGCGCCGCGCTCGACGCGGCGCACCAGGCCTGGGCGGACGGCGCGCAGATCCTCGACGTCGGCGGGGTGCGCGCCGGCGTCGGCCCGGACGTCGACGAGGCGGAGGAGATCGGCCGCGTGGTCCCGTTCGTCGCGCGGGTGCGCGAGGAGCTGCCCGACCTGCTGGTGTCGGTCGACACGTGGCGCTCCGGCGTCGCCCGCGAGGTCGTCGCCGTCGGGGCGGACCTCGTCAACGACACCTGGGCGGGGCACGACCCCGCGCTCGTGGAGGTGGCCGGCGCGGCGGGGGTCGGGGTCGTGTGCTCCCACACCGGCGGGGCGGTGCCGCGCACCGACCCGTACCGCGTCGAGTACCCGCCCGCCGGCCACCCGTCCGTCGACCAGGCCGTGCCCGGGGAGGCCGCCGACCCGCGCGACGGCGTCCTGGACGACGTCGTCGCGACGCTGCGCGCGGCCGCCGCGCGGGCCGTCGCCTGCGGCGTCCCGCCACGGTCGGTGCTCGTGGACCCCACGCACGACTTCGGCAAGAACACCTGGCAGTCGCTGCACCTCCTGCGCCGCACCGCCGCGCTCGCGGGGCTCGGCTACCCGCTGCTCATGGCGCTCAGCCGCAAGGACTTCGTCGGGGAGACGCTGGGGCTGGCCCCCGGCGACCGGCTGGAGGGCACCCTCGCGGCCACCGCGCTCGCGGCATGGCAGGGCGCCACCGTCTTCCGCGCCCACGACGTCGTCGCCACGCGGCGCGTGCTCGACCTGGTCGCCGCCGTCCGCGACGAGGCCCCGCCCGCTGCGGCGCTGCGCGGCCTCGCCTGAGGCCGCCTGACCTGGCCGGGCCGGGCCGGGTCTCGCCAGTCGACCCCTGACGTCCGGGGTGTGGAAGTCAGGGGTGGGTTCTGACCTAGAATGGTGGGGCGCGCCTCGTCTCGCCCCCGCCGACCGGCGGGCAGCGGGCAGGGGGCAGGCCGAGGAACCGGACAACGGAATGGAGAGCCACAGATGGCTGCGATGAAGCCGCGGACGGGCGACGGGCCGCTGGAGGTCACCAAGGAAGGACGCGGCATCGTCATGCGGGTCCCGCTCGAGGGTGGCGGCCGTCTGGTCGTGGAGCTGAACGCCACCGAGGCGACCGAGCTGGGTGAGGCACTCCAGGCCGTCGTCGCGTGACGACGGCGCGGTAGGAGCAGGACGGCGGGCGCCGGGCGACGAGGTCGCCCGGCGCCCGCGGTGTCTCACTGCCGTACGGCGAGGAGCAGTCCGTCCCCCGACGGGGCCAGGGCGGACAGCACCCGGTCGTCGGAGCGCAGCGCGCGCCCGACGTCGCGCACCACGGTGGTCACCTCGTCGCGCCGCGCAGGATCGGGCACGCGCCCGCCGTGGAGCGCGCCGTCGACGGCGAGGACGCCGCCGGGGCGCAGCAGCCGCAGGCCGGCCTCGACGTACTCGGGATAGGAGTGCGGCTCCGCCCCGACGAGCACGAGGTCGTACGCGCCGTCGGTGAGCCGGGGCAGGACGTCGGCGGGCCGGCCGGGGATGGCCCGGGTGCGACCCGGCGCGACCCCGGCCTCGGCGAAGGCCCGCTTCGCGGCGCGCTGGTGCTCGAGCTCGGCGTCGATGGTCGTGAGCACGCCGTCGGCGGGCATGCCGCGCAGGAGCCAGAGGGCGGCGACGCCGGTGCCCGTGCCGACCTCCACGACGGCCCGCGCGCCGAGCGCCGCGGCCACGACCTGCAGCAGCGCCCCCGTGCCGGGGGAGACGGCCCCGCAGCCGAGCTCCGCCGCGCGCTCGCGGGCACGGAGCAGCACCTCGTCCTCGGGGACGAAGGACTCGCTGTAGGCCCAGGCTGCGGTGCGACCGCTGCGGGCGTCGACGTCGGTGGTGATGGCGGTCCTCCACGGCGGGGTCGCCGGCGGACGGCCGGCGCGGGTGATGCTGCGGTGATCGTACGCGGGAACGCCGCGGCGCGCCCGGACGTTGCCGTGGGACGATGGTGATGATGACGACCGACCCCGCTCCCGTGCAGGACGTGCCCGAGGCCCCCGCCGAGGCGACCTTCGGCGCGCCCGAGGACGCCGCGTCAGCGCCGGCATGGACGCCCCCGACGTGGGACGAGATCGTGCGCGAGCACTCGGCGCGCGTGTACCGGCTCGCGTACCGGCTGAGCGGCAACCGGCAGGACGCCGAGGACCTCACCCAGGAGACGTTCCTGCGCGTGTTCCGGTCGCTCTCCAGCTACACCCCGGGCACGTTCGAGGGGTGGCTGCACCGCATCACGACGAACCTGTTCCTCGACCAGGTGCGGCGCAAGAAGCGCATCCGCATGGAGGCGATGGGCGACGACGCCGCCCGCGTCGCCGCCCCCGAGGACCACGGTCGCCCCGAGCGCGGGTTCGAGCACGCGAACCTGGACCACGACGTGCAGGCCGCGCTCGACGCGCTGCGCCCCGAGTACCGCGCCGCGGTCGTCCTGTGCGACATCGAGGGCCTCAGCTACGAGGAGATCGCCGTCACCCTGGGCATCAAGCTCGGCACGGTCCGCTCCCGCATCCACCGCGCCCGTGCGCAGCTCCGCGACGCGCTGGAGCACCGGCGCGCGGAGGTGACCGCGCGGGACGCGAACGGCGGGGCGGCGTCGTGACGGGGTACGCCGGGTCCGGGCACCTCGGGGCCTGGGTGAGCGACCTGGCCGACGGCCAGCTCGACGCCGCGGCGACCGAGCGCGCGCTCGCGCACGTCGCGGGCTGCCCCCGGTGCGCGACCGAGCTCGACGCGGCCCGGGCCGCGCACCGCGCGCTCGCGGCAGCCTGCGACGTCGCGCCCGACCCGGAGCTCACGAACCGCCTGCTCGCGCTGTCGGCGTCCATCCCGTCGACGACCGGCGACCCGCTGCGCGACCGCGGCCGGTCCGCGGACTGGGAGCGTCCCCGGGCGTGGGAGCCGTCCCTGTCGGGCGACCTGGGTTCCCGACGGCGGCACCGGACCCGGCGGCTGGTCGCCGCGGGGGCGGGCGGCGTCGGCGTGCTCGGCGTCGCGCTGTTCGTGCTGGGGCAGGCCCCCGTGGTGACCCCGGACCCGTCGCGGGTCGCGGCGCTGACGCTGCTGGCGGACGCCGAGCCGGGCGGGCACGACGTGGCGGCCGGCCGCGCGGCCACCGCCGACGCCCTCACCTGGCTGGCCGACCACGGCTGGTCCGCGCCCGCCGCGCTGCCCGAGGGGTACGCCGTGACCGCGCTGCGCACGGACGGCTGCGCCGGCGCCGGCGGCCCGGACGCGGCGGCCGTCGAGCTGGACCTGTCCGGGCCGGACGGCAGCGCCGTCGCGTGCCTGCGGCAGGGTCGGCTCGCGGACCTGGGCACGGCCGTCGCCGGCACCACCGACGGGGCCACCGACGGGTCGGCGGGCGGGCTCGCCGTCCGCGGCCACGACGTGCGGGTGCTCTCCGCCGATCCGTGGCACGTGGCCTGGCAGTCGGGGGACACCGTCGTCGACGTGGCGACCGACGTCGACGCCGACGCGCTCGCCGAGATCGTGGCGGCGTTCCCGGGCTCCGCCGAAGGGGACGACGCGGGCGTGCTGCGCGAGATCTCCCGCGGCTGGACCATCATGACCGGCGCGATGTCCGGCGCCATGTCCGACGCGATGTCCGGAGCGATGACAGGAGCCGTCTGGCGCCGATGACCGAACCGTCCCGCCCCGCCGACGACCTGTTCGCGCCGCCCGAGCCTCCGGCCCGCGCGCCGGAGCCCGACCCGTACGTGCCGCCGCCGGCGGCGACCCTGTTCCCTGCCACGGTGTCGGCGGTGCCGGCACCGGCCGACATCGAGCCGCCGACCGCGGCGGTGCCGGAGACGGCGCCTCCCGCGCGGCCGGCGCGCCGTCGCCGCCCGGGGGCGGCGGCGGTCGTGGTGCTGGCCCTCGTCGCGGGTGCCGTCGGCGGCTTCGCGGGGGACCGCGTGTCGGACGCCCTGGACGACGGGAGGCCCGCGGACGCGGCGCTGCCGACGTCGGGCGGGCAGGACGCGGACGAGGGCACGGCCGCCGGGGCGTCCGCCGGCGCGGACCGACCGGACGGCTCCGTCGCGGCGCTCGCCGCCGACGTGCTGCCGAGCGTCGTCTCGATCCAGGTGCAGGGCGCGAACGGGGCGTCCAGCGGGTCGGGCTTCGTGCTGCGCGAGGACGGGTACATCCTCACGAACAACCACGTGGTCGCCCCTGCGGCGGCCGCGGGGGGCTCGGCGGTCGTGGTCTTCGCCGACGGCCGCAAGCGCGACGCCGAGGTGGTGGGCCGCACCGCGGACTACGACCTGGCCGTGGTGAAGGTGGACGCCGACGGCCTGGAGCCGCTGGTCCTCGGGGACTCCGACGCCGTGGTGGTCGGCGACCCCGTGCTCGCCGTCGGCGCCCCGCTGGGCCTGGACTCCACGGTGACGACCGGCATCGTCAGCGCCCTGCACCGGCCGGTGCAGGCGGGGGACGAGACCGGGGGAGGCGCGGCGACGGCGTTCATCGACGCCATCCAGACCGACGCGGCGATCAACCCGGGCAACTCGGGCGGCCCGCTGATCGACTCGGGCGGCGAGGTGGTCGGGATCAACTCGGCGATCGCGCAGCCGCCGGGCGCGATGTCCGCCACCGGCAGCATCGGCCTCGGCTTCGCGATCCCCGCGTCCCAGGCGCGGCACACCGCCGAGCAGCTCATCGAGTCGGGCCACGCGACGTACCCGGTGATCGGGGCGCTGCTCGACACCACGTACACCGGAGAGGGGGTGCAGGTCTCGTCCGGGCCCCAGCAGGGCCAGCCGGCCGTCACCCCCGACGGCCCGGCCGACCGGGCCGGCATCCGCCCCGGCGACGTCATCCTGGAGATCGACGGCCGGCCCGTGACCGTGAGCGACGCCCTCATCGTGGCGATCCGCGCCCGCCAGCCCGGGGACGCGGTGACGCTGCGCGTGCGCACCGACGGCGAGGAGCGCGACGTCCGGGTGGTGCTGCAGGAGCGCGAGAGCGAATAGGCTGTCCGCGTGTTCGACATCAACGGCGGTGAGCTCATCATCATCGTGGTGCTCGCCGTCCTGCTCATCGGGCCCGAGCGCCTCCCCGGGTATGCCGCCCAGCTGGCCTCGCTCGTGAAGCGCGGCAAGCGCCTGCTGCAGGACACCAAGGCGCGTGTGGACACCGAGCTGGGGCCGGAGTTCAAGGACGTCGACTGGTCCAAGCTCGACCCGCGCCAGTACGACCCCCGTCGCATCGTGCGCGACGCGCTCATGGACGACGACGACGGTCCTGCCCCCGCGCCCCGCGCCGCAGCGGCGGCGGGCGGCACCGCGACCGCCGCCGCCACCAGCTCCTCCGACGAGCGCCGCGCCGCCGTGCCCGCCCCGTTCGACGACGAGGCCACGTAGCCCGTCGGGCCGGGGCGGACGGGTTTCCGAGCGGTCCGGCCGACCTGCCACAATGGACGGCATGTCCGACGTCGCCACCTCACCGTCCCTCCAGCGCGGAGCGTCCGCGCCGGGACTGCCCCGCATCTTCTCCGGCATGCAGCCGACCGACGGGTCGCTGCACCTCGGGAACTACCTGGGCGCGCTCGCCCAGTGGGTGGCGCTCCAGGACGGCCACGAGGCGCTGTACTGCGTCGTCGACCTCCACGCCCTGACGGTGAACCCGGACCCGGCGGCGCTGCGTGAGCGCACCCGCCGCACCGCCGCCCAGTACCTGGCCGGCGGCATCGACCCCGAGCGGTCGATCCTGTTCGTGCAGTCGCACGTGGCCGAGCACGCGGAGCTGGCGTGGCTCCTGTCCTGCCAGACCGGTTTCGGCGAGGCCGGGCGCATGACCCAGTTCAAGGACAAGTCCGCGAAGCAGGGCTCCGAAGGCACCACGGTGGGCCTGTTCACCTACCCCGTGCTGATGGCCGCGGACATCCTCCTGTACGACACGGCGCTCGTGCCGGTCGGCGAGGACCAGCGCCAGCACCTCGAGCTCACCCGCGACCTGGCCGAGCGGCTGAACGCGCGCTTCGGCGAGGGCACCGCCGTCGTCCCCGAGGCGCACATCGTCAAGGCCGTGGCGAAGATCCAGGACCTCCAGGAGCCGACGGCGAAGATGAGCAAGTCGAACGCGGGCGGCAAGGGTGTCGTCTGGCTGCTCGAGGACCCGAAGAAGGCCGTCAAGGCCATCAAGTCGGCCGTCACGGACGCCGACGAGACGTACGGGGTGCGCTACGACCCCGCAGCCAAGCCGGGGATCTCGAACCTGCTCACGATCTTCTCGGCCGTCACCGGCCGCGGCGTCGACGAGATCGCCGCCGAGTACGACGGCCGCGGCTACGGCTACCTGAAGGTGGACCTCGCCGACGCCGTCGTCGCGTTCCTCGAGCCGTTCCAGGCGCGGGCGCAGACCTACCTGTCCGACCCGGCGCAGCTCGACAAGGTGCTCGCCGACGGCGCCGAGCGCGCGCGGGACATCGCGCGCCCGGTGCTCGACCGCGTCTACGACCGGTTCGGCCTGCTGCCCCGGGGCGCCCGGTGAACCTCCCCGACCGCGGCCCGGCCCAGGTGCGGATCGGCGTCGCCATCGCGGTGCCCGAGCCGTTCGGCTCGCGGCTCCAGGAGGCCCGTGCCTCGCTCGGCGACCCGCTGGCCCACGCCATCCCGCCGCACATCACGGTGATCGGCCCCACGGTCGTCGACGAGTCCGTGCTGGACGCGGTGGTCGAGCACCTCGAGAAGGTCGCGTCGGAGACCGCCCCGTTCCGGGTGCACCTGCGCGGGGCCGGCACCTTCCGCCCGATCTCGCCGGTGGTGTTCGTGGCCCTCGCCGAGGGCATCGCGGAGTGCGAGCAGCTCGAGACCGCCGCCCGCTCGGGCGTGCTGGCCCAGGAGCTGCGGTTCAACTACCACCCGCACGTCACCGTCGCGCACGAGGTCGCCGAGGCCGACCTGGACCGCGCCTTTGTCGAGATGGCTGACTTCGACGGCGTCTTCGAGGTGGACCGGCTCTGGCAGTACGAGCACGGCGACGACGGCGTGTGGCGACCGCAACGTTCGTTCCGGCTCGCGGGGGAGCACCCCGCTCCCTAGGGTCGCGGTGTGAACGACCGACTCGAACAGGCGAAGAGCCGGTCCCTCGTCGCGTACCAGTGGTTCAAGAGCCTGCGGCCGGTGCGGTCGTGGTACTGGTACGTCGACCGTCGCGGCGCCCTCCTGTGCGGCGGCATCGCCTACACCGCGATCTTCTCGCTCTTCGCGGCGCTGACGATCGGCTTCACGGTGTTCTCGCGCACGCTCGCCGACCGGCCCGAGCTCCAGGACGCGGTGTTCGAGCAGATCAACACCTGGCTGCCCGGGCTCATCGACACCGGTGACAGCGACGGCATCCTCGACCCCACGGACCTGCTGCTGCCCTCCGTCATCAACCCGGCGACCGTCATCGCCGCGGTCGTGTTCCTCTGGACGGCGATCGGGTTCATGCGCGCCCTGCGCATCTCCGTGCGGTCGATGTTCGACCAGCCCGTCGTCGGCGTCAGCCCGGTGCTGTCGAAGATCTGGGAGCTGCTCGGCTTCGTCATCCTCGGCGGGATGGTCGTCGCGTCCGCGGCCGCGAGCATCGTCTCGCAGACCGTGAGCCGGCGGGTCGAGGACCTGTTCGGCAGCAACTTCCTCGTCGCCCAGCTCACCGCGATCGGGACGGCCGCCGTGGGGATCCTCCTCGACGCGCTCCTCGTCTACCTCATCGTCCGCGTGGTCGCCCGCGTCCGGCCCCGCAAGCGGCGGGACTTCGTCCTGGGCTGCCTCGCGGCGGGCGTGGTCGCCGGCGCGCTGCGCTGGCTGGGCACGTCCGTGGTGGCCGCGGGCGCGTCGCGCAACGCGCTGCTGGCGGCGTTCGCCGGCCTGGTGACGGTGCTGGTGCTCGTGAACTTCGTGGCCCGGGTGCTGCTGCTGATGTGCGCCTGGGTGTACGACCCGCCCCGGCTGGACGAGATCGCCTACGCCGAGGCGGAGGTCGCCGCGCGCCGCGACGCCGCGGAGATCGAGCGCGTGGTGCGCCGGGGGCAGGGCTCCGGAAAGCCGTGGAGCCCCGTCGTCCGCGGGGTACGACGGGGCTCCTACGCCCTGCGGATGTCCAGCGTCCGCCGGGTCGGCCAGAGGAACGGGCCGGGGGTCAGAACGCGCGCGTGATCATCGCGCGCTTGACCTCCTGGATCGCCTTGGTGACCTCGATGCCGCGCGGGCAGGCCTCGGTGCAGTTGAAGGTCGTGCGGCAGCGCCACACGCCCTCCTTGTCGTTGAGGATCTCCAGGCGCTGCGTGGCGCCCTCGTCGCGGCTGTCGAAGATGAACCGGTGCGCGTTGACGATCGCGGCCGGGCCGAAGTACTGGCCGTCGGTCCAGAACACGGGGCAGGACGACGTGCACGCGGCGCACAGGATGCACTTGGTGGTGTCGTCGAAGCGCTCGCGGTCCTCGGCAGACTGCAGGCGCTCGCGCGTCGGCTCGTTCCCCGAGGTGATGAGGAACGGCATGATCTCGCGGTAGGAGGCGAAGAACGGCTCCATGTCCACGACGAGGTCCTTGACCACGGGCAGGCCCTTGATGGGCTCGACCGTGATCGGCTTGTCCGGGTTGACGTCCTTGAGGAGCGTCTTGCAGGCGAGCCGGTTGCGGCCGTTGATCCGCATGGCGTCGGAGCCGCAGACCCCGTGCGCGCAGGAGCGGCGGAAGGTCAGCGACCCGTCCTGCTCCCACTTGATCATGTGCAGCGCGTCGAGGACGCGGTCCGTGCCGTGCACCTGGACCGTGAAGTCGTCCCAGGTCGACTCCTCGCCGTGCTCCGACTCGGGGTTGTACCGCCGGATGCGGAGCGTGACCTCGAAGCTGGGGACGGCACCGGCCTTCGGCTCGGTGGCGGGGTTCTCGAGTACAGCAGTCATCAGTACTTCCGCTCCATGGGCTCGTACCGGGTCTGGATGACGGGCTTGGACCCCAGGACGACCTTGTAGTCCCCGAAGTCCTCGACGTGGTCGAAGTAGCCCGGGACGTGGCCGTCGCCGGCGTCGGGAGCCGACGTCGGACGGCGGTACGCCATCGTGTGCAGCATGTAGTTGGCGTCGTCGCGGTCCGGGTAGTCCTCCCGGTAGTGCCCGCCGCGCGACTCCTTGCGGTTGAGGGCGGCGACGACGGTCACCTCGGCGATGTCCAGCAGGAAGCCGAGCTCGATCGCCTCGAGCAGGTCCGTGTTGAACAGCTTGCCCTTGTCCTGGACGGAGACGTTCCGGTACCGCTTCTGCAGCTCCCGGATCTCCGCCAGCGCCTCGTTGAGGGAGTCGCCGGTGCGGAACACCTGGGCGTTCGCGTCCATGGTCTCCTGCAGCGCCTTGCGGACGTCCGCGACGCGCTCGCCGTCGGGGCGGTCGCGCATCTCGGCGAGCTGCGCCTCGACGCGGGCGGTCGGGTTCTCCGGGAGCTCCCGGTGCGGGCCCGCCGTCTTCGCGTACGCGGCGGCGGAGCGGCCGGCGCGCTTGCCGAAGACGTTGATGTCGAGCAGCGAGTTGGTGCCGAGGCGGTTCGAGCCGTGCACGGACACGCACGCGACCTCGCCGGCCGCGTAGAGGCCCTTGACGACGTTGTGGCTGTCGCGCAGCACCTCGCCCTGGATGTTGGTCGGCACGCCGCCCATCGCGTAGTGCGCCGTCGGGTAGACGGGCACGGGCTCGGTGTACGGCTCGATGCCGAGGTACGTGCGGGCGAACTCGGTGATGTCCGGGAGCTTGGCGTCGATGTGCGCGGGCTCCAGGTGCGTCAGGTCGAGCAGCACGTAGTCCTTGTTCGGGCCGGCGCCGCGGCCCTCGCGCACCTCGTTGGCCATCGAGCGGGCGACGATGTCGCGCGGTGCGAGGTCCTTGATGGTGGGGGCGTAGCGCTCCATGAAGCGCTCGCCGTCGGAGTTGCGCAGGATGCCGCCCTCGCCGCGCGCCGCCTCCGACAGGAGGATCCCGAGGCCCGCGAGGCCCGTCGGGTGGAACTGGAAGAACTCCATGTCCTCCAGCGGCAGGCCGCGGCGGTACGCCAGCGCCATGCCGTCGCCCGTGAGGGTGTGCGCGTTCGACGTCGTCTTGAAGATCTTGCCCGCGCCGCCGGTGGCGAAGATGATCGCCTTCGCCTGGAACACGTGGATCTCGCCGCTGGCCAGGTCGTAGGCGACGACGCCGGTCGCGTTGACCTCGGCACCGTCCTCGATCTGCTCGGTGGTGAGGTCGTGGTCCGTGAGCAGGTCCAGCACGTAGAACTCGTTGTAGAACTCGACGTTCTGCTTCACGCAGTTCTGGTACAGCGTCTGCAGGATCATGTGGCCGGTGCGGTCCGCGGCGTAGCAGGCGCGGCGCACGGCCGCCTGGCCGTGCTCGCGGGTGTGCCCGCCGAACCGGCGCTGGTCGATGCGGCCCTCGGGCGTGCGGTTGAACGGCAGGCCCATCTTCTCCAGGTCGAGGACCGAGTCGATGGCCTCCTTCGCGAGGATCTCCGCCGCGTCCTGGTCGACCAGGTAGTCACCGCCCTTGACGGTGTCGAACGTGTGCCACTCCCAGTTGTCCTCCTCGACGTTCGCGAGGGCCGCCGCCATGCCGCCCTGGGCGGCACCGGTGTGGGAGCGGGTGGGGTAGAGCTTCGAGATCACCGCGGTGCGGGCCTCGCCGGAGGCCTCGAGCGCCGCGCGCATGCCGGCGCCGCCTGCGCCGACGATGACGACGTCGTACTGATGTGTCTGCATCGGGGGGTGCCTGTCCTTAGTTCGAGAAGCAGATCGACGGCAGGAGCTCGGCCGGGGCGCCCGGCGGGCAGGGGTTGAACGTGAAGATCACGAGGGTGCCGAGCACGACCACGATCGTGAACGCCAGGTACAGCAGCACCTTGAGCACGCCGCGGGTGGAGTCCTTCTGGGCGTAGTCGTTGATGATGGTCCGCACGCCGTTGGTCCCGTGGATCATCGCGAGCCACAGCATCAGCAGGTCCCAGACCTGCCAGAAGGGGCTGGACCACTTGCCGCCGACGAAGGCGAAGTCGATCGCGTGCACGCCCTCGCCCACCATGAGGTTGACGAAGAGGTGGCCGAAGATCAGCACGACCAGCACGACGCCGGACGCCCGCATGAAGACCCAGCTGTACAGCTCGTAGTTGCCGCGGGTCGTCCTGCGGCGGGCGTAGGGGGACCGCGGGGCCGCGATGGCGGACGGGGTCTGGGTCGAGGCCATCAGTGCCCACCTCCGAAGACGTTCATCAGGTGCCGCGGCAGGAAGCCGGCCATGGTCACGACGAACAGGCCGACGACGACCCAGAGCATCGTCCTCTGGTACTTCGGGCCCTTGGCCCAGAAGTCGACGAGGATCACGCGGATGCCGTTGAACGCGTGGAAGACGATCGCGGCGACGAGGCCGGCCTCCCCGAGTCCCATGATCGGCGTCTGGTACGTCCCGATGACGGCGTTGTAGGCCTCGGGCGACACCCGGACGAGAGCCGTGTCCAGGATGTGCACGAGGAGGAAGAAGAAGATGAGCACGCCGGTCACGCGATGCGCGACCCAGGACCACATGCCTTCACGGCCGCGGTAGAGCGTGCCAGCAGGTGCTGTAGGCACGGGGGGAGCCTCCGTTGGCGGATTCTGTGTGGATTCCGTTCACGGTCACTGTAGTGACATCCGGTCGTCTCACGGCACACGAGGTCCGGCAAACCGGGACGGTCCGGTGCCTTTCGTGACCTATTCCACAGGGTTGACGTCGCCGACGGCCGCGTCGTCAGCACGCTTATGCTGCGGGGATGAGCACTGCGGCGCACCCCTCCCGTTCACCGGTCCCCGGGTTCTACGCCGTGATCCCCGCCGGGGGCGCCGGCACCCGGCTGTGGCCGCTCTCCCGCGCGGGCGCGCCGAAGTTCCTGCACGACCTCACCGGCGCGGGCCGCACGCTGCTGCAGGGCACGGTCGACCGGCTGCGTCCGCTCGCCGGCGGCGGGGTCGTGCTCGTCACCGGTGAGCCGCACGTCGCGGCCGCGCGCGAGCAGCTGCCCGAGCTGGCCGAGGACGCCGTGCTCGCCGAGCCCTCCCCGCGCGACTCGATGGCGGCCATCGGGCTGGCCGCGGCCGTGCTGGAGCGACGGCACGGCGACGTCGTCGTGGGCTCGTTCGCCGCGGACCAGGTGGTGTCCGGCGCGGCGTCGTTCGACGCCGCGGTGCGGGAGGCGGTCGCGGCCGCGCGCGCCGGCTACGTCGCGACCATCGGCATCGCCGCCTCGCGCCCGTCCGTGGCGTTCGGCTACGTGCGCAGCGGCGAGCCGCTCGGCGTCGAGGGCGCGCCGAGCGCCCTGCACGTGCGCGGCTTCACGGAGAAGCCCGACGCCGCGACGGCCCGCGAGTACGTGGCGTCCGGCGAGTACCGCTGGAACGCCGGCATCTTCGTGGCCCGCAGCTCCGTGCTCCTGGGCCACCTCGCGACGCACCGCCCCGCCCTGCACGACGGGCTGCGGGAGATCGCCGCCGCCTGGGACACGCCCGACCGTGCGGCCGTGGTCGCCCGGGTGTGGCCCGGCCTCGAGAAGATCGCGATCGACCACGCCGTCGCGGAGCCCGTCGCGGCCGAGGGCGGCGTCGCCGTCGTGCCCGGCACGTTCGGGTGGGACGACGTCGGCGACTTCAACTCGCTCGCCGCGCTCCTGCCGTCGGACGACGAGGGCGGCTCCAAGGTGCTGGGCGACCCGGCCGACGTCGTGCGGGTCCAGTCGGCCGGCTCGGTCGTCGTGCCCGGCGGCGACCGTGTGGTCGCGCTGCTCGGCATCGACGACGTCGTCGTGGTCGACACCCCGGACGCGCTCCTCGTGACCACCCGCGCCCGCGCGCAGCAGGTCAAGGACATGGTCGACGCGATGCGTACCCACGGCCGCGAGGACGTCCTGTGAGCGCCCGGGAGGCCGGGGCGCGGCTGGACGAGATCGTCACGGCGCTCGAGGACGAGCTGGTGGCGATCCGGCGCGACGTGCACGCGCACCCCGAGCTCGGCCGGCAGGAGGTCCGCACCACGGCGCTCGTGGCCGACCGGCTGCGCGCCGCCGGCCTGGCCCCGAGGCTGCTCGAGGGCACCGGCCTGGTCTGCGACGTCGGCCCCGACCGGTCGCCCGACGGCCTGGGCCGGGTGGCGCTGCGCGCGGACATCGACGCGCTGCCCCTCGACGACTCGTGCGGCCTGCCGTTCCGCTCGGTGGTGCCGGGCGTGGCGCACGCCTGCGGGCACGACGTGCACACCACCGTGGTGCTGGGCGCCGGCCTGGCGCTCGCCGCGCTGCACGCCGAGGGCCTGCTCGAGCGCGGCGTCCGGCTCGTGTTCCAGCCGGCCGAGGAGATCATGCCCGGCGGCGCGCACGACGTCGTCGCCCAGGGCGCGCTCGACGGCGTCGACCGCATCGCGGCGGTGCACTGCGAGCCCAAGCTGGACGTCGGGCAGGTCGGCACCCGCATCGGGCCGATCACCTCGGCCTCCGACAGCGTCACGGTCACCCTGTCGTCCTCGGGCGGGCACACCTCCCGCCCGCACCTCACGGGCGACGTCGTGTACGCCCTGGGTCAGGTCATCACGCAGGTGCCCGCCGTGCTGGGCCGCCGGCTGGACCCGCGCTCGGGCGTGAACCTCACGTGGGGCGCCGTGCACGCGGGCAACGTGCACAACGCGATCCCGGCGACCGGCACGGTCGCCGGCACGCTGCGCTGCCTCGACGTGCGCGCGTGGGAGCGTGCCGGGCAGGTGCTGCACGACGCGGTGGAGCAGGTCGTGGCGCCGTACGAGGTGGACGTGACCGTGCGGCACGCGCGCGGCGTCCCGCCCGTGGACAACGACGCGGCCGTGACGGGCGCGCTCGAGGCGGCGGGGACCGCGGTGCTCGGCCCCGAGGGCGTCGTGCTCACCGAGCAGTCGCTCGGCGGCGAGGACTTCGCCTGGTACCTCACCAAGGTGCCGGGCGCGATGGCGCGCCTCGGCACCGGGACCCCGGGGGAGCGGCGCTACGACATCCACCAGGGCGACCTCGTCGTGGACGAGCGGGCGATCGCCGTCGGTGCCCGATTGCTGGGACGTTTCGCGCTGCAGCCGTGAGACGCCGGAAAGTGACCGGCGTGTTGCGGGAAGCCCCGGTGACCGGGGGCGTCGATACCGCTTCGGTAACGACTCCTGCGGCTTTGTCGCCTGCGGTTCTCGGCGCGGGCACCGATGGCTAGGCTTCCGTCGGTGACGGGCCGGACGATCCTGGCCCGACGAACGATCGACAGGAGCGACAGGTGAAGAGAGCGATCCAGCTCACGGCCCTCGCCGGCGTCGCCGCGCTCGCGCTGGCGGCTTGTGCGGAGGCCCCGGAGGAGTCCGGCGACGGCGGCAGTGCGGGCGCGACGAGCGACTTCAAGCCGTGCATCGTCTCGGACCAGGGTGGGTTCGACGACAAGAGCTTCAACCAGCTCAGCTACGAGGGTGTGCTCCAGGCCGCCGAGGAGCTCGGCACCCAGGCCGTCGAGGTCCAGTCTCAGTCGGAGAGCGACTTCAAGCCGAACCTCGAGTCGCTCGTCGGGCAGAACTGCGACGCCATCGTGTCGGTCGGGTTCGCGCTCTCCGCCGCGACGATCGAGTCGGCCACCGCGAACCCGGAGACGCACTACATCATCGTCGACGACGCCGCGGACGCGGACTTCGACGGCGAGGCCGACGCGGAGAACATCAAGCCGCTGCTCTACGACACGGCGCAGGCCGCGTTCCTGGCCGGCTACCTCTCCGCGGGGTACTCCGAGGCAGGCAAGGTCGGCACCTTCGGCGGCCAGCCGTTCCCGACGGTCACGATCTTCATGGACGGCTTCAAGCAGGGCGTTGAGTACTACAACGAGACCAAGGGCACCAAGGTCGAGGTCGTGGGCTTCACCGGCGGTGAGGAGGGCTCGTTCACGGGCGGCTTCGAGGCCAACGAGACCGCGAAGACGACCGCGCAGAACATCATCGACCAGGGCGTCGACGTGCTCCTGCCGGTCGGTGGCCCGATCTACCAGTCGGCGATCGCGGCGATCCAGGACTCCGGCAAGGACATCGCGCTCGTGGGCGTCGACGCCGACTTCTTCGAGACGGACCCGTCGACGCAGGACTACGTCCTGACCTCGATCCTCAAGCGCATGGACGTCTCGACCTCCGAGGCGGTGCTCGCCGCGGGCCAGGGCAACTTCGACCCGACGCCGTACGTGGGCACCCTCGAGAACGACGGCGTGGGGCTCGCCCCGCTGCACAACTTCGAGGACAAGGTCGACCCCGCCCTCATGGACGAGGTCAACGCCCTCAAGGAGCAGATCATCGCCGGCGACGTGACGGTCGAGTCGTACCTCTCCGGCCAGGAGTGACCGGCTCCTCGACCTACCGGTGACGCTCGTGCGCGGGCCCGCGGGAACCACCCCCGGGCCCGCGCACGACGTATGCGGGGCGGCGACGACGGCGCCCCGGTGAGAGGCTGACGACGGTGCGTCGACCTGGCCCCGGACGGCCCTCGACTGATCCTCGACGGATGGAAGGCAGAGCATGAGGCTCGAGCTGCGAGGCATCACGAAGCGCTTCGGCGCGCTCGTGGCGAACGACCACATCGACCTGGTGGTGGAACCGGGCGAGATCCACTGCTTGCTGGGCGAGAACGGCGCCGGCAAGTCCACCCTGATGAACGTGCTCTACGGGCTCTACCAGGCCGACGAGGGCCAGATCCTGCTGGACGACGCGGTCCAGGACTTCGACGGGCCCGGCGACGCGATGGCCGCCGGGATCGGCATGGTGCACCAGCACTTCATGCTCGTGCCGGTGTTCTCCGTGGCCGAGAACGTGATGCTCGGTCACGAGTCCACCCGCGCCGGCGGGGTCCTCGACCTGGAGAGCGCCCGCACGAAGGTCCAGGAGATCTCGGCGCGGTTCGGCTTCCAGGTGGACCCGGACGCGCTGGTGGAGGACCTCCCGGTCGGGGTCCAGCAGAGGGTCGAGATCATCAAGGCGCTCTCGCGCGACGCCGACGTGCTGGTGTTCGACGAGCCGACCGCCGTGCTCACCCCGCAGGAGACCGACGAGCTCATGGCGATCATGCGCCAGCTCAGGGACGAGGGGGCGGCGATCGTCTTCATCACCCACAAGCTGCGCGAGGTGCGCGCCGTCGCCGACCGCATCACCGTCGTCCGGCACGGCAAGGTCGTCGGCGAGGCCAGCCCGGGCGCGACCGACGCCGAGCTCGCGTCGCTGATGGTGGGCCGCGCGGTCGAGCTGACGGTCCGCAAGGACGCGCCGCGCACCACCGAGAACGAGCTGGCGGTGACGGGCCTGCGGGTCACCGGTCCCGACGGCCAGGTGCTGGTGGACGACGTGAGCTTCACCGTGCGCGGCGGCGAGGTGCTCGTGGTGGCGGGCGTGCAGGGCAACGGGCAGACCGAGCTGACCGAAGCCCTGGTCGGTCTCCAGGAGCAGGTCACGGGCAGCGTGCGGCTCGACGGCAAGGAGCTGGTGGGGCGCTCGGTGCGCCGGATCCTCGACGCGGGCGTGGGCTTCGTGCCGGAGGACCGCAACGAGGACGGCCTGGTCGGCGAGTTCACCATCGCCGAGAACCTCGTGCTCGACCGCACGGACGGCCCGCCGTTCGTCCGCCGGGGAACCCTGCAGCTCGCGGCGCGCGACGACTTCGCCCGCGAGAAGGTCGCCGAGTTCGACGTGCGCACGCAGGGCATCGAGACCCGCGTGGGTCGCCTCTCCGGCGGCAACCAGCAGAAGGTCGTCCTCGCCCGCGAGCTGTCCCGCGAGCTGCGCCTGCTGGTCGCGGCGCAGCCGACGCGCGGGGTCGACGTCGGGTCGATCGAGTTCATCCACAAGCGGATCGTGGAGACGCGTGACACCGGCATCCCGGTGGTCGTGGTCTCGACCGAGCTCGACGAGGCCGTCGCGCTCGCCGACCGCATCATGGTCATGTACCGCGGCCGCGTGGTCGGGATCGTCCCGGCCGCCACGCCCCGTGACGTGCTCGGCCTCATGATGGCCGGCATCGCGCCCGAGGACGCGTCGCCGACCGGGCCCCAGAACGAAGGAGACGCGGCGTGAGCGGCGAGACGCCCCAGGACCGGGGGCAGGACCCGGCACAGGACCAGGGGCTCGACGTCGACCCCGACTCGCGCCTGGGCGAGGCGCTGGAGCAGGTCGACGCGACCGCAGAGCCCGGTCTCGCGGAGGAGCTGGAGCAGGAGGCGGCGCGCGAGCAGGCGGCCGTCGTCGAGGACTCCGGCCAGCGGTGGCGGGACGCGGTCCGCCGCGCGACGTCGGGCGGCTGGGCCGTCGCCCTGGGCGCGATCGTGCTCGCGGTGCTCGCGGGCTCGATCCTCATCGTCGTCACCGACGAGAGCGTGCAGGCCGCGGCACCGTACTTCTTCTCGCGGCCGAGCGACACGCTCAGCGCGATCGGCCAGGCCGTGGGCGGTGCGTACTCCGCGCTCTTCCAGGGCGCGGTCTACAACTTCGGGGCCGACACGTTCGCGCAGGGCATCCGGCCGCTCACGCAGACGCTCACGAACGCCACACCGCTCATCGCGGCGGGCCTCGGCGTCGCCCTCGCCTTCCGGGCCGGGCTGTTCAACATCGGCGGCCAGGGGCAGATGCTGGTGGCCGCGACCGCCGCGGGCTGGATCGGCTTCGGCGTCACCGGGCTGCCGTTCCCGTGGCACATGCTGCTGTGCCTGGTGGCCGGCGTGGCGGCGGGTGCGCTGTGGGCCGGCATCGCGGGCCTGCTCAAGGCGCGCACGGGGGCGCACGAGGTGATCGTCACGATCATGCTCAACTACATCGCGTTCTACCTGCTGTCGTACCTCCTGGCCACCCCCGGCCTGATGCAGGCCCCCGGCTCGGCGAACCCGAAGACCCCGCCGATGCAGGACAGCGCCGTGCTGCCGCCGCTCCTCGGAGACCGCTACAACCTGCACTGGGGCTTCGTCCTGTCGGTCCTGGCCGTCGTCGGCGTGTGGTGGCTCCTCAACCGCTCCAGCACGGGCTTCGCCTTCCGCGCCGTGGGGGAGAACCCCAAGGCGGCACGCGTCGCGGGCATCGACGTCCCCCGGACCACGGTGCTCGTCATGCTGGTCGCCGGTGGCCTGGTGGGGCTCGCGGGCACCCAGCAGGTGCTGGGCACCGTGACGACGGGCTTCAGCGCCGACATCGACGCGGGCATCGGCTTCGACGCCATCACCGTGGCGCTGCTCGGCGGCTCCTCGCCGTGGGGCGTGCTCGGTGCCGGCATCCTGTTCGGCGGCTTCAAGGCCGGCGGCTCCGCGATGCAGGCCGCCCAGGGCATCCCGATCGAGATCGTCCTGGTCGTGCAGTCCCTGATCGTGCTGTTCATCGCCGCACCGCCGCTGGTGCGCGCCATCTTCCGGCTGCCGCAGCCGGAACGCACACCCCGACGACGAGACAGCCGACGGGACCGCCGCCGCGCCGAGGCCGCGCGCGGCACCGAGGAGGGACAGGCATGACCGCCACGACCGTCGACGCCGCGGGGCCCGCGGC
The DNA here is from genome assembly GCF_044389385.1 of Isoptericola sp. NPDC019571. Classification (NCBI taxonomy): domain Bacteria; kingdom Bacillati; phylum Actinomycetota; class Actinomycetes; order Micrococcales; family Promicromonosporaceae; genus Isoptericola; species Isoptericola sp. NPDC019571. The sequence continues at coordinate 125,003 of NZ_JBIRXZ010000002.1, forward strand.
CGCGGCGCCCGCGCCGCGCGCCGGTGCCCCGGTGAGCTGGAAGGCCGCGATCGGCCTCGCCGTCGTCCTCGCGCTGTACGCGCTGCTGCTGCTCCTGGCGCCGCACGAGGGTTCCTCGCGCTTCGCGCTCTCGACCAGCACCGACTTCGTGGTGCTGTCCACCCTCGTGCTCCCCGCGATGGGCACGGCCTGGGTGTGCGGCGCCATCGGGCTCGCCGTGCTCGCCTTCGCGGTGGTGCGCACCCGGGCCGGGCGGCGCGTCCCCGCGTGGGCGATCGCGATCTTCGCGGCCGCGCTGCTCGTCGGCTTTCTCGCGTGGGCCGCCGCGGGCAGCCCGCGCGACCTCTCCGTTGTCGGCCTCCTGGGCGGCGCGGTGGGCCTGTCCGTCCCGCTCGTGTACGGCGCGCTCGGCGGCGTCATCGGCGAGCGCGCCGGCGTCGTGAACATCGCCATCGAGGGCCAGCTGCTGGCCGGCGCCTTCGTCGCGGCGATCGTCGGGTCGCTCACGAACAGCCCGTGGGCGGGGCTCGTCGCGGCGGTGGTCGCCAGCGCCCTGGTCGCCCTCGTGCTGGGCCTCTTCACGATCACCTACCGGGTGAACCAGGTGATCGTCGGAGTCGTGCTCAACGTGCTGGTGATCGGGCTGACGAGCTTCTTCTACTCCGAGCTGCTCGTGCCCAACGCGGAGACGCTCAACTCGACCGTGCGGTTCCCCCGCCTGCCGATCCCGGGGCTGGAGAGCATCCCGGTGATCGGGCCGGTGCTGTTCAACCAGACCATCGTCGTCTACCTCATGTACGTGGCGGTGCCGGCGGTCTGGTACGCCCTGTTCCGCACGAAGTGGGGCCTGCGGGTGCGCGCGGTGGGCGAGCACCCCAAGGCGGCCGACACGGTGGGCATCGACGTGCTCCGCGCGCGGTACAGGGCCGTGCTGATCGGCGGTGCCGTGGTGGGCTTCGGCGGCGCGTTCTACACCGTGGTGTCGATCAACCAGTTCGGGCGCGAGATGACGGCGGGCGCCGGCTTCATCGCCCTCGCCGCCGTGATCTTCGGCAAGTGGGACCCGCTGCGGGCGGCCCTTGCGGGCCTGCTGTTCGGCTTCGCGACGAACCTGCAGAACGTGCTGTCCGTCGTGGGGTCGCCCGTCCCGAGCCAGTTCATGCTGATGCTCCCGTACGTGGTGACGCTGCTGGCCGTGGCCGGGCTCGTCGGCAAGTCCCGCGCGCCCGCCGCGTCGGGGACGCCCTACACCAAGGAGTAGCGATGACCAGCACTGGTCCGACCGTCGACTGGCAGGCGCTGCGCGCCGCGGCGCGGGACGTCGTCGGGCGGGCCTACGCGCCGTACTCCGGCTTCCCGGTCGGTGCGGCCGCGCTCGTGGACGACGGACGCGTCGTGGTGGGCTGCAACGTGGAGAACGCCGCCTACGGGGTGACGCTCTGCGCGGAGTGCTCCCTCGTGTCCGCCCTGGTCACGGGCGGCGGCGGCCGCCTCGTCGCGTTCACCTGCGTGGACGGCGCGGGGCGGACCCTCATGCCGTGCGGGCGGTGCCGGCAGCTCCTGTGGGAGCACGGCGGCCCCGACCTGCTGGTGGAGTCCGTGCGGGGCGTCGTGCCCATGACCGAGGTGCTGCCCGACGCGTTCGGCGCACCGGACCTGGATCGTGACCGCGAGGGGAGCGAGGCATGACCGTGCCGGGCAGCGAGCCGTTCGACGCCGTCGACGTCATCCGGACCAAGCGCGACGGGCGTCCGCTCGAGGCGGCGCAGATCGACTGGGTGGTGGACGCCTACACGCGCGGCGCCGTCGCCGAGGAGCAGATGTCGGCCCTCGCGATGGCGATCCTGCTGCGGGGGATGACGCGCCCGGAGGTCGCGCGCTGGACAGGGGCGATGATCGCGTCCGGCGAGCGGATGGACTTCTCCGGCCTGTCGCGGCCCACCGCGGACAAGCACTCGACCGGCGGCGTGGGGGACAAGATCACCCTGCCGCTCGCGCCGCTCGTCGCGGCCTTCGGGGTGGCCGTGCCGCAGCTCTCGGGCCGCGGCCTCGGGCACACGGGCGGCACGCTCGACAAGCTCGAGGCGATCCCCGGCTGGCGGGCGGCGCTGAGCAACGCGGAGCTGATGGACCAGCTCGAGGACGTCGGCGCGGTGGTCTGCGCCGCCGGGGCGGGGCTGGCCCCCGCGGACAAGAAGCTCTACGCGCTGCGGGACGTGACGGGCACGGTCGAGTCCGTGCCGCTCATCGCGAGCTCGATCATGAGCAAGAAGATCGCGGAGGGCACCGGGGCGTTGGTCCTCGACGTCAAGGTGGGCTCCGGCGCGTTCATGAAGGACCTGGACTCCGCGCGGGAGCTCGCCCGCACCATGGTCGACCTCGGCACCGACGCGGGCGTGCGCACGGTCGCGCTGCTCACCGACATGGCCGTGCCGCTCGGCCGCACCGCGGGCAACGCGCTGGAGGTGCGCGAGTCGGTCGAGGTGCTCGACGGCGGCGGCCCGGCCGACGTCGTCGACCTCACCGTGGCGCTGGCCGTGGAGATGCTGGCCGGCGCGGGGCGGGCCGTGCCCGAGGCCGAGGTGCGCGCGGCGCTGGCCGACGGCCGCGCCAAGGACGTCTGGCGCCGGATGATCGCGGCTCAGGGCGGCGACCCGGACGCGGCGCTGCCCCGCGCCCGCGAGCGGCAGGACGTGCTCGCGGACCGGTCCGGCGTCCTCACCCGGCTCGACGCGTACGCCGTGGGCATCGCGGCGTGGCGCCTGGGCGCGGGGCGCTCGCGCCGGGAGGACCCGGTGCAGGCCGGGGCGGGCGTCGAGCTGCACGCGAAGCCGGGGGACGAGGTCGCCGCTGGCCAGCCGCTGCTCACGCTGCACACCGACACCCCGGAGCGGTTCGACCGCGCCAGGGCGGCGCTCGAGGGGCAGTGGGCGGTCGACGACGCGGCGAGCGGCGACGCGGCCCGACCGCTCCTGCTCGACCGGATCGGCTGACCGGGCCGGGCGGTCGGGAGGTCCTGGCGATGGTGGCGCGGGCGCTGCGCGCGACGGACGTCCTCGCGCTCCTGGGCGCGTTCGCGGGGCCGACGCCGGAGCCTCCGCCCGCCGGACGGTTCGCCCGCCCGGAGGTGCCCGAGGACCTCGTCCCGGCGCTCGCGGCGCTCGCCCCGGCGGTGCGGGCACGGGTGCTCGACCCGCTCGGCCGACTCGGTCCGCAGCCCGCCCCGGGGCGCCCGCGCACGCTGACGCTCCCCGCGGCGGACGGCGTGGTCGCCACGGCCCGGCAGGTCGACGAGCGCACCTGCGGCGCGGCGGTGCTGGCCCTGCTCGCGCTCGCGGGGGACCCGCGCCGGGCGCTCGAGCTGAGCCGCCGGCCGCCGGGCGCCGCCGAGGTCTTCGCCGGGTCCCAGCGGACGCTGCACGCCCGCGCCACGCGAGGGCCGGGCGGCCTGCCGGCCTGGCCCGTCGCGCTCGGCACGCCGCCGTGGGGAGCGGCCCGCGTCGCCCGGTACGGGCCGGTCCGCTACACCCATCGCGTGGTCGGCGGGCGCTCGGGCGGGCGCGTGCTCGCCGCCGCGGTGGAGGCTGCGGCCGCGGGCGTGCCCGTCCCGCTGTACTCGGGCGGCGACCTCGCCGGGGGCGTGTCGACCGCGGTGCCCCGGCACGTCGTCCTCCTCACGACCGTGCGGGGCGGCGTCGCGACCGTCTACGAACCGTCGGCCGGCCGGCTGCACGGGGTGCCGGTCGCGCGGCTCGTCGCCGCCGGCGCCCGGGAGCGCGGGGACGACCCGCTGGTCGCCGCCGCGCTGGGGGGCTGGCCGCACGTGGTGTGGGCGCTGCTGCCGCGGGACGCGCGGGGCTGAGGTCCGGCCGCCGCCGAGCCGTCAGACGCACGGCCTGCTGACAGGTCCCCCGGCTCCTCTGGCGCGCCACGGGGCCGGGGTCCACGATGGGAGCGCACCGCCGTCGAGCGAAGGGACAAGTCCCATGAGCACCGCCCCGGACGACGCCTGGCGGGACGCCGGGCTCGAGAATCCCGACGACACCACGAGCCTGGTCGAGGACGCCCTGACGGACGACGCGGAGGCGGGCGACGCCGCGGAGGCCGGTGGCCGCGTGGAGGAGTACAAGCCGCGCCACGCCCGGCCCGACCTGGACGGCGAGGCCGCGGAGGCCGACGTCGTCGAGCAGAGCCAGGAGGTTCCCGGGCTCGACGATCCCGAGGCCTCCGGCGACGCCTGATCGCCGGTAGGTTGGCCCCATGACGCAAGCCCTCGTCGACCTGATCCCCGCCCTGCCCAAGGTGCTCCTGCACGACCATCTCGACGGGGGCCTGCGACCGCAGACCGTCCTCGAGCTCGCCGCCGAGGTGGGCCACGAGCTCCCGGCGTCGGACGCCGAGTCGCTCGGCACCTGGTTCGTCGAGTCCGCCGACTCGGGGTCGCTGGTGCGGTACCTGGAGACGTTCGACCACACCATCGCCGTCATGCAGACGGCCGACGCCCTGGCCCGCGTGGCGCGCGAGGCCGTGCTGGACCTGGCTGCGGACGGCGTCGTGTACGCCGAGCAGCGCTGGGCGCCGGAACAGCACCTGGCCCGTGGGCTGACGCTGCCGGAGACCGTCGAGGCCGTGCAGGCGGGCATCGACGAGGGCATCCGCGAGGCGGCGTCGCGCGGGCAGATCATCCGCGTCGGGCAGCTGGTCACCGCGATGCGGCACACCGACCGCTGGCAGGAGATCGCCGAGCTCGCCGTCGCCCACCGCGACCGCGGCGTGGTCGGTTTCGACATCGCCGGCCCGGAGGACGGGTTCCCGCCCTCGCGGCACGTGGAGATCTGGCGCTACCTGGCCGAGCAGGACTTCCCGACGACGATCCACGCGGGGGAGGCGGCCGGGCCGGCCTCGATCGCCGAGGCCGTGCACCTCGGCCAGGCCGACCGGATCGGCCACGGCGTGCGGATCGTCGAGGACATCACGTTCCACGAGGGCTTCGACGACGACGGCGAGCGGCGCGCCGAGCTGGGGCGCCTCGCGCACTGGGTGCGCGACCACCAGATCGCGCTCGAGGTGGCGCCCGTGTCGAACCTGCAGACGGGCGCCACGTCGGCGACGTCGGTGGGCGACCACCCGATCACGCGCCTCAAGGAGCTGGACTTCGCGGTCACGCTCAACACGGACAACCGCCTCATGTCCCGCACGTCCATGACGAACGAGATGACGCGGCTCGTCACCGAGGCAGGCTGGACCATCGACGACCTGGCCGACGTCACCCTGACCGCCGCGTGGAGCGCGTTCATGCACCACGACGAGCGCCGCGCGCTGGTCGACGACGTCATCCTGCCGGGGTACCAGCAGGTCGAGGGAGCGCAGCGATGAACGACGCCGCCCGGTCCGGCCAGGCCGACGTGCCCGCCGACGCCCTCGCGCTCGCGCGGTTCGTCGATCACACGCTGCTCAAGCCGGAGGCCACGACCGCCGACGTCACGGCCCTGGTGGAGGAGGGCGTCCGCCTGGGCGTGTTCTCCGTCTGCATCTCGCCGACGTTCGTCGCGCACGCCGCGCGCGTCGCGGCCGGCCGGATCGCGGTGGCGACCGTGTGCGGCTTCCCGTCGGGCAAGCACGTCAGCGCGGTGAAGGCGGCCGAGGCGGCCCGCGCCGTCGCCGACGGCGCCGACGAGGTCGACATGGTGATCGACGTCGGCGCGGCCAAGGAGGGCGCGTTCGACGCGGTCCGGGCGGACATCGCCGCGGTCCGCGCGGCCGTGCCCGCCGAGCACCTGCTCAAGGTCATCATCGAGGCGGCCGCGCTCACGGACGACGAGATCGTCGCCGTCTGCCAGGCCGCGCAGGACGCCGGCGCCGACTTCGTGAAGACCTCGACGGGCTTCCATCCGGCCGGGGGCGCGTCCGTGCACGCGGTGGAGCTCATGGCGCAGACGGTCGGGGGCGCGCTGGGGGTCAAGGCCTCGGGCGGGGTCCGGACGCTGGACGACGCGCTCGCCATGATCCGCGCCGGCGCCACGCGGCTGGGCCTGTCCGGGACCGCGGGCGTGCTCGCAGGGTTCTCCGGGCAGGCCGCGCCCGCCGGCGACAGCGGCTACTGAGGGCCGCCGGGTGGCCGCCGAGCCGCTCGTCGACGTCCGCGCGGCCGCGCGCACGCACGGCACGGTCCAGGTCCTGGCGCCCACGTCGCTGACGCTGGCGCCGGGCGAGGCGGCCGCCGTCGTCGGGCCCAACGGCAGCGGCAAGTCGACGCTGCTGCGCCTCGTCGCGGGCAAGGACGAGCCGACCTCGGGCGACGTGCGGGTGCTCGGCCTGCCCGCCGGGCAGGCGCGCCTGCGGCGGCGGGAGGACGTCGCGCTGCTGCTGGGCGGCCTGTCCGCGTACCCCGATCTCACGGTCGCCGAGCACCTGCGCCTCGTCGCGTCGGCGTGGGCGGGCCGGCATCCGGGCCCCGACGTCGAGACGGCGCTCGCGGCGGCCGAGCTGGACCGGGTGCGCGACCAGCTCCCCGGGGAGCTGTCGTCGGGGGAGGGGCAGATGTTCGCCCTCGCGACGACGCTCTACCGGCCCGCCCGCGTGGTGCTGCTCGACGAGCCGGAGCAGCGGCTCGACGCCCGCTGGCGGGCGGTGGCGCGGCGCCTCGTCTCCGGCGCGCTGGACGCCGGCCGGGCGCTCCTCGTCGCGACGCACGACCCCGACCTGCGCGCCGACCTCGCACGCCGCGGCCGGGAGGTCGAGCTCGCGGCCCCGGGTGCTCGGTGAGCGCGTCGTGAGCGTGACGGCGCACGTCGACGACGGCGCCCGCGTGCCGTACCCGCGCTGGCGGCGCTGGGTCGCGTCGCTGCGGCGCCGGACGCTGGTCGTGCGGGCTGCGGAGTCCGGCGGGGACCCGCACGACCGGGTCTACCTCGGGTACGGGGTGGTGCTGCTCGCGCTCGTGTACGGCCCGATCCTGTGGAGCGCCCTCGTCCAGGCGGCCGCGGCGGTGCCGGCGCCCGACGCGGCGGACGGGCGGGCGGCGCTGCTCGTCGCCGGGTCGGCGCTGGCGCTCGGTGTCGCCGGCCTCGCCGGGCTGGCCGCGTCCCGGGCGGGAGGGCCGCTGTGGACGAGCCGCGCGGAGACGACCTTCGCGCTGTCCGGCCAGTTCCGCCCTCGCGACGTCCTTCGCCGCCGCGCGCTGCTGCTCACCCTCGGCGCCGCGGCCGTCGGCGCCTTCGCCGCGACCGCGGGCGCCGCGGGCCTCGCGGGCGGGCCAGAGGCCGCCGAGCCCGGGGCGCTCCTCGGCGCGGGGGTGGGGGCCGCGCTGCTGGCGCAGGTCCCGCTGGCGGTCGGCGCGGCGGCGCAGGCGCCGGGACGACGACGCGCCGCCGTCGGGGTCACCGTCCTTCTGCTGCTGCTCGGGCTGGTCGCGGCCGTGGGGGCGGCGACGCCCCTGGCGCTGCCCGCCTTCGCCCCGGCACCGTCGCCCGCGAGCCGGGCCGGCGTCCTCGTGGGCGACGCGCTGGTCGTCGCCGTCGGGCTGGCGTCGGCGTGGCTGGTGGTGCGGGTGCTGCCGGACGAGCTCGACGTCGACGCGGCCGCCGCGGGCCAGTCGCGGACCGTGACGGCCGGGCGCGGCCTGGTGGGCGGCGACTCCGGGGCGGCGGCCGACGTGCTCGGGCCCCGCACGTACCGCGGACGCCGGGCGCGTCTCCCACGGCCTCTGCTGCGCGCGGCGCCCCTGGTGGCGCGGGACCTCCTCGGCCTCCGACGCCGGCCCGCCGCGGCCGCCGCCGCGCTCGCGACGGGAGTCGTCGGCGCGCTCCTCGTGCGGTGGGGGGCCGACGGCGGCCCGGCCGTCGTGACCGTCGCCGGAGCCCTGGCCCTGTACGCGGCGGCGCGGACCTGGTCCGACGGCCTGCACGCGTTCGCCGCCCAGCCCCAGCCGGGCGCGCTCCTGCCCGGCTCGGCCGGGCGCGCCGTCGCGGGCCACGCGGTGGTGCCCGCGGTCCTGGCGCTGGTCGCCGCCGCGGCGGGGACGGCGGGAGCGGGGGCGGGCGGCGTCGTGGCGTCGCTCCTCGTGGTCGCCCTGGTGCTCGGCGCGCGCGTCTGGGTGGCCGGCGCGACGGCGGCGCCTCCCGGGCTCTTCACGCCGATGATGACGCCGAACGGCGACATGTCGATGCTGGTGCTGGGCGCCTGGTACCTGCGCGGGTGGCTCGTGGTGGCGAGCGCGGCCTGGCTGCTCCAGCGGGTCGGCCCCGGCGCGACGGCGGCGGTGCTCGTCCTGGCCCTCGCGGCCGGGCTCGCGGCGGCCGGGGTGAGTCGGTTCGCGCGGGCGTGAGCCGGCGCGGGCCGACAGGTGAGCGACGTCACACGCGGAGTGGCGACCCGGGGAAGTTAGGCTCGCCTCACCATGTCTGACTCGCAGCCCCAGGCCCCCGCCGGCCCGCCCGCCCGCAAGCGCACCCCTCGGCACGCGACGGTCACGGCCGTCCGCCGGGTCACCCCGCACCTGGTGCGGGTCACGATCGCCGGCCCCGAGCTCGCGGCGCTCGAGCCCACCGGGCACACCGACACCTATGTCAAGCTCGTGCTCGGCGAGCTGGCGGACGGCCGCCCCCTGCTGCGCGCGTACACGGTGCGGTCCCGGCGCGACGCGGACGTCGCCGCGTCGGGCGAGGCCGAGTGGGACCTCGACCTCGTCGTGCACGGGGACGAGGGCGTGGGCGGGCCGTGGGCGACGGGGGTGCAGCCGGGGGAGCCGGTGACGTTCCTCGGTCCGGGCGCCGGATACGCGCCCGACCCGGAGGCGCCGTGGCACCTGCTCGTCGGGGACGACGCCGCGCTGCCCGCCATCGCGGCGGCGCTCGAGGCGCTCCCCGCCGGCGCCGTCGCGCACGCCGTCGTCGAGGTCCCGGGGCCCGAGGACGAGCAGGAGCTGGTCAGCGCCGCCGACCTCACGCTCACCTGGGTGCACCGCGGCGCCGGCGACCTCGCCGGCACCGTGCGCGCCGCGCACGCCGCCGGAGAACTCCCCACGGGCGCGCCGCACGTCTTCCTGCACGGCGAGGCCGGCATGGTGCGCGACCTGCGCCGGTGGGTCCGCACGGAGCTGGACGTGCCGCGCGAGCTGCTGTCAGCGTCCGGCTACTGGCGTCGTGGCAGCGACGACGAGGACTGGCGCGCCCGCAAGGGCGAGTGGAAGGCCGCCGTCGACCAGGACGACGCCGCCCTGGTCGGCTGAGACGGGGTCAGAGGCCGAGCGCCGTCCGGAGGTCGGCCTTGATCCGGTCCAGCTTCTTGTGCGCCGCGACGCGCAGCCGACCGACGTCGATCGCCGACGCGTCCGGGGCCACGGGCTCCACGACCTCCAGGTAGCACTTGACCTTCGGCTCGGTCCCGCTGGGCCGCACCACGACGCGCGTGTCGTCCGCGCCGAGCAGCACGATGCCGTCCGTGGGCGGCAGGCCGTCGATGCCGTCGGAGAGGTCGAGCACCTCGGCGACGCCCGCCCCCGCGAGCGTGCGCGGCGGCGCCGTGCGCAACCGCGCCATCGTGTCGGGGATGCGGGACAGGTCGTCGAACCGGATGGAGAGCTGGTCGGTGACGAAGAGGCCGTTCTCGCGGGCGACGTCGTCGAGCGCGTCCACGAGCGTGCGGCCGGCGGCCTTCTCCCGGGCGGCGAGCAGCGCCACGAGCACGGCGGTGCTGAGCCCGTCCTTGTCGCGCACGCGGGCCGGGTCCACGCAGTAGCCCAGCGCCTCCTCGTACCCGAAGACCAGCCCGGGGGTGCGGGCGATCCACTTGAAGCCCGTGAGGGTCGTCGCGTGCCCGACCCCGTAGCGGACCGCGATCGAGGACAGCACCCGCGACGAGACGACCGAGGACGCCACGACCGGGCCCGTGCCCGAGCCGTCCGGCGCGGGCACGTCGCCGCGGGCGATGCGGCGCACCGCCTCGCGCCCGAGGAGGGCGCCCACCTCGTCGCCGTGCAGCATCCGCCAGCCGTGCGAGCGGGCCGTCTCGGCGCCCTGGTGCGTGCCGTGGCTCGGGTCGTACACGGCGACCGCGCACCGGTCGGCGTCGGGGTCGTTGGCGATGACCACGTCGGCGTGCGCCTCCGCGAGGGCGACCGCCATGTCGATGGCGCCGGGCTCCTCCGGGTTGGGGAAGCGGACCGTGGGGAACGCCGGGTCCGGGTCGAGCTGCTCCTCGACCGGCAGCACGCGCGTGAACCCCGCGTCGGCCAGCACCCGGGCGAGCACACGACCGCCGACGCCGTGCAGGGACGTCGTGACGACGCGCAGCGCCGCCCGCTCCGTCGGACCGGTGGACGTGCCGGCGCGCTCGGCCAGGTCATGAACCGACGCGACGTACGCGTCGACCACCTCGCGGCCCAGGACCCGCCAGCCGGACTCGACGCGCGGGACGCCCGACGGCGGCCCCGCGGCGGCGATGGCCTCGGCGATGCGGGCGTCGTGGGGCGGCACGATCTGCGCACCCTGGCCGGCGTCGGTGACGACCCGCCCGCCCAGGTACACCTTGTAGCCGTTGTCCTGGGCCGGGTTGTGGCTCGCGGTGACCATGACGCCCGCGTCGGCGTCGAGGTGGCGCACCGCGAACGACAGCACCGGGGTGGGCAGGGCGGAGGGAAGCAGCAGCACCTCGTGGCCGGCGGCGGTGAGCACCGCTGCGGTGTCCGTGGCGAACGTCGACGACCGGTCGCGGGCGTCGTAGCCGACCACCACGCGCGCCGCCACCCCCCGGCCCAGCACCGACGTGAGGTACGTGCCGAGGCCGGACGCCGCGGTCGTCACGACCGCGCGGTTCATCCGGTTCGGGCCGGGCGCCATCGCGCCGCGCAGCCCCGCAGTGCCGAACTGGAGCGGACCGGCGAACCGGTCGCGCAGCAGCGCGACGGCGTGCTCGCGGGTGCTCGGTCGCTCGGACGACGTCTGCTGGGCGAGCCGGGACAGCTCGGCCTTGTCGTCGTCGTCGACGTCGTAGCGGATCCAGCGCTCCACCGCGTCGAGCAGCGTGGGCAGGTCGGTCGCCGTCGCGGCCGGCTCGAAGGCCGGGTCGTCGGTGTCCAGGCTCATGGCGGGGTCCCCTCCGTCGGGTGCTCGGCTCGGTGCGCGCTTACAGGGCGGTGACGATGCGGGCGAGGAGCTCGCTGATGCGCGGGCCGGCGGCCTGGCCGGCCTCCAGCACCTCCTCGTGCGACAGCGGCTGCGGGCTGATGCCCGCGGCGAGGTTGGTCACGAGGGACACGCCGAGCACCTCCATGCCGGCGTGCCGGGCGGCGATGGCCTCCAGCGTGGTCGACATGCCGACGAGGTCCGCGCCCATGAGGCCGGCCATCTTCACCTCGGCGGGCGTCTCGTAGTGCGGCCCGTGGAACTGCGCGTACACGCCCTCGGGCAGCTCCGGGTCGACGCCGCGGGCGATCTCGCGCAGCCGCGGCGAGTACAGGTCGGTGAGGTCGACGAACGTGGCGCCCTCGAGCGGCGACGTGGCCGTCAGGTTGAGGTGGTCGCGGATGAGCACCGGCTGGCCGGGCCGCCACGCGATGTGCAGGCCGCCGCAGCCGTTGGTGAGCACGACGGTCTCGCAGCCGGTGGCCGCCGCGGTGCGCACCCCGTGGGCGACGCGCCGCACGCCCTTGCCCTCGTACAGGTGCGTGCGTCCGCCGATGACGAGCGCGTGCCGCACGGCGCCGTCGGGCCGCTCCACGCGGATCGAGCGCGTGGTCGCCGCGTGCCCCGCCACGGCGGGGCGGGCGAAGCCGGGGATCTCGTGCGTCGGGATCTCCGCGACGACGTCGCCGACCAGCTCGGCGGCGCCGCCCCAGCCGGAGCCCAGCACGAGGGCGACGTCGTGACCGGGCACCCCCGTCGCCTCGGCGATGTGGTCGGCCGCGGCGCGGGCGACGTCGAACGGGTCGGTGGTCGGGTCGTCGAGGTCCCCGACGCTGCGGCTCGTGGTGCTCATGGTCCCGAGGGTAGTCCGGGCCGCGACCCGTCGCCGCGCCGACGCCGGGGGCCCGGCGGCCTGACACAATGACCCCCGTGCCCTCCGTGAACACCCCTTCCCCGGACACCTCGCCGGCCACCACCCCCGACAGCCCGGCCTCCACCGTCGCCGCCACCCCAGGCGTCCCCGAGACCGACCCGCGCCTGCCGCACGTCGTCGTCGTCGGCGGGGGCCCGGGCGGCTACGAGGCCGCCCTCGTGGCCCGCCGGCTCGGCGCCCGCGTCACCGTGGTCGAGCGCCACGGGCTCGGCGGCGCCGCCGTGCTCACCGACGTGGTTCCGTCCAAGACCCTCATCGCCACCGCCGAGTGGTTCACCACGGCCGAGCAGGGGCCCGAGCTCGGCGTCCGCGGGGAGGCCCCCGCGGGCGAGCGTCGCGACCTGGTCGACCTCGAGGCCGTGAACGCCCGTGTGCTCGCGCTCGCCGACGCGCAGTCGCGCGACATCCACTCCCGGCTCGAGCGCGAGGGCGTCGAGATCGTCGCCGGAGCGGGCCGCCTCGACGGCCCGTCGCGGGTCGTCGTCGACACGGAGACGGGCACGACGACGCTCGACGCCGACACCGTGCTGCTCGCCGTCGGCGCCACGCCGCGCACGCTGCCGACCGCCGTCCCGGACGGGGAGCGCATCCTCACCTGGACGCAGCTCTACGGCCTCGCCGAGCTGCCCGAGAAGCTGATCGTCGTGGGGTCCGGCGTCACCGGCGCGGAGTTCGCGGGCGCCTACCAGGCACTGGGCTCGCAGGTGGTGCTCGTCTCCTCCCGCGACCGGGTGCTGCCCGGCGAGGACATGGACGCCGCCGAGCTGCTGGAGGGCGTCTTCCGCGCCCGCGGGATGACCGTCATGTCACGGTCGCGTGCGGCGTCCGCCGTGCGCACCGAGGACGGCATCGCCGTCACGCTGACCGACGGGCGCGTCGTCGAGGGCTCGCACGTGCTCATCGCCGTCGGCGGGGTGCCGTCCACCGCCGGCATCGGCCTCGAGGAGGCGGGCGTGCGCCTGTCGGCGAGCGGCCACGTCGAGGTGGACCGCGTGTCGCGCACCTCCGTGCCCGGCGTCTACGCCGCGGGCGACTGCACCGGCGTGCTGCCGCTCGCGTCCGTCGCGGCCATGCAGGGCCGCATCGCGATGTCGCACGCCCTGGGCGACGCCGTCGCGCCGCTCAAGCCTGGTCGCGTCGCCGCCAACATCTTCACCGCTCCGGAGATCGCGACGGTCGGCCTCAGCGAGTCGACGCTCCGCGAGCGGGGCTACCGGTACGTCACGACGACGCTGCCGCTGGCGCGCAACCCGCGCGCCAAGATGCTGGGCATGCGCGACGGCTTCGTGAAGCTCTTCGCCCACCCGGACGCCGGCGTCGTGCTCGGCGGAGTCGTCGTGGCCCCGCGCGCCAGCGAACTGATCTTCCCGATCACCCTCGCCGTCGCGCACCGCCTCACGGTGGACGACGTCGCCGACTCGTTCACCGTCTACCCGTCGCTGTCCGGGTCGATCGCCGAGGCCGCCCGCGTGCTGCACGGGCAGTCGGGGGAGGACGCCGCCGTCTGACGGCCCGTGCCGGGCGCGTCGGGACGGGCCGGGTCAGGACCTGCCGTCGAGCCGCGCCCGCAGCGCGGGCCACGCCGTCGCGAACGCGGGCAGCAGGGGGAGGGCCGTCACCTCGTCGACGGCGACCCATCGCACCTCCAGGCTCTCCGGGTCGGCCGCGCCGGGCGTCACGCGGGCGCCCGGCGCGACGTCCGCGAGCACGGTCGTGTAGGCCCATGGGCCGTGGTCGAGCACGTGCGTGCCCAGCACGTGCACCGCGCGCGGCTCGACGGCCGCCTCCTCGAGGCTCTCGCGCAGCGCCCCGTCGACGGGCGTCTCGTCCGGGGCCAGCGCGCCGCCCGGCACGCCCCACGTGCCGCCCTGGTCCGACCAGACCGCGCGGTGCTGCAGCACGACGTCGGTCACGGGCCCGAGCGCGCCCGGGGTGCCCGGCCCGCGCCGCGCGAGCAGCAGCCCCGCCGCGCCGTAGAGGCCCCAGTGCCGGTGGTCGCCGCAGGTCACCCAGCCGTCCCCGGGGTGCCGGTGGAGGGTCTCGCGCGGGGGAAATCGGCTGGGCACGCGGTCAGGCTACAGGCGACGATGGCACGGTGAGCGCGCACGGCACCGATGAGTTCCCCGACCCCGCACCGTCTTCCACCACCATGAACGACGAGGCGGCGGACCCGCGCGACGAGATGCCCGGGTGGAAGCGGAACGTCGCGATCTTCCTCACCGGCCAGACGATCTCGCTGCTCGGGTCGATGCTCGTGCAGTTCGCCGTGATGTGGCACCTGACGATCGTCACGCAGTCGGGTTCCGTGCTCATGCTCAGCATCGTGTTCGGCATGCTGCCGCAGGCCTTCATGTCGATCTTCGGCGGGGTGTGGGCGGACCGGCACTCCCGCAAGCTGCTGATCATCGGCGCGGACAGCGCCATCGCGGCGATCACGCTGGCGCTCGCGCTGCTCATGCTCTCCGGCGTCGACGACCTGTGGCTGATCTACGTGGCGCTCGCCGTCCGCTCCACGTTCGCGGGGATACAGACCCCCGCGGTGAACGCGATGGTGCCGCAGATCGTGCCGGCGCCCCAGCTCATCCGCATCAACGGGATCAACCAGTCCATCCAGTCCGGCATGATGCTGCTCGCCCCCGTGGTCGCCGCCGCGATCTACGCGAGCTTCGACATCGTCGCGGTGTTCTTCGTGGACGTCGTCACCGCGGTGCTCGGCATCGGCATGCTGATGCTGGTCACCGTGCCGCGACTGGTCCGGCACGACGGCGCCGCGCCCGAGGGGGCCGGTCCGGAGAAGCCGAGCTACTTCGGCGACCTGGCCGCGGGCGTCCGCTACATCCGTGGACACGGCGCCGTGAAGTGGCTCATGACGATCTTCGCCACCACGATGGTGCTCATCGGCGCGCCGTCCTACCTCACGCCGCTCATGGTGACCCGCACCTTCGGCGACGAGGTCTGGAAGCTCACCACCAACGAGGTGTTCTGGGCGGCCGGCATGCTCGCGGGCGGGCTCGCGATGGCGTTCGTCGGGACCCGCGTGACCCACCGCGTGGCGCTGATCGTCGGGAGCACCCTCGCGGCGGGGGTGCTCACCGCCGGGCTCGGCCTGTCCACGAACATGTGGGTGTTCTTCGTCCTGGGACTGCTGATCGGCGTCACGTTCACACTCATGTCCGCGCCGAGCATGGCCATCCTGCAGGAGACGGTCGAGCCCGAGATGCAAGGGCGCGTCTTCGGGTTCGTCGGCATCGTCATGACCGTCGCCATGCCGCTGAGCATGGTGGTCTTCGGCCCGCTCGCCGATCGGTACTCCGTGCAGGTGCTGCTCGTCGTCGCCGGCGCGCTGCTCGTCGCCTTCGTGGCCGCGGTGCTGTCGGTGCCGTCCGCCCGCCGCTCCCTCGCCGCCATCGCGCGGCCGGCGACGTCCGAACCCGCCGAGGTCGTGCGAGATCCCGCGAGGTAGGACGAGAGCCCGCGACGGACTACTCCCTCGGGTCAGTCGACGATCTCGCAGATGGCGGCGCCGGCGGTGACGCCGTCGCCGGGGGTCGCGGACAGGGACCGCACGGTGCCCGCCTTGTGCGCGAGCAGCGGCTGCTCCATCTTCATCGCCTCGAGCACGACGACGAGGTCGCCCTCGGCCACCTGGGCCCCGTCCTCGACCGCGACCTTCACGATGGTGCCCTGCATGGGCGAGGCGAGGGTCGCGCCGCTCGCGGCGGAGGACGTGCGCCCGTTGCCGCGGCGGGCGGGGCGGCGGGCGGCGTTCGCGCGGCGGGCGCGCCCGGCGGCCACGCCGAGCCCGGCGGGCAGCACGACCTCGAGACGGCGGCCACCGACCTCGACGACGACGCGCTCGGCGAGCTCCTCGGCCGGCTCCTCGGCGTCGGGCACCGGGGCCGGGGCGGCCGGCGCGAGCCTGCCCAGCTCGTCCGCGAAGTCGGTCTCGATCCAGCGGGTGTGCACGCGGAAGGGGGAGCCGTCGGTGGGGACGAAGTCCTCGGCCTCCATCACCGCGCGGTGGAACGGCACGACGGTGGGGATGCCCGCGACCTCGAGCTCGCGCAGCGCACGGCGGGCACGCTGGGCCGCCTGCTCGCGGGTGGCGCCCGTGACGATGAGCTTGGCGATCATCGAGTCGAAGGCGCCCGAGATCGTGTCCCCCTCGACGACGCCGGTGTCGACGCGCACGCCCGGGCCGGACGGCCAGCGCAGCGTGGAGACGGTGCCGGGGGAGGGCAGGAAGCCCGCGGCCGGGTCCTCGCCGTTGATGCGGAACTCGAACGAGTGACCGCGGACCGTGGTGGAGTCGTACCCCAGCGGCTCGCCCGCCGCGATGCGCAGCTGCTCGCGCACCAGGTCGAGGCCGGTGACCTCCTCGGTGACCGGGTGCTCCACCTGCAGGCGGGTGTTGACCTCGAGGAACGACAGGGTGCCGTCCGTCCCGACGAGGAACTCGCACGTGCCGGCGCCCACGTACCCGGCCTCGGCGAGGATGGCCCGCGACGCCCGGTCGAGCTCGGCCTCCTGCTCCGGCGTGAGGAAGGGCGCGGGCGCCTCCTCGACGAGCTTCTGGTGCCGGCGCTGCAGCGAGCAGTCGCGGGTGGAGACCACCACGACGTTGCCGTGCGCGTCGGCCAGGCACTGCGTCTCGACGTGCCGCGGCCGGTCGAGGTACCGCTCCACGAAGCACTCGCCGCGGCCGAACGCGGCGACCGCCTCGCGCACCGCGGACTCGTACAGCTCGTCGATCTCGTCGTCCGTGCGGGCGACCTTGAGGCCGCGGCCGCCGCCGCCGAACGCCGCCTTGATGGCGATCGGCAGCCCGTGCTCGGCCGCGAAGGCGTGCACCTCGTCCGCACCCTGGACCGGGTCGGACGTGCCGGGCACCAGCGGCGCGCCCGCGGCCTGCGCGATGTGCCGCGCGCTCACCTTGTCGCCGAGGGACTCGATGGCGGCGGGCGGCGGCCCGATCCACACCAGCCCGGCGTCGAGCACGGCCTGGGCGAACTGGGCGTTCTCCGACAGGAACCCGTAGCCGGGGTGCACCGCGTCCGCGCCGGAGCGGCGCGCGACGTCGAGCAGCTTCTCGACGTCGAGGTAGGTGTCGGCGGCGCGCTGGCCCTGCAGCGCGAACGCCTCGTCGGCGAGCCGGACGTGCAGCGCGTCCCGGTCGGAGTCGGCGTAGACGGCGACGGAGGCGATCCCGGCGTCGGCGCAGGCACGGGCGATGCGGACGGCGATCTCGCCGCGGTTCGCGACGAGGACCTTGCTGATGGTGGGCACGGCTCACGGTAACGCGTGCGCCGCCGTCCTCCGGCACCCGCGCGACGCCTGCGGAGAAGTCTGTGCCGGGTACCAACGACGATCCGGGCCGTTTGGAGGGATCCCACATGGACCCGGGCGGTAGGTAGTGCCGGAGGCGCCCGGAGTTGGTGGTTTCGGCAGTGGGTCTGAGCCGCTCAGCGGGGGTCGCGGAGCGAGCGCCAGGGGATCTCCAGCTCGCCCAGCAGCTCTCGCAGCAGCGGCAGGCTCAGCCCGACGACGCCGTGGTGGTCGCCCTCGATCCGGTCCACGTACGGGCCTCCGAGGCCGTCGATCGTGAACGCGCCGGCCACGTGCAGGGGCTCGCCCGTCGCGACGTAGGCGTCGATCTCCTCGTCGTCGACGTCGGCGAAGTGCACGGTGGTGGACGACGACGCGCCGAGCGTGCCGCCCGTGCCGCCGTCCTCGGGGTCGCGGGCGTCCACCAGCCAGTGGCCCGTGTGCAGGACGGCCACGCGGCCGCGCATCGCACGCCAGCGGCGGCGGGCGTCCTCGGCGTCCGCGGGCTTGCCTAGGATCTCCCCGTCCAGCTCGAGCATCGAGTCGCAGCCGAGCACGAGGGCGGACGCCTCGTCCTCGCCGCCGTCCTCGAGGCGGGCGCTGACCTCCTCCGCCTTGGCCTGGGCCAGGACGAGGACGGCGTCGGCGGGGTCGAGGTCGCCGCCGAACCCGGCGCGCGCGGCGTCGAGCACGGCCGGCTCGTCGACGGACGAGACGACGACCCGCGGCGTGACGCCGGCTGCCGCCAGGGTGGCCAGGCGGGCGGGGGACTGCGAGGCGAGGACGAGGCGCACGGGCGCGGTGGAGGCAGGCACGTGCGCACCCTAACCAGTCAGCCGGTGTGCAGCAGCAGCGACGACACCAGCAGGACGACGGGCGACGCGACGGTCGTGACCAGGATGGTGTCGCGCGCGAGCAGCTCGCCGGTACGGAACCGCGCCGCGTAGTTGTACACGTTCTGGGCCACGGGGAGCGCGGCGAGCGTCACCGCCGTCGCCACCTGCGCGGGGTCCAGCCCGAACGCGTACCGCGCGAGGACGAAGGCGACCGCCGGCATGACGACCGCCTTGAGCACCGACGCCACCACGACGGCCGTGCGCCCGCCGGGCTGCTGGAAGGGACGCGACCCGTGGAGCGACATCCCGAAGGCGAGGAGGATCATCGGCACGGCCGCGCCGCCGAGGATCTCCAGCGGCGCGAGCACCGGGGCCGGGACGCTCCAGCCGGTGAGCGAGACGACCGCGCCCGCGAGCGAGCCGAGGATGATCGGGTTCCGCACCGGCTGGGCCAGCACGAACCCCACCGACACCCGCCCCGACGTCTGGGCGTCGAGCACCAGCAGCGTCACCGGGGCGAGGATCAGCAGCTGCAGCAGGATCACCGGCACGACGGCGGCGGGGTCGCCCAGCACGTACACGGCCACGGGCAGGCCGATGTTGTTGGCGTTCACATAGCCGGCCGAGACCGCGCCGATCGTCGCCTCCGTGGCGGGGCGGCGCAGCCAGAGCAGGTTGACGACGACGAACACCGCCGCGACCGCCACCGCGGCGATCGCCTGCACCAGCAGCGGCGCCTGGAAGAGCTCGCCGACGTCGGCGTCCGCGATGACCGTGAACAGCAGCGCGGGGCTGGCGACGAAGAACCCGATGCGGTTCAGCGCGGTCCGGGCGTCGGGCCCGCCGAGGCGCAGGCGCGCCGCGACGTACCCGACGGCGATGACCACGCCGATGATCGCGAAGCCGGTGAGGATGCCTTCCATGCGGGGCGGGGGGAGCGCGCCGCGTCAGCGGGCGTCGCGCAGGGCGCCGGTCAGCACGTCCAGGCCGACCGAGCCGAGGCCGAGCGCCCTGGCGTGGAACGCCCGCAGGTCGAACTCCTCGCCGCGCGCCCGCGCCGCCGTCCGGGCGTCGTCGCGCGCCTGCTCCCACAGCCGCTGGCCCACCTTGTACGACGGCGCCTGGCCGGGCCACCCGAGGTACCGGTTGAGCTCGAACCGCACGAACGACTCGGGCATGTTGACGTTCGCCTTGAGGAACGGCCACGCCTTCTCGGCGTCCCACACCCCGCCGCCCCACTGCTCGGGGGCTGGCTTGCCGAGGTGCACGCCGATGTCGAGCACCACGCGCGCCGCGCGCATCCGCTGCGCGTCGAGCATGCCGAAGCGGTCGCCCGGGTCGTCGAGGTGGCCGAGGTCGGCCATGAGCCGCTCGGCGTACAGGGCCCAGCCCTCGCCGTGCCCGGAGACCCAGCACATCAGGCGGCGCCACGAGTTCAGCGTGTCGCGCGCGACGACGGCGGCCGCGCACTGCAGGTGGTGGCCGGGCACGCCCTCGTGGTAGACGGTCGTCTTCTCGCGCCAGGTGTTGAACTCGGTGACGTCGGCGGGCACCGACCACCACATGCGCCCGGGACGGGAGAAGTCGTCGCTCGGGGGCGTGTAGTAGATGCCGCCGGTCTGGGTGGGGGCGATGCGGCACTCGATGGTGCGCACGGGCCCCTCGATGTCGAAGTGCGTGCCTGCGAGGTCCTCGATGGCGGCGTCCGCGGTCTCCTGCATCCAGCGGCGCAGCGCGTCGGTGCCGTGCAGCGTGCGGGCCGGGTCGGCGTCCAGCGCGGCGACGGCGTCCTCGACGCTCGCGCCGGCACCGGCGATCTGGCGGGCCACGGACTCCTGCTCGGCCACGATCCGGGCCAGCTCGTCCAGACCCCACTCGTACGTCTCGTCCAGGTCGACCTCGGCGCCGAGGAACTCGCGCGAGAAGCGCGCGTAGCGGTCGCGGCCCACGGCGTCGCGCTCCGGCGCCTGCGGCGCGAGGTCGCGCTCGAGGAACTCGGCGAGGCGCGCGTAGGCGTCGCGGGCCGCGGTCGCGCCGCGCTCCAGCTCGGCGCGCACGAGGCTGCACGCGCTCGACTCGTCCAGGACGGCGGCGGCGTCGTCGCTGCGCACGAGGCCGTCGAAGAACGACTCGTGCCCGTCGAGGCCGGCGAGCTCGCGCGACTGGGACACGCCTTCGCGCACCTGGCGGATCGCGGCGACCTGGCCGCGCCGCGCCGCCTCCGTGAGGGACGCGACGTAGCCGTCGATCGCGTCGGGTACCGCGTTGAGGCGCGCGGCGACGTCCTCCCAGGCCTCGACCGAGCCGGTGGGCATGAGATCGAAGACGTCGCGCAGCTGCTGCACCGGCGACTCGATGTTGTTGAGGCTGGCCAGCGGCTCGCCGGCGTCGTGCAGCTCGAGCGCCAGGCCCACCCGCTCGCGCATCGCGGCCAGGGTGACCCGGTCGACGGCGTCCAGCGGGCCGCCGTCGCGCTCGGCCGCGTCCAGCTCGCGCAGGACGGCGCGGTCCGACTCGGCCCGCGCCTCGTGCCCGGCGGGGGACAGGTCGGTCATGCGGTGGTCGTGACCGGGCAGCCCGATCGCGGTGGCGAGCAGCGGGTCGAGCTCGGCGGACCGGGTGACGTACGCGTCGGCGACGGCGTCGACCGCGGAAGGGGTGCGGGGCGGGGTGGGGGTGCTCGAGGTCACAGCACGCACCCTATCGACCCGCCCCGAGACGGCGCGCCGTCATTCCGGCCCTCCGGGTACGGTCTGTGCCCGTGCACAGTGTCGTGAAGAACGAGGACGTGAATCCCCCCGCCGCCCACGCGCCCCTCCGCGTCGTGGTCGCCCCCGACTCGTTCAAGGGCAGCGCCACGGCGACGCAGGTGGCCGCGGCGCTCGCGGCCGGGGCCCGCGCCGCCCTGGGCGGCGACGCCGACGTGCGCGCCGTGCCGTTCGCCGACGGCGGCGAGGGCACCCTGGACGCGATCCTCGGGGCGTGGGGCGAGGAGCCCCGCACCTGCGTCACGACCGACGCCCTCGGGCGCCCGACCACGGCGCGCTACGGCGTCTCGCCCGACGGCCGCACCCTCGCGGCCGAGGCGGCGGAGGCCTACGGCCTGCCGAAGGTCTCGGACGTCGCGCTGCGGCCGCTCGACGCGACCAGCCACGGCGTCGGCACCGTGGTGCTCGCCGCGCTCGACGCCGCCCCGGACGTCGAGGAGGTCGTCCTGTTCGTCGGCGGGTCGGCCTCGACCGACGGAGGGGCGGGGCTCCTGTCCGACCTCGGCGCCCGGTTCCACGACGCGGACGGCGCCCCCGTCCCTCCGGGGGGTGGCGGGCTGAGCGCCCTGGCCGCCGTCGACCTGTCCGGCCTCGACGCCCGCGCCGGCGCGCTGCGGTGGCGCATCGCGTGCGACGTCGACAACCCGCTGCTCGGGGCGCGCGGCGCGGCGGCCGTCTTCGGGCCGCAGAAGGGCGCGACTCCGGAGGACGTCGCGGTGCTCGACGACGGGCTCGCGCACCTCGCCGACGCCCTCGCCGCCGCGACCGGTCACGACGCGCGCGACCTGCCGGGCGCCGGTGCCTCCGGCGGGCTGCCGGTGGGCCTGTCGGCCGCGCTCGGGGCGGAGCTGGTGCCCGGCGGCGAGCTCGTCGCCGAGGCGGTGGGGCTCGCGGAGGCGCTCGAGGGCGCCGACCTCGTGCTCACCGGGGAGGGCCGCCTCGACGAGCAGTCACTGCACGGCAAGGTCGTGGACACCGTGGTGCGGCTCGTGGCGGGCCGCGCGGCGGTCGTCGTCGTGGCGGGCGGCGTGGAGCTCACGCCCGCCCAGGTCGCGGAGGCCGGGATCGCGGCGGCCTTCTCCCTCGCGCCGGGGCCGCGCACGCTCGCCGAGCTCTCCCGCGACGCCGTGGTCGAGCTGGAGCACACGGCCGCGCACGCGTGCCGCCTGTTCGCGGCGGGGCGCGCGTCGCGCTGACGCGTCAGCGCTTGCGGGTGCGGCGGCGGACGGCGTCGGCCCAGTCGCGGTGGTACCGCACCACGACGGTCTCGGTGCCCGGTGCCCACCAGACGGCGACCGGGTCGCCGTCGCGCGGGGGAGGCAGCCGCTCCTCGTCGTCCGGCCGCACCAGGGACGAGTAGGGGCGGTCGGCCGTGCCGTCGTCCGTCGGGTAGGACACCACGCCGCTGAGCAGGAGGCCGGAGCTCGTGCGGCGCTCGTTCACGGAGACCGACCCCGTGGCCGACCGCCTGTCCGCGCCGAACGCCGCGGCGTCGCGCCCCTCGGTGGCCTGGCGCTGGTCGTCCCGGTAGCGGACCAGGGCGGCGACGGCGGTGACCATGAGGCCGGCGAGCATGCCCATGAACAGCCACAGCTCGAGCTCGCCGGACGGGTCCTCGATCGTGCGCCGCAGCACGTAGAGGCCGGCGGTCACCACGAGGGCGGGCGCCCACAGCCACCGTCGCAGCCAACCCGGGCGCGGGGGAGCGGGCAGCTCCTCCAGCGGCGCGTCGACCTCGTCGGGGCCCTCGACCTGCTGCCAGACGACGCTCACGAGTGCAGGCTCCAGCGCCACGCGTCGGCGTTGTGGCGGCCCCAGCGACCGCCGAAGCTCTTCGCGGTCACGCCCGCGCCGTTGCCGCGCACCGTGCGGGCGCGGTTGGTCCACTCCTCGACGGGGGCCCCGTCGTCGGGCAGCCCGCTCGCCGACGCGACCGCCGCGAGCCCGGCCACCAGCGCGGCGACCTCGACGTCGTCGGGCCGACCGCGCACCACGCGCACCTCGTTGCTCATCGCGCACCCCCGAGCGGGTCGTCGCCGTCCTCGTCGTCCAGCTGGTCGTCCAGCTCGTCGTCGAGGTCGTCGTCGCCGAACTCCACCGCCGCGCCGCGCGACGTCGCCCACTCCGCGACCTCGTAGCCGCCGTCGAACAGGCGCTGCGCGACGTCCCCGCCGGCCTCGTCGAGCAGCTCGACGACGCCGTCCAGGGTGCCGGGCGAGCCGGGCGTCGGGTCGGCCACGACGAAGCCGAGGTAGAACACCTCCGCCGGCACGGCGCCCTCCGGGGCGTCGTGGGTGTGCTCGTCCTCCTCCTCGCCGCCCTCCCACACGGAGCTCGTCAGGTCGGGGTGCATGCCCAGCCCGTCGTGCAGCGCGTCGAAGACTGCGGCGTTGAGCTGGCCCACCCGGCTCTCCAGCGCGAGCACGCGCGGGTCCTCGTCCGCCTCGGAGGCGCCGAACTCGGCGCGCACGCCGACCGCGGTCTGCACGTACTCGTGCAGGGCGGCCGCCAGCGCGTCGACGGCGCGGTGCATCGGCTCGGGGTCGACCGACCCCAGCGGGGCGGGTCCGTGCGTGGCGTCCTCGTGGCTCATCTGCTCATTCTTCCCGGTTTCGACGGCGCTCAACCACCGACGGTGTCACAGGGGGATGTTGCCGTGCTTCTTGGGCGGCAGGCTCGCGCGCTTGGTACGCAGCGCCCGCAGCGCGCGGACCACCTGCACGCGCGTCTCGGACGGGCGGATGACGGCGTCCACGTAGCCGCGCTCGGCGGCGTCCCACGGGTTGACGATCGCCTCCGTGTACTCGTCCGTGAGGCGCTGCCGCTCCGCCTCGACGTCGCCTCCGGACTCCGCGACCTCCTTGAGCGCCGAGCGCTGCAGGATGTTCACCGCGCCGGACGCGCCCATCACCGCGACCTGCGCCGTCGGCCAGGCGAGGTTGACGTCCGCCCCGAGCTGCTTGGAGCCCATGACGATGTACGCGCCGCCGTAGGCCTTGCGCGTGATGACGGTGACCAGCGGGACGGTCGCCTCGGCGTACGCGTAGATGAGCTTGGCGCCGCGCCGGATGATGCCCTGGTGCTCCTGGCCGACGCCGGGCAGGAAGCCGGGGACGTCGACGAAGGTCAGCACGGGCAGGTTGAACGCGTCGCAGGTGCGCACGAACCGGGCCGCCTTCTCGGCGGCGTCGATGTCGAGGGTGCCCGCCATGGACAGCGGCTGGTTGGCGATGATGCCCACCGACTGGCCCTCGACGTGGCCGAACCCGATCAGCACGTTCTGCGCGAACAGCGGCTGCACCTCGAGGAACGACTCGGGGTCGAGGACAGTCTCGACGACGGCGCGCATGTCGTAGGGCTGGTTGTCGCTGTCGGGGACGATGACGTCGAGCGCCTCGTCGTCCTCGGTGACCTCCAGCGGCGTCTCGTCCTCGGGCGGGAACGACGGCGCGTCGCCCAGGTTGTTCTGCGGCAGGTAGCCCACGAGGTGGCGCACGTAGTCGATCGCGTCGTCCTCGTCCGCACCCAGGTAGTGCGCCACGCCGGACGTCGCGTTGTGCGTGCGGCCGCCGCCGAGGGTCTCGAAGTCGACGTCCTCACCCGTCACCGTGCGGATCACGTCCGGGCCGGTGATGAACATGTTGGACGTGCCGTCCGCCATGACGATGAAGTCGGTCAGGGCGGGGGAGTAGACGGCGCCGCCCGCGCTGGGACCGAGGATGAGCGAGATCTGCGGGATCACGCCGGAGGCCGCGACGTTGCGCCGGAACATCTCGGCGAACTGCGTCAGCGCCGCGACGCCCTCCTGGATGCGCGCCCCGCCACCGTCGGAGATGCCGATGATCGGCACGCCGGTGCGCAGCGCGAGGTCCTGCACCTTGGCGATCTTCTCGCCGTGCACCTCGCCGAGCGAGCCGCCGAAGACCGTGAAGTCCTGGCTGAACACGCACACCTGGCGCCCGTCGACCGTGCCGTGGCCGGTCACGACGCCGTCGCCCGCGACGCGCCGCTTGTCGAGGCCGAAGTTGCGGCTGCGGTGCATGGCCAGCGCGTCGAGCTCGACGAAGCTGCCCTCGTCCAGCAGCGCCTCGATGCGCTCGCGGGCCGTCTTCTTGCCGCGCGGGTGCTGCCGCGCCTTCGCCTTCTCCTCGGCGTCGGTCACGGCCTCGGCCCGCCGGCGCTCCAGGTCGGCGAGCTTGGCGGCGGTGCCGGAGGCGGCGGGCGGCTCGATGTCGGTCGAGGAGGTGGCGTCGTTCACCCGACCGACCCTAGTTGGTGGGTTGCCACGCATCGATGCGCGACAGGCTGCGGCCCGCCCGGATTCTTTGGAGGGACCCCACAAAGGGTCGGTGGCGGTGAGATGCGGGACGATCGGGGACGTGAGCCACGACCCCCGCGACGACCCCCGCCGAGACCCCCTCGATCTCCCCTCCGTGCGCCGCGACCTGCTCGCGCCCGCAGGCCCCCTCGCCCGCCTCGACGTCGTCGAGGCGTCCGGTTCCACGAACGCCGACCTGGCCGACGCCGTCCGCCGGGCGCCGGGGGAGTGGCCCGCGCCCGCGGCGCTCGTCGCCGAGCACCAGACGGCGGGGCGGGGGCGTGCGGGGCGCGGGTGGCAGACGCCGCCGCGCGCCGCGCTCACCGTCTCGGTGCTGCTGCGCCCGCGGCTCGAGCCCGCCCGGCTGGGCTGGCTGCCGCTGCTCGCCGGCCTCGCCGTCGCGCGCGCGGTCGACGCCGCCGGGGTGCCCGGGGCCGCGGTGAAGTGGCCCAACGACGTGCTGCTGCCGGCCGCCGACGACGCGGCCGGGCTGGGGCCGTTCCGCAAGGTGGCGGGCGTGCTGGCCGAGGTGGTGCCGGCCATCGACGGTCAGGGGCCCGCCGCCGTCGTCGTCGGCGTCGGGCTGAACGTGGACCAGTCCGCGGCCGAGCTGCCCGTGCCGACCGCGACGTCGCTGGCGCTCGAGGGGGCGCGGGCCGACCGCGGCGCGCTGCTCGGCACGCTCGTGCGCGAGCTGGTCGGCGTCGTGGCGGACCTGGAGGCCGCCCGCGGGGACGCCGACGCGGCCGGGCTCGCGGCACGGTACGCGGCGGCGTCGGCCACGCTCGGCACGGCGGTGCGCGCCGAGCTCGCCGGCGGTCGCGACGTGGTGGAGGGCGAGGCGGTGCGCGTCGCCGCCGACGGCGCACTGGTGCTGGCGACGGCGGGCGGGGAGCGGACGGTGACGGCCGGGGACGTGCACCACCTGCGCACGGCATGACCGTGGTCGCGTCAGCGGCCGGCGAGCTCGGCGACCACGGGAGCGAGCCGGTCGGCGGCGTTCGCACCGACGACGACGTAGGAGAAGCCGCCCTCCTCGCGTCGCCGCAGGATCTCCTCGGCGGCCGCCCCGGGGTCGGCGGGCAGCTGCAGCAGCGAGTCCGCCGCGCGCAGCGCGCCGGTGTCGGTGTCGGGCGGCGCCATGAACGGGGAGACGGCATCGCCGACCACGGCCGCGTGGAACGCCAGCTCGAGGTCGGCGCGTGACCGGAGGTCCGCCGCGATCTCCATCGTGACGGCCCGCGGGTCGCCGGCATGATCGCGACCGCCGCCGTGTCCGCGAGGTCGGCGGCGAGGGCGCGGGCCTTCGGGCCTCGCACCGCCATCACGACCGGCGTGCGCCGCGCCGCGCCGTCGAGCCGGCGGAGCAGCGCGACCGCCTCGCCCATGCGCGCCAGTCGTCGCCCGGCCGGGAGGACCGGCATGCCCAGCTCCCGCAGCTCGTCCTCGATGCCGGGCCTCCCGGCGCCGAGGCCCATCTCGAAGCGGCCCTCGGTGAGCACCGACAGGGAGTGCGCCTCCCAGGCCACGGCGCGGGCCGTGCGCAGCGGCGAGGCGTACACCCAGGTGCCGACGCGGACGTCGGCGAGCGTCGCCGCGACCGCCAGGGTGGGGCCGGGTGCCGGCTGCCACTGCTGGACGTCGGGCATCAGGAGGGTCGAGTACCCGTGGTCGGCGATCCGGCGCACCTGGTCCCGCCACGCGGGGAGGTCGGCGCCGACGGGGGCGACGACCCCGAAGCGAAAGCGCCGTGCCGGCCTGGTCGTGCGGTCGTGGGGCATCGTCGCGGTCCTCTCGCGCAGGCGTCGTGGTCGGGACGTGCTCATCGACCGCCGGCGGGGCGCGAACTCATCGGGCGCCGGCCCGGGGCTCCCAGCCGGGACACAGCCCGCGCTGACTACAGTGGGGGCGTGACGAGCGACACCACGACGGGACCCGGTCTGCCGACGGACGACGACGCCCGGCGGGCGGGGGACACCGCGGCCCGCCTGGACGAGGCGATCCTCGGCGGCCCGCGCCGGTACACGCTGTCCGACCTCGTGGAGGGCACCGGCCTGTCGCAGGAGTTCATCGAGAACTACTGGCGCTGGCTGGGGCTGCCCGTCACCCACCCCGCCGAGGTGGGGTTCACCGACGCGGACATGCAGGCGCTGCGCGAGATCGGCGAGCTCGTGGACGCCGAGCGGCTCGACGAGCAGGCCCAGATGACGCTCATCCGCTCCCTCGGGCACACCACGGACCGGCTCGCACTGTGGCAGGTGGAGGCGTTCGTCGAGCACCTCAGCCGCCGCGACGGCCTGGACGACGTGAGCGCGCGGCTCGCCGCCATCGACCGGATGCCGGACCTCACCTCGCAGCTCTCCCGCCAGCTCGAGCACGCCTGGCGGCGCCAGCTCGCCGCGCTCACGGGGCGGCTCGCCACCGAGTTCGGCGGCGCGCGTCGCGGCACCCAGGAGGCGCACGACGACGAGCTGCCGCTGCCGCGCGCCGTCGGGTTCGCCGACATCGTCTCGTTCACCAAGCGCACCGCGGGCCTCGGGTCGCAGGAGCTGTCGGAGTTCGTGCAGCTCTTCGAGTCCCGGGCCCGCGACGTCATCACCGAGGCCGGCGGCCGCGTCGTCAAGACCATCGGCGACGCCGTGCTGTTCGTGGCCGACGACGTCACGACGGGCGCCGAGGTGGCACTCGGCCTGGCCGCGCCGCACGCGACCGACCCCGAGATCCCCGTGCGCGTCGCGTTCGTGTGGGGGCGGGTGCTGTCGCGGTTCGGCGACGTGTTCGGCTCCGACGTCAACCTCGCCTCCCGCATCACCGAGCTCGCCGAGCCGGCCACCGTGCTGGTGGACCCGCACACGGCGTCCCTGCTCGCGTCGTCGTCCCGCTACGCCCTGACGGCGCAGCCGCCGCAGGAGGTGCAGGGCATCGGCGAGATCACGCCGGTGCGGCTGCAGCGCGCCTACACCGGGGGCTGACCCTCCGCGCGCTCACCGCGCCACCTCAGGAGGCGTCCGAGCGCACCACGCGCAGCGTGCGGTTGCCGGCGGCCAGGTCGTCCAGCGCCCGCTCGGTCGCCTCGTCGGCCGGGAGCAGCAGCTCGATCCGCAGGTGCTCGCCCCCGCCGGGCACCAGCACCTGCGGCTCCACGCGCAGGGCGCCGGCCTGCGGGTGGGCCAGCCGCAGCACGGCGTCCCGTCCCCGGTCGGCGACCGGGCGCGCCCACCGCTCGGTGAACGCGGCCCCCGCCAGCACCGTGAGGGCGTCCACCAGCTCGCCGAGGACCGGGTCGGACGGCACCGACTCGCGCTGCAGGTCGGCGACCACGCGGTCCGCGACGGCGTCCCAGTCGGGGAACAGGTCGCGGGCCCGCGGGTCGGTGAGGACGACGGGTGCCAGCCGCGGCTCCCCGTGGTCGAACAGGCCGGCGGGCGCGAGGAGCGCCCGGTAGGCGGGGGTGCAGGCGAGCACCGTGCCGAAGCGGTCGAGCAGGGCGGCGGGGGCAGGGGCGAGACGGTCCAGCACGGCGCGGGTGCCCGCCGGGATGTCGTCGCCCGGCGCGGTCGCCAGGCAGACGCCGGCCCCCTGAGCGTCCTTGGAGGCGAGCAGCAGCACGCGCCGCTCGTCGTGCCCGAGCCGGAGCGCGTCGGCGAGCGCGCCCACCACGGCGGGCGACGGGTGCCGGTCGCGCCCCTGCTCCAGGCGGGTGAGGTACTCGACGCTCACGCCCGCGAGCACCGCGAGCTCCGCGCGACGCAGGCCGGGGGTGCGGCGGCGCCCGACCTCGGGCATGCCCACGTCCCGGGGGCGCACGTCCTCGCGGTACGCGCGGAGCAACGCGCCGAGGTCACGGTCGATCCGGTCGGCGGTCCGGTCGGCGTCGGTCATGCGGCCAGCCTAGGCACGCGGCGGCGGCGGAGGGTGGCCCTGGCGCGGCCAGGCTCGCGGCGGCCTCCCGCCGGCGCGGCCGCCGGGCGACGGTGGACGCGTCGGCACCGACCCGGTGGCCGGCGCACAGCCGTCACGAGGAGCACAGCATGGACCTGGGACTGGAGGGGCGCACCGTCGTCGTCACGGGGGCGTCCGGGGGGATCGGGCGGCACGTCGCCGCCCAGTTCGGCGCCGAGGGCGCCGACGTCCTCCTCACGTACCGCGAGTCGAAGGACGACGCCACGCGCGTCGCGGAGGAGATCGGCGGGCGTGCGCTCGTCGTCCGCTACGACCAGACCGAGGAGGGCGCGGCCGAGGGCGTGCGCGACGCCGTCCTCGCGTGGACCGGCCGCGTCGACGTGCTGGTCAACAACGCGGTGACCTGGAGCCCGCCGGGGGCGGACGGCCCGCGTGGCTTCGAGCACGTGCCCGACGGCGCCTGGCTCGAGACCGTGCGCGCGAACGTCGAGGGGGCGGTGCGGCTGACCCGCGCGGTCGCCCCGTCGATGCGCGCGCAGCGGTGGGGGCGGCTGGTGCACCTGTCGTCCAGCCTGGTGCGCGACGGCGACGAGGGCACGGCGTACTACGCCACCGCCAAGTCGGCGCTGCACGGGTTCAGCCGGTCGGTCGCGTTCGCGCTCGGGCGCGAGGGCGACATCCTGTCGAACGTGGTGCTGCCCGGCCTCACCAGGACGGTGCGCAACGGGGGGATCGTCGAAGCGTTCGGCGAGTCCGCGGCGGCGCGCGCCCCGCTCGGCCGCCTGCTGGACGCACGCGAGGTGGCGACCGCGATCGTCTACCTCGGGTCGGCCGCCAACACGGGCATCACCGGCCAGGAGGTCGCCGTGACCGGCGGCGCCTGACCGCGGCTCAGCCGCGCCCCGCGGTGACCACGTCCGGGTCCCGCGGGTCGGGGTCGACGTCGATGAGCGACGGCCGGTTGTTCTGCACCGACCCGACGGCGTCGCCCACCGGCCGCGTCGCCATCCCGACCTGCGGGCCGGTGACGATGCCCATCGCCTGCTCGGCCCCGACCGCGGGGTCGAGCCAGGCGTCCCACGACGCCCGCGGCAGCACCACGGGCATCCGGTCGTGGATGCGCTCCAGGTCCTGCGACGCCGCCGTGGTGATCACCGTCGCGGAGACGAGCCAGCGGTCGGGGTCGTCGTCGGCCTTGGTCCGGTCCCGCCAGAACTCGTACAGGCCGGCGAGCGCCGCGACGCCGCCGTCGTCCGGGTGGATCCAGTACGGCTGCTTCGGCACCTTGCCCTTCGACCCGCCCTTCGACCCGCCCCGCGCGGGGGCGCCGGGCGGGAGCTCGAGCTTGCGCCACTCGTAGTACCCGTCGGCCGGCAGCAGGCAGCGCCGGACGCCGAGGGGCTTCGCGAACGCGGACTTGTCGAGGAGGGTCTCGGTGCGCGCGTTGATCATGCGCGCGCCGATCGACGGGTCCTTCGCCCACGACGGCACGAGCCCCCAGCGCGCCAGCCGGAGCGAGCGGGTGATCTCCCCGGTCTGCCCGCCCTCGAGCCGCTGCGGGCGCTCGACGACGATGCGCACGGGGTCGGTGGGGGCGACGTTCCACGACGGGGGCAGGAGGCGCGCGTCCTCCGCGATCTCGGCGACGGCGAGGTCGTCGGCGATGTCCTGGGCGTCACGGAAGGACGCGTAGCGGCCGCACATGGGTCCATCGTGACGCATCCCACCGACACCCGGGCGGCCGGCCGGGGGATTCTCCCTGGGCCTGGTCGTAACGATTCGATACGATGGTGGCCATGCCCGACGACTCCGCGAGACTTCCGCGCGCCCGCTCTCCGTACCGTTGGGTCATCATGCTCGGGGCGCTCGCGGCGCTGCCGGCGTTCACCGTCGACATGTACCTGCCGTCGCTGCCCGAGGTGGCGGCCGACCTGGGCTCCTCCGCCTCGTTCGCGCAGCTGTCCGTCTCCGTGATGCTCATCGGCGGCGCCCTGGGCCAGCTCACGATCGGCCCGCTGTCCGACCGCTTCGGGCGCCGGGCGCCCCTCATGTGGGGCCTCGCGCTGCACGTCGTGACGTCGATCCTGTGCGCGTTCGCGCCGAACATGACCGTCCTCGTCGGGCTGCGCCTCCTGCAGGGCTTCTTCAACGCCGCGTGCGGCGTCGCGGCGATGGCGGTCGTGCGCGACCGGTTCGTCGGCGCGGAGGCCGCGCGCATCCTGTCCCGGCTGATGCTCGTCATCGGCGTCGCGCCCATGCTGGCGCCGACCTTCGGCTCCGCCGTCGCCGCGGCGGCCGGCTGGCGCTGGGTCTTCGGCTTCCTGGCGCTCGCGGGCGTGGCGATGGGCCTGGTCGTGTGGCGGTTCATGCCGGAGACGCTCCCCGCCGGACGACGCCAGACCGGCGGTGCGCGCAGCGTGTTCGCCGGCTACCGCACGCTGGTCAAGGACAAGCAGTTCATGGCGCTCGCCGTCATCCCCGGGCTCGGGCAGGCCGTGCTGATGAGCTACGTGGTCGGCTCGCCGTTCATCTTCCAGGAGGGCTACGGGCTGAGCCACGGGCAGTTCTCCGTGCTGTTCGCCGTCAACGGCCTGGGCCTGGTGCTGTCCGCGCAGGTGAACGCCGCCCTGGTGCGGCGGGTGGCGCCCATCCGGCTGCTGCGGGCCGCGCTCGCGATCCAGGGCGTCGTCGCGGTCGGGCTGCTGGCGGTGGCCCTCACCGGGGCCGGCGGGCTGATCGGCCTCCTCGCGATGCTGTGGCTGGTGCTCGCCTTCCAGGGGCTGATCCCGGCCAACGCGTCGGCCATCGCGCTGTCCCGGCACGGCGAGCGCGCGGGCACCGCGGCCGCCGTCATCGGCGCCGTGCAGTCCGGGGTCGCCGGCCTCGTGTCGCCGCTGGTGGGCGTGCTCGGCGGCGACGCCGTCGCGATGTCCTGGGTGATGCTCGTCGCGCTGGCCGGCGCGATCGCCGTGCTCGCGTTCGCCACGCCCGCCTACCGCAAGGACGGCTGGGTCAAGCTGGCCTGACGGTGAGGGTCGGGTTCGCGGCCTGATGGTGCCGGGCCGTGGGGCGTCCTAGGCGAAGCCGAAGACCGGCCCGAACGCCACCACCACGAGCGCCGCCCACACCGCGTACACGGGCAGGAAGCGGGTCTGCCACCGGACCAGCGCGCCGAACGGCTGCCGCTCGCGCAGGAAGCCGAGCAGGAGCAGCCCGGACCGGGCCAGGTGCACCAGCAGCAGCAGGTTGAGCCCGAGCGCGGCCACCTTGTTGGGGCTGAAGCCGAACTCGGCGATACGGGTGAGCATCGCCGTGAGCGCGACGGCGTCCACGGCGAGCGCGGCCGCGACGAGCACCAGCTGGAGGCCGTCGAACCAGCCCGGGCGGGCGAGGGAGTCGCGGGCCGAGACGGAGTACAGCAGCAGGCAGAGCACCAGCACGAGGATCGCGTCCATGAGGATGAGCAGCTCGCGCTCGACGTCGGCCAGCCCGCCGGCGCCGAGCAGGACGACGAGCGTCACCAGCAGCATCACCGTGGTCAGCGGCGTGAAGACGCGCGTGAGGACCGGGGCGATGTTCTCCACGACGTCCTGCTTCGCCTCGACGAGCCAGGCCCCGACGACGACGGCGCCCGGCACCGCGAACGGCATGATCCAGCTCTCCATCGCGGGCTCGATGTCCACGCCGACGAGGCTCAGGGTCGCGGCCGTGAGGCCCAGCAGCACCCCGCCGCCGATCGCGAGCAGCGTCACGTAGACGACGAGCTCGCCGGTGAAGCGCGCGAAGTCCATCCGCGGGTCCTGGTCCCGCCAGCGGCCACCCACGTAGACCACGCCGACCAGCGCCCACAGCACGACGGGGGCGTGGATCGCCGCGAGGACGACGGTCGACCCCGTGTCGACGTACGGGTAGACGTTGAGCACGACGGCGAGCAGCGCGTACGGGACCAGCAGGGCGCCGACCACGCGCCGTGCGACGCGGCGCTTCCACACGAAGTAGGCGGCCAGGAACGGCGCCGTCATGAGCGGGACGTTGCGCAGCAGCGCCGAGTCCGTGTCGAAGGCCGCGAGCGCCACCTTCACCGCGATCCCCGCGCCGACGGCGAGCGCGAGGACGACGGCGAGCTCGCGCCACGCCGGGCCGGACGCCTGCGCGGCATCGTCGTCCGGGACGAGGACGAGCTGCTTCCACAGCCGCTCGGAGTGCTCGCGCGCGAACTCGTGCGAGACGGCGTCGAGGTTGCCCATGCGGCGCACCGCGACGAGGAACGCCTCGTCGTCGTCGAGGCCCGTCGCGGTGAGGTCGTCGACCCGGCCGCGCAGGTGGTCCTCCATCTCGTCCACGTCGGCGGGCGCGATGGCGCGGTGGCGCTGCACGTACGAGCGCCACTGGTCGATCTGCGCCTCGAGGCGCTCGCGGGAGGCCATCAGGCCCAGCCCTCCGCGACGGCGGGGCGGGCCGGGGCCTGGGCCGCCTGCTGGGCGGACCGCCAGACCTGGTGCAGCACGTCCGCGACGACGGACCACTGCTCCTGGCGCTCGGCGAGCGCGTCGTGCCCGGCCGGGGTGAGGGCGTAGTGCTTGCGGCGCCGGCCGGCCTCGGAGGTGCCCCAGGTCGCGGCGACCAGGCCCAGGCGCTCGAGGCGGTGCAGCAGGGGGTAGAGCATCCCGTCCGTCCACTGCATGCGGCCGCCGGAGAGCTCCGTGACCCGCTTGAGGATGGCGTACCCGTAGGACTCGCCCTCCGCGAGGATGCCGAGCACCAGCGGGGTGGCGGACGCCGCCACCAGGTCCTTGTCGAAGCGCACCTCGAGCTCCTATGTCTAGATCTGCTAGGGGTGCTGAACCTAGCAGATCTAGGCATCGCTCGGGAGGGGTCGACCGGGTGGTTCGGCGCCGCGGCCTTCAGGCGCCACGGGATCGTCGCCCGGCGTTCATCCAGGGTTCGTCGAGCCGTCGCGGAGCGCCGGTGGGATCGGGCCATGACTCGCTCACCGAACCAGGCTCGCGCCCTGCGCCTCGTCGCGGCCGGCGCCGCCGCGGCGGTCGCGCTCACCACCGCGGCCGGCACCGCCGCCCTCGCGGACGGGCGCCCCGGCGGCCACGGCACGCATCAGCCGACGCCCGGCCACGGGCGACCGGGCGCCGTCACGCCCCACCTCGTCCCGACGCTCGAGGGGCGCGCGACGCTGTCCGCGGACTTCCTCGCCGAGGGACCGTCGTCCGGCGCCCAGGCCTCCGCCGCCAACGGCCGGCAGGGGCCGTGGGACGGCCAGGTGATCCCGGGCTTCTCGGCGATGGTCGACAACGGCGACGGCACGTTCTGGGCGCAGCCGGACAACGGCTTCGGCAGCCAGGGCAACTCGGCGGACTTCCTGCTCCGCAGCTACCTCGTCGAGCCGGACTGGGACACCGGCGGCGGCCGGGGCAGCGGCTCGGGCGAGATCGAGGTGCTCGACCACATCTCCTACGACGACGAGAACCACGTGCTGGACTTCGACATCGTCAACGAGGGCACGGACGAGCGGCTGCTCACCGGCGCCGACTTCGACGTCGAGTCCGTGGTGCGTGCCGACGACGGCACGCTGTGGGTGGGCGAGGAGTTCGGCCCGTTCCTGCTGCACTTCGACGCGGACGGGACGCTGCTCGAGAAGCCCTACCCGCTGCCCGGCGGGCTGCGGTCGCCGCAGAACCCGTACCTCGCCGACGGCGAGGAGCCCACCGTGCGCGCCAGCCGCGGCTTCGAGGCGATGGCGGGGGTCAAGGGCGGGCGCTACCTGTACCCGGTGCTCGAGGGCGCCCTGGTCGACGACACCGACCAGCGACGCCGCGTCGTCCACGAGTTCGACACCCGCCGCGGCGCGTACACCGGCCGCACCTGGGACTACCAGACCGACCAGGAGGCCAACGTGCTGGGCGACGCGTTCGCCGTCGGCAAGGACTCGTTCTGGGTCGTGGAGCGGGACGACTTCGAGGGGCCGGCGTCGGTCACGAAGCGGGTCTACGAGATCGACCTGAGCGAGACGGACCGGGAAGGCTTCGTCCGCAAGGAGCTCGTCCTCGACGCGCTGCGGGTGGAGAACCCTGACGGCATCGACGCGGGGGAGGGCTACGGGCTGGGCGAGACATACGCGCTGCCCGTGCAGTCGTTCGAGACGGTGCTCCGGCTGCGCGACGGCCGCATCCTCATCGGGAACGACAACAACTACCCCGGCAACGCGGCGCGGAACCCGGGCACGCCCGACGACACCGAGATGGTCGTGATCGACCTGGAGAAGCAGCGCACGCGGGACGACGGCGTCACCGTCGTCGGGCACCGCGGCGCGTCCGGGGACCGGCCCGAGCACACTCTCGCCGCCTACGAGCAGGCGATCCTGCAGTGCGCGGACGTCATCGAGCCCGACGTCGTGCCGACCAAGGACGGCGTGCTCGTCGCCCGGCACGAGAACGAGATCGGCGGCACGACCGACGTCGCCGAGCACCCGGAGCTCGCCGACCGCCGCACCACGAAGACGATCGACGGGAAGGCCGTCACGGGCTGGTTCACCGAGGACTTCACGCTCGCCGAGCTGCGGACGCTGCGCGCCACGGAGCGGCTGCCCGAGCTCCGCCCGGACAACACCGCCTACGACGGCCTGTACCAGGTGCCCACCCTCGACGAGGTGCTCGATCTCGCCCGCCACTCCGAGACCTGCGACGGCCGGACCGTCGGCGTGGCGCCCGAGACGAAGCACCCCACGTACTTCGCGTCCATCGGGCTGCCGCTGACGGACCCGCTCGTCGCGGAGCTCGCCGCGAACGGCCTCGACTCGCGGCGCGCGCCCGTCGTCGTGCAGTCCTTCGAGACCACCAACCTGCGCGAGCTCGACCGGCGCACCGACGTGCGCCTCGCGCTCAACGTCTCCGCGAGCGGAGCGCCGTACGACCTGGTGGCCGCCGGTGACCCGCGCACCTACGCCGACCTCGTCACCCCCCGAGGCCTGCGCGACCTGGCCCGGTACGCCGATATCGCGAGCCTGGAGAAGAACGTCGTCGTCCCCCGCGCGGCCGACGGCACGCTCGGCCGCCCGACCTCCGTGGTCCGCGACGCGCACCGCGCGGGGCTGGAGGCCTACGCCTGGACGTTCCGCGCCGAGAACCAGTTCCTCCCGGCCGAGCACCGCTCGTCGGCGGACCCGGCTGCGCACGGCGACCTGGCGGCGGAGCTCGACACGTTCCTCGACACCGGGCTCGACGGCGTGTTCTCGGACCAGCCCGGCATCGCGGTCGAGGCCGTCGCCGCCCGGCGCTGACCGGTCGCGCGGGGGGGTGATCCCGTGGTCGCACGGGGCACCCCTCGCGCGAACATGCTGCTCAGGCCCTAAGATCGCGCTTGTGCGGACCCTGCCACGGCACGCGTCAAGCCTCGCCTCGCACCGGGTCGTCCGTACGATCGCCCTCGTCGTCACCGCGGTGGTGGCCTTCGTGGCGGCGACCGCGGTCGCGTCGTTCGTCGACCTGCGCTCCCAGATAGGGGTCTCCGACGTCGACGACCTCCTCGCCGGCGACGACCGTCCGCCCGAGGTCCCGGCCGAGCAGGACCCGACCGACCCGTTCGCGGGCAAGGACCTCAACATCCTGGTGATGGGCACCGACTTCCGGGACGAGGCCAACGCCAAGATCGCAGGGTCCGGCGACGAGTTCCACTCGGACACGACGCTGCTGGTGCACCTGTCGGGCGACCGCAGCCGCATCGAGGCCGTGTCCATCCCGCGCGACTCCCTCGTCGACATCCCCGCCTGCAAGCTCCCCGGCGGCGGCGAGACCGCACCGCAGACGAACGCCATGTTCAACTCCTCCTTCGCGCTCGGCGGCGGGCCGGACAAGGACGTCACCGGCGCCGCCGCGTGCACCATCCGCACCGTCGAGAAGCTCACCGGGGTGCGCATCTCGGACCACGTCGTCGTGCAGATGACCGGCGTGATCGGCGTCGTCGACGCCATCGGCGGCGTCACCATGTGCCTCCCCGAGCCGGTCAAGGGGCAGCGCGTGGACCTCGACCTGCCGGAGGGGAAGCAGAAGCTCGACGGGTACACCGCGATCAACTTCCTGCGCGCCCGCAAGGGCGAGGGCATGGGCCTGGAGATCGGCAGCGACCTCAAGCGCATCGAGCGGCAGCAGGCGTTCTTCGACGCCGCGATGCGCGAGATCCTGTCGCAGAACATCATCACCGACTCGCCCCGCCTGTACCGGATGGTGCGCGAGATCCTCGGCTCCATCTCCACGGACCCCGAGCTGGCGAGCCCGACGGCGCTCGCGGGCCTCGCGTGGAGCATCCGCGACCTCGACCCGTCGCAGATCGTGTTCACCTCGGTGCCCGTCGTGGACTCGGTGAGCCAGCCCGGCCGGGTCGAGTGGACATCGGAGGCGGACGCGATCTGGGAGCGGATCCGCGCCGACGAGGCGCCGCCCGGGACCGCCCCGGCCAAGGAGAGGCCGAGCGGCACGGCGTCGGCCTCGCCGGACGGCGCGACGGCCGTCGACGACGAGGTCGCGTCGCCCGACGCCGTCGACGGCGAGGACGGCGGCACCCGTGGCGGCAAGGACGGCGAGGGCGCCTCGCCCGACCCGTCGCCCAGCCCGTCCGTGCTGCCGGGCGTCTGCGCCTGACCGCCGCCGTGCGGTGACGGAAGGTCAGCGCTGGGGCAGGGCGCGGCGTGCCTCGAGCCGCAGGGCCTCGGCGACCCGGTCGAGGACCGTCGAGCGCAGCTTCCACTGCTGCAGGTAGACCGGGACGTCGACGACAGCGTCGCCCTCGAGCAGCGCGACCTGTCCGCCGGCGTGGCCCGGCCCGCCGTCGAGCATGCCGAACCGGGATCCCGGGCCGGGGAGTGGGCCCCACATGCCCCACCCCAGGCCGCGGCGGATGCCGTCGACGTACTCGGTGGTGCTCGGCACGTGGTGGCGCGGCGGGTCCGGGACGGCGGCGCCCGCCGCGGCGGCGCGCTCGCGCAGCCAGGCGTCCTGGAGGTCGTCGGCCCGGTTGAACACGAGCATCGGGGCGCGGCCCAGCGCCTCGATCGTGGGGCCGTCCGGGAACCAGCGGTCGATCACCTCCCGGGTGGCGGCCGGGCGGTAGCGGGTGACGCCGAGGAACGTCGAGGTGCAGCCCTGCACCGGGTCGCGCTGCGACGTGATCGCGGCCATCACGACTCCGGCCGGCAGCAGGTCCACGGTGCGGTCCTGGTCGTCGCGGTGGAGGTCGAAGCAGACGCCCTCGACGCGCGCCAGCGCCGGCATCACCCAGGTCGCGAGGGAGTCGGCGTTGACCGCGATCGGCACCGTGACCGGGCGGGGCGGGGCGCCGGTGCCGTCGTCGTCGGCGTCCCGGGGTCCGAGCTCGCGGACCGCCTCCGCGCCGAGCAGCTCGACCTGGCGCGCCAGGCGCAGCAGCGTGCGCCCCGGCTCGGTGGGCGCGACGGGGCGGGTGCGGCGCACCAGCACGGAGCCCGCGGTGCTCTCCAGCGCGCGGACGCGCTGGCTCACCGCCGACGGCGTGACGTGCAGCGCGTGGGCCGCGGCCTCGAACGAGCCCTCGGTGACGACGGCGGCGAGCGCCTCGAGCTGGCGGGAGTCCCATCGCATGGTGACACCATAGATGAAGGCGCGCTTCATCAGATGAAGGAACCGTAGATGGACTTCATGTCACAGCCGACCTAGCGTCGAGGGATGCTCACGCTCCTCGCCGGCCTCGGCTTCGGCCTGTCCCTCATCGTCGCCATCGGCGCGCAGAACGCCTTCGTGCTGCGCCAGGGCGTGCGCCGCGAGCACGTGGGCCTCGTCGTCGCGGTGTGCGCGGCGTCCGACGTCGTGCTGTACCTCGCCGGGACCGCTGGGCTCGGGGCGCTCGTCGTGAGCCACCCCGCCGTCGTCGAGGTGGCGCGGTGGGCCGGCGCCGCCGTCGTGCTCGGGTACGGCGCGCTCGCGGCGCGCCGGGCGTGGCGCGGGGACGAGGCGGGGCTGGCGGCCGCGTCGGACGGCGCGGTCGCCGACGCCGGACGGCGCGCGCGGCCCGTGCTGGTCACGGCGCTCGCGCTCACCTGGCTGAACCCGCACGTGTACCTCGACACGATCGTGCTGCAGGGCTCGCTCGCCGCGTCGCACGGCGACGGACGCTGGCTGTTCACGGCCGGCGCGATCGTCTCCAGCGTCCTGTGGTTCGTCGGCCTCGGCTACGGCGCGCGGCTGCTCGCGCCCGTGCTCGCCCGCCCCGGCGCGTGGCGCGTCGTCGACGGCGTCGTCGCCGCGATCATGCTCGTCGTCGCCGTGAGCCTGGTGCTGCCGGCGCTCGCGGCGTAGAGCCTGTCACTTCGGCATCTCCTCCATCTGTTCGGCATGGCCTCGTGCCGAACAGACGGACGCGGTGCCGAACAGATCGGTGCCGGCGTGGCGGGGTCAGCGGGCGAGGCGGCGTAGGCGGTCGACGGCGTCGCGCAGCACGTCCTCCCGCTTGACGAACGTGAACCGCACGCGCGAGGCGAGCGCGTCGGCCGTCCTCGAGCCGGCACGGCAGAACGCGGAGACGGGGACGCCGACGACGCCCGCGAGCTCGGGCAGGCGGCGGCACAGCTCGTGCCCGTCGGCGGCGCCGAGCCGCTCCAGCAGGTGCGTGCCGTCCGCGACGACGAAGTAGGTGCCCTGCGGGACGACGACGTCGAAACCGGCGGCGATGAGCCCCTCGCACAGCAGGTCGCGGCGCGAGGCGAGCGAGGCCGCCAGCGCGCGCGGTGCGTCGTCGTCGGCGAGCGCCCGGGCGATGGCGGGCTGGAAGGGCGCGCCGGACGTGTAGGTGAGGAACTGCTTCACCGTGCGCACGGCCGTGACGAGCTCCGCGGGGCCGTGCAGCCAGCCGACCTTCCAGCCCGTGAGGCTGAACGTCTTGCCGCTGGAGGAGACCGTGAGGGTCCTCTCCGCCATGCCGGGCAGGGTCGCGACCGGCACGTGCACGGCGTCGTCGAAGGTGAGGTGCTCGTAGACCTCGTCGGTGAGGACGACGGCGTCGGCCTCGCGCGCGACGGCCGCGACCTGCTCCAGCTCGGCCCGCGTGAGCACCGTGCCCGTGGGGTTGTGCGGGGTGTTCAGCACGATGAGCCGGGTGCGCCGGGTGACCGCGGCGCGCAGGGCCGCGGCGTCGAGCCGGAATCCCTCGGCGGTGAGCGCCACGGGCACGTGCGTCGCCCCCGCGAGGGCGATGCTCGCGGCGTGCGAGTCGTAGAACGGCTCGAGCGTGATCACCTCGTCGCCCGGCCCCGCGAGCGCGAGGATCGACGCGGCCAGCGCCTCCGTGGCGCCGGTCGTGACCAGCACCTCGCCGTCCGGGTCGACGTCGAGCCCGTAGCGGCGCCGCTGGTGCTCGGCGATCGCGCGCCGCAGCTCCGGCACGCCGTCGCCGGGCGGGTACTGGTTGCGGCCGGCGTCGATCGCGTCCTTGGCGGCGTCACGGATGAACGCGGGGCCGTCGACGTCGGGGAAGCCCTGCCCCAGGTTGATCGCGCCGGTGCGCGCGGCGAGCGCCGTCATCTCCGCGAAGATCGTCTGCGCGACGGCGCCGTCCGCCCCGAGCAGCCCGGTCGCGCGGGCGACGTCGTTCCAGCGGCCGGGCGGGGGAGAGGTCGGCATGGTCCTCGACCCTAGCCCCGGCCGGTCGCGGGTGCTGCCCGCGTCCGGCTACGGTAGTGACCAGAATCGACTCCATAGTCACTACGGAGGTGCCCGTGCCCCGTCCGCGCGTCCCCGACCGTCGTGCGCGCATCCTCGACGCCGCCCACGACCTGATCCTCGAGAACGGCTGGCCCAGCACGACGGTCGCCGGCGTCGCTGCACGAGCCGGCATCGGCAAGGGTGCCGTCTACCTGGAGCTCCCCGACAAGGCCGCGATCCTCGACGCCGTCCTGCGGCGCAGCACCCGGGACCTCACCGCCGAGGTGCGGCGTCGCGTCGTCGGGGCGGACGGACCTGTCGACCTGCCCACCGTGTACCGGTTCGGCACGGAGGCGCTGCTGGCCGACCCCCTCATGAGGGCGCTGTACGTCGGCGACGCGTCGCTGCTCGGTGACCATGTGCGCGACGTGGCCGGCGGTGCCGGGGGCGACCGGTACGCGGAGCGGTTCGGGTGGCTGGCCGAGTACGTCGCGCGGCTGCAGGACGCGGGCGTCGTGGACCCCGCCGTCCCCACCGCGGCGGTGGTGCGCGTGCTCGGGATCTTCAGCGTCGGCCTGGTGCACGCGCCGGGCACGCTCGGCGCGACGTCGGACGACGCGCTGCGCGACGCGGTCGCGCTCTTCGCCGACCTCGTCGGCCGCGGGCTCGCCGCCGACCGTCCAGCCGACCTGCCCGCCGACGTCGAGGCCGCCCGCGCCGCGCAGCTCGGCCTCCTCGCCCGCCTCGACCATCAGCTCGACCTCCTGGAGGAACCGTGACCGACCGTGCCGTGACGGGCGTCTTCGCCACCTGGACCGACCTGACCGTCGCCGGCGGACCCGTGCGCCACTACCGCGCCGGCGACACCGGGCCGCCGGTGCTGCTGCTGCACGGCGGCATGCTCGACACGGCGGCAGGGGTGTGGCGCCGCGTCGCGGGCGACCTCGCGGCGGACCACCGGGTGCACGTCGTCGACCTGCCGCGGCACGGTGGCAGCCGCCCGTGGGAGGGGCTGCTCGACGACGCGTTCTACCGCGCCTTCCTCGGCGAGCTGCTGGACGCCCTCGGGCTCGAGCGCGTCGCGCTGGTGGGGCTGTCCCTGGGAGCCGGCGTCGCGGTCGGGTTCGCCCTGGACCACCCGGAGCGCGTCGACGCGCTCGTGGCGATCGGGCCCGGCGGCATCGGTCGACGGCGCCCGGCCCAGCTGCTCACGTGGCTCGCGCTGCGCACGCCCGGCCTGCTCCGGCTCACCAGCCGCTGGCTGGCGCGGCGGCCCGCCGTGGTGCGCCGCTCGATGGCGGGCAACCTCGTGGCCGGCGAGACCACGGATGGCTTCGAGGAGATCGTCGCGCTCGTCGTCCAGGAGGCGCGGGCGAAGGCGGCCCACGGGGAGCCCGCCCTCGACGACTGGATGGTCCGCGCCTACGGGCCGTTCGCCATGGCGCTCGACCACCTGCCCCGGCTGCCGGGGCTGCGGGTGCCGTCGCTGTGGGTCCGTGGCGACCGCGACCCGCTCGTCGGGCACGAGGAGCTGGCCGCGGCCGCCTCGGCGGCCCCGGGCGCCCGCCTGACCACCATCCGAGACGCCGGCCACATCGTCACCTACGACCAGCCCGACGCAGCGTCGTCGCTGGTCAGAGGGTTCCTGGCAGCGTCCCGCGGAGGCGGTCCCGGGTAGCGGTACGAGGCCTTCGCCCGGGTTGTCCACAGGGCGGACCCGGGCGATTGCCCGGGTCCCCTACTCTGGTGCCGCTTTCGCCGCCGATGAGGGCACCGACGAGAGGACGGATCAGTGTCGATCGACACGCTGGCGC
This sequence comes from Isoptericola sp. NPDC019571, assembly GCF_044389385.1. Lineage (NCBI taxonomy): Bacteria > Bacillati > Actinomycetota > Actinomycetes > Micrococcales > Promicromonosporaceae > Isoptericola > Isoptericola sp. NPDC019571. The sequence continues at coordinate 167,702 of NZ_JBIRXZ010000002.1, forward strand.
CCGCCGACGCTGCCGCGCTCCTCGAGCACGAGGTGCGCGAGCTCGTGCGCCGTCGAGCCCTCGACCCCGTCCGCGACCGGGCCGGGCTGGAGCGCCTCGTCGCGGAGGCCTCCGCCGATTACACCGAGCGCGCCACGCGCGGCGTCGTCCCGGCGCTCGCGGACCCGCAGGGCGCCGCGCGCGCCGTCGTCGACGCGCTCGGCGGCCTCGGCCCGCTGCAGCGCTACCTCGACGACCCCGAGGTCGAGGAGATCTGGATCAACTCTCCCGCCAAGGTGTTCGTCGCCCGGCGTGGCGTCCCCGAGCTCACGACGACGATCCTCACCGCAGGCCAGGTGCGCGACCTCGTGGAACGGATGCTCAAGGCGTCCGGCCGCCGCCTCGACCTGAGCAGCCCGTTCGTCGACGCCTCGCTCCCGGGCGGCGAGCGCCTGCACGTGGTCATCCCCGACGTCACGCGCGAGCACATGGCCGTCAACATCCGTAAGCACCTGGTGCGCGCGGACCACCTCGACCACCTGGTGCGGCTGGGCTCCCTCACCACCCACGCGGCCGCCTTCCTCGACGCCTCGGTGCGCGCGGGGCTGAACGTGCTCGTCTCGGGCGCGACGCAGGCGGGCAAGACGACGATGCTCAACGCCCTCGCCGGCTCGATCCCCGCGGGGCAGCGCGTGATCTCCTGCGAGGAGGTCTTCGAGGTGCGCTTCGCCGCCCGCGACCACGTGGCCATGCAGTGCAGGCAGCCCAGCCTGGAGGGCACGGGCGAGATCCCGCTGCGCCGGCTGGTCAAGGAGGCGCTGCGGATGCGGCCGGACCGCATCGTCATCGGCGAGGTGCGCGAGGCCGAGAGCTTCGACATGCTCGTGGCCCTCAACGCCGGCATCCCCGGGATGTGCACCGTGCACGCGAACTCGGCGCGCGAGGCGGTCACGAAGATGTGCACGCTGCCGCTGCTCGCGGGCGAGAACGTCTCCGACCGCTTCGTCGTCCCGACGGTGGCGTCGGCGATCGACCTGGTGGTGCACCTGGACGTCGCCGCGGACGGCGCGCGACAGGTCCGTGAGGTCGTCGCCGTCACGGGTCGCGTCGAGGGGGACCGGGTCGAGACCGCCGGACTCTTCCACCGCCTACCCGCCGAGCAGGGCGGCGAGCTGGTGCGCGGCGACGGCTTCCCGCCCGGCGAGGAGCGCTTCGCGCGTGCCGGCCTCGACGTCCGGGCCCTGCTGGTCGGGGGCCGCTGATGGGCGTCGTCGTGGGGCTGCTGCTCGGCGCCGGCCTGGCGTGCGTGTGGTTGTCGTGCTGGGAGGCGCCCGCACGCCCGCGGCGGCGTGCCGGGCGGTCCGCGGCCGTCCAGGACCTGCTCGTCCAGGCGGGGGCTCCGTCGGTGACCCCGGCCGCGCTGTGGTGGCTCAGCGCGGCGGCGGGCGTCGTCGTGCTGCTCGCCGGGCTGGCGCTGACCCGCTCGCCCGCCATCGCGGCCTGCTTCGCGCTGATGGCGGCGGCAGCGCCCGAGCTGCTGGTGCGGGTGCGGGCCAGGAAGCGGCGACGGGACCTGCGCGAGGTCTGGCCCGAGGTGGTCGACCACCTCGCGTCCGGCGTGCGGGCCGGGCTCTCGCTGCCGGAGGCGGTGGCACAGCTGAGCGAGCGCGGGCCGGTGGAGCTCCGCGAGCCGTTCGCGCGGTTCGCGGCGGACTACCGCGCGACCGGGCGCTTCGGGGAGTGCCTCGACCTGCTCAAGGCCCGTCTCGCCGACCCGGTGGCGGACCGGATCGTGGAGGCGCTCCGGCTGACGCGCGAGGTGGGTGGCACGGACCTGGGCCGCCTGTTGCGCACCCTGTCGTCGTTCCTGCGCGAGGACGCGCGGACGCGGGGCGAGCTCGAGGCGCGGCAGTCGTGGACGGTCAACGGCGCCCGGCTCGCGGCCGCCGGCCCCTGGGTGGTCCTGGCGTTCCTCGCGACGCGGCCTGAGACGGCGCAGGCGTACAACTCGGCGGCGGGAGTCGCGGTCCTCGCGGCGGGGGCGGCCACGTCGGTGCTCGCGTACTGGCTGATGCGTCGGATCGGGCGGCTGCCCGAGGAAGGCCGGGTGCTGCGATGACGGTCCCCGGAGTCTCCGGCGTCGGCGCCGTCGTGGGGCTGCTCGGTGGCCTCGGCCTCCTGCTCGTGATCTCCCGGATCCGTGCCCGCCGGGCGACCCTCGACGAGCGGCTGGCCCCGGCGCTGCGCCCGCGTGACGCCACGTCCGGGCTGCTCCGCGAGCAGCCCGCCCACACCCCGTTCCCCGTGGTCGAGCGGCTGCTGGCTCCCTGGGTCGCGGACGCCGCGCACTGGTTCGAGCGCCTCGGGTCGTCCCGCGCGGACGTGCGCCGGCGGCTCGACCGTGCGGGCTGGCGCGAGAGCGTCGAGGCGTTCCGGGCACGGCAGGTCGTCTCGACGGCGCTGGGGCTCGCGGGCGGGCTCGTGCTCGCGCTGCTCCTCGCCGCGACGCGCGGGTCCGCACCCGTCCCGCTGGCGGCGCTCGTGCTGCTGTGCGGCGCCGGCGGGTTCGTCCTGTGCGACCAGTGGCTGAGCCGTGCCGTCCACCGGCGCGAGGAGCGGATGCTCGCCGAGTTCCCGACCGTCGCCGAGCTGCTCGCCCTGGCCGTCACGGCGGGCGAGGGGCCGGTGCCCGCGCTCGAACGGGTCGCCGCCACCGCCCGAGGCGAGCTGTCCGGCGAGATCTCCACGATGCTCGCCGACGTCCGCGCCGGGGCGCCCATCGCGAGCGCCCTCACGGCCATGGCCGACCGGACCGGGCTGCCGTCGCTCACCCGCTTCGCCGAGGGCGTCGCCGTCGCGCTGGAGCGCGGCACCCCGCTCGCCGACGTGCTGCGCGCGCAGGCGCAGGACGTGCGTGAGTCCGGGCGCCGGGCCCTCATGGAAGCAGGTGGCAAGAAGGAGGTCGCGATGCTCGTGCCCGTGGTCTTCCTCATCCTGCCGATCACCGTCGTCTTCGCCGTCTTCCCGTCACTCGCCACCCTGCAGATCGGGTTGTGAACGTGCGCGCCGACACCCGACCCCGCCGCCTCCGCGCGGTGCCACCGAAAGGACCGACCATGCACGACGAGACGCACGACCAGAACGACGACCTGGCGCCCGGGCGCCCCGAGGTCGACGACCCGGAGCGCGGCGACGTGCCGGGCTGGGTGCTCGTGACGCTGATGACGGCGGGGCTGGTCGTGGCGCTGTGGGCGATCGCGGGCCCGCTGCTCGAGGACACGTTCACGCGGGCGATCACGAGCGTCACGGGTCCGTGACGTGGCGATCGGCCGGCTGCACCACCTGATCATCGACTGCCCGGACCCGCGGGGCCTCGCGGAGTTCTGGTCGGCCGTGCTCGGCCAGGACGTGACGTACGCGGACGACGACTTCGTCGTGGTGGCGCACAGCGACCGGCACTCCGGCCTCGCGTTCCAGCGCGCCCCGGACCACCAGGCACCGGACTGGGGCGACCCGGCACGGCCGCAGCAGATGCACCTGGACGTCATGGTCGACGACGTGGCGGACGCGCACGCGCGGGTGCTCGCGCTCGGTGCCCGCCGGCTCACCGCCGCCGCGCCGGGCGCGGGGGAGGGTGACGTGTACGCCGACCCCGCCGGTCACCCGTTCTGCCTCATCCCGCGGCCCGGTTGGGCGCCGCCGGTCGAGGAGGACAGCACGTGACGGCACCGGCCGCGCCCGCACCCGCCACGGGGCGGCGGGACGGCGAGCGGGGATCCGCCGTCGCGGAGTTCGTCATGGTGTCCGCGCTGGTGCTCGCGCTGTTCCTCGCCGTGGTGCAGGTCGCGCTGGCGATGCACGTGCGCGCGCTCGCGATCGACGCCGCCGCGGAGGGCGCGCGCGTGGCCGCGCGCGCCGACCGCGACCTGGCGAGCGGTGCCACCCGGACGCAGGAGCTGCTGACCGCCGCGCTCGGGTCCCGGTACGCCGACGACGTCTCGGTGCGCCGCGCCGTGCAGGACGGCCTCGACGTCGTGGAGGTGACGGTGCAGGTGCCGCTCCCGGTGGTCGGTCTGATCGGACCGTCCGGGGTGCTCACGCTCCAGGGCCACGCGCTGGAGGAGGCGTGAGCGCGCCGGCTCAGCGGCCGTCGCGCGGGCCCCGGGCGGAACCGTTGGAGGAGCCCGAGGGGCCCGACCCCGAGGCGGGCGCCGCGCTGGTGGAGTTCCTCGGCACGGCGGTGCTGCTCCTGGTGCCGCTGGTGTACCTGGTGCTCACGGTCGCACAGGTGCAGGCCGGCGCGTTCGCCGTCGAGGGCGCGGCGCGGGAGGCGGGCCGGGCGATGGTGACGGCCGACTCCTCGGAGTCGGGCGCGGAGCGGGCCCGTGCGGCGGCCGGGCTCGCGTTCGAGGACCAGGGGTTCGCCGTCGCCGACGGCTCCGTGTCCCTGGAGTGCTCGGCCGACCCGTGCCTCACGCCGGGCGCGACGGTGGGGGTGCGGACGCGGCTGGCGGTGCCGCTGCCGTTCGTGCCCGAGGCGCTGCGCGGCTGGCTGCCGCTGGAGATCCCGGTCACCGCGACGCACGTCGCGACGGTCGACGAGTACGGGACGGCGCGGCCGTGACCCGGCGACACCCGCAGCGCGGCGCGCAGGCCGGGGCGGGCCCGGAGGACGGCCGGATCATGCTGCTCACGGCCGGCGTGGTGGCGTTGGCGCTGATGCTGGTCGGCACGGTGGCGTCGGCGACCGCCGTGCACCTCGACCGCAAGCACCTGTACGACCTCACGGACGCCGTCGCGGCGGACGCGGCCGACGCCGTGCCCCCGGAGCGGTTCTACGACGACATGCCGTCCTCGCAGGGAGAGGCGGTACTGACGCTCACCGACGCCGACGTCGAGGAGTCGGTGCGCGACTACCTCGCCGCGCACCCGGGGGAGGCGGAAGGGCTCGACGGCCTGCGCCTGGTGGAGGCGACCTCGCCGGACGGGCGGACGGCGCAGGTCGGGCTGGCGGCCACGTCGCGCCCGCCGCTGCTGCGGTGGTTCACGGATGCGTTCGGCGGCGGGTTCACCGTCGCCGCGACGTCGTCAGCCCGCGCGGGCTGAGCCCGGGGGCGGCTCACCGCGGCCCGCGAGAGCCCGCCGACGGAGTGTGGAACTTCCCACACCGCAAAAGGCGCATCCAAGATGCCGATTTGGCTAGCCTGCGGGTGTGCAGCTCACCGCCTTCACCGATCTCGGCCTGCGGATCGTCATGCGCCTCGCCGTGCTCGACGCCGAGCAGACGGCGACGACGCGCGCGCTCGCCGAGCAGCTGAACGTGCCGGCGACGCACGCCGCGAAGGTCGTCACGCGGCTGGGCCACCTCGGCGTCGTCGACGCCCGCCGAGGCAGGGCCGGGGGGTTGCGCCTCGCGGACGGCGCCCGCGACCTGTCCGTCGGGTTCGTCGCGCGCGCCCTCGAGGGCGACGGCGAGGTCGTCGAGTGCGAGGGCGCGAACCCGTGCCCGCTGCGCGGCGGCTGCCGGCTGCGTGGCGCGCTGGCCCGCGCCCGCGAGGCCTTCTTCGCGGCCCTCGACCCGGTGACGATCGCCGACGTCTCCGCCGCACCCACCCGGGACCTGCTGCTCACCATCGGTGCGCGCCCGCCCGGCTGACGTCCGCGCCGGGCGCACCCACGAGGCGCACCCACCGGGCGCGGAGATCCCCGAAGGAAGAGACAGGAGAGTCACGCATGCTCACCCCCGAGTCCGCCGCCGTCGTCCGCACCACGCTGCCCGTGATCGGCGGCGCGATCGGCGACATCACGCCGATCTTCTACCGGCGCATGTTCGCCGCGCACCCCGAGCTGGAGCGCGACCTGTTCAACCGGGGCAACCAGGCCCGCGGCGACCAGCAGCGTGCCCTCGCCGGGGCCATCGCCGCCTACGCGACCCTCCTCGTCGACGACGGCCCGGACCCGCGCACCGTCCTGGCCCGGATCGCGCACAAGCACGCCTCGCTCGGGATCCTCCCGGAGCAGTACCCGATCGTGCACGAGCACCTGTTCGCCGCCATCGTCGAGGTGCTCGGCGACGCCGTCACGCCCGAGGTCGCGGCGGCGTGGGACGAGGTCTACTGGGACATGGCCGACGCGCTCGTCGAGATCGAGCTCGGCCTGTACGCCGAGGCGGGGGTGGCGCCCGGTGACGTCTGGCGCACGGTCTACGTCCGCCGCCGGGTCCAGGAGTCGCCCGACACGATCTCTCTCGAGCTCGTCTCCTCGGACGGCGCCCCGCTCCCTGCCGCGCGCCCCGGGCAGTACGTCTCGGTGGCCGTCACCCTGCCCGACGGCGCGCGGCAGATCCGCCAGTACAGCCTCACGGGCGGCGGGTCGCCCGGCGCCTGGGCCGTCTCGGTGAAGGCGATCCTCCCCGGGCTCGACCCGGCGCGGGTCGCGCCCGCCGGCGAGGTCTCCAACCACCTGCACGACAACGTCTTCGAGGGCGACGCCCTCGAGGTCTCGACCCCGTTCGGCGAGCTCACCCTCGTCGACGGGGAGAACCCGCTGGTGCTGGTCTCCGCGGGCATCGGCATCACGCCGATGATCGGCTTCCTGCACCACCTGCGCGACGTCGGCACCGCGCGCCGCGTCGTGGTGCTGCACGCCGACCGCTCGCCCGCGCGGCACGCGCACCGCGCCGAGCTCCGCGCGCTCGTCGACGACCTCCCGACGGCCGAGCTGCACCGCTGGTACGAGGACCTCGGGACCCGCCCGGTGCAGGACCGGCTGCGCTCGGGCTACATCGACCTGGACGGCGTCGACGTCCCGCACGACGCCGACGCCTACCTCTGCGGCCCGGCCCTCTTCATGGCGGTGGTGCAGTCGGCCCTGCTCGGCCGCGGCGTCACCGCCGACCGCATCCACCACGAGGTCTTCGGCCCGGGCCGAGAGATCGTCGCCGCCTGACCGGTCCGCTCATCCGTCGTCGGCGAGGCGGGTGAACAGGCCCGGGTAGTCCACGACGAGGCCGTCGGCGTCCACGGAGATCTCGCGGTGGAAGTCGCCGTCGCGGGACTCGTAGACGTACCGGTCGGCGTCCAGCCGGGTGTACCGCTGCGGGTCGGGAGAGACCTCGAAGGTCTCCCCGTCGACGTACGCCGTGACGATGTCGGCCGCCGCCCCGACCGCGAGGTCGAGGCGGCGGATCGGCAGCGTGTTCGTGAACGGGCTGAACGAGAGGTCCACGTCCACGGCCTCGGAGAGGTCGGGCCGGGCGGCGCCGTCCACCCGCCAGTCGTCGTCGGCCTCCCGGCTCAGGTCGAGCTGGCGGCCGTCCGACGACCGCAGCCGCAGCACCCGGAACCTCCAAGAGTCGCCCGGCCCCGTGCCGAGCTCCATCGCGTACTCGAGCCGCACGGGCCCGAGGTCGACGACGGAGCGGGCGCGGAGCCTGTCGTCGCGCGCCAGCAGGTCGAGGTGCTCGACGCTGCCGGTCCCGAGCCCGCGCCACCGGTACGTCGTCATGGTCGACCTCCTCCACGGCTCCCATCCTCAGCATCGACCCGGACAGGAAGCCCCGCCCGGTAGATTCGCGCGCATGACCGACGAGACGCCGCCCGCCGACAAGCTGCCGGTGGACCTGGACCAGATGTTCGACCTCGCGCGCGCGGGCGCCGACCTGCTCCTCGAGTTCGTCGACGCCGGCGTCGCGGCCGACCACGACGACGCGGCGGGGAACACCCTGCTCATGCTGGCGGCGTACCACGGGCACGCCGCCCTGGTGCGCGGGCTCGCCGAGCGGGGCGCCGACGTGGACCGGGTCAACGCGCGCGGCCAGTCCCCGCTGGCGGGCGCCGTCTTCAAGGGCTCCGACGACGTGGTCGCGGCGCTCGTCGCCGCGGGCGCCGACCCCGACGCCGGCACGCCCAGCGCCCGCGACACCGCGCAGATGTTCGGCCGCACCCTGCCCGAGCGGGGCTGACGCCGGCGGCGGGCAGCCGACGGGCAGCCGACGGACATCGTCGGGCGGGGAAGCCTCGCGTGGCGGGTAACCTTGAGGATCGTGGCCACCATCGACTTCCCCGCAGAGATCAAGGCGCTGCGCGCCACCCTCGAGTCCATCGAGGCCGTGAGCGACCCCACCGCGCTGCAGGCGAAGATCGACGACCTCACGCAGCAGGCCTCCGCCCCCGACCTGTGGGACGACCCGGAGAAGGCGCAGCAGGTCACGTCCGCGCTGTCCACCGCGCAGGGCGAGCTGCAGCGGGTCGAGAAGCTCGGCAGCCGGATCGACGACGTCGAGACGCTGGTCGAGCTGGGGCTCGAGATGGAGGACGAGGACTCGCTGACGGAGGCCGAGACCGAGGTCGCCGTCATCCGCAAGGACCTCGACGCGCTCGAGGTGCGCACCCTACTGTCCGGCGAGTACGACGCCCGCGAGGCCGTCGTGACGATCCGCGCGGGCGCCGGCGGCGTCGACGCCGCGGACTTCGCCGAGATGCTCATGCGGATGTACCTGCGCTGGGCAGAGCGGCACGGCTACCCGACCAAGGTGATGGACACCTCCTACGCGGAGGAGGCCGGGCTCAAGTCGGCCACGTTCGAGGTGAACGCCCCGTACGCGTTCGGCAACCTGTCCGTCGAGGCGGGCACGCACCGCCTGGTGCGGATCTCGCCGTTCGACAACCAGGGCCGCCGCCAGACGTCGTTCGCCGCGGTCGAGGTGGTGCCGCTCATCGAGCAGACCGACTCCATCGAGATCCCCGAGTCCGAGCTCAAGATCGACGTGTTCCGCTCGTCGGGCCCCGGCGGGCAGTCCGTGAACACGACGGACTCCGCGGTGCGCATGACCCACCTCCCCACGGGCACGGTCGTGTCGATGCAGAACGAGAAGTCGCAGATCCAGAACCGCGCCGCGGCGCTGCGCGTCATGCAGTCCCGCCTGCTGCTCATCCGGCAGCAGGAGGAGGCGGCGAAGAAGAAGGAGCTCGCCGGCGACATCAAGGCGAGCTGGGGCGACCAGATGCGCTCGTACGTGCTGCAGCCGTACCAGATGGTCAAGGACCTCCGCACCGAGCACGAGTCCGGGAACACGCAGGCTGTGTTCGACGGCGCCATCGACGACTTCATCGAGGCCGGGATCCGCTGGCGCCGCTCGGGCGGCGCCGACGCCGCCTGACGGGCTCCGTCCGGCCGACGACGCCGCCGGGAGACCCTGAACGGGTGCCTCGGGCGTCATTCCTGACCCACGACACACCGGCGTGTCCTTCGCGCCACCCTCCCCACCGGGTGCGACTCTCGGGAATCGGGCGGCCCCGGCCTAGGTGCGACGTGACGTCGTGCCGTCGCGGGTGCCGCACGGTCGACTGGCAGGGGAGAGGCACGTCGTGATCCGGTTCGAGAACGTCTCGAAGGTCTACGCCCGAGGGGCGCGGCCCGCGCTCGACGACGTCTCCGTCGACGTCGCGCGCGGTGAGTTCGTCTTTCTCGTGGGTGCCTCCGGCTCGGGCAAGAGCACGTTCCTGCGGCTCGTGCTGCGCGAGGAGCGGCCCACGGGCGGCACCGTGTACGTCGCGGGTCGCGACCTGTCCCGGCTGTCGAGCTGGAAGGTGCCCTCCCTGCGACGCAGCATCGGCGTCGTCTTCCAGGACTTCCGCCTGCTGCCCGGCAAGACGGTCTACGAGAACGTGGCCTTCGCCCTGCAGGTGATCGGCAAGCCGCGGCACACGATCCGCACCACCGTGCCCGAGGTGCTGGAGATGGTGGGCCTCGACGGCAAGGAGAAGCGGCTCCCGCACGAGCTGTCCGGCGGCGAGCAGCAGCGTGTCGCGATCGCGCGGGCGTTCGTCAACCGGCCCCAGATCCTGCTGGCCGACGAGCCGACGGGCAACCTCGACCCGACCACGTCCCTCGGCATCATGCGGCTGCTCGACCGGATCAACCGCACCGGCACCACCGTGGTCATGGCCACGCACGACGACGAGATCGTCAACGAGATGCGCAAGCGCGTCGTCGAGCTGTCGACCGGGTCGGTGGTGCGCGACGAGGTCGACGCGGTCTACGGCGAGCGGGAGTCGATCCTGCCGCAGGTGGGGCAGACGCCGGTGCTCGACGCCCCGGGTCGCGGAGAGCGGGCGGTGCAGCGCGTCCAGGTCTCGCCCGAGCCGGCGGACCTCGAGGCCGAGCGGGCCGCCGAGGCGGCGGCCGCGAGAGCAGCGGCGCAGGAGGCTGCGCACGAGACCGAGCAGGGGATCGTGCAGGAGACCGTGCAGGAGACCGTGCAGGAGACCGTGCAGGAGACCATGCAGGGTCAGGGTCCCGTGGCCCCCGAGGCGCCGGCCGCGCCGCCCCCGGCCCCGAGGCGCTCGGTTCCCGAGCCGGCGGGCGCGTCCGCGGACGAGGTGGTGCAGCAGGTGCTGCGCGAGCACGAGCGCGTGCGCGCGGGACGGGAGGCCTGAGGGTGCGGCTCCAGTTCGTCCTCACCGAGGTCCTCCAGGGCCTGCGGCGCAACCTGTCGATGGTGGTCTCGGTCGTCCTCGTGACGTTCGTGTCCCTGACCTTCGTGGGCGCGGCGGCGCTGCTGCAGACGCAGGTCACCAAGCTCAAGGGCGACTGGTACGACCTCGTCGAGGTCTCCGTCTTCCTCTGCCCGGACGGCTCCACCGCGCCGACGTGCGCGGACGGCGAGGCCACCGAGGACCAGATCGCCGGGCTCGAGAAGGTCATCGACACCGAGCTGTCTGACGTCGTCGCCGCCACCTACTTCGAGAGCAAGGCGGACGCGTTCGAGGCGTTCACGGAGCTCTACCCGGACGGCTACCAGGGCACCCAGCTCACCGAGGACGACATGCAGGCGTCGTTCCGGCTCAAGCTGGTCGATCCGGAGCAGTACCAGGTGGTCGACGACGTCCTCGAGGGTCGCGCGGGCGTCGAGGTCGTCGAGGATCAGCGCGAGGTGTTCGAGCCGTTGTTCCTCGCGCTCGGGCGCGCGTCGCTGCTGGCCGCGGGGCTCGCGGGTGTGATGCTGCTCGCGGCGGTGCTGCTCATCACGACGACGATCCGGCTCTCCGCCGTCTCGCGCCGACGCGAGACCGGCATCATGCGCCTGGTCGGCGCGTCGAACCTCTTCGTGCAGCTGCCGTTCATGCTGGAGGGCGCGATCGCCGCGCTGGTGGGCGCGTTGCTCGCCGTGGGAGGGCTCTGGCTCGCCGTGCAGTACCTGGTGACGGACTGGCTGCAGGACTCCGTCGACTGGGTCGCGTACGTGGACGTGGGAGACGTCCTGTTCGTCGCGCCGCTGCTCATCGGCATCGCCGTGCTCCTGGCGGTGGTGTCGTCCGTGGTGACGCTCAACCGGTACACGAGGGTGTGAGATCGCAGATGACGACCCTGAGGACATCCCCCGGCGTCGGCCGGCGCGCGGTCGGCGGGCTCGTGGCCGCCGTCCTGGTGCTGGGCGGTGCGACGACGTCGGCGACGGTGTCCGCCGGTGTGTCCGCACGCTCGGCGGCCGCGGACGACATCGACGACCAGCGGGCCGCCGCCGAGGCGAAGCAGCGCGCGAAGGAGCGCGAGCGTGACAGCCTGCAGGAGGAGCTCGAGGACACCAACGCCAAGTACCGGCAGGCGGTGCTGGACCTCAACGAGGTCGAGGGCCGCCTCCCGGTGGCGCAGGCCGAGCTGGCGGCCGCGGAGGCACGGCTCGAGGAGGCGCGGCGCAAGGCCGCGATCCTGGCGCAGCGCCTGTCCGACGCCGAGGCCGAGGAGGCCGCCGTCTCCGGCCAGATCGAGGCCGGCAAGGGCAAGGTCGACGCGGCGCGCGCCGACGTCGTGCAGATGGCGCGACAGGCGTACCGCAACGGCGACGACACGAGCACCCTGGGCATCGTCACCGGGGCCCAGTCCACCGAGGACTTCCTCGAGGAGTTCGCCGTCTCGTCGTCGGCGGCGCGCAGCCAGGCGCGCACCCTGACCGACCTGCAGGACGCCGAGGCGGTGGCCCGCAACCAGCAGGCGCGCCTCGACGCCATCCGGTCGGCGATCGAGGACCTCAAGCGGGAGGCCGACGCCAACGTCGTCGCCGCGGAGAAGGCGCAGCGGGAGGCCGCGGACCGCAAGGCCGAGGTCGAGCGCCTCATCTCGAAGCAGCGCAAGCTCAAGGCGTCGATCGAGGCGCAGAAGGCGAACGCCCTCGAGGAGCTCAAGGCGAACGAGCAGGCGCAGCAGAGCCTCGAGGCGCAGCTCAAGGACATCATCGCCAAGCAGAAGGCCCGCGACGCCCGGCTCGCCGAGGAGCGCCGCAAGGCCGAGGAGGCGGCCCGCAAGAAGGCGGCTGCCGAGCGCCGGAGCAACGGCGGCGGTGGGGGTGGCGGCGGCTCCAGCAACGGTGGCGGCTCCGGCGGCGGCGGTGGGGGCGGCGGTGGCGGGGGGTCGACCTCGTCCGGGCCGTTCCTCGGTTGGCCGACGAACTACCACGTGGTGACCAGCTCGTACGGGATGCGGTTCCACCCGACGCTGCACTACTGGCGGCTGCACGCCGGGACCGACATCCGCACGTACTGCGGGACGCCCATCTACGCGGCCCAGAGCGGCTACGTCGAGCAGGCGCACTACACGTCCGGCGGCGGCAACAACGTGCTCATCAACCACGGCTCGTACCGGGGTGACAACGTGATGTCCCGGTACCTGCACCTGACCTACGACACGGTGAGCGTGGGCGAGAAGGTCGGCAAGGGCGAGATCATCGGCTACTCCGGGTCCACGGGGACGTCGGCGGCGTGCCACCTGCACTTCGAGGTCTACGTCAACGGCAGCACCACGGACCCGATGGGCGGCTGGCTGAACTGACGCCCCGCCGAGCGTTCGCGGGGCGAGGAAAAGCCCTGGCCGCGGCGCCAGGCTCCCGTATCCTGGATCGTCGCGAGACCGCGAACCCGGGAGGAGGAGACCGTGTCCAACAAGGCCAAGGGCGCCAAGAAGAAGCAGGGCGACCCGCGCACGATCGTGGCGAACAACAAGAAGGCCCGCCACGACTACGTGATCGAGGACGTGGTCGAGGCCGGGATCGTGCTGTCCGGCACCGAGGTGAAGGCGCTGCGCATGGGCCGTGCGTCGCTGCTCGACGGGTACGCGGCGATCGACAACGGTGAGGCGTGGCTCGAGAACGTGCACATCCCCGAGTACTTCCAGGGGACCTGGAACAACCACGCGCCGCGCCGCAAGCGCAAGCTGCTGCTGCACCGCGAGGAGATCGACCGGCTGGGCGTGAAGTCCCGGGAGAAGGGCCACACGCTCGTCCCGCTGAGCCTGTACTTCCTGGACGGCCGCGCCAAGGTGGAGATCGCGCTGGCACGCGGCAAGAAGGAGTACGACAAGCGGCAGACGCTGCGCGAGCAGCAGGACATGCGCGAGGCGCAGCGCGCCATCCGGCACCAGGAGCTGCTCGGCTGACCGGGTCCTCCTCGCGGCGCGGCCAGCGGAAATAAGGGCGCACCCGCGGTGGTTGATCCACTAGACTGGACGGCGTCGGCACGGTTCGCTGTGGCCGTCGGGGTCGGCAGACCCGGTTTGACAAATGCATAGGGGCTGATCGGTTTCGACGGTGGTCGTGCTTCGAGGAGAAGCGGGCCGAGGATGCAGGCTCATCTCGTGAACGCTTGCCTGCAAACCTATAGGTGCCGATAACAAGCGCACCGACTTCGCCCTCGCCGCCTGAGCGAGCTCCGAAGTCCGTGAGCCCGGGATCGCTCTCGACCCGGTAGCTCACGTCATCTAGAGAGCCACTGCTCGTCGCCCTCGTCACCGGGGCGGCGGGGACTTTTAGGTGACTGGGCCCGTCCGCACCTTGTCTGCGTGAGTGCGGGGGCCGAGAAAATCACAGCAGACTGCGCCCGGAGAAGTCCTCGAATAGCGCCACCGGACCCGGGTTCGATTCCCGGCAGCTCCACCCCCGCGAACAGGCGGGCCACCCTTCGGTGGCCCGCCTGTCGTGCGTCCGGGCACGAGCGGAGACCCCATTGCTTCGGAGCCCGAACATTTCCTAGGGTGGCCGGATGCCGTACGCCGCCGACGTCGTCCCCGCCCCCGTGTCCCTGCGCACCGACGGAGAGGCGCTGGCCCTGCGCGACGGCGCGCGCGTCGCCGCCGACCCGGACCTGCGCGACGCCGCCCGGTGGTGGCGCCGGGCGAGCGAGGACGCGTTCGGCCTGGACCTGGTGCCGACGGGCCCGAGCGACCCGGACGCGGACGTGACCTTCGGCGTCGACACCGCCCTCCCCGCCGACGGCTACCGCGTGACCGTCGCCGACGGCGGCGGTCACGCCGTCGTGCGGGTCGCGGCGGGCGCCGCCGCGGGGGCCCACGCGGCCGCGCAGACGCTGCGGCAGCTGGCCGGCCCCCAGGCGTTTCGCCGCGCCGGCCGCGCGGCCCTCGCGCTGCCCGTCGTGACCGTCGACGACGGGCCCCGGTTCGGCTGGCGCGGTGTGCTGCTCGACGTGGCGCGGCACTTCCTGCCGAAGGCGGACGTGCTGCGCTTCGTCGACCTCGCCGCCGCCCACCACCTCAACGTGCTGCAGCTCCACCTCACCGACGACCAGGGATGGCGGATCGAGGTGGAGCGGTACCCGCGGCTCACGGAGGTGGGGTCGTGGCGGCACGAGTCCGGCGTCGGCACCTGGCGCGCAGAGCGCTACGACGGCCGGCCCCACGGCGGTTGCTACACGCGCGACGACCTGCGGGAGATCGTGGCCTACGCGCGCGAGCGCGGCGTCACCGTGGTCCCCGAGATCGGCTCGCCCGGCCACGTGCAGGCGCTGCTCACGGCCTACCCGGAGCTGGCCGCGCGCCCCGGCACGCACGAGGTGCGCACCACCTGGGGCATCAGCGAGGACGTGATCGACCCGTCCGACGCCGCGGTCGACTTCTTCGCGGGCGTGCTCGACGAGGTGTGCGAGGTCTTCGACTCGCCGTTCGTCGCGCTCGGCGGGGACGAGGTGCCGACGACGGCGTGGCGCGAGCGCCCCGACATCGTGGCGCGCGCCGCCGGCCTCGGCCTCGTCGGGCCCGACGGCGAGGGCGACGTGGCCCGCCTGCACGGGTGGTTCCTCGCGCGGCTCGCCGAGCACCTGCGGTCGAAGGGGCGCCGCGCCGTCGTGTGGGACGAGGCGTTCGGGCCCGACCTGCCGCGCGACGTCGTGGTCACCTGCTGGCGCGGCCACGCCGTGGCCGCGGACGCCCTCGCGGCCGGGCACGACGTCGTGATGGCCCCCGAGCAGCAGGTGTACCTCGACCACCGCGCCGCCGACGGCGACGACGAGCCCGTCCCCGTCGGCTTCGTGCGCACGGTCGCCGACGTGCGGGCGTTCGAGCCGCTGCCGGCCGGGCTGCTGGAGGCGCGCCCCGAGCTGGCCGGCGACCTGCCGGGCACGGTGCTGGGTGCCCAGGCGCAGCTCTGGAGCGAGCACCTCGACTCGGCGCGGCGGGTCGACTACGCGGCCTTCCCGCGCCTCGCCGCGTTCGCGGAGGCGGTGTGGAACCCCGCGGCGCCGGGGTTCGACGAGCGGCTGCGCGACGGTCACCTCGCCCGGCTCGACGCCGCGGGCGTCGAGTACCGTCCGCTCGACGGGCCGCGGCCCTGGCAGCAGCGCCCGGGGGTCGCGGGCTGGCCGCGGGACCTCGGCGCCGAGCGCGCGGCCGCCGGCTGGGCCGGGATGGGCGGCTGGGTCGAGGGACGCGACGGCGCGGAGCCGGGGGAGCGGCCGGGCCGGGGGTGAGCCGCAGCAGCGGCCGACCGGTCAGCGGCCGGCGGGCACCGGCTCGGGGGCCTCGTCGGGCGAGGCCGGGCGCGGGGCGTCCGGGTCGCCGGGGCCGTCGTCGCCCGGGCGGTCCGTCGGGCCGCCGTCGGCGCCGGCCTCGGGCCGCGTGCGCCTGCGCAGCCAGCGGTAGCCGAGGTAGCCGATCCCGCCGAGGGCGAGCCAGGGGAGCAGCACGCCCAGCACCAGCACGACCGTCTGGACCGTCGTGACGAGGGCGCCCCAGCCCGAGGCGAGGCCGCCGAGGAACCCGCCGCGCGACTGGGCCGCGGCGACCGGCTCGGGCACGATCTCGACGTCGAGCGTCGACATCGCCACCTGGTCGGACAGGCGCTGGCGCTGCGCGGTGAGCGCGTCGAGGTCCGCCTGGCGCTCGGACAGCTCCTGCTCCACCTGGAGCAGGTCCTCCGTGCTCCCGGCGGACTTCATGAGCTCGCGCAGCCGGTCCGTGGAGGTCGTCAGCGCGGCGATGCGGGCGTCGAGGTCCTGCCCCTCGCCGGTGACGTCCGTGCTGTCCACGTCGACGCTCTCGACGGTGCCGAGCTTGTCGAGGGCCTCGACGGCGCCGGTCATCCGGTCGGCGGGGACCCTCAGGGTCAGCGACGCCGATCCCGGGGAGTCGTCGGTGGCGGCCGTCTCCGAACGTCGCTCGACGCGGCCGCCGGCCTCCTCGACCAGTCGCGCGAGCCGCGTCGCCGCCGCCGCTGGGTCGTCCGCGACGACGGTCGCGCGGCCGGTGGTGACGATCTCGCGGGCCGCGGCGGCGCCGGGCTCCGCGGCGCCCTCCGCGACGGCACCCCCGTCCGCCGCCTGCTCCGGGGCGCCGACGTCAGCGACGGTGCCGTCGGCCTCCACGCCGGAGGACGCTCCGCCTGCGTCGCCGCCGCCCGACGAGCAGGCCGTCATGACCAGCAGGAGCATCGCTGCCAGGGCCGTGCGGAGCGGTGCGCGGCGGGTCCGGGCCTGGCGCGGGGTGGCGGGCATGGCTCCGAGCGTAGGGTGCGGCGGCGTCGCATCCGGGGGCGGTCCGCTCGATCGTGACCCGACCGTGCCGAGACCGTGACCTTGGCCGATGTCGTCCTGCCGGTCGTCCCGTCGTTCTCGCGCGGGCCCCGGCACGGGTCGTCCGTCACGATCCGGTCACGCCTTCCCGCGCGCGGGAGATCGCAGATTGACAGAGGGCTAGTTAAGACGCTGTACTAACAAACATGTCCACGCCGACGACGCGCACAGCACGACGAGGTCTGGGTGCCGGCCTGCGAGCCACCTCCAAGGTGCTCCCCGAGCACGCCCGGGCGCACAACCGCTCCCTGGTGCTCCAGCACCTCTTCCACGAGGGGCCGACCTCCCGGGCCGACCTGGCACGAGCCACCTCCCTGACCCGCGTGACCATCTCCGACCTGGTGAACGTCCTCCTCGCCGAGGGGCTCGTCGAGGAGCTGGGCGTGCAGCCGGGCCGCCGCGTCGGCAAGCCCGCGATCCTCGTGGGGATGCGCACCGACGCCTACCAGATCGTGGCCGTCGACCTGTCGGACGACGCCGTCATGCGCGGCGCGGTCATGACGCTCACGGGCGAGGCCGTCGTGCGCCGCTCGTTGCCGGTCGCCGGCCACGTCGGCGACGAGCTCGTGGACCTGCTCACCCGCTTCGCGCGGACCCTGATCTCCGCCGCCACGCGCCCCGTCATCGGGGTGGGCGTCGGCTCCCCGGGCGTCGTGGACGACTCCGGCCGTGTCGTCGAGGCGCCCAACCGGCAGTGGACCGACCTGCCGCTGGCCGCGATCCTCACCGACCGGCTGGCCCTTCCTGTCCACGTGGCCAACGACGCGAACTCCGCCGCCCTCGGCGAGTACACCTACGGAGGCGCCGCCGACTCGATGCTCGTCCTCACGGTCGGGCAGGGCGTGGGCGCCGGCGTGATGGTGGACGGCTCCCGGGTGCACGGCTCGGCCGACGCCGCGGGCGAGCTCGGCCACGTCACGGTCGTGGACGACGGCGAGCCGTGCGCCTGCGGGCGCCGCGGCTGCCTCGAGACCGTGCTTGCCGCACCGGCCCTGCGCCGCGCCGTCGCCGGGCTGGACCCGGCCGCCGCCGACGAGGCGCTCGCCGGCGTCGGCCGCACCCTCGGCGTCGCGCTCGCGCCCGTCGTGGGCGCCCTGAACCTCGGCGAGGTGCTGCTCAGCGGCCCCGCCGACCTGCTCGACGGCGCGCTGCGCACCGCCGCCCTGCAGACCCTGACGGACCGCACGATGCCGGCCACGGCCGCCGGGCTGCGGTTGCGGATGGCCACGCTCGACGAGGACGTCGTCCTCGCCGGTGCGGCCGTCCTGGTGCTGGCCGCCCAGCTCGGCGTCTCCTGACCCCGACGAACTGCCCGCACCGCGCGCGCCGCCCCCGGCGCCGCGGTGCTCGGATCGACCCCAGAAAGATCGAGAGGAATCCCCAGTGAAGAGGACCCGTGTGGTCGCCACCGGCGTGGCGACGAGCCTGACCCTGGCGCTCGCGCTCGCCGCGTGCGCGCCCGCCGACGACGAGGGGACCGGCGAGTCCGGCGGCACCCCCGAGGCCGGCGACATCACCCTGTGGCTCGCCGGCGCCGACACCAACGACGACCTGCGCAAGTACCTGGTCGACACGTTCGCCGAGGAGAACCCCGGCTCGACGCTGACGATCGAGGAGCAGGACTGGACCGACCTGGTCACCAAGCTCACGACCGCGCTGCCCGACGCCGCCAACACCCCGGACGTCGTCGAGATCGGCAACACGCAGGCGCCGACGTTCACCTACGCGGGCGCGTTCCGCGAGATCTCGCCGGAGCTGTACGACGAGCTGGGCGGCGACAAGCTGCTGCAGTCGTTCGTCGACGCGGGCTCGATCGACGAGACCAAGTACGCGCTGCCCTACTACTACGGCTCGCGCTACATGTTCTACCGCAAGGACATCTGGCAGAAGGCCGGCCTCGAGGTCCCCAAGACGCTGGAGGAGTTCGGCGACTCGGTCAAGGAGCTCACCTCCAAGAAGCAGTCCGGGTTTGCGATGGGCGGGCAGGACTGGCGCAACGGCATCTCCTGGGTCTTCGCGAACGACGGCGAGCTCGCCGTCAAGGACGGCGACCAGTGGACCTCCACGCTGTCCGACCCGAACACGGTCAAGGGCCTCGAGCAGTGGCAGGACGTCTTCGAGAACGCGTCGAACCTGCCGGCGACGGCCAAGGACGAGGCGTACTGGGACTTCATCAACGACGGCACCGACGGCGGCGCGCCCGAGGGCGCGACCATCATGGCGCCGGGCTGGGCCCGCTGGTCCATCGGCGACCTGACGAAGGGTGACGACGGCAAGGAGGTGCGCGACGGCATGGCGGACGACAAGAAGTTCGACATCTTCGCCCTGCCCGGCGTCGACGGCGGCGTGGCCCCCGTGTTCGCCGGTGGCTCGAACGTCGCGGTGTCCGCGAAGTCGCAGCACCCGGAGCTCGCCGAGAACCTGCTGCGGATCATCTACTCGGACGAGTACCAGACGATGCTCGCCAAGGCGGGCCTGGGCCCGGCCAACACGGACTTCAACAAGCTCATGACCGTGGACGCCGACGGCAACCCGGACAAGTTCGGCGAGGTCGCCGTGGCGACCGCCGAGGCGTCGAAGCTCACCCCGGCCGCACCCGGCTGGGCCGCCGTGGAGGGCGCCTCGGTCTACGAGGAGCTCTTCCAGAAGATCGCCGAGGGCGGTGACGTGACGGCTCTCGCCAAGCAGTACGACGAGAAGCTCACGCCGATGCTCAACGGCCAGGCGGGCTGACCCCTTCAGCCCCACCCCTGACGGGCGGAGCGGTGCCACCTCGCTGGTCCCCCCACCAGCTCCACCGCTCCGCCCGTCATCCACGACCACCGGGAAGGAGGACCGCATGACCAT
Organism: Isoptericola sp. NPDC019571; assembly: GCF_044389385.1. Taxonomy (NCBI): domain Bacteria; kingdom Bacillati; phylum Actinomycetota; class Actinomycetes; order Micrococcales; family Promicromonosporaceae; genus Isoptericola; species Isoptericola sp. NPDC019571. The sequence continues at coordinate 187,381 of NZ_JBIRXZ010000002.1, forward strand.
CGCGACACCCGCGTCCACCATCGCGATCCGCCGTCGGCGCCAGCCGGCCACCCCCTACCTCCTGCTGCTCCCCGCGGTGCTGATCCTCCTCGTCGGTCTCGGTTACCCCGTGTACTGGCAGGTCGTGACCTCGCTGCAGGAATACGGGATGATGCAGCAGTTCGGCGCGCCCCCCACCTTCGCCGGGCTGGACAACTACGCGCGGATCTTCTCCGACGAGCGGCTGCTGCCCGTCGTGACGCGCTCCCTGATCTTCTGCCTCGTGAACGCGTTCCTCACGGTGGCCATCGGGCTCGGCCTCGCGCTGCTCATGAAGGCGGTGCACGGCGCGGTGCGCATCACCATGCAGGTCGTGCTCCTGCTGGCCTGGGCGACGCCGCTCGTGGCCGCGGTGACCGTCTTCCGGTGGCTGTTCGACTACCGCGCCGGCGTCGTCAACTGGCTGCTCGTGCAGATCGGCCTCGACCAGTACCAGGGCTACGCCTGGCTCGCGCAGCCGCTGACGTTCTTCGTCGTCGCGACCCTGGTCATCGTGTGGATGTCGGTGCCGTTCGTGGCGATGTCGCTGTACGCCGGCCTCACGCAGGTCTCCGAGGAGGTCCTCGAGGCCGCCCGGCTCGACGGCGCCAGCCCCGCGCAGATCCTGCGCCACATCCTGCTGCCGCTGGTGCGCCCGGTGCTCGCCATCGTGCTGCTGCTGCAGATCATCTGGGACCTGCGCGTGTTCGCGCAGATCCGCCTGCTGCAGGACGCCGGCGCCCCGATCTCCGAGACGAACCTGCTGGGCAACTTCATCTACGAGCTCGGCATCGGCAGCCAGGACTTCTCCGGCGCCGCCGCCGTCTCGATCTTCGTCCTGCTGCTCACGGTGCTGCTCGCCGCGCCGTACGTGCGCAGCCTCATGAAGGAGGACGCCGCGTGACCGCCGCGACCGAGACCGGAACCGGGGTGGCGGCGCCGGCCGCCGCGCCCGCCGTGCGCGACGCCGCCGCGGTGGCGCGCCGCCCCCGACCGCGGGTCGGCAAGATCCTGCTGGGCGCCCTGGGCGTTGTCCTGTCCCTCGTGTGGGCGTTCCCCGTCTACTGGATGCTGCTGTCGGCCGTGACGCCCGACGCGCGGCTGCGGGCGGACACGCCGAGCTTCCTGCCCACGCACTTCACCCTCGCGAACTTCGGCAGCGTCCTGACAGGCTCCGGCTTCGGCGGCGCGCTGCGGATGAGCCTCATGGTCACGCTCGTGACGATCGTGCTCGTCCTGGCCTTCGCCTTCCTCGCCGCCCTCGCGATCAGCCGGTGGCGTTTCCGCGGGCGGACCAGCTTCGTGCTGGCGGTGCTGTTCATCCAGATGCTGCCCGCCGAGGGCCTGTTCATCGCCCAGTACAAGATGCTGTCGACCGTCGGCGCGAGCGCGCCCGTGCTCGGCCTCAACTCGGTGCTCGGCATCTCGGTCCTGTACACCGCGATGCTCGTGCCGTTCACGATCTGGATGCTGCGCGGCTTCGTCGCCGGCATCCCGGCCGAGCTCGAGGAGGCGGCCATGGTCGACGGCCTCTCACGCACCAAGGCCTTCCTGCGGATCACGTTCCCCCTGCTCGCGCCGGGACTCGTGGCGTCCGGGGTGTACGCGTTCCTGCAGGCGTGGAACGAGTTCACGACGGCGCTCGTGATCCTCCCGGCCGAGAGCCGGCAGACGCTGCCGATCTGGCTGCGCAGCTTCCTGTCGGCGTCGGCGAACCGCGGCATCGACTGGGGCGAGGTCATGGCGGCCTCGACGCTCATCGCCGTGCCGGTGATCGTCTTCTTCCTCTTCGTGCAGGGCCGGATGACGTCCGGCCTGGTCGCCGGGGCGGTGAAGGGCTGACGTGGACGACGCCACACCCCTGAACCCGCCGGGCCCCGCGGGCCCCACCGTCGGTCTCGACATCGGCGGGACCAAGACCCTCGCCGTCCTGCTGGACGCTGCCGGCGCCACCGTGGCGCAGGCCCGGCTGGCCACCGAGCGCGGCCCCGCCGGCGTCGTCGCGGGCGCGGCCCGCGCCGTGCGCGGCGTCGCGCGGCAGGCCGGCGTCGAGCTCGCGGACGTCGTCGGCGTGGGCGTGGGCATGCCCGGTCTCGTCGACCCGGCCGCCGGGACGGTGCGGCACGCCGTGAACGTGGGCGTGGACGCCTCGCCGCTGGCGCTCGCCCGGCTGCTGGGCGACGAGCTCGGCGGCATCCCCGTCGGGCTGGAGAACGACCTCAACGTGGCGGCGCTCGGCGCCGCGCACCTGGAGGCCGCCGCGGCGGGCACGCCGCGGGCGCGGGTCGACCTCGCGTTCCTCGCGCTCGGTACGGGCCTGGCCGCGGGCCTCGTGCTCGACGGCGAGCTGCGGCGCGGCTTCGGCGGCGCGGCCGGCGAGATCGGGCACGTACCGGTGGACCCGTCCGGCCCCGTGTGCCCGTGCGGGCAGCGCGGCTGCCTCGAGCTGTACGCGTCCGGGACGGCCGTCGCCCGGCTCTGGCCGGTCCGCACCGGCCGCCCCGCGCCGGTGGAGCTGTTCGAAGCGGCGGAGCGCGGCGTCCCCGCGGCGCTCGAGGCGCGCGACGCCTACGCCTCGGCCGTGGCCGCGGCCGTGCGCATGCTGGTCCTCACGGTAGACGTCCAGCACGTCGTGCTGGGCGGCGGCGTCGCGCAGCTCGGCGAGCCTCTCCTCGACGCCGTGCGCGCCGCGCTGGTCCGCGAGTCGCGGGACTCCGGGTTCCTCGGCTCGCTGCACCTGGCCGACCGCGTCCGGCTGGCCCCGGGCCGCGTGCCCGTGGGCGCCGTCGGCGCCGCCGTCGTGGGGCGCACGGTCGCCGGCCGTGCCCCGCTGAACGGGGTGGCGTCGTGACCGCGCGCCGGACCGGGGCCATCGCCGCGGCCGTGACCGCGGGCCTGCTCACGGTCGCGCTGACCGGGTGCTCCGTGCTCGGCACGGGGGCGGAGCCGGCAGCGCCGGACAAGGACCTCACGATGTGGCTGGTCGGCGAGGACACGACGCCGGAGCTCCGCGAGTTCCTCGTGCAGAAGTTCGAGGACGAGCACCCGGGCGCCACCCTGACGATCGAGCAGCAGGAGTGGGGCGACCTCGTCGCCGACCTCACCGAGGCGCTGGAGGACCCGGCCACCACGCCGGACGTCGTCGAGATCGGCAACACGCAGTCCCCGACGTTCACCACCACGGGCGCGTTCCGCGAGATCTCGCCGGAGCTGTACGACGAGCTGGGCGGGGACAAGCTGCTGCAGTCGTTCGTCGACGCGGGGTCGGTCGACGGCCGCCACTACGCGCTGCCGTACTACTTCGGCTCGCGGTACGTCTTCTACCGCAAGGACGTGTGGGGCGCGGCGGGGCTCGAGAAGCCGACGACGCTGGCCGAGTTCGGCGAGTCCGTCAAGGCGCTCACGGACGACGACCACGCCGGGTTCGCGATGGGCGGCCAGGACTGGCGCAACGGCATCTCCTGGGTGTTCGCCGCCGGCGGAGACCTCGCGGTGAAGGAGGGCGACGGCTGGGTCTCGACCCTGTCCGACCCGAAGACCGTCGAGGGCCTCGAGATGTGGCAGGACGTGTACGAGAACGCGTCGTACCTGCCGTCCACGGAGAAGGACGTCGAGTACTGGGACTTCCTCAACGACGGTGTCGAGGAGGCGCCGCCCGCCGCCGCCACGATCATGGCTCCCGCGTGGGCGCGGTGGTCGATCGGCCACCTCGTGCGCAACGACGAGGGCGAGCTGGTGCGCGACGGGATGAAGGACACCGACACGTTCGGCATCTTCGCCCTGCCCGGCCTGGACGGCGGCCCGGCACCCGTCTTCGCCGGCGGGTCGAACATCGCGGTCTCGGCCACGTCGCCGAGCCCCGACCTGGCCGAGGACGTGCTGCGCGTCGTCTTCTCCGACGAATACCAGGAGAAGCTCGCCGCCGCCGGGCTCGGGCCCGCGAACGAGGACGCCCAGGAGCTCATGAAGGGCGACAGGTACGGCCGGCTCATGGTCCGCACCGCCGCCGCGTCGAAGCTCACCCCGCCTGCGCCCGGGTGGGCCTCGATCGAGGACGCCGGGGTGTACGAGGACCTGTTCGGCCGCATCGCCGACGGCGGTGACGTCGCGACCCTCGCGCAGGAGTTCGACGCGCGCCTCACGCCGATGCTCAACACGCCGGCGGTGGCCGAGGACTGACCCGTCCGCGGGCACCGGCGCGGACCGCGCACGGACCGCGCACGGACCACGCACGATGACGGCACGACGACGGGATGATGGACCTCATCCCGCCCCCGAGAGACTGGAGCCCCCATGGAAGTCGTGATCGCCCCCGCGGAGGAGCTGGCCGTGCTGGCGGCCGACGCGATCGAGGCGCTGCTGCGCCGCAACCCGGGCACGGTGCTGGGGCTGGCGACGGGGTCGAGCCCGTTGAGGGTGTACGACGAGCTCGCGCGTCGTCACCGCGAGGATGGGCTGTCGTTCGCCGAGGCCCGGGGCTTCATGCTGGACGAGTACGTGGGCCTGGACGCGGGGCACCCGCAGCGGTACCGCAACGTGATCGAGACGGAGATCGCCTCGCGGGTCGGGTGGCCCGCGGAGCAGGTGTCGGGGCCGGACGGCCTCGCGGAGGACATCCCGGCGGCGTGCGCCGCGTACGAGCGGGCGATCGAGGACGCGGGCGGGGTGGACCTGCAGATCCTGGGGATCGGCACGGACGGCCACATCGCGTTCAACGAGCCGGGGTCCTCGCTGGCGTCGCGCACGCGCATCAAGACGCTCACGGCGCAGACTCGCGTGGACAACGCGCGGTTCTTCGACGACGACGTGGAGCAGGTGCCCACCCACTGCCTCACCCAGGGGCTGGGCACGATCATGCAGGCACGGCACCTGGTGCTGCTGGCCACCGGGCGGCAGAAGGCCGAGGCGGTGCACCAGCTGGTGGAGGGCCCGATCTCCGCGATGTGGCCCGGCACCGTGATGCAGCTGCACCCGCACGCCACGGTGCTGGTCGACGACGCGGCCGCCTCCCGGCTCCAGCTCGGCGACTACTACCGCCAGACGTTCGCCTCCAAGCCTGGTTGGCAGGGCCTGTGATCCGTGCCCGGATCCGCGGCACGGGGGCCGGCGGGGCGGGGGAGCGTCGGGGGGTCCGTCGTAGACTGCCCGGCATGAGCGATCCCCTCTCCACCCCGCCCGCCGACCCCTCGCAGGACACCGGGGCCGGCACCAGCGTGCTGGAGCGCCCCGACACCCGCGAGCAGGCCGCGGAGCCGGGCGACCACGAGCGCTTCGCGCACTACGTGCGCAAGGAGAAGATCATGGAGTCGGCCCTGTCGGGCAAGCCCGTGATCGCGCTCTGCGGCAAGGTGTGGGTGCCGGGTCGTGACCCGTCGAAGTTCCCGGTCTGCCCGGTCTGCAAGGAGATCTACGACGGCCTCCGCGACCCGCAGGACGGCGAGGGCGGCGAGGGCGACTCCGGCAAGTGAGCGCGCAGCCGCTTCCCGAGCCCGAGTCCACCCCTGATCTGTTCGCCGCCGCTGCGGAACCGGTCAAGCCGCTGCCGCAGTCGCCGTCGTCGTCCGCGGCGTCGCACCTCAGCCCGGCGTTCCCGCGCCGCGCGCCCTGGGGCACGGCGTCCAACCTGCGTGCCTGGCAGGCCGAGGCGCTCGACCTGTACCGGCGCCGCGACCCGCGGGACTTCCTCGCGGTCGCGACGCCCGGAGCCGGCAAGACGACGTTCGCCCTGCGCGTGGCCACGGAGCTGCTCGAGGCGGGCATCGTGCGCCGCGTGACCGTCGTCGCGCCGACCGAGCACCTCAAGCACCAGTGGGCGGACGCCGCCGCGCGCGTCGGCATCCGGATCGACCCGTCGTTCAAGAACAGCCAGGGCCGGCACGGCTCGCACTACGACGGCGTCGCCCTGACGTACGCGCAGGTCGCGGCCAAGCCGGCGCTGCACCGCGCCCGGACCGAGGCGGCGCGCACGCTCGTCATCCTCGACGAGGTGCACCACGGCGGCGACGCCCTGAGCTGGGGCGAGGCCGTCCGCGAGGCGTTCGAGGACGCCACGCGCCGTCTGGCGCTGACCGGCACGCCGTTCCGGTCGGACACCGCGCCGATCCCGTTCGTCACGTACGAGGAGGACCGCGAGGGGATCCGCCGGTCCAAGGCCGACTACACGTACGGCTACGGCGACGCGCTGCGCGACCACGTCGTGCGGCCCGTGCTGTTCATGACGTACTCGGGCAACATGCGCTGGCGCACCAAGGCCGGCGACGAGGTCAGCGCCCGCCTCGGCGAGGCGATGACGAAGGACATGCACGCCCAGGCGTGGCGCACCGCGCTGGACCCGAACGGCGAGTGGATCCCGTCGGTGCTCGCCGGGGCCGACAAGCGGCTCACGGAGATGCGCCGCGCCGTCCCCGACGCCGGCGGCCTCGTCATCGCGACCGACCAGACGGACGCGCGCGCCTACGCGGGCCACCTGGCCCGGCTCACCGGTCAGAGCCCGACCGTTGTCCTGTCCGACGACGACGGCGCCAGCGCCCGCATCGACGAGTTCGCGCAGGGCGACTCGCGGTGGATGGTCGCCGTGCGCATGGTGTCCGAGGGCGTGGACGTGCCGCGCCTGGCGGTGGGCGTGTACGCGACCAGCACCTCGACGCCCCTGTTCTTCGCGCAGGCGGTCGGCCGCTTCGTGCGGGCCCGCAAGCGCGGCGAGACGGCGTCCGTGTTCCTGCCGAGCGTGCCGCTGCTGCTCGAGCTGGCCAACGGCATGGAGCTCGAGCGCGACCACGCGCTCGACCGCCCCAAGACCGCCGAGGAGCAGGGGATCGAGTACGACCCCGAGGCGGCGCTCCTCGCGGCGGCGAACAAGGAGGAGAAGGCGTCGGGGGAGCTCCTCGGCTCCTTCGAGGCGCTCGAGGCGCAGGCCTCGTTCGACCGGGTCCTGTTCGACGGCGGCGAGTTCGGCACGGGCGCGGACGTCGGCTCCGCGGAGGAGCTCGACTTCCTCGGCCTGCCGGGCCTGCTCGAGGCCGACCAGGTCACCACGCTGCTGCGGCAGCGGCAGGCGCAGCAGGTGCGCGGGCGCGGCGGCGCGACAGCGTCGGAGGCCGCGCTCGAGCAGTCGGAGGCGGAGCACCGCCGGGCCGCCGACCTGCGCAAGGAGCTGTCCAAGCTGGTGTCCGCGTGGGCGCGCAAGAGCAGCACCCCGCACGGCTCCGTGCACAACGAGCTGCGTCGCCGGTGCGGCGGGCCCGAGGTCCCTCTGGCCACGGCCGACCAGCTCGCCGCGCGCGTCGAGATGGTGCGGGGCTGGTTCGTCGGGAAGCGATAGCCGCACCCCACCTCTAGCGCAGGACGAGGTCCACGGTGGGGATGGCCGGGTCGCCGGCGGACAGCCGGCGGCCGCCGCGCGGCAGCTCCGCGCGCGCCTGGAGGTGGTGGCGGGCCGCGTTCTGCACGCCGTAGGCACCCACCCAGCGTGAGTCGACGGCGCCGTCCACGACGAGCGGCACGAGCAGGCTGCGCAGGTCGGGGCGCTCGCCGTCGGCGGTCTCGCCGACCTGTCCGCCGTCCTCGGGGGACCAGGACACGACGAGGTCGTCCGGGCCGGTGACGAGGACCTCCTCGACCGCGCGCCCGTCGGGCCCGTAGCGCCGCGCCGCCCCCTTGCGACCGCCCTGGCTCGTCTTGTGCGTGGACGCCTTCGCCACCGGCTGCAGCACCCCGGACGGGTCGGCGCGCGCGACGAGCTTGTAGACCATGCCGCAGGTGGGCGCGCCGGAGCCCGTGACGAGCGACGTCCCGACCCCGTACACGTCCACGGGCATCGCCGCGAGCCCGGCGATCGCGTGCTCGTCGAGGTCGGACGTCACGACGATCTTCGTGCCGGTGGCGCCCAGCTCGTCGAGCTGGCGGCGCACCTCGACGGCGAGGACGCCGAGGTCGCCCGAGTCGAGGCGGACCGCGCCGAGCGACGTCCCGCCCGCGGCGACGGCGTTCTCCACGCCGCGCCGGACGTCGTAGGTGTCGACCAGCAGGGTGGTGCCCGACCCGAGCGACGCGATCTGGGAGTCGAACGCCGAGCGCTCGTCGTCGTGCAGGAGCGTGAACGCGTGCGCCGCGGTGCCGATGGTGTCGAGGCCGTACCGCATGCCCGCCTCGAGGTTCGACGTGCCCGTGAAGCCGCCGACGACGGCGGCGCGCGCGGCCGCCACGGCCGCCTGCTCGTGCGCGCGGCGCGAGCCCATCTCGAGCACGGGGCGGTCCACGGCGGCGCTGGTCATCCGCGACGCGGCCGACGCGATGGCGGAGTCGTAGTTGAGGATCGACAGGATCAGCGTCTCGAGCAGCACGGCCTCGGCGAACGTGCCCTCGACCTGCAGCACCGGCGAGCCCGGGAAGAAGATCTCGCCCTCCGCGTAGCCCTGGATCGTGCCCGTGAAGCGGTAGCCGCGCAGGAAGTCGAGGGTCCGGTCGTCGACGACGCCGGCGCGTTCGAGGTAGGCGAGCTCGGCGTCGCCGAAGCGGAAGTGCGCGAGCGCCTCGAGGATGCGCCCGGTGCCCGCGAGGACCCCGTACCGCCGCCCGGCCGGCAGCCGCCGCGTGAACACCTCGAACACGCAGTGGCGGTGGGCGGTGCCGTCCGCGAGGGCCGCCTGCAGCATCGTCAGCTCGTACCGGTCGGTGAGGAGGGCGACCGACGGGCGGACGGACGGGAGCGGGGCGGCCGGGACGGCCTGCAGCGACGGGGCGGCGCCGCCCCGGGGCTCGTCGGTCATGGGGACACGGTAGGGCTCCCGCGCTGGTCCGGCAGGGTGAAGCCCGCCAGGCGGACGGTCGACGACCGGTGGACGGCTGTGCCTACGCTGGGCGCGTGAACGGGCAGACGACGAGGGGCGCGAGGCTCGCGACAGCGGCCGCGGCGACCGAGGCGGCGGGGGACACCCAGGTCGACACCCGGGAGGACGCGGCGGCCGCCGTCGCGGACCCCTGGGTGACGATCGTGTGGAACGACCCGGTGAACCTCATGTCGTACGTGAGCTACGTCTTCGAGAGCTACTTCGGCTACCCGCCGGCGAAGGCGCAGAAGCTGATGCTGCAGGTGCACCACGACGGGCGCGCCGTGGTGTCGTCCGGGCCGCGCGAGCGCATGGAGGTCGACGTGCAGGCGATGCACGGGTTCGGGCTGTGGGCCACGCTGCGGCAGTCGGGCGCCTCGGACGGCGGCGCCGGCGGCGCCTCCGGCCACGACGGGGGTGCGGCATGACGCCGTTCCGGTCCGCGCCGGCGGGCTACGTCGCCCGGTGGGACGACGTCGAGCGGGAGGTGCTCGGGCGCGTCGCGCGGGACGTCGCGGAGCTGGTGCGCGCGGAGTCGGGCCTGGAGCCCGGGATCGAGGTCGGCGACGGCGTCGCGTTCACGGGCGTCGCGCGGGTGCCGCAGGACCCGGCGGTGCAGCGCCTGCTGCCCGACGCGCACGACGAGGACGCCGACGTCGCCGCCGAGTTCCGGCACCTGACGCAGACGGACCTCGCGGCCGGGAAGGTGGCCCGGCTCGTCGCGTTCGCCGACGCGATCGACTCCCCGGACGAGCTGCCGGACGACCCGCGCGACGGGGCGGAGCTCGTCGTGCCGCGCGAGTCCGCGCAGGAGTTCGCGGGCGCGCTCACCGACGTGCGGCTCGTGCTGGCGGAGCGGCTGGGGCTGGTCGACGACGCGGACGTCGAGACGCTGCACGACGACGTCCTGGCCGGCATCGACGACGACGTCGACGACACCGACGATGCGGACGACGAACCGGACGAGGACACCGACGACGCCCCGGACGAGTACGCCGGCTGGGAGCGGGTCGGGTTGTCGGGCCGCGAGCGCCGCTACTGGGGCGGGGTGTTCGTGGCCGCCGGGTTCGCGCAGGAGTCGCTGGTCGACGAGATGCTCGCGGAGCTGAGGGCGGGGCGCGCGGAGGCCTGACGGCGCGGGTGGCGGACGGCGTATCAGCGCAGGCGGGAGCATCGCTGTGGCGGGCGCCACGCCGTGTCGCCGCTCACTCCTCGGGGTCGTGACGGTCCGTCGCGACTAGGCTTCCTCGCGTGAACGACGCCCCCATCGGGATCTTCGACAGCGGCGTCGGCGGGCTGACCGTCGCGCGCTCCATCCTCGACCAGCTTCCCCACGAGCAGGTGCTCTACCTGGGGGACACGGCGAACAGCCCGTACGGGCCGAAGCCGCTCGCTGCCGTGCGCGCGATGGCGCTCGCGGTGATGGACCGGCTGGTCGACGAGGGCGTGAAGATGCTGGTCATCGCCTGCAACTCCGCCACCGCGGTGGCGCTGCCCGACGCCCGCGAGCGGTACACCGTGCGGCGCGGCATCCCCGTCGTCGAGGTGATCCGGCCCGCCGCGCGACGGGCGGTGCTCACGTCCCGGACGGGCCGCATCGGCGTCATCGGCACGAAGACCACCATCGACTCCCGCGCGTACGACGACGCCTTCCACGTGACGCCGGGGCTGGAGATCACCACGCAGGCGTGCCCGGACTTCGTGCCGCTCGTCGAGCGCGGGCTGACGTCCGGGCCCGAGGTCCTGGAGGTCGCTCACCGCTACCTCGACCCGGTGAAGGCCGCGGGCGTGGACACGCTCGTCCTGGGGTGCACGCACTACCCGCTGCTGGCGGGCGCCGTCTCCTACGTGATGGGCGAGGACGTCACGCTCGTGTCCAGCGCCGAGGAGACGGCGAAGGACGTGTACCGCAACCTCGTGCAGCACGGGCTGGAGCGCTCGCCCGACGCGGCCCCGCCCGTGCACCGGTTCCTGGCCACCGGGGACACCGAGCCGTTCGAGCGGCTCGCACGCCGGTTCCTGGGGCCGGAGGTGACCCTGGTGGAGGCCGCATGAGGCTCGTCACCGTGGGGGTCTCGGGGTCCTTCCCCGGGCCGGCGTCACCCGCGTCCGCCTACCTGCTGCAGGCGCACGACGGCGAGCGCGACTGGAACGTCGTGCTCGACCTCGGCAACGGGGCGCTCGGCGCCCTGCAGCGGCACGTCGACCCGCTCGACCTGGACGCCGTCGCGCTGTCCCACCTGCACCCCGACCACTGCGCGGACCTGTCCGGGCTGTACGTGTACCTGCGGTACCACCCGGAGCGGGGCGGCACCCGCACGGGCGTCGGGCGCCGGCTGCCGGTGCTCGGGCCGAGCACGACCGCGGACCGCGCGGCGGCGATGTACGGCCTGGCCGCGGGGGAGTCGATGGACGGCGAGTACGACGTCCGCGCCTGGCAGCCGGGGACGCCGGTGCAGGTCGGCCCGTTCGAGCTGGAGCCGTTCGCGGTGTACCACCCGGTCGAGGCGTACGGCATCCGCGTGACGGGGCCGTCGTCGGTGCGCCCGGGGGAGCGGGTCACGCTCGTCTACTCGGGGGACACCGACGCGTGCGACGGCCTCGTCGAGGGCGCCCGCGGCGCCGACCTGTTCCTGTGCGAGGCGGCCTTCCAGGAGGGGCGCGACGACGGCGTCGAGCGCGGCATCCACCTCACCGGCCTGCGGGCGGGCGAGGCCGCCGCGGCCGCCGGGGTGCGGAGCCTGCTGCTCACCCACCTGCCGGTGTGGAACGCGCCGGACGTCGCGATCGCCGAGGCCCGGTCGGCCTACGACGGACCGGTCGCCGTGGCGACGGCCGGCGGGGTGCACGCGCTGTGAGCGGTAGCCTCGGCCCCGTGAACGCTGCCCCGGCCCCCGCCTCCCCGACGACCCCGACGGCACGGCCCGCCTGGCCCGCCGCCGTCTGCGACCTCGTGTGCGTGCTCGTGTTCACCGTGGTCGGCACGCTCAGCCACGACACCGCAGGCGTCGGGCACGTCGCGCTGGTCGGGCTGCCGTTCGTCGTCGGCCTCGCCGTCGGCTGGCTCGCGACGCGCGCCTGGCGCGCCCCCGCGCAGGTCTGGCCCACCGGCGTGGCCGTGTGGTTCGCCACGGTCGTGCTGGGCCTGGTGCTGCGGCCGGTGCTCGGCATCGGCGGCGTCGAGGTGTCCTTCGCGATCGTCACCGCCGTCTTCCTGGGCGTGACGATGCTGGGCTGGCGCGCCCTCGCGTCCCTCGCCGCCCGCCGAGGCACCACTCCCTGATCGTTGTGAGCGTGATCTTGGCCCTGTTTCGGACTCGAAACAGGGCCAAAATCACGCTCACAACGGGCAGGTGGTCAGGCGAGGGCCTCGGCGACCGCCGGCGCGAGGGCGCGGAACGCCTTGCCGCGGTGGCTGATGGCGTTCTTCTCCGCCGGGGTGAGCTCGGACGACGTGCGCGCGCCGGGCGTGCCGTCGGCGGCCGGGGCCTGCTCGACGGGCACGTGGATCGGGTCGTAGCCGAAGCCGTTGCTCCCGCGCGGGGCGCGCACGAGGGTGCCGGGCATCTCGCCGAGGCACACCTCCTCGCGGCCGTCCGGGGTCACGAGCGCGGCCGCGCACACGAACGCCGCCGCGCGGTGCTCGTCGTGCACGTCGCCCAGCTGGGCGAGGAGGAGCCGGAGGTTCGCCTCGTCGTCGCCGTGACTTCCCGACCAGCGGGCGGAGAAGATGCCGGGCGCGCCGCCCATGACGTCCACGCTGAGGCCGGAGTCGTCCGCGACGGCGGGCAGGCCGGTCGCCGCGGCCAGCGCGCGGGCCTTGATCAGCGCGTTCTCGACGAACGACACGCCGTCCTCGACCGGCTCGGGGGCGCCGACGTCGGCCGCCGACACCACGGCCTCGTCGGGCAGGGCGTCCAGGCCGGGCTGGTCGCGCAGGATCGCGCGCAGCTCGGTGAGCTTGCCGCGGTTGTGCGTGGCCAGCACGAGGCGGGCGCCGGCGGGGACGGTCACGGTCGCGTCGGGCATCGTCACAGCTCCTGCGCCAGCGCGGCGCGCTGGAGCTCGGTGAGCTCGGCGGTGCCGGCGACGGCGAGGTCGAGGAGGGCGTCGAGCTCGGCGCGGTCGAACGGCGCGTGCTCGGCGGTGCCCTGCACCTCGACGAACGTGCCCGAGCCCGTCGTCACGACGTTCATGTCCGTCTCGGCCCGCACGTCCTCGACGTAGGGCAGGTCGAGCATCGGGCTGCCGTCGATGATGCCGACGCTGACGGCCGCGACGGAGTCCGTGAGGACCTTCTTGCCGCCGGTGACGTGGCCGTGGCGGGTGCCCCACGCGACGGCGTCGGCGAGCGCGACGTACGCGCCCGTGATGGCCGCGGTGCGGGTGCCGCCGTCGGCCTGGAGGACGTCGCAGTCGAGGACGATCGTGTTCTCGCCGAGGGCGGAGACGTCGACGACGGCGCGCAGCGCGCGGCCGATGAGGCGGGAGATCTCGTGCGTGCGGCCGCCGATCTTGCCCTTGACCGACTCGCGCTGGCTGCGCTCGTTCGTCGCGCGGGGGAGCATCGCGTACTCCGCGGTGACCCAGCCCTCGCCGGACCCCTTCTTCCAGCGCGGCACGCCCTCGGTGAACGAGGCCGTGCACAGCACGCGGGTGCTGCCGAACTCCACCAGCACGGAGCCCTCGGCGTTCTGGGTCCAGCCGCGCGTGATCGTGACGGGGCGGAGCTGGGAGGGCGTGCGACCGTCGGCGCGGAGGGTGACATCAGGCGTGGCGGCCTCGGAAGCGGGGGAAGTCATGCGGCCACCCTATGCGAGCCGCACGTAGGGTTGTCCGGTGCAGCTCACCGCCACGGACCTCGCGTTCGCCTACCCCGGCCGACCGGTGCTCGACGGCGTGAGCATCCGCGTCTCCGACGGCACCCGCCTCGGCGTCGTGGGGGAGAACGGGTCCGGCAAGTCGACCCTGCTGCACCTCCTGGCCGGCGACCTCAGGCCGGGCCGCGGAGAGCTCCGGCGCAAGGGGAGCGTCGCGCTGGTGGAGCAGGAGCTCGCGACGACGTCGGGGGAGACGGTGGGCGACCTCGTGCGGCGCACGCTCGCCGACCTGCGTGCGCTCGCGGCCGAGATCGAGAAGGAGGCCGCGTCGTTCGACCACGAGACCGGGGACCTTCGCCGCCTGTCCGGGCTGCTGGCCCGTGCCGAGCACCTGGCCGCGTGGGACGCGGACCGGCGGGTCGACGTCGCGCTCACCCGCCTCGGCGCGGTGCGCGACCCCGACCGGCGCCTCGACACCCTGTCCGTGGGGCAGCGGTACCGGGTGCGCCTCGCGTGCCGGCTCGCGGAGCGCGCCGACCTCCTGCTCCTCGACGAGCCCACCAACCACCTCGACGACTCCGCGATCGAGTTCCTCACCGGCGAGCTGGTCGCGTGGCAGGGCGGCGTGGTGGTCGTGACGCACGACCGCGAGCTGCTCGACGACGTCGCGACCGCCATCCTCGACCTCGACCCGTCGATGGACGGCAAGCCCGTCCTGTACGGGCAGCCGGGCTACCTCGCGTACCGGTTCGCGAAGAACCAGGCCCTGCACCGGTGGCGGCAGCGCTACCGCGCGGAGCAGGAGCGCGCCCGCGTGCTCGCCGAGCGGCTGGACGCGTCGTACGAGGGGCTGTCCGACGAGTGGCGGCCGCCCAAGGGGTCGCAGAAGCACCGCCGCGCGACGCGGGCCCGCATCCACGTCAAGGCCGCCGACCGGCTGATCGAGAAGCTCGAGGCCGAGGCCGTCGAGGTCCCCGTGCCGCCAGCGCGACTCACGTTCCCGGACCTGCCGTCGATGTCGCCGGGGTGGGACCCGGGCGCTCCCCTGGTCGAGCTGCGCTCGCCGCGGGTGCTGGCCGACGACGGCGGCGTGCGGCTCGACCTGCCCGGCACCCGCGTCGCGGTGCCGCCGTCGGGCCGGCTGCTGGTCGTCGGGCCGAACGGGACGGGGAAGTCGACGCTGCTCGCGGCGCTCGCGGGCCGGATGGCGCTGGCCCGCGGCACCCGCTCGGTCACGCCCGGCGCCCGGCTGGGCGTCGTGGTCCAGGAGGCGGCGCCCGCGCGTCCCCCCGGCGCCACGCGGGGCGAGGACGCGCCGCAGACCGGATTCGACGCCTACGCCGCCGAGGCGCTCGGGCTGCTGGAGCGCGGCGAGCTGGACCCGGAGCACGTCGTGCCGGTGGCGGCGCTGGGGCTGCTGAGCGAGGAGGACCTCGAGCGGCCGCTGGCGGAGCTGTCGGCCGGGCAGCGGCGCCGGTTCGAGCTCGCGCGGGCGCTGCTGCACGCGCCGCACCTGCTGCTGCTCGACGAGCCGACGAACCACCTGTCCGTGGACCTCGTGGACGAGCTGACCCGGGCCCTGGTCGCCACCCCCGCCGCCGTCGTCGTCGCCACCCACGACCGGCGGATGCGCGCGGACCTGGCGGACTGGCCCGTGCTGGACCTGGGGGCCTGACCCGGTCCGCCCGGGGTGGGGCCAGCGCGGGACCGGGAACTCATCGCCCGCCCGGCGCGGCGGGCAGCCGCCGGTCCGCCCAGCGCGCGACGAGCGCGAGCAGGAGGAACATCGCCGCGACGAGGCCCGCGTTGACGAGCGCCCGCGCGAGGCCCAGCGCGCCCACGTCGAGGAAGGGGTACGGGTACCAGCCGACCATCCCGCCGCGCACGAAGGTGTACGCGATCCAGGCGAGCGGCCCGACGACGGACCAGCCCACCGTCCGCGCGTCCACCCGCGGCCGCGGGCCGGCGAGCAGCCACACGACCACCGCGAGCACGGGGGACGCCACGTGCAGCAGCACGTTGGACAGCTGGCCCGCCTGCGTGAGGCCCTCCACCGTGCCCGCCAGGACGGTGTTGTAGACGATGCCGGTGACGACGATGCACAGCAGGGCGTCGAGGTGCGCGACGCGCAGCAGACGGCCGTCGCGGGTCGGGTCGACGGCGAGGAGCACGGACACGACGCCGATGCCGACGTTCGACAGGATCGTGAAGTACGAGAACAGCCGGACGAGCCGCTCGGCCGTGGTGCCTGCCGCGCCCGGCCCGTCGACCAGCGCGACGACGAGCTCCATGAGCACTCCGCCGAGCGCGGAGACAGCGACGAGCAGGTGCGCGGCGCCCGCCGCCCGCCGGCTCACGACAGGCGACCCACCCAGGCCATCGCCTGCTTCACGATCGTGCCCTGCCCGTGGATCATCTCCGCCTGCACGGTGTCGCTGCACGCCTCCTCGGGGGTGAGCCACGCGAGGTCGAGCGCGTCCTGCTGCGGGCGGCAGTCGCCCGTCACCGGTACGACGTACGCCAGGGAGACGGCGTGCTGGCGGGGGTCGTGGTACGGCGTGATACCGGGCGTGGGGAAGTACTCCGCCACCGTGAACGGCTGCGGCGACGCCGGGACCTGCGGCAGCGCGACCGGCCCGAGGTCCTTCTCGATGTGCCGCAGCAGGGCGTCGCGCACCCGCTCGTGGTACAGCACGCGTCCGGAGACGAGCGCGCGCGTCATGGTGCCGAGCGGGGTGACGCGCAGCAGCAGCCCGACGGCGACCACGTCGCCCGAGTCGTCCACGCGCACGGGCACGGCGTCGACGTAGACCAGCGGGAGCTGCGCCCGCACGGCGGCGAGGTCCTCCGGCGTGAGCCAGCCCGCGGGCTGCGACTCGTCGGGATAGAACTCGTCGTCGGGGGGGAACTCGGCCGTGTCCGTCACATGTCGTTTCTACCAGCCCGGACGGCGGGCCAGCGCGCGGGCAGGCCGTGACGGGAATACTGGGGGCGGCGCCGATGCTGTGCCGAGGAGACCCCCATCGGAAGGACACCCATGGCCACCGTCGAGCTCACCGACGACACGTTCGAGAAGACCGTCACCGACAACGACATCGTGCTGGTCGACTTCTGGGCCGAGTGGTGCGGCCCGTGCAAGCAGTTCGGCCCCGTCTTCGAGGCCTCGTCCGAGGAGAACACGGACGTCGTGCACGCGAAGCTCGACACCGAGGCGAACCAGCGCATCGCCGCCGCCGCGGGTGTGAGCGCCATCCCGACGCTCATGGCGTTCCGCGAGGGTGTGCTCGTCTTCAACCAGGCCGGCGCGCTGCCCGCGCCTGCGCTCAAGCAGGTCGTGGACGCCGTCAAGGGCCTCGACATGGACGAGGTCCGCGCCCAGATCGCCGCCGCGAACAACGGTTCGCCCCAGGCCTGATCGCCGCAGCACCCGCGACGGCCGCCCCGCAGAGATCCGGGGCGGCCGTCGTCGTTCGCCTAGACTGACGCGCGCCAAGCCGGAGTGATGGAACAGGCAGACATGCGGCGTTTAGATCGCCGTGCCCCAGGGCGTGCGGGTTCGACTCCCGTCTCCGGCACCGGGCCCGCCCGACGCGGTCAGCCGTCGAGGGGAGCGGCCTCCTCAGACCTGTCACCGAGCTTGTCCGCGATGCGCAGCAGGTCGCGCAGGTCGTCCGCGTCGAGGCGGTCGGCGAACCGTCGGCGGACGGACTCCAGGTGGGTCGGCGTCGCGGCGCGCAGCGCCTCGCGCCCGGCCGCCGTGAGGACGAGCAGGCAGCCTCGGCCGTCCGCGGGGTCGGGTGCCCGGGCGATGAGCCCACGGACCTCCATGCGGCTCGAGTGCCGCGACAACCTGCTGCGCGACCACCCCATCTTCGCGGCCTGCTCGTGCAGGGTGCTGGTGGTCCCGGGGCGCTCGACGAGCGTGCTCAGCACCTCGTAGTCGGGCTCCGAGAGGCCGGTGTCGGCGAGGTCTCGCGCGGTGCCCGCGCGGACGGAGGTCGTCATCCGCCGGAAGGCCCGCCAGGCGCGTTCCTGGTGCTCGTCGAGCCAGGGCGCGGCCGACCCGGGCCGCGTGTCACGCGAAGTCGTTGACATGTCATCATTCTAGGATCTACGTTCATCAACGTGTCAACGAATCCTGTGCGCGTCATGCTCCTCACCTGCAGCACCCGGCCCGGGGCCCTGGGTCCGGCGGTCGCGGAGTGGTTCGGCCGCACCGTCGCACCGGACGCGGCGCGCCTCGGCGTCGAGCTGGTCCCCGTGTCGCTCGCGGATCTCGCCCTGCCCCTCCTCGACGAGGAGCAGCACCCGTCGTCGGGCGTCTACCGGGAGGCGCACACCCGGAGGTGGAGTGCGCTGGTGGATGCGGTGGACGGCTTCGTCGTGGTGACGCCCGAGTACAACTTCGGCATGCCGGCCACGCTCAAGAACGCGCTGGACTACCTGGGCCGGGAGTGGGCGTGGAAGCCGATCGGCTTCGTCAGCTACGGAAACACGTCGGCCGGGACCCGCTCCGTCCAGCATGCCAAGCAGGTCGTGACCACGCTGCGGCTCGTACCGGCCGGGGCGACCGTCGCGCTCCGGATCGGCGACGCCGTCGAGGACGGACGCGTCCGGCCCGACGCGCGGTGGGACGGCGCGGCCCCCCGCGTGCTGCACGAGGTCGCCCGGCTGGCGCAGGCCCTGCGTCCGCTGCGCGAGGCGGCGGCCGACGGGGCCGACGAGGGCCCGGTCCCGGGCTCGTACGTCCGGCGCCTGACGCCCCGCGACGCGGCGGAGGTGGTGGTGCTCCAGCGCTGCTGCTGGGTCGAGGAGGCGCTGGCCAACGACACCCTCGCGCTGGCGCCGCTGCACGAGACCCTCGGCGACGTGCGGCGCTGGCTGTCGGACTGGGACGTCACGGGGCTGTGGCGCGACGGGCGGCTGCTCGGGATGGTCCGCACCCGGCGCGAGGGCACGGAGGCGCACGTCGGCCGCCTCGCCGTGGCGCCCGACGTGCGCGGCGCCGGCGTCGGGCGATGGCTGCTGCGTCGCGCTCAGGCCGGCCTCGCGCCGGGGTACGAGCGGGTGGTGCTGAGCACCGGCGCGCGCAGCGAGCGCAACCTCAGGCTCTACGAGAGCGAGGGGTTCGCGCGGCAGGGCGATGCCGTGGACGGCGTCGTCCGGCTCGGCAAGCCCGTCCCGCCCCCGAGCGCCGTGCTCGCGTCCTGAGGGCGCGGCGGCTGCCCGCGGCCGCTCGCTCAGTCCAGGCCGAGCGTCTTGCGCACCCGGGCGACGTGGCCGGTGGCCTTGACGTTGTACTGCGCGACGGCGACCTTGCCCTCCGGGTCGACGACGACCGTGGAGCGGATGACGCCCACGTACGTCTTGCCGTAGTTCTTCTTCTCCCCCCACGCGCCCCAGGCCTCGAGCGCCTCGTGCTCGGTGTCGGCGAGGAGGGGGAAGGTCAGGGCGTCGCGCTCGGCGAACGTCGCGAGCTTGTCGACGCCGTCCGGCGAGACGCCGACGACGGCGTAGCCGGCGCCCTGCAGGGAGGCGAGGGAGTCGCGGAAGTCGCACGCCTCGGTGGTGCAGCCCGGAGTCATCGCGGCGGGGTAGAAGTACACGACGACGCCCTGGCGGCCGGGCTCGGCGAGCGCCTCGGCCAGGGAGAACGTGCCGGTGGTGCGGCCGGTGCCGTCGGGGTCGGGCAGGACGGCGGGCAGCTCGAGGGCGGGGGCGGCGTCGCCGACGGCGAGACGGGTCACGGGTGCTCCAAGGTGTCGGGGTCGTGCAGTGCGCGGCCACAGGGTTCGCGGCAGGTTCGCGGGCGCGCGCTCGGCGTCGAGCCTAGACGCCCGGGTCGTCTAGCGTGGAGCCCGTGACCGACCGCGCGCCCCGCACCACGCCCGACAGCAAGCCGCTGCCCATCCGCATGCTGCACGACCGCCTGCTGGTGCAGCCGGAGGTGGACTCGGCCGAGCGGCAGTCGACGGCGGGCCTCGTGATCCCCGCGACCGCGGCAGGGGCCAAGCGCCTCGCGTGGGCGCAGGTGGTGGCCAAGGGCGAGCACGTGCGCCAGGTCGCCGTGGGCGACCGCGTGCTCTACGACCCGGAGGACCGGGCCGAGGTGGACCTCGGCGGCACGGACTACGTGCTGCTGCGCGAGCGCGACGTGCACGGCGTCACGGAGACCGAGGACGAGGGCGGCGCGACCGGCCTGTACCTCTGACGTTCGCCGCTGGCACGGTGGCGTCTGCCACAGTGACGTCATGACGGGTGACCCCCTGGACCTGCTGGCGCTCGACGACGAGCTCAGCCCGACCGAGCGCGAGACCCGCGACCGGGTGCGGGCGCTGGTCGACGAGCACGTCCGCCCGCACGTCGCGCGCTGGTTCGCGGACGGCGTGTTCCCGCTCGACCTGGTGCCCCGCCTCGCCGAGGCGGGGCTGCTCGGCATGCACCTGCACGGCCACGGCTGCGCGGGCCGGTCGGCGGTCGAGTACGGCCTGGCGATGGCGGAGCTGGAGGCGGGGGACTCCGGGATCCGCACCTTCGTCTCGGTGCAGGGCTCGCTCGCGATGACCGCGATCGCGAAGCACGGGTCGCCCGCGCAGCGGGAGCGCTGGCTGCCGGGGATGGCGGCGGGCGAGACGATCGGGTGCTTCGCGCTCACCGAGCCCGGCGCCGGCTCCGACCCCGCCTCGATGACGACGACGGCGGCGCGCGTCGGCGACGGGTGGGTGCTGTCGGGACGCAAGCGGTGGATCGGGCTCGCGTCGGTCGCCGACGTCGCCGTGGTGTGGGCGCGTGCCTCCGACCCGACCGAGGGCGTCGAGGAGGCGCGGCCGCGGGTGCGCGGCTTCCTCGTCCCGACGACGACGCCCGGCTTCGTCGCGACGCCCATCGAGCCGAAGCTGTCGCTGCGTGCGTCGGTCCAGTGCGACGTCGTGCTCGACGACGTCCGGCTGCCCGCCGACGCCGTCCTGCCGGAGCACCCCGGCCTGGCCGGGCCGTTCGCCTGCTTGGCGGAGGCGCGCTACGGCATCGCGTGGGGCGCGGCCGGGGCCGCGCGCGACAGCCTCGACGCCGCCCTGCGGCACGCGGGGGAACGGGTCCAGTTCGGCCGCCCGCTCGCGGCGTTCCAGCTCACGCAGGCGAAGCTGGTCGACATGGCCCTGGAGGTGTCCCGGGCGCAGCTCCTGGCGCTGCGGCTCGGGCGGCTCAAGGACGACGGGCGGCTGGAGCCGCACCAGATCTCGGCCGGCAAGCTGGCGAACGTGCGGTCCGCGATCGAGGTCGCCCGGACCGCCCGCACCGTGCTCGGGGGCGACGGCATCACCCTGGAGCACTCGCCGATGCGGCACGCCGCGAACCTCGAGGCGGTGCGCACGTACGAGGGCACCGACGAGGTGCACACCCTGATCCTGGGCCGGCACCTGACCGGCCACCAGGCGTTCCGATGACCTGTCGTGCAGGTCACAGCGCTGACCGGCTGCGACGGTTTCTCTGCAGCCCCGCACGGCTGGTAATGTTTCACCCCGCCAGCGCCATTAGCTCAATTGGCAGAGCAGCTGACTCTTAATCAGCGGGTTCGGGGTTCGAGTCCCTGATGGCGCACCAGCACGAGGTCCCCGTACCGCGGGGACCTCGTCGCGTGAGGACCTCCTGGTGCGAGCCTGCGGGCGTCCTCTGGCCACGCGCCATTAGCTCAATTGGCAGAGCAGCTGACTCTTAATCAGCGGGTTCGGGGTTCGAGTCCCTGATGGCGCACCACCAAGCCCCGTCCGGCAGCGCCGGGCGGGGCTTCGTCGTGCCCGGAGCAGGTGGCGTCCAGTGGTCGTCCAGAGTTCTCCCGGTCGCCCCCGGCACGCACCGGGGAGTTCACCCGCCGCCGCCACGCTGTGGTCCCGGGTGAGCCCGGGCTGCCTGGCGGGAGCGCCCTTCCCTCATCGACGACAGGAAGGACGGCACGCTGATGCGGCCGAACCCCTCGCGACGCCTACGGGCGTCCACCCTCGCCGCCGGTCTGGTGGCCGCGGCGCTGGCGCTCCCCGGCGCCGGCGTCGCGCCCGCCACGGCGGCTCCCGAGACACCCGACCTGGTCGCGACGGCGGCGGCCGACCGGTTCCCCGGCTTCCCCGGCTGGCCGGAGGGCGCGCCCGCGGAGCGCGGGAAGAAGCCGGGCAAGCCCGGGAAGCCCGGCACGGCGCCCACGCTGGCCCCGGAGGACGGCGCCCACGTCGAGGGCACGGTGCGGTTCGCGGCCGACCCGACCACCGCGGGCGACCCGGTCGGCCGGATCACCGTGGACGGCGCGGACCTGCCCGGCCTCCAGGCGACGACGGGCACGTCCGCCCTGACGTTCGACGTCGGGAGCAACTCCGCGGACGTCGCGTTCGGCAACTACCTCGTGGTCAACGGCCACCGCGTCGAGCAGGACCGCACCTGGGTGTCGGAGCGCGTCTCCGTCCCCGTGCCGAACGAGTGGCTCGTCCAGGGCACCAACACGGTCGAGGTCCACGCGGGCGGCCTGGACTCGTCGTGCGGCGTGAACTTCGACGACTTCGTGATCTCGGAGCTGCAGCTCGAGCTGCTCGGCGAGACCGCCGGTGACGCCGGGAACTCCTTCGGCTACTCGATGGGCGACGGCTCCTGCGGCAGCAACACCTCCTCCGTCAAGGAGGCGACGGCGACGTTCGAGGTCGGGTCCGCGCCGGGTGCGACCACGGGGCTCGCCACCGACGTCGACACGACGACGCTCGCCAACGGCGCGCACGAGGTGGTCGCGACGACCCGCTCGGGGGCCACCGCCACCCACACGGTGCGCGTGAACAACTCCCCGGTCGGCGCACCGGCGCTTGCCCCGGAGGACGGGACGCTCACGCGCGGGGTGCAGAGCGTCACGGCGTCCGCACCCGCCGACGGCGACGGCGGCACCGCCGCGCTGACGGTCGACGGCGAGCCCGCCGCCGGCCCGACGACCCTCGGCGACGGGGTGTCGGTGTTCTCGTTCGACGTCGGCACGAACGCGATCGAGACGCGCTACCAGAACCACCTGCTCGTCAACGGCACCCGGCTCGACCTGCGCGGCGACGGCGGCCGCGACCTCGTCTCCGAGCGGGTCCAGGTGGGCGTGCCGAACCGCCTGCTGCACCCGGGCGAGAACACGATCGCGCTGGTGGCGGGCGACGTCTCCGCGTCGTGCGGGGCGAACCTCGACGACTTCACGGCGTCGGGCCTGGCGCTGAGCCTCGCGGACGGCACGGTCACCCCGCCGGCCGACCTGCAGGCCTCCTACGCCATGGGCGACGGGAGCTGCGGCTCGTCCGGCACCGCGCTGGCGAAGGTCGAGCTGGTGTGGACGATCGACGCGCCCGGCGTGACCGCGTTCCCCGCCCTGGGGCACGGCGAGGCCACGGTCTCGTTCGTCGTCGGGTCCAACTCGCTCGACGGCTCCGCGACCAACGCGCTGCGGATCAACGGCATCGAGCGCCGCATCGACCAGACCATCGTCGGCGGGCGCGGGGAGATCACGTTCCCGAACGAGTGGCTCCTGCCCGGCTGGAACGAGATCGACGTGGTCGCGGGCGCGTTCGCGAACGACTGCAACCTCGACGACTTCACCGTCTCCGACGTCGTCCTGACGCCGGCGGACGGCACGGCGCAGCAGCAGAACGCGGCGGGGTCGTACGGGCTCGGCGACGGCACCTGCGGCTCGAACCTCAACTCCTTCCGCCAGGTCGACCTGCACTTCCTGGTGGACGCCCCGGCGCGCGGCGTGCGCGCGGACGTGGACACCGCGGACCTGAAGGACGGGGAGCACGAGCTCGCGGCGGTGTCCACCACCGGCGAGACCGCCACGCGCGTCCTGGAGACGGACAACTCGGCGCCGCGGGTCGCGTCGTCCGCCCCGGCCGACGGCGCGCGGATCACATCCGCCGTGCCGCTCGCGGTGGAGCTCGACGACGCGCACGGGGTGGTCGGGGACGCGGAGGTCACGCTCGACGGCGAGGCCGTCGCGCTGGGCGCTCCGGTCGGCCCGGGGCTGACCGCGGGCGAGCACACCCTCGAGGTGGCGACCGCGGACTCGCTCGGCAACACGGCGACGCGCGAGATCACCTTCACGAGCGCCGGAGTGCCCGACGTCCCGACCGACCTCGCCCCCGCCGGCGGCACGACCGACGTCGACTCTCCGGTGACGCTGTCGGCGCGTGTCGCCGGCCCGGACGACGGCACCGTCACGGCGACGTTCGCCCAGGCGGACGTGCTGCTGCCGGGCGAGGTCCGGCAGGGCACGGCCGACGCGGTCCCGACGGAGCTCGACCCCCGCGGCGCGAAGAAGGCGTCCGCGAAGGGCCTGGCGGCCGGCGACGGGAAGACCCTCGCCTCCCCGCAGGCCGACGCCGTCGCCTACCAGCGGTTCGACGTCCGCGTGAAGTCCCGCGAGGAGCACCCGGTGGTGCGCTGGAGCGGCACGGCCGACCCGGCGCGCGAGGTCTCGCTGCTGGTGTGGGACACGAAGGCGAAGGCGTGGGACGCGCTCGCGGCGTCGCGCGGCTCCGCCGACGGCGACACGGTGCTGGTGGCGCCGGCCGGTCCGGAGCACCGCGACCGCGGCGTCGTGCACGTCATGGTGACGGCCACCGACCCGTTCGCCGACGACCTCGACGCCGGCCCCGAGGGCTTCGCCGACCCCGCGGACTTCGACTTCTCCATCGCGCACCTGACGGACACCCAGTACCTGTCCGAGGGCGCGGTCGAGCAGGAGACCGCCGAGGAGCGGGAGATCTGGGAGTCCGCGTACGCGGGCGTGACCGAGTGGATCGCCGCGAACGCCGACGAGCGCAAGATCTCGTTCGTCTCGCACACCGGTGACCTCATCGAGAACAACATCCGTGAGCCGCAGGACGACGCCATGCGGGACCAGGTCACGGGCGAGTTCGAGGTCTCCTCGCGTCAGCAGGCGAAGATCGACGGCATCCCCAACTCCGCCGTCGCGGGCAACCACGACAACTGGTCCGGGGCGGACGGCGGCGCCGACCTGTACAACCAGTACTTCGGCCCCGACCGGTACGAGGCCGCGGCCGAGTCCTGGGAGGACGCCGAGTACCGCTCCTGGCGCGAGGGCGACAATTCCAACCACTACGTCCTGTTCTCCGCGGGCGGGCTGGACTTCGTCGCCGTCGGCATGGGGTACGGCGTCACCCGCGAGGAGGCCGAGTGGGCCGACGGGATCTTCGAGCGGTACCCCGACCGCAACGGCATCCTCATGACCCACGCGTACCTCGCCGCCAGCACGCAGAAGGACGGCCGGAACGCGGGCTTCGCCGCCCCGGACGGCTCGCCGCTGTACAAGTACGTGGTCGAGCCGAACGACAACGTGTTCCTCGTGCTGGCCGGGCACGTGCACGGCGTCACGACCAACGTGAAGCCGGTCGGCGAGATCGCGAACGGCGTGGTGGAGCTGCTCGCGGACTACCAGGCCTTCACGGTGCCCGCCGAGCGGGTGGGCCTCGGCACGATCGGCGGCTACGACCCGGCCGAGCGGCTGCGGTTCGGCGCCTCGTACTTCCGGTTGCTGCAGTTCGACGTCGCCCGGGCCGAGATGAGCGTCGACACCTACTCGCCGTTCCTCGACGACTTCGGGGCCGACGAGTGGGACCCGCTGGCCAGGTACGACTCGACGGCCGACAACATGGTGCTTCCCGTGGACCTCACCACCCGCACCACGTCGCTGGTCACCGACTCGCTCGCGGTCTACGCCCCGACGCGGGTGATCGGGACGAAGGCCGTGGCCTCGGGGGACGTCGCGTCCGTCCGCTGGGACCGGCTCGAGCGGGACAGGCAGTACGCGTGGATCGTCACGGCCACCACGCGCGGCGCCGGCGTCGCCGCCGCCGAGCCGGCCTTCTTCACCACCCGGGGCGGCAAGCGGTGACGTCCACCACCCCGGCCAGGACGGCGTCGCGTCGCGGCGCCGTCCTGGCGGTCCTCGGGCTCACCGTCGTGGGCACGGTCGTCGGCACGGTCGTCGCGGCCGGCCCGGCCGTGGCCCACGACGCCACGACCGACGCGTACGCGCGGGTCACGGCGGGCGATGACACCGACGTGCACGTCGAGCTCGACCTCGAGTACGACCTGCTCATGAAGTCCGCGTGGCTCACGGCCGAGGCCTATGACGCGCGCGGCCCGGCAGCGCAGGTGGCCCAGCTCGCCGAGCACGCCGACGAGGTCGCCTCCTACGTCACGGAGCGGTTCCAGGTGGCGGCGGGCGACGACCTCTGCGCCCCGGCGCTCGCGGCGGCCCCCACGGTCGGCGACCGGGGCGGGAAGGCCTACGCCACGGTCGCGCTCGACTACGCGTGCCCCGCCGGGGACGGCGGACGCCCCGGGACGCACACGCTGTTCAGCGCCCTCTTCCCGGACGCCGAGTCGTTCGTGCACACCACCGAGACGATGGTGACCTACGACCTCGACGGCGAGGCGGGCTCGGCGGTGCTCACGCCGGCCCACCCGACCGTCACGACGGGCGGGCAGGGCACGTGGCACCGGCTGGGGGAGTTCTTCGTGCTCGGCGCGGAGCACCTGCTGCTCGGCCCCGACCACCTGCTCTTCCTGCTGGCCCTGATCGTCGGTTCCCGTCGCCTGCGCGACGTCGTCCTGGTGGCGACGTCGTTCACCGTCGCGCACTCCGTGACGTTCCTCCTCGCGGCGACCGGCGCCGTGAGCGCGCCCGGCGCGGTGGTCGAGCCGGTCATCGCGCTCTCGATCGCCGCCGTGGCCGCCGGGCACCTCTGGGCCGTGCGGCCGGGCGCGCCGCCGCGGCTCGAGGTGCTGGGCGACGTCGCGACCGAGCCACGTCGGCAGGTCTGGCGGCGCTGGCACGACCTGTCGAGGTCCGACGTCACCCGGATCGCCGTCGTGTTCGCCTTCGGCCTCGTGCACGGGCTGGGCTTCGCGGGCGCGCTGGGCCTCGACGAGCCCTGGTCGTGGGGGCTGCTCGGGTCGTTGCTCGTCTTCAACGTGGGCATCGAGGCGGTGCAGCTCGGCATCATCGCCGTGCTCTTCCCGCTGCTGGTGCTGCTGCGTCGGCGGGCGCCGCGGGCGGGGCGGTGGGTCACGGCGGTGGTCGCCGCCGCCGTCGCCGTCGTGGGGCTCGTCTGGTTCGTGCAGCGCGTGCTCGGTCTCGGGTGAGGGGCCAGGATGGGGCGATGATCTCCACCGAGCTTGCGGCCCGGCTGCGCGACGCGGGGCTGGTGTGGCGCCCCGCCGACGGCGACAGGTTCCGCATCGACGCCGCCGACCTGTCCGCCGAGGTGTTCACCGTCAGCACGATGACGATCGAGGCGCACGACTATCCGACCGGCACCATCCTCGGGTTCAACGGCACCACCGAGTGGGCGCTCGACTCGGTGGCCATCGAGGACGCGCTGTGGCTGCCGCGCGAGGACCAGCTGCGCGACCTGCTGCGCTCCACCTTCCGGGGGCTGACCCGCACCACGCCGGGCGCGGGGGAGCAGGGCGGGGCGGAGCGCTACGACGTCGAGGTGGAGCTGCTCGGCGAGGCGCGGACCTTCACGGCGGCCGACCCCGCCGAGGCGTACGGCACGGCGTTGCTCGCGCTCGTGGAGCTCAGCTCCTGAGCACCGGCGCCTGACACTCGGTGCCTGATTCTGGGTGCCTGATTCTGGGTGCCTGATTCTGGGCGCCCGGTGCCCCGCTTACCCTGGGGGCGTGCCTGATCCCGTGACGTCCGAGCCCGTCGACCCGCGCTACCGCCGCCAGCCCGTGAGCTTCGTGCGGCGCAGCGCGCGCCTCACGACCGCGCAGGGCAAGGCGTGGGACACCCGACGCGACCGGTACCTCGTCGACGTGCCGCGCGGTGCCGCGGTGACGTCCGTCGACCCGTCCTGGACGTTCGACCCGGCGCGGGTCTTCGGCCGCACCGCCCCGCTGGTCGTGGAGATCGGGTCCGGGCAGGGCGAGGCGATCGTCGCGGCGGCCGCCGCGCACCCCGAGCGCGACCACCTCGCCGTCGAGGTGTACACGCCTGGCCTGGCCCAGACGATCGTGCGCGCCGGGCACGCGGGTGCCGACCCCGGACGGGACGGCGGCGCGCCCGGCAACGAGCTCGACAACCTCCGGCTGGTCCAGGCGGACGCCGCGGAGCTGCTGGCCACGGCGCTGCCGGAGGCGTCGGTCGACGAGCTGTGGGTCTTCTTCCCCGACCCGTGGCACAAGTCCCGGCACCAGAAGCGGCGGCTCGTCACGCCGGCGTTCGCCGAGGTGGTCGCCCGCGTGCTGCGGCCCGGCGGGGTGTGGCGGCTCGCCACCGACTGGTCGCACTACGCCGACCAGATGCTCGAGGTGCTCGAGGCCTCCGACGCCTTCCGCAACGCCCACGGGCCCGGGGAGCGCGCGCCGCGCTTCGAGGGGCGCGTGCTCACGAGCTTCGAGAAGAAGGGCTCCGCCGCGGGCCGGGGCGCGACCGACCTGGAGTACGTGCGCCGCTGAGCCCGGCTCCCGGACCGACGCGCCGCCGACCTGCGGACGCGCCCGGGAAGTGACTTGCGCCACACGGCTCGGCTCTAGCAAGGTGTGCCACGCGAAACGTTCTCGAACGGGGCAGCGTGGCCCCGTCGGACGCCTGAGCCAACGGAGGCATCATGAGCGACCTGTCCACCGCGGGGCCGCCACCGGGAGAGACCGAGTACCAACGGGTGCAGCGGTCGGACGAGTTCCAGGGGCTGCGGCGCGCCTTCCGGAACTTCGTGTTCCCGATGACGGCGCTGTTCCTCGTCTGGTACTTCGTCTACGTCCTGCTCGCAAACTACGCCCACGACTTCATGAGCATCCGGCTGGGCGACAGCAACATCACGGTGGGGCTGCTGTTCGGGCTCGGGCAGTTCGTCTCCACGTTCGTCATCACCATGCTCTACGCCCGCTGGGCGAACAAGAAGTTCGACGCGCGGGCCGACGCGCTGCGCCGTGAGATCGAGGAGGGCGAGCTGTGAGTGGCATCGTGACCCAGACCCTCGCGGGGACCCCCGTCGTCTCCGCCGCCGAGGCCACGGACATCGGCAACCCCTGGGTGAACATCGGCATCTTCGGGGCGTTCGTCCTGGTCACCCTGGTGATCGTGTTCCGGGCCTCCCGGCAGAACAAGTCCGCCGCCGACTTCTACGCCGGCGGCCGCAACTTCACCGGCCCGCAGAACGGCACCGCCATCGCGGGCGACTACCTGTCGGCCGCGTCGTTCCTCGGCATCTGCGGCGCCATCGCGCTCAACGGCTACGACGGCTTCCTCTACTCGATCGGCTTCCTCGTCGCGTGGCTCGTGGCGCTCCTGCTGGTGGCGGAGCTGCTGCGCAACACCGGCAAGTTCACGATGGCCGACGTGCTCTCCTTCCGGCTGCGTCAGCGCCCGGTGCGGATGGCGGCCGCCCTCGCGACCCTGCTCGTGGTCTTCTTCTACCTGCTCGCCCAGATGGCCGGCGCCGGCGGCCTCGTCGCGCTGCTGCTGGGCGTCGACAGCCGAGCCGGGCAGAGCCTCGTCATCGCCGTGGTCGGCGCGCTGATGATCCTCTACGTGCTGGTCGGCGGGATGAAGGGCACCACCTGGGTGCAGATCAT
This sequence comes from Isoptericola sp. NPDC019571, assembly GCF_044389385.1. Classification (NCBI taxonomy): domain Bacteria; kingdom Bacillati; phylum Actinomycetota; class Actinomycetes; order Micrococcales; family Promicromonosporaceae; genus Isoptericola; species Isoptericola sp. NPDC019571. Next base: position 216,662 of record NZ_JBIRXZ010000002.1, read on the forward strand.
CAAGGCCGTGCTGCTCATCGCGGGCGCCGCCATCATGACCGTCTGGGTGCTGGCCAAGTTCGGCTTCAACCTGTCCGACCTGCTCGGGGGCGCCGTGGAGGCTGCCGGTCCGGGCGGCCAGGCGCTGCTCGAGCCGGGCAAGCAGTACGGCGTGGACGGCACGTCCAAGCTGAGCTTCCTGTCGCTCGCGCTCGCCCTGGTGCTCGGCACCGCGGGCCTGCCCCACGTGCTCATGCGCTTCTACACCGTGCCGACGGCCAAGGAGGCGCGGCGCTCGGTGGTCTGGGCGATCTGGCTGATCGGCATCTTCTACCTGTTCACGCTGGTGCTCGGCTACGGCGCGGGCGCGCTGGTGGGGCCGGAGGCGATCAACAACGCCCCCGGGGGGGTGAACTCGGCGGCACCGCTGCTGGCCTTCGCCCTGGGCGGCGAGATCCTGCTCGGGCTCATCTCCGCGGTCGCCTTCGCGACGATCCTGGCCGTGGTGGCCGGGCTGACGATCACCGCGGCGGCGAGCTTCTCCCACGACATCTACGCGAACGTCATCAAGAAGGGGGACGTCAAGCCCGACTCCGAGGTGCGGATCGCCCGGTGGACCGTGGTCGTGATCGGCATCATCGCCATCGTGGGCGGCATCTTCGCCCAGAACCAGAACGTCGCGTTCCTCGTGGCGCTCGCGTTCGCGGTGGCGGCGTCGGCCAACCTGCCGACGATCGTGTTCTCGCTGTTCTGGAAGCGGTTCAACACCTCGGGCGCGCTGTGGAGCATCTACGGCGGCCTGATCTCCTGCATCGTGCTGATCGTCCTGTCGCCCACGGTGTCCGGGAACGAGAAGGCGATGTTCCCGTCGGCGGACTTCGACGTCTTCCCGCTGACGAACCCGGGCCTCGTGTCCATCCCGCTGGGCTTCCTGCTCGGGATCGTCGGCACCTTCCTGTCGAAGGAGAAGCCGCACCCGGAGAAGTTCGCCGAGATGGAGGTCCGCTCGCTCACCGGCGCCGGCGCCGAGAAGGCCGTCGCCAAGCACTGACGGCACCCCGGCACGACGAAGGGCCCCGAGCTCGCTCGGGGCCCTTCGTCCGTCTCGGAACCGTCAGCCTGCCGAGGTCGACAGGGAGCCGTCCGAGCTGAAGACCAGGCCGAGGGTGATCTCGCCCTTCTGCAGCGCCGCCTTGGTGAGCGGGCCGCCCGCGTCCAGGGAGCGGAACTCGGAGAACGTCAGGCCGTACGTCTCCTCGAGGCCCGGCTGGCAGAACGGCCGCTCCGTGCACTCGGGCCCGGCGCCGAGCACGAGCCCGCCGCAGGCCTCGGCGAGGTCGCTGAGCGTGGTGAGGGAGTGCTCCTCGGCGAACGCCTGCGTGACGGCGAACGCGTTCTGGTCCTGCGCCGGGGACGGCGTGCCGAACGTCAGGCCCGCCGCGTCGCCGAGCTCGGTGAGCGCGGCCACGGTCGCGTCCAGGTCGCCGCTCGCCTTCGGCTCGGCGTCGGCCCCGTTGGCGTCCTTGTTGAGGAACTCCGTGAGGGTGCCGACGTACTCGGGCACCATCTGCACCTGCTTGCCCTCCAGCAGGGCCGGCAGGTAGGTCTCGCGGTTGCCGATGGTGGTGACGGTCGCGTCGTAGCCCGCGCTCGTGAGCACGTCGGCGTAGATGTTGCCCAGCGTGGCGCTCTCGGCGAAGTCCGCCGCGCCGATCGCGACCGTGACGCCCTCGCCCTGCGACGCGTCGTCGGCGGCGAGCCCGGCGTCCTCGACGAACTGGGCGGCGACGTCCTCCGACGTCTTGCGGTCGATGTCGACCGCCTTGTTGAGCCCGATGAGGGTGTCGGTGTCGAGCGCGGCCGACACGGTGTCGAGCAGCGGGATCAGGTCGGGCGCCTGGGACGCGAGGTCCGCGTTGACGGCCGGGATGATGTTGTCGACGGTCTGCAGCTTCTTGTCGTCCTCGAGCACCACGAGCGCGTCGCCCGGGACGGCCTCGCAGGTGGCCGCGGCGGTGTCGCCCGAGGCGGCGGACGTGGATCCGCCGCCCCCGGCCGAGCCGGGGTCGCCGCAGGCGGCGAGCAGCCCGGCGGCGCCGACGACGGCGGCCAGGGCGGCCGTCGTGCGGCGCAGAGTGGTGGTGCGGTGGGGGGTCATCGTGCTCTCCGTCCGTGGGAGGGGACCGGCGTGGGTGGTGCGGGTGGAGATGAGGGGAACCGCCCTATTCGACCGCGGGGGTCCGGTGGTGGCAACCGGTTTGTGGTGGATCGGCCTGCTCAGCGCCGGGCAGCGGCCCGCAGGGGCGCGGGAGTGACGAGGCGTTGCACCACGGCGAACACGCCGTCGAGCACGAGGGCGAGGGCGGCGACGAGGATGCCGCCCGCGAGGACCTGCCCGTAGCGCTGGGTGCCCATCCCGAGCGCGATGATCTGCCCGAGCCCGCCGCCGCCGGCGAGCGCGGCGAGCGGCACGGTGGCGCTGACCTGCACGACGGCGGTACGCACCCCCGCCGCGACGAGGGCGGTGGCGAGCGGGAGCTCCACCCGGGTGAGCACCTGCCGGCCGGGCATGCCGAGGCCCACCGCGGCGTCGCGCGCCGACGGGTCGGCCCCGCGCACGCCCTCGTAGGTGTTGACGAGCAGCACGGGGACGGCGAACAGGGCCGCGGCCACGACGGTGGCGCCGTCGCCGAACAGCCCCGCCGTGGCGAGCAGCAGGATGATGCCGAGGGTCGGGACGGCGCGGCTGGCGTTGGTGAGCCAGACGGTGACGCCGCCGCCGCGGCGGCCGTGGCCCAGCCACGCGCCCACGGGCAGTGCCACCACGGCGGCGACGAGCACCGCCGCCGCCGTGAGGGCCAGGTGCTCGCGGCCGAGCTCGAGGATGCCGCCCGGCCCCGTCCAGCTCAGCGGGTCGTTGAGGTAGGTGATCGCCTCGCCGACGACGCCCGTGCCCTCCGCCGCGACGAAGGGTGGTGCCAAGGCGCTCATGCGGACCTCCCGCGCAGCCAGGGGGTGAGTGCTCGTCCCGCGGCCCACAGCAGCAGGTCGAGGACGAGGGCGAGCAGCACGCAGGCGATCGTCGCCGTCATGATCTCCGCCCGGTAGAAGTTGTTGCGGAAGCCCTGGAACATCAGCTGGCCGAGGCCGCCGTAGCCCACCACGACGCCCACCGTGACGAGGGCGACTGTGGTGACGGTCGCCAGGCGGAGCCCGGCCACGATGCTCGGCAGGGCGTTCGGCAGCCGCACCCGCGCCAGCACCTGCAGCGGTCCGTGCCCGACGCCGCGGGCCGCGTCCACGGCGGCCGGGTCCACGCCGTCGAGCCCGGTCACCGTGTTGCGCAGGATGACGAGCAGCGCGTACAGCACGAGGCCGAGCAGCACCGGCTGCCGGCCGATCCCCATGATCGGCGCGAGGATCGCGAAGAGCGCGAGCGACGGCACCGTGTAGAGGATCGAGGCGGTGCCGAGCAGGGGGCCCGCGAGCCAGCGCACCCGCGACGCGAGCAGCCCCAGGGGGATCGCGACCAGAGCGGCGATGGCGACCGCCTCGATCGTCAGCAGCGCGTGCTCGGTGGTGCGCGCCCACAGCACGTCGGCGTTCTCGGTCACGTACGACCAGGAGAACCACGGGTTGTCCGCGGCGGTGGCGGCGGCGGTGACCATGGGCTCGACCGTAGCGGCAGCCCCCGACGCCGGGCCGGGCACCGCCCCGGCGCGCCGCGGGCCGGGGTGTGGGACGCCCTCGATAGCCTCGCAGCCATGCCCGCCCCCGCCACAGTGCCCACCCGGTCGCCCGCCCGGCTGTCCGCCGGCATCGAGCTCGACGCCGTCCGCAAGGCCTACCCGGACGGCACGGTCGCGGTCGAGGGGCTGAGCCTCACCGTGGAGCCCGGGGAGGTGCTCGCCCTGGTCGGCCCGTCGGGGTGCGGCAAGTCGACCACGCTGCGGATGATCAACCGCCTCGTGGAGCTCACGTCGGGACGCGTGCTGGTGGACGGGGAGGACGTCACGCAGATGGACCCCGTGGCGCTGCGGCGCCGCACGGGCTACGTCATCCAGGACGTCGGCCTGCTGCCGCATCGCACGGTCGCCGCGAACGTCGCGACCGTGCCGCGGCTGCTCGGCTGGGAGCGGCAGCGCGTGCGCGACCGCGTGGACGAGGTGCTCGGGCTCGTCGGCCTCCCTGCGGAGCAGTACGGCCGGCGCTACCCGCACCAGCTCTCGGGCGGCGAGCGGCAGCGGGTCGGCGTGGCCCGGGCGCTGGCCACCGACCCGCCCGTGCTCCTCATGGACGAGCCGTTCGGCGCCGTCGACCCGGAGCGGCGCCGGGACCTGCAGAACCAGGTGTCCCGCATCCTCGCGGAGGTCGGCTCCACCGTGGTGCTGGTGACGCACGACGTCGACGAGGCGGTGCGCCTGGGCGACCGGGTGGCCGTGCTCTCCCGCGGCGGGCACCTGGAGCAGGTCGCGTCCCCGCTGACCGTCCTCGCCCACCCCGCGACCGACCGCGTGCGGGACTTCGTCGGCGCCGGCGCGCACCAGCGGATGCTCGCGCTCGCCGCCGTGCAGCGCGCGGACCTGGAGGACGCCTCCCTCGTCGTGCAGCCCACGCCGCCGGCCGTTCCCCTCGGCGCCAGCCTGGCCGACGCGTTCGAGGCCGTGGCGGCGCTGCCGACGTCGTCCCAGGGGCGGGTGCCGGTGGCCGACGCCGACGGGACCGTCGTCGGCTCCCTCACCGCGGCCGGCATCCTCGGCGGCCTGCGCCGTGCCGCGGACGCCGCGGCGCCCACCGACGGCACGGGTGGCACGGCGGGCACGGCGGCCGCCGCCGACTAGGCTCGGCGCGTGACCACGACGCGCATCGGCCTCGCCACCTGCTCCGCCCTGCCCCGCCTCGACAGCGACGACCGCCCCCTCCTCGCGACGCTCACCGACCGCGGCGTGGTGGCCGAGGCCGTCGTGTGGGACGACCCGGACGTGGACTGGTCGGTCTACGACCTCGTCGTCGTGCGCTCCACCTGGGACTACTCGCCGCGCCGCGACGAGTTCCTCGACTGGGCCCGGCAGGTGCCGCGCCTGGAGAACCCGGCCGACGTGCTCGCCTGGAACACCGACAAGGGCTACCTGCGCTCCCTCGAGGAGGCGGGCGTGCCCGTCATCCCCACGATCTGGCTCGACCCCGACCGGCACCTGTCGAAGCGCGCGGTGCACACGCGCATGCCCGCCTTCGGCGACTTCGTCGTGAAGCCGGTGGTCAGCGCCGGTGCCCAGGACGCGGGCCGCTACCAGCCGGTCTCGGCGCAGTCGCGGGCCCTCGCGATCAAGCACGCGGTGGACCTGCTCGACCGGGGACGCGCGGTGATGATCCAGCCGTACGTCACGTCGGTGGACACCACGGGGGAGACCGGGCTCGTCTTCGTGGACGGCGAGCTGCGGCACGCGGTGCGCAAGCACGCGCTGCTCACGGGGCCGGCGGAGGCCAGCGAGGCGCTCTACGCCGCCGAGCGGATGGAGCCCGCGGTCGCGTCCGCCGAGCAGGTCGACGTCGCGGAGAAGGCGCTCGCGGTCGCGCGCGAGCAGGTCGGCGGCGAGCAGCCGTTCCTCTACGCCCGCGTGGACCTCGTGACCGGCGACGACGGCACGCCGATGGTCATCGAGCTCGAGCTCGCCGAGCCGTCCCTGTGGATGCAGCACTCCGGCACGGCCGCCACGCTCGACGCGTTCGCCGACGCGATCGTCGCCCGGGCCTGAGCGGGCGCCCCTCGGGGGAGCGGGGTCAGCGCGGCCGGTCGAGCTCCGCGACGATCGCGTCGTACCCGCGCTCCGAAGCCAGGTCGCGCGGGAGCACGCCCTGCCCGTCGCGGACGGTGGCGTCGGCCCCGGCGTCGAGCAGGAGGCGCACCACCTCGACCTGGTCCGCGGACCCGTCGCCGAGGACGATCGCCTCGTGCAGCGCCGTCCACGACAGGTCGTTGACGTGGTCGACCGGCACGCCGGCGTCCAGCAGGATGCGCACCGTGGTGACGTGCCCGTGCTCGCTCGCGGGGATGAGCGCGGTGCCGCCGTACCGGTTGGTGCTCGTCACGTCCGCGCCGTGCTCGAGGGTGAGCCGCAGGATGTCGTCCAGCCCCTCCGCGCCCGCGTAGAGGAACGCCGAGTCGCGGATGCCGTCCTGCGCGTCCGGGTCGGCGCCCGCCTCCAGCAGCAGGCGGGCGAGCTCGGTGGAGCCCTGCCGGGTGGCGGCGAGGAGCGGGGTGCGCCCGTCCGCGTCGCGGGCGTCGACGTCGGCACCTGCGCGCAGCGCCGCCGCGACGGCGTCGGCGTCGTCCTGCGCGACGGCGCGGTGCAGGTCGGCCGCGCCGGACGGTGTGCTCGGGGTCGATGACATGCCTTCCTCCTGGGGACGAGGGGAGTCTGGTGCGGGCGTCGTGCAGGCGCCGAGCGCGGCCGCGAGGGTCACGCCGAGCATCGCGGCGGCGAGGCGCCTCACGCGCCCGCCCCGACGTCGTCGGCCCGGCCGATCCGGAGCAGGGCGGGGACGGCGAGCATGAGGAGCGCCAGGCACACGACGAGCGCGAGGCTGGCGCCGAGCGTGGTGTGCGGCACCCCGACGCGCTCGGCGACGGCGCCGATCACCAGCGTCGCGGCGGGCATGACGCCGATGACGAGCTCCTGCAGGCCGAGCGCACGACCGTGCACCGCGGGCTCGGTGACCATGAGCAGGAGCGTGGTCTGAAGCACGCCGAACGCCGCGCTGGCCAGCCCGATGACGCCCATGAGCACGAACGCGGGGGCGGGCGACGTGGCCAGCGAGAACGCCGCCCAGGCCAGCCCCCACACGGTCGTGCCGAGCACGAAGAGCGCGCCCTTGAACCGGAAGTCGCCCAGCGCGGCGATGACGAGCGAGCCCACGAGGCCGCCCGCGCCGGCACACGTCAGCAGCGCGCCCAGGCCCGCGGCGTCGAGCCCGAACGACTCGGCGGCGAAGACCGGCATGAACGACTGGAACACCGGCCACAGGAAGACGTTCGCGGCCAGGGTCACCAGCAGGACGGCGACGGCGAGCCGGTTCCCGGCGAGGGCGCGGAAGCCGCCCGCCACCATGGCGAGCACCGACGTCGAGGCGTGGCCGCCCGGGCCGGTGCGCGTGCGCAGGCGCCGCAGCGGCAGCAGGAGCAGGAGGGACGCCACGTACCAGGCGGTCGAGACCCACAGGGCCGCGGGCGCGCCGATCGCGGCGATCATGCCGCCGCCCAGCGCCGGCCCGATCACCTGCGTCATGTTCATCGCCATCGAGTTCAGCGCGTTCGCGTTCGAGAGGTTCTCGCGGCCCACCAGGTCGAGCACCAGCGACATCCGGGCCGGCTGGGACGGGGACTGCGCGATGCCGATGGCGAAGCCGCCCGCGACGAGCGCCCAGTACGGCAGCAGGTCGGCGGTCGCGAGGGCGGCGACCACGGCCACGGCGCCGGCGGCCCAGGTGCAGGCGACGAGCAGGAGCCGGATGCGGTCGTAGCGGTCGGCGAGCGCCCCCGCGACGGGGCCGAGCAGCATGGGCGCCAGTCGCGCCGCCGTGTAGACGGCGACGAGGAGCTCGGACCCGGTGAGCTCGAAGGCGAGCCAGCCGAGCACCAGGGTCTGCGTCCAGACGCCGCCGAAGAAGAACAGGTTCGACGCCCACAGGAGCTGGAAGGGGCGGTTGCCCCGCAGGGAGGAGAACGCGCCGGAGGGTCCGCCCGGTCGGGCGAGGGCGGCCTGTCGTGCCACGGCGGCGGTGTCTCCTTCGGGTCGGGGGGACCGCGTCCCGCGGCCGGGACGATGGTATACCGGGAGGGGGTGCCGAGGTCAGGGCCGCGGGGTGCGCCGCGCCGCGGGGTGCGCCGCGCCGCGGCGAGCAGGAGCTCGCGGACGCCGGGCCGGTCGACGTTTTCCTCCGTGCGGAACGTGACGTGCCGCGCCCGCCTGCCCGCGCCCTCCAGCAGGCCGTGCGGGTCGTCGTCGACGAGCGCGGCACCGTGGGCGAGCATGAGGTTCACGTGTGCGCGGTAGGGCGCCACCGCCGCGACCAGCCCCCGTACGTGCCGGGCCGGTAGGTGTAACCGAGGAGGCGGGCCGACGGGTCCGGCTCCTCGACGGCGCCGGGCAGCACCTCCGCCACGAGGGCGCGGAGCCGCTCCGTGACGGCGCGGACCGGGGGAGCGAGGCCATCGAGCACGGCGGCGACGTCGCCCTGGTCGTCCCGACCGTCCTCGCCCATGACGTCGACGCTAGCGCTCCGCGCACGCCGGATCCTCGCCCCGGGACGCCGAGAGGCCCTGCAGCGTCCGACCGGACGCTGCAGGGCCTCTCGTGGTGGGGTGGCTAACCGGGCTTGAACCGGCGACCTCCTGGACCACAACCAGGCGCTCTACCGACTGAGCTATAGCCACCATGGCCCTGTGTCTGCGACAGATGCCGAAGCACCGGGCCGTCGAAAAGTGTACATGCTCCGCGGAGCGGTTCAGGCCTCCGTGCGGTGCCGGGTGACCGACGTCTCGCTGACGCGCTCGGCGACCGCGCGCGCCGTCTTCGTGTCGGGCCCCGGCTGGGGCACGAACAGGGCCTCGCGGTAGTAGCGGAGCTCGTCGATGCTCTCCAGGATGTCCGCGAGCGCGCGGTGGCCACCGTCCTTCTTGGGCGAGGCGAAGTACACGCGCGGGTACCAGCGCCGAGCGAGCTCCTTGATCGACGACACGTCGACGATCCGGTAGTGCAGGTGCCCCACCAGCTCGGGCATGTCGCGGTCGAGGAACATCTTGTCCGTGCCGACGGAGTTGCCGGCCAGCGGCGCCTTGCCCGGGTCGGGCACCCACTCGCGCACGTAGTCGAGCACCGCCTGCTCGGCGTCGGCGAGCGTCATGCCGCCGGAGAGCTCCTCGATGAGGCCGGACGTGGTGTGCATGTCGCGGACGAAGTCGTTCATCTGCTCGACCGCTTCCGCGGGAGGCGCGACGACGACGTCCACCCCCTCGCCGAGCACGTTCAGCTCGGAGTCCGTGACCACGGCGGCGACCTCGACCAGCGCGTCCGCGCGCAGGTCCAGGCCGGTCATCTCGCAGTCGATCCACACGATGCGTTCGTTCGGGTTCGCGGGGCTCACGGGATCAGCCTACGGTCCGCGTGACCAGGAGCGGCCCGGGGAACAGGCGGGGACATGACGAGGGCCCCGCTGCTCCGGAACGTTCGGGGAACGGTCCGGGCCGCGGGGCCCTCGTGGCGGTGTCGTCGCCGGGTCGGTACCCGGCGGGCGCTCGCCCGGCGGGTGTCATGCGGTCAGCCAGTCGAACAGCCAGCGGGCGACGCTGGTGCGCTGTCGACGGGCGTGCGGCTGCCGGTGCAGCTTGCGCTGCTGCTGCAGTCGGTGGACGGTACGTTCGCGCTCGGCCTCCTCGAGGCGCTCGCGCTGGATGACCTGCACGAGAAGCAGGTTCTCCGGGGGAAACATGGTGATGGTGTCCTTCGTGACGTGGGGTCGTCGGTCCGGGCCAGGGACCACCCGTGCGACCGGTGTAGGACCGGCCGCGCGTCACCGCGGTGCATGGACGAGTCTGCCGGGCGGCGCACGCTCGGCGCACGGCTTTTTCCCCGGTCATCACGTCGGGTGGCGCGACGTCGGTGTCGGCCACGTGCCGCCGTTGCGTATCGGTGCCCCCGGCAGGATTCGAACCCGCGACCCGGTCATTAGAAGTGACCCGCTCTATCCAGCTGAGCTACGGAGGCAAGCGAGCAGAGTTTAGCCCAGTCGGTGCTGGTCACGACCGTGCCGGGCGCACCCCGAATCCTGGAGCTTTGGAAGACCCATCCATTAGTCTGGACGGATGGCGCCGCACCACACCAAGGACAAGGGCGATCTTGGCGTGGCGAAGGCCCATGCCGACATCGTCAGCCAGGGCTACGTTGTGCTCTTCCCTGCTACGGAGCACGCTCCCTTCGACCTCGTCGCCTACGCGGACGGCGTGTTCTGCAGGCTGCAGGTGAAATACCGCGCGTCGCGTGCCGGCGCGATCACCGTCCACTTCCGATCTGTCTGGAACGACCGCCAGGGCACCCACGCCAAGCCGACGGACAAGACCGCGATCGACGTCGTCTGCATCTACTGTCCCGAGACCGACGAGTGCTACTACGTCCGACCGGGCGATCACGGGGCATCGGTCACGCTGAGGATCACGCCAAGCAGGAACGGTCAGCGCAACGGTGTGCTCGACGCGGCCACGTTCCGAGACCTTGCCGTCCTCGCACGACGGCGCCAGTGACAGGTCAGGGCCGGGGCATCGCCGCCGCGTCGGCGTGGTCGACCAGCTCGCGGCGCTCGCGCCGGATCCGTTCGGAGCCCCACTGCCCCAACGGCGCGAGCGCGGCGTTCAGCGCCCGGCCGTGGTCGGTCAGGGAGTACTCGACGCGGGGCGGCACCTCGGCGTAGACGGTGCGCACCACGAGGTCGTCGGCCTCCATCTCCCGCAGGTGCTGGGTGAGCATCTTCTCGCTCACGCCCGGCAGGCCGCGGCGCAGCTCGGCGAACCGGCGCACGCCGTGCTCCTCGAGCTCCCAGAGGATGAGGCCCTTCCACTTGCCGCTGACGACGTCGAGCGCGGCGTCGATGCCGCAGACGTAGGGGCCGCGACGGGTGCTGACGGTCATGGGTGCTCCTCTGCCGGGGTACTTCCCTCGAGGTAAGTACCGCAGTAATAAGTGCGTACTTCTCAGGGTCTCGGTACCCCCAGAGCATGGAGGCACACCGCCACGACGCACAAGAGGAGCACCGCGCATGACTGCACAGCCCGTCCCGGTCACGGTGATCGGCCTCGGCCCGATGGGGCAGGCGATGGTCCGCCGCCTCCTGGCCGGAGGCCACCCCGTCACCGTCTGGAACCGCACGGCCTCCCGCGCCGACGGCGTGGTCGCCGCCGGCGCGGCACTCGCCTCCACGCCGCGTGCGGCGCTGGAGGCGGCGGGGCTCGTCCTGCTCAGCCTCACCGACTACGCGGCCATGGACGCGATCCTCGACGGGGCGACCGACGCCCTCGACGGCCGCACGCTGGTGAACCTCAGCTCGGACACCCCGGAGCGCACCCGCGAGGCCGCGGCGTGGGCGTCCGTGCACGGTGCGGCGTTCCTCACGGGGGGAGTGATGAGCCCTGCGCCCACGGTCGGCACCGACGATGCGTACGCCTACTACTCGGGCCCCCGGGACATGTTCGACCGCCATCGCGAGGTGCTGGCGGAGCTCGCGGCGCCGCGGTACGTCGGCGCGGACCCCGGGCTGGCGCAGCTCATGTACCAGGCGCAGCTCGACGTCTTCCTCACGGCGCTGTCCGCCCTGATGCACGCCACCGCCCTGGTGGGGAGCGCCGGCATCCCGGCGCGGGACTTCCTCCCCGAGGCGCTGACGACGCTCGCCGACATCCCGGCGATGCTCGCGGCGGGGGAGGGCGGGCGGGAGAGCACCGGCGCGCGGATCGACGCCGGGCGCCACCCGGGCGACCTGAGCACGGCGACCATGATGGGCGCCACCGCCGACCACCTGGTCGCCGCCAGCGCGGCGGCCGGGATCGACGTCGGCCTGCCCCGGGCGGTGCAGGAGCACTACCGCCGCGCGATCGACGCGGGGCACGGGGCGGACGGCTGGACCCGCATCGTCGACGGCATCCGGGACCCGCGATGAGCCGCGGGACGGAGCCGGTCGCGCTGCTCGGGCTCGGCGTCATGGGACGAGAGCTCGCCGCGGCGCTGCTGCACGCCGGTCACGGGGTGACGGTGTGGAACCGGTCGCCCGGCCGGGACGCGGAGCTCGTGGGGCGCGGCGCCCGGCGCGCGTCCGACGCCCGGGACGCGGTCCTCGCGGCGTCGACCGTCGTCGTCTGCCTCTACGACCACGCGTCGGTGCACGAGACGCTCGACCCGCTCGCCGAGCAGCTGCGTGGCCGCGTCGTGGTCAACCTGACCACGACCACCCCGAACGAGGCCCGCGAGGTCGCCTCCTGGGCGTCCGAGCACGGGGTGCGCTACCTCGACGGCGCGATCATGGCGACCCCGCCGATGATCGGCCGCCCCGGCGCGGAAATCCTGTACAGCGGCGACGAGGGCGTGTTCCGCGAGACGCGCGGCGTCCTGGACCGCTGGGCGACGAGCACCTTCGAGGGCGCGGACCCGGGGCGGGCGTCGCTGCTGGACCTCGCGATGCTCTCGGGGATGTACACGATGTTCACGGCGTTCCTGCACGGCGCCGCGATGGTGGGAGCCGACGGTGTCGACGCCGTGAGCTACGCGCGGCGGGCGGCGCCGTTCCTCGCGGCGATGACCGAGTACCTCGTGCTCGACGCGGAGGCGGTCGACCGCGGCGACTACTCCGACCCGGTGCAGAGCCTGGACTGGTCCGACCTCGGGCACCTGGTGCGCGCGAGCGAGGAGCAGGGCGTGGACCCGGCGCCGATCGCCATGGTGGAGGCGCTGCGCCGGCGCCAGGTGGACGCCGGGCACGGGGCGGACGGCTTCGCGCGCATCTACGAGAGCCTGCGGCGCCGCTGAACCCGCGGGCGACCGGCGCGCGCGTTTGGCACGGAACGCGCCAACGGGAAGGATGTGCCCGTGACACCTTCCCTGGAGACCCGTGCCTCGCGCCGTGCCGCGAGCAGGAAGGACGCCGGGGCGGGCGAGGAGATCGGCGTCACCGTCCACGACGTCGCCCGCGACCTGCGTCGCGACGTCGCGGCGGTCGAGCTCCCCCTCCCGATCGACGGGGCCGAGGACGCCGCGGCGTCTCGCGACCGGCTGCTCGCCCAGCTCGACGAGCACCTGCTGCCGCGCCTCAAGGAGCTGTCGTCGCCGGCCGTCGTCGTCGTCGCGGGCTCGACCGGCGCGGGCAAGTCCACGCTGTACAACTCGCTGCTGGGGGAGGCCGTCTCCGAGGCGGGCGTCCTGCGCCCCACCACGCGCGAGCCGGTCCTCGCCCACCACCCCGCCGACGCCGACGTCATGGCGGCCGGGCCCGTCACGGAGCTGTCGCGCGTGGTGCAGCACGAGGGCGTGCCGCGCGGGACGGCCCTGCTGGACGCGCCGGACCTCGACTCGTTCGTGCAGCAGAACCGCTCGACGGCGCAGCAGCTGCTCGAGGCCGCCGACCTGTGGCTCTTCGTCACCACCGCCGCGCGCTACGGCGACGCGCTGCCGTGGCAGGCCCTGGCCCGCGCCACGGAGCGCGGGGCGTCGGTGGCGATGGTGCTCAACCGGGTGCCGAAGGAGACGCTGACCACGGTGCGCGGCGACCTGCTGCAGCGCCTGCGCGAGCACGGCATGACCGACGTCCCGCTGTTCGTCGTCCCCGACGTCGGTCCGCACGAGGGGCTCCTGGACCCGTCGGTCGTGCAGCCGGTGCGGCGCTGGCTCACCATGCTCGCCGGGCCGGACCGCTCGCGGGCCGTCGTCGTGCGCACCCTCAAGGGCGCGCTGGGCGCGCTGCCCGGCTGGGTCACGTCGCTCGCGGACGCGATCGACGCGCAGCAGGAGGCCGTGCACGTGCTGCGCCGCCGGGTCACGGAGGAGATCCCCGCGGCGGAGCGGCTCGCCCGCGACGCGGTCGCGGCCGGGGTCGTCGCCGGGGCGTCGGTCGAGGCGCGGTGGCGCGAGCTGTCCGGCACCGTCGGCGTCGACCGCGTCAAGGTCCGCGGCGACCGCGCGCGCAGCACGCGCCGCGCCGGACGCGCGCGCGAGGCCGCGCTGGAGGGGCTCCGGTCCGACGTCGTCGACGCCGCGTCGCGCACCCTGGCGGCGTCGGGGGCCCGGGTCGAGGAGCGGCTGCGCGCCGTCCTCGCCGGCCCGGGAGCGCCCGCCGGCGGCGAGGCCGTCGCCCCCGACGGCGCGGCCCGCACCGCGGCGCGCGAGGCCGACGTGCCGGGGCGGGTGGCGCAGTGGGCCGGCCGGGCCGACGCCGTGGTCTCCGACCTGGACGGGGAGCTCACCGGCGACGCCGCATCGGGCGCCCGCGTCGAGGCCGCCGTCAAGGCGTTCGGGGCGCGCGGGCTCGCCACGCTGTTCCTCGCCTCCGCCGCGGGCAGCGGCGACGCCGACCGCCTGCTGGAGCGCGTCCTGGGGGACCTGGCCGCCGCGCCCGTCGCCACCCTGCGCGACGACCTCGGCGACCGCGCGGCTGCCGTCGTCGACGCCGAGGTGCAGGCCGTGCTGGACGACCTCGGTCCGTCCGAACCCGCCGACGACGCGGCCGCGGGGCTGCGCGTCCGGCTCGCCGAGCTCAGGAGGCTGACATGACCGAGAGCCCGTCCCACGACGCGACGCTGCGCGCCCGCACCGAGGACCTCGCGCAGGCGCTCGAGATCGCCGGGCCCCGGCTCGACGACGCCACGTCGCAGCGCGTGTCGGCCGCGGTCGAGGGGGTGCGGGAGCGGCTCGCGCTCGGCGTCGACCACACGGTGGTGGCGTTCGCCGGGGGCACGGGCTCGGGCAAGTCCAGCCTGTTCAACAAGGTGTCGCGGCTGAGCTTCGCCGACGTGGGCGTGAAGCGGCCGACGACGGCGCGCGTGACGGCGTGCTCCTGGTCGGACGGCGCGGAGGCGCTGCTGGACTGGGTGGGCGTGGACCGCGAGCGCCGCATCACCCAGGGCGGCGAGCTCGACGGCGAGGACGAGGAGAAGCTCGCCGGGCTGGTGCTGCTCGACCTGCCGGACCACGACTCGGTCGAGCCGGCGCACCGCGAGGTCGTGGACCGTGTGCTGCCGCTCGTGGACCTGCTGGTCTGGGTCGTGGACCCGCAGAAGTACGCGGACGACGCCCTGCACTCGGGGTACCTGCGCGAGTCCGTGGGCTCCGAGTCGTCGATGGTGGTGCTGCTCAACCAGGTGGACACCGTGCCGGACGCGCAGCGGGAGAACCTGCTGGCCGACCTGGCGCGACTGCTCGAGGACGACGGCCTGACCGGCGTGTTCGTGCGGGGGGTGTCCGCGAAGACGGGCGAGGGGATCGACCGGGTCCGGGGGCTGCTGGAGGAGGCGTGCGCGCGGCGGTCGGTCGCGGCCGGGCGCGCGGCCGCGGAGCTGGACGTCGCGGCGCGGCTGTTGCTGGCCCAGACGCCGGCGGAGGTGCCGTGGCAGATGGGGCCCGCGGTCCAGCGTGAGCTGGACGCCCTGGTGACCGCGACCGGGCTCGACGCGGTCGCGAGCCAGGTGGGCAACGCGGTGCGCAACGGCTACGGGCGGCCGGAGGTGCCGCCGCCGGACCGCGACGCCGTCGCGCTCTCGCGGGCCCGCTGGCTGACCCGCGCGGGCGCCTCGTTGCGGCCGGGGTGGCAGCGCTCGCTCGCGTCCTCGGTGGCGGGGGCGGACCAGCTGCGCACGTCGGTGGCGGGCGCGCTGCGCGGCATCGCGCTCGACACGCGGGGGCCGTCGGCAGCCCGGGCGCTGCGCCGCACGGCGTGGGTGCTCGGCGCCGTCGCGGTGGTGTCGGCGGTCGTGGGGGTCCTCGCGCTCACGGGCGTGCTCGACGTGGCCTCGCCCTGGCCGGCCGTCGTGCTCGCGCTGGCCGGCGTCGCGGCCGTGGCCGCCGTGGTGGTGGCGTTCGCGGGCACGGCCTCGCGGCGCGCGCTGGCACGCAGGCGCGAGCAGGCCGTGGCCTCCGCGGGCCGGGCGGCGCTCCAGCGGGTGCTGTCCGAGGGGCTCGGCGAGCCGACGCAGAAGCTGCTCCACGAGCACCGGCGGGTGCGCGAGCTGGCGCAGGCGGCGACCGAGCTCCCGGCGTCGCTGCCGCTCACCGGGTCCCTGAGGCTGCCCACAGGCTCCGAGCTGGCGCCGTCGTCCACAACCACGCCGAAGGCGGGGGCGCACCGGGCCTCGGGCGACTGATCCTGGGGGCCCGCCGGCGCCTGCCGGCGGCGGACCCAGGAGGAGCGCATGAACGAGGTCAGCATCACGGTGAACGGGTTCGTCGGGACGAAGCCGACGCTGCACCGGTCCGACGGCGGGGTCGAGTGGACCACGTTCCGCGTGGCGAGCACGCGGCGGCTGCGCGACCCGCGCAGCGGCGAGTGGTCCGACGGCCAGACCCTGTGGTTCACGGTGAAGTCCTTCCGTACCGGAGCCCGCCACGTGGCGGAGTCGCTGGCGCAGGGCGACCCCGTGGTCGTCACCGGCAGGCTGTCCACGGAGGAGTGGACGGACAAGGAGGGCAAGGACCGCTGGCAGCTCGTGATCGACGCGCACGGCGTGGGCCCGGACGTCACCCGCGGGCTGGCGCGGTTCACGCGCGTGGTCGACCGTGCGGACCCCGAGGACCTGCCGGAGCCCGATCGGGAGCCCGAGCCGGTGCCGGTCGGCGTGTGAGGCCCGAGGTCGCGTAGGCTGGTGGACCGGCCGCCATGCCGGTCCTCCAGCCTGCCCGCTGGAGCCTCGAACCTCTCGGACCCGATCCCTCGGGTTCGCCGCGCGATCGAACGGTGGAAGCAGAGCCAGTGGCTGAGTTCATCTACTCCATGTACAAGGCGCGCAAGGCGCACGGCGACAAGGTCATCCTCGACGACGTCTCGCTGAACTTCCTGCCCGGCGCCAAGATCGGCGTCGTCGGCCCCAACGGCGCCGGGAAGTCGACGATCCTCAAGATCATGGCGGGCCTCGAGCAGCCGTCCAACGGCGAGGCGCGGCTCTCCCCGGGGTACACGGTCGGCATCCTCCTGCAGGAGCCGCCGCTCAACGAGGACAAGACCGTGCTCGGGAACGTCGAGGAGGCGGTCGGCCCGCTCAAGGCGAAGATCGACCGGTTCAACGAGATCTCCGCCCTCATGGCGGAGCCCGACGCCGACTTCGACAGCCTGCTGGCCGAGATGGGCACGCTGCAGGAGGACATCGACGCCGCCGACGCCTGGGACCTCGACTCCCAGCTCGAGCAGGCGATGGACGCCCTGCGCTGCCCGCCGCCGGACGCCGACGTGAAGGTCCTCTCCGGTGGTGAGCGCCGTCGCGTGGCGCTGTGCAAGCTGCTGCTGGAGAAGCCCGACCTGCTGCTGCTCGACGAGCCCACCAACCACCTCGACGCCGAGTCGGTGCTGTGGCTCGAGCAGCACCTGGCCACCTACCCGGGCGCCGTCCTCGCCGTCACCCACGACCGGTACTTCCTCGACCACGTCGCGGAGTGGATCTGCGAGGTCGACCGCGGCCGCCTCTACCCGTACGAGGGCAACTACTCCACCTACCTGGAGAAGAAGCAGGCCCGCCTCGAGGTGCAGGGCAAGAAGGACGCCAAGCTCGCCAAGCGCCTCAAGGACGAGCTCGAGTGGGTGCGCTCCAACGCGAAGGGCCGCCAGACCAAGTCGAAGGCGCGCCTGGCCCGCTACGAGGAGATGGCCGCGGAGGCGGAGCGGACGCGGAAGCTCGACTTCGAGGAGATCCAGATCCCCGCCGGCCCGCGCCTGGGCAGCGTGGTCCTCGAGGCCAGCAACCTGCAGAAGGGCTTCGACGGCCGCCAGCTCATCGACGGCCTGAGCTTCACGCTGCCGCGCAACGGCATCGTCGGCGTCATCGGCCCGAACGGCGTCGGCAAGACCACGCTGTTCAAGACCATCGTCGGCCTGGAGCCGCTCGACGGCGGTGACCTCAAGGTCGGCGAGACCGTCAAGATCTCCTACGTCGACCAGTCGCGCGGCGGCATCGACCCGAAGAAGACGCTGTGGGAGGTCGTCTCCGACGGGCTCGACTTCATCAAGGTCGGCAACGTCGAGATCCCCTCGCGCGCGTACGTGGCGTCGTTCGGGTTCAAGGGCCCGGACCAGCAGAAGCCCGCGGGCGTGCTGTCCGGTGGTGAGCGCAACCGCCTCAACCTGGCGCTGACCCTCAAGCAGGGCGGCAACCTGCTGCTCCTCGACGAGCCCACCAACGACCTCGACGTCGAGACCCTCGGCTCGCTGGAGAACGCGCTGCTCGAGTTCCCCGGCTGCGCCGTCGTGGTCTCCCACGACCGGTGGTTCCTCGACCGGGTCGCGACGCACATCCTCGCGTACGAGGGCACGGAGGAGGACCCGGCGAACTGGTACTGGTTCGAGGGCAACTTCGCCTCGTACGAGGAGAACAAGGTCGAGCGCCTGGGCGCTGACGCCGCGCGCCCGCACCGCGTGACGTACCGCAAGCTCACGCGCGACTGAGCGCGCGGGCCCCGAGCCCGCACAGCGAGCCAGCACGGCCCGCACGACGCCCCCGGCACCCGTGGTGCCGGGGGCGTCGTGCGTCTGAAATGCGTGGGGTGCGGGACCGCTCGTCGGAGATACTCCTGCGATGACCACGACGACCACCCGCGCCCGCCCCACCTGGCCCGACCTGCCCGCCGCCGTGCGCGCAGGGATCGAGGCGCGGCTGGGGGCGCAGGTGACGGGGTGGACCAGCCACGACGGCGGGTACTCCCAGGGCCTGGCGTCCACGCTGCGCACCGACCGCGGCGCGGTGTTCGTCAAGGCGGTCGGTCCGGAGCACTCCTTCACGGTGGGCCTGTACCGCCAGGAGGCGGAGCGCGTGGCCCTGCTGGGCGACGGCGTGCCCGCGCCGCGCCTGCGGTGGCTCGCCGAGGTCGGCGTCGCCGGGGGCCTCGACTGGGTCGTGCTGGCCTTCGACGCCGTCGACGGGCACGCGCCGGCGCAGCCCTGGCGCGAGTTGGAGCTGCGTGCCGTGCTCGATCTCGCGGTCGAGGTGGGGACGCACGAGGTCGGCGCGGGGGTGCTCCCCGAGTTCGCCGCCGAGCTGCCCGCGCATCTCACCGGGCGGCTCGCGGCGGAGCGCCCGGAGGGCCTCGCGTCGTACGACCCGTGGCTCGCGCAGCACCTGGACCGCCTCGCGACGCTCGAGCTCGAGGCGCCGGCGGCCGTCGCCGGGAACCGGCTCGTCCATGGCGACCTGCGCGGCGACAACGCGCTGCTGGTCGGCGGCGGATCGGGCCGCGGAGCGGCCCGGGTCCGGGCGGTCGCCGTCGACTGGGCGTACCCGGGACGGGGCGCGGCGTTCTGCGACCTGGTGGGCATGCTGCCGGCCGTGCAGGTGGAGGGCGGGCCGGCGCCGGAGGAGGCGCTGCGGCTCCGCCCCCTGCCGGCGGGGACCGACGGGGACGCGGTGACGGCCTACCTCGTCGCGCTCACCGGATACTTCGTGCACTCGTCGCTGCAGACACCCGTCCCCGGCATCCCGCACCTGCGGGCGTTCCAGCGCGCCCAGGGCGAGGTGTGCGTCGCGTGGCTGCGCCGTCGTCTGGGGGGCTGACCTCGCCGTCGGTCAGGTGGCGACCCGGGCGGCCAGCGGCACGACGAGGGAGCGGGGGAGCAGCCGCCCGAGGCCCGCACCGAACCGGTTGAGCGCCCCGGGAACGACGCTCGACGGCGTGCGTCGCGCGTCGAGCGCGCGGATCCCGGCGGCCACCACCTCGGGAGCCGACTGGAGGCTCGCCGAGGCGGCGAGCGGCGACTCGGCGACATCGAAGAACTCCGTGCGGGTCGGGCCGGGGCACAGGGCGGTGACTCGCACGCCCGTACCGCGCAGCTCGTGGGCCAGCGCCTCGGTGAAGCTCAGCACGAACGCCTTGGTGGCGCCGTACACGGCCATGGTCGGGACGGGCTGGAAGGCCGCCATGCTGGACACGTTGAGGACGAAGCCCCGTCCCGAGGCGGTGATCGGGCCGAGCAGCGCGTGGGTGAGCGACACGACCGCGCCGACGTTGAGCCGGACCTCCCGGTCCAGGCGGTCGCCGTCGGCGTCGACGAAGGCGCCCGAGGTGGCGAACCCGGCGTTGTTGACGAGCGAGTCGACCGTGATCGACCGCTCCTCCAGGAACGAGGTCAGCGCTGCGGCGGCGCCGCCGTCCGCGAGGTCGAGCGGGAGGACGTGCGCGCGCACGCCGAACCCGTCCTCGAGCTCCCGGGCGAGCGCGGCGAGCCGCTCGGCCCTCCGCGCGACGAGGAGCAGATGGGAGCCGCGCGCGGCCAGCACCCGCGCGAACTCGGCGCCGAGGCCTGAGCTCGCGCCGGTCACGACGGTGGTGGTCTCGTGCAGGTCGAGGGGCATCAGGCGAGTTCCTTCCGACGGTGGCGGTGACGCCCCACTCTCTCGTGGACGTCCTCACCCGTGGTGTTCGGCGCCGGCGCGCCCGCGGACCGGTCGGGTGTGCCCTCTCGGAGGTCGGCTCTGCACGGATCGTCCCTGATGGGCAGACTGGGCACATGACCGACCCGGACACGACCGCCGCCCCCGACCCGCGGGACGAGGCGGCGGCCCGGGGGCTGGTCGACGCGCTCGAGACGCTGCGCGCCCGCCTGGGTGCCCTGCGCCTGCCGCTGGAGACGCCCGGGGTGGGTGCGGCGCGGGCCGACCTGCACCAGGCCGTCGACCAGCTCGACGACTACCTGCTGCCGAGGCTGCGGGCGGAGCGCGCGCCGCTGCTCGTCGTCGTCGGCGGGTCGACCGGCGCGGGGAAGTCCACCCTGGTCAACTCGCTGCTCGGGGAGCCGGTGTCCGCCCCGGGGGTGTTGCGACCTACCACCCGCGCGCCCGTCCTCGTGCACCACCCCCTCGACGCCCGGTGGTTCACCACCGACCGGGTGCTGCCCGGGCTGGCGCGCGTGACCTCGTCGGGCCGTCTGCCAGACACCCCGCCCACCGGGGCGGAGGGGGCCGCTGCGCTGCGGCTGGTCGCGAGCGAGGCGCTGCCGCAGGGGCTCGCCCTGCTCGACGCCCCCGACATCGACTCCGTGGAGACGGCCAACCGCGAGCTGTCCGCGCAGCTGCTGGGGGCCGCCGACCTGTGGCTCTTCGTCACGACGGCGGCGCGGTACGCGGACGCCGTGCCGTGGGACCTGCTGGGCCAGGCCGCGCGCCGGCGGGCGCAGGTCGCGATCGTCCTCGACCGGGTGGACCCCGGCGCGGAGGTCGTGGCCGACGACCTGCGTCGCATGACGGTGGAGCACGGGCTGGGCGACGCGCGCGTCTTCGTGCTCGGCGAGGCGGCCGAGCAGGGACCCGGAGCCCTGGTGGACGGGCTGCTCCCGGAGGCGGCCGTCGCGGAGGTCGCCACGTGGCTGTCCGGGCTCGGTGGCGACCCCGAGGCGCGGGCACGGGTCATCGCCGCCACGCGAGACGGCGTGGTGGACGACCTGGTGCGGCGCGCGGTCGCCCTCGCCGAGACCGCGGACGGGCAGGAGGTGGCCGACGCCCGGCTGCGCGACGCCGTCCGGCGGTACCACGCGGAGGCGCTGGAGCAGGTGGAGGTGGCGACGTCCGACGGCGCGCTGCTGCGCAGCGAGGTGCTCGCCCGCTGGCAGGACTTCGTCGGGACGGGCGAGTTCTTCAGGTCCGTCGAGGCGGGCGTGGGGCGCGTGCGGGACGCGGTCGTGCGCTTCTTCCGCGGCCGCCCGAAGGAGGCGCCGCAGGTGGAGCAGGCCATCGCGCACGGGCTGGAGTCGGTGATCCTCGACGCGGCGGAGCAGGCCGCCGAGCGCACGTTCGCCGCCTGGCGCAGCGACGGCGCGGGCGCGGCGCTCCTGGACGGCCTCGACCTGGCGCGCGTCCCGGCGGCCCTGCGCACCGAGGTGGCGGAGCAGATCCGGGGCTGGCAGGAGGACGTGCTGGCGCTCGTGCGCGAGCAGGGCGAGTCGCGGCGCGGCACCGCCCGGGCGGTCTCCTTCGGGGTGAACGCGCTCGGCGTGAGCCTCATGGTCATCGTCTTCGCGTCGACCGCCGGCCTGACGGGCGCCGAGATCGGCATCGCCGGCGGCACGGCGATCGTCGCGCAGAAGCTGCTCGAGGCGGTGTTCGGCGACGAGGCCGTGCGCCGCCTCGCGGCCCAGGCCAAGGAGCGGCTGAACGGCCGCGTCGACGCGGTGCTGCGCGGGCAGGCCGCCCGGTACACGGCGCAGCTCGACGCGCTCGGCACGCAGGAGACCGGGGCCGACGGCGTCCGGGACGCCGCCCACCGGGTCGCCGCGGCCGCCCGCGCCGAGCGGGCGGCCCGGTCCGTCCCGACCGAGGGCGTCACCCGGCCGTGGAGCGGCGGGCTGCTGCGCGGCGCCGGCACGTTCCGAGCGCCCGAGGCACCGGCGGGCCCCGGCGAACCGCCCACCGCCGACGAGGCGGCACCCGCCCGGCGGGGCGGCTGGTGGTCGCGCCGCCGGTCCCGGCGCGAGGAGGGCGACCGGTGAGCCGGATCGACCTCGCGGACCGGACCGCGGCGCTGGAGTCGGCCGTCGTCGCGGCGAGCGGCCGCCTCGACCGCGAGCTGCTCGACGACGCGCGCGCCGTCGTGACGCGGGCCCGCGAGCGCGGCGGGCTCTCCGCGGAGCACACGGTCGTGGCGCTCGCGGGCGCCACCGGCTCCGGCAAGTCGAGCGTGCTCAATGCCGTCGCGGGCTCGGAGATCGCGACCGTCGGTGTGCGCCGGCCCACGACGTCCCACGCCGTCGCGGCGGTCTGGGGCGACGGCGCCGGGCCGCTGCTCGACTGGCTTGAGGTCCGGCGGCGCCAGGAGATGCCGACGCCGGCGGACGACGACCCGGGCGACGACTCCGGTGCGGCGCGCCCGCGGCGCGGGCTCGCCCGGCTGCGGGGGAGGCGCGGCCCGGCGGGGATCTCGACCGGTCTGGTGCTGCTCGACCTGCCCGACCACGACTCGGTCGTCGTGGAGCACCGGGTGCGGGCCGAGCGGCTGGTGGAGCGGGCCGACCTGCTGGTGTGGGTCGTGGACCCGCAGAAGTACGCCGACGCGGCGCTGCACGAGCGGTACCTGCGCCCGCTGGCGGGCCGGTCGGAGGTCGTCGTCGTGGTGCTCAACCAGGCGGACCGGCTGTCCGACGCCGAGACCGACGCGATGCTCGCCGACCTGCGCCGGCTGGTCGCCGCGGACGGTCTCGACGGGGCGCGGGTGCTGGCCGTGTCGGCCGCGACGGGGCGGGGGATCGACCAGCTCAAGGGGCTGCTCGCGGAGGCGGCGGCGCGCCGCGAGGCGGCGACCGCGCGGCTCGCGGCGGACGCCCGCGCGGCCGCCCAGCGCATCGCGGACGCGTGCGGGTCCAGCCCGGCGTCGCGCGCGGGGGAGCGGGCGGCCGACGCGCTGGTGGACGCGCTCGAGGCTGCCGCCGGGGTGCCGACGGTCGTCGACGCGGTGGCGGCCGCGCACCGTCGGGACGCCCACCTCGCCACGGGATGGCCGGTCACCCGGTGGGTGTCGCGGCTCAGGCGCGACCCTCTGCGACGGCTCGGGCTGCGGCGCGGCCCCGACGGCACGGCGACCGACGGGTCGGGAACCGCGACGGGGCCCGAGCGACCCGACCTGGTGCGCAGCTCCCTGCCGACGACGCGCCCCGCCGTCCGCGCGGTGTCGGCGTCGGCGGTGCGCCGGTACGTCGACGAGGTGACCGAGGGCGCGCCCGACCCGTGGGTGCTGGTGGCGCGCGACCGGGCGCAGGACGCGATCGACCGGATGCCCGGGGACCTCGACCAGGCGGTCGTCGGCACCCGCCTGGAGGCGGCGCGCAGGCCGCGCTGGTGGGCGGCGGTGGGCGCCGTGCAGTGGCTGCTCCTCGCGGCCGCGGTCGTGGGCCTGCTGTGGCTCGGCGCCGCCGCGGCGGTCGAGTACTTCCGGCTGCCGCCGCTGATCCTGCCGGTGCTCACCGTGGACCTCACGGCCTCGGGCGGCGGGGTGCTCGAGGTGCCGTGGCCCACCCTGCTGGCGATCGGGGGGCTCCTCGCGGGGCTGCTGCTCGCGCTCGTCGCGCGGGTCTTCACGGCGTGGGGCGCGCGGCGTCGTGCGTCGCGCGTGCGCCGCCGGCTGCGCGAGTCCGTCTCGGGCGTCGCGGACCGGCTGGTGCGTGTGCCGGTGGGGGACGAGCTCGCCGCCCTCGCCCGCTGCCGCGCCGCGGCGGCGATCGCAGCCGGCTGACGGCGGTCCCGGGCGATGCCGTTCGGGAGGCGACGCCGTGCGACGATGCGGACCATGACCCGTCTGCACGTGCCCGTCCCCCTGCGCTGGTCGGACCTCGACGCCTACCAGCACGTCAACAACGTCGCGATGCTCCGCCTCCTGGAGGACGCGCGCATCACGGCGTTCTGGCGGCACCCGGAGGCCGCGGACGGCGAGGAGTGGCCCACCGCGGTCCTCGACACCGGCCCGCACGCCACGTCGCACACGCTGGTCGCCGGGCAGCAGATCGAGTACCTGCGGCCGCTCGCCTTCTCCCGCACCCCGGTCCGGGTGGAGATGTGGATCGGCGCGATCGGGGGCGCGAGCCTCGAGGTCTGCTACGAGGTGCACGACGGCGTCCCCGGCGGGTTCGACCGCACCGGCCCGGCGTCCGGCGGCAAGGCGTACGTCAAGGCAGCGACGACGATCGTCGTCGTCGACGCCGCGACCGGCGCCCCGCGGCGCATCGCCGACGACGAGCGCGCGGCCTGGGAGGCCTACCTCGAGGAGCCGGTGGCCTTCCGCCGCCGCGGCTGACCGCGTGGCAGTACGGATCGCGCCGAGGTAGTACGGATCGCGCCGAGGTAGTACGGATCGCGCCGAGGTAGTACGGATCGCGCCGAGGTAGTACGGATCGCGCCGAGGTAGTACCGGTACCACCTCGCGGTCAGCCGAGCAGGTCCAGCACCGCGCGCTCGGCGGCGGAACGTGTGCGCGTCGGGCCGATCGTCTCGTCGTGCTCCCACAGGTCGACCAGGCGCGGGTCGATGTACGACGCGCGGGCGACCGCCGGGGTGTTGCCGAGCTCCTCGGCGACGTCGCGCACGATCTCCGCGACCACCCGCCGCCGCGCCCGCTGCGAGCGCGGCGGCGCGCCGACGTCGGCCAGGGCGCGCGCGGCGAGCACGGTGGCGTGCCAGGTGCGGAAGTCCTTCGGCGTCGCGTCGTCGCCGAGGCGCTCCTTGACGTCGGCCTGCACGTCCGCGCTGGTGACGTCGTGCCAGTCGGCCTCGCCGTCCTCCCGCCACGCGAGCAGGTCGTCGCCCCCGCGGCGCCGCTTGAGGGTCGTGACCAGGGACGCGACCACCGGGTCCTCGACGAGGACGTCGCGCAGCTGCCCCGACTTGGCGGGGTAGCGGAAGTGCACGCTCCCGTCGCGCCGCACGGTGGCGTGCTCCTTGCGGATCGTCGCGAGTCCGTAGCTGCGGTGCTTCGCGGCGTAGACCTCCCCGCCGGCGCGGAAGTACGCGTCGTCGAGCAGCCGGAACGCGAGCGCGAGCACCCGGCGGCGGCCGACGCCGTCGCGGCCCAGGTCGCGCGTCACCCCGGCGCGGGCGGCGGGCAGGCGCCGGCCCACGTCGAGCACGTGGTCGTGCTTGCGGCGGGCGCGCCGCGCCTGCCACTCCTCGTGGTACAGGTACTGGCCGCGCCCGGCGTCGTCGCGGCCGAACGCCTGCAGGTGGCCGTCGGCGTACCGGCAGATCCACACGTCGGTCCAGGCCGGCGGCACCGCCAGGCGGGTGCACCGCGCCACCTCGGCCTCGTCGTCCAGGGGCGCGCCCTCGACGTCGAGGAACACCCAGCCGCCGCCCTTCGCGCGGCGCGAGTAGCCGGGGGAGGACGCGGAGACGCGGCGCAGTCGCACGCGCACAGTGTGCGGCGACCGCGCGCTCCCCGCAGCGCCTCGGCCCGTGGCGCCCGACGTCAGCCGGGCAGCCGGATCATGCCCTCCTGCGCGATGCTCGCCACCAGCCGGCCCTCGCGGTCGTACACGCGGGCCAGGCCCAGGCCGCGCCCGCCCTGCGCGCCCGGCGACTCCTGCACGTACAGCAGCCAGTCGTCGGCGCGCGCGTCGCGGTGGAACCACATGGCGTGGTCGAGGCTCGCCATCGGCACGGCGCCGCCGACGTCGATCCACGACCTGCCCGCCTGGCGCAGCACCGGCTCGAGCATGACCTGGTCGCACGCGAAGGCGAGCAG
Organism: Isoptericola sp. NPDC019571; assembly: GCF_044389385.1. Lineage (NCBI taxonomy): Bacteria > Bacillati > Actinomycetota > Actinomycetes > Micrococcales > Promicromonosporaceae > Isoptericola > Isoptericola sp. NPDC019571. The sequence goes on from NZ_JBIRXZ010000002.1 coordinate 242,587, forward strand.
CGCGCGGTGCAGCAGCGGGTCGCCGGACGCGATCGCGTGCCGGGCGCGCACCCACACCTGCTGGGTGGGCTTCGGCTCCGGGTCGGGGCCCAGGTACAGCGAGCCGCCGACGTGCCGCAGGTCGAACGCCGACTCGTGCGACCAGAACTTCGCGGCCGGGTGGTCGATGCCGTGGAGCACCTCGATCGCCGACGGGACGTCCTCCGGCGCCGGGACGCCGGCCGGCACGGGCTCCGCGGCCTCGTAGCCGGGCTGGTCGGTCTGGAACGACACCGTCAGCGACAGGATCGGCTTGCCGTGCTGGATGGCGTGCGTCCGGCGCGCGCTGAACGACCGTCCGTCGCGCAGCCGCTCCACGGCGAAGTCGATCGGGGTGTCCAGGGCGCCCTCGCGCAGGAAGTAGGCGTGCAGCGAGTGGGGCAGCCGGTCGTCGTCCACCGTGCGCCCGCAGGCCAGCAGGGCCTGGGCGAGCACCTGGCCGCCGTACACGCGCCGGCCGGGGCCGGGCACGCTGTCGCCGCGCCACAGGTCGTCCTCGCCGCGCGGGCCCCAGCCGTCGACCTCGCGCAGGTCGAGCGCCGACAGCAGGCGGTCCAGGGCGTCGGGGATGCCCGCGGCGGCGGGCGTGGTGGTGGACGTCTCGCTCACACGCACTCCAGGTCGATTCGCAGGGTGGGTCGCGGGGTGTGCCGCGCGGACCGCGGCGGGGTCACTCGTCGAACGTGTTGATCATGCTGTACGCCGCGCGCTCCAGGTAGTCCCACAGCTGGGACTCGTGGATCGGCGCCAGGTCCAGCGCGTCGACGGCGGCGCGCATGTGCGCCAGCCAGCGGTCGCGGGCGTCCGGGTTGACCTTGAACGGCGCGTGCCGCATGCGCAGGCGCGGGTGGCCGCGCTGCTGGCTGTACGTCGTCGGGCCGCCCCAGTACTGCTCGAGGAACAGCGTGAGCCGCACCTTCGCCGGCCCGAGGTCCTCCTCCGGGTACATGGGGCGCAGCACCTCGTCCGTGGCGACGCCCTCGTAGAACACGTCGACGAGGCGCTCGAACGTGGCGTGCCCGCCGACGGCGTCGTAGAACGTCTCTGGCGGGGTCACGGGTGAAGTCTGGTCCGTCACCGGGCCATCCTCCCAGACACCCGCGGCGCTGCTCCTCCCGCTCGGCGCCCGGGAGCGTTACGCTGGTCACGGACCTGCAACGACGCATTCCACGGGAGGCCCCCATGACCATCGCCCCGCACAAGGCCGACGACATCCTTGCGGCGCTCGGCGGCAGCCGGAACGTCGTCGACCTCGAGCCCTGCATCACGCGGTTGCGGGTCGAGGTGAGCGACCCGGCCCTCGTGGACGACCAGGGCCTCAAGGCGTCGGGCGCGTTCGGCGTGGTGCGCTCGGGTCGCGTGGTCCAGGTCATCGTGGGCCCGGAGGCCGACGACCTCGCCGCTCAGATGGACCCCCTGCTCGTCTCCTGACTCAGCCCTCGGTCCCCTGCTCGATCACCGCCGGCTCGACGTCGGCCGGCGGCAGGAGCACGCCCGCCGCGCGCAGCTCCGCCTGCGCGCGGCGGCGCAGCTCGCGCGAGACCTCCCACTGGTCGCCCGGCCGGGTCTGCGCGTGGAGGGTGAACGACATGGTGATGTCGTAGACGGCGTCCACGCCGCGGACCGACGGCGCCTCGAGCAGCAGCGGGGCCAGCTCCGGGTCGGCCTGCACGCCGTCGGCCGCGCGGCCGAGCGCGGCCCGCACGGTGTCGAGGTCGGCGTCCAGCGGCACCCGGACCTCCGCGACGGCGCGCGACCACTGCTGCGTCATGTTGCCGGCGCGCAGGATCTCGCCGTTGCGCACGTACCAGAGCGTGCCGTCGAAGGCGCGCACCTGCGTGACGCGCAGCTGGACCTCCTCGACCGTGCCGAGCGCGCCCGAGCCCAGATCGACCACGTCGCCCACGCCGAACTGGTCCTCGACCAGCAGGAAGATGCCGGAGATGAAGTCCTTCACGAGGGCCTGGGCGCCGAAGCCCAGCGCGATGCCGACGACGCCGGCAGAGGCGACCAGCGGGCCCACGTTGACCTGGAGCTCCGCCAGGATCATCAGCGCGATGATCGTGCCGACCACGATGTTGGCCGTCGAGCGCAGCACCGACCCGACGGTGCGCGCCCGCTGCGCGCGCCGCTGGCTGGCCAGCGGGTTCGCCAGCGCGATCGCGTCCTCGACGAACGGCGTGCGCTGCAGGTAGCGGCGCCAGGCGGGGCCGCCCTCGGTGGTCGTCGTGCCCGAGCCGGTGGCGATGCGCTCGGTGACGTGGCCGATCACGCGACGCAGCAGCGCGAGGACGAGCAGCCCCACCACCAGGATGATGAGGATGTGCAGGGGCCAGCCGGTGAACCACTCCCAGAAGGACGAACCGGCGTCCGCGGCGGCCTGGATGGTGTCCTCGACGGCGGACTCGGTGGTCGTCGTGCTCGGGCTGGGCGTGGGGGCGGGGGTCACCGCCGTCGGGGCAGCGGTCCGGAGCGTGGAGATCACGGGGGTCACCCGCCCACGGTAGCGAGCGGGGGCGTCGCGGCGAAACGTCGGCGGGCGTGACGTCGTGCCGCGTGGGCGGACGCCCTGGTGGGACGGGGATGGCAGGATCGTCTCCGTGAGCAAGGACCAGCCGACCACCCCGGACGACGCCCGCGACGAGACCCCGGACGACGCCCGGGACGATACGGGCGGCACGTCCGAGGCGGCGCACGCCGACGAGCCGAGCGCCGAGCTGCGCGAGCTCGCCGAGGCGTACGGCGTGCTCGGCGAGCACCACGGCTTCGGCGGCGAGGTGGTGGTCGCCCCCTCGTCGACCCTCGTGGCCGTGCTGGGCGCGCTGGACGTGCCGGCGGGCACGCCTCAGCAGGTGACGCACAGCCTGCAGCGCGCCCGCGACGACGAGTGGCGGGCCGTCCTGCCGCCCACGGTCGTGGTGCGCGAGGGCGACGGCGCCCAGGTCCCGGTGCACGTCACCGACGGCGCCGCCGTGCACGTCTGGCTCGAGCTGGACGGCGCGGAGCCGGCGGCGCGCGAGCACGCGGTGCGCCGCCGCCGCGACCTGGAGCAGCTCGACGTCCTCGTGGAGCCGCGCTCCGTGGACGGGCGCCGCGTGGGCCGCGCGACGTTCGCGCTGCCGGACGACCTGCCGCTGGGCTGGCACTCGCTGCACGCGCTCACCGAAGGCCACGAGTCCCGCGTCACGGTCGTCGTCACCCCGCGGCGGCTGGAGCTGCCGGCAGGGCTCGAGGACGACCAGTGGTGGGGGTTCCTCCTCCAGCTCTACTCGGTGCGCTCGCGCACGTCGTGGGGTGTGGGCGACCTGGCGGACCTCGCCGACCTGGCGTGGCTGACGGCGCACCGCGCGAGGGCGGACTTCGTCGGCGTCAACCCGCTCTCGGCGACCGAGCCGGTGACCCCGGTGACCCCCTCGCCGTACCTGCCGACCAGTCGGCGGTTCCTCAGCCCGCTGTACGTGCGGGTGGAGGACATCCCGGAGACGGCGTACCTGTCGGCGGCCGACCGCTCCCTCGTCGAGTGGGCGGCCGACCCGGTGCGCGACCTCGTGGCCGATCCCGGTGCGCTGGACCGCGACGCGGTGTGGGAGGCCAAGAAGGCGGCCCTCGAGGTGGTGTTCACCGCGCCGCGGCGTGCCGCGCGCGAGGCCGCGTACCAGGAGTTCGTCGCGGAGGAGGGCGCGGGCCTGCGCGACTTCGCCACGTGGTGCGCGATCGTCGAGCACCTCGGCTCCCGTCCGCGACCGGACGAGCTCGGGGACCCGGCGTCGCCCGCGGTCGCCGCGCTGCGCGAGCAGCTCGCCGAGCGCGTGGAGTTCTACGTGTGGCTGCAGTGGGTGGCTGACGAGCAGAAGCAGACCGCCCAGCGCGTGGCCCGCGAGGCGGGGATGCGGATCGGCATCATGCACGACCTGGCCGTCGGCGCCCACCCCCAGGGCGCGGACGCGTGGGCGCACCGCGACGTGCTCGCCCGCGACGTCTCCGTGGGCGCGCCGCCGGACATGTACAACCAGCAGGGCCAGGCCTGGTCGCAGCCGCCGTGGAACCCGCGGGCCCTGGCGCGCGCGGGCTACGCGCCGTACCGCGACATGCTGCGCACGGTGCTGCGGCACGCCGGCGCGCTGCGGGTCGACCACGTGCTGGGTCTGTTCCGGCAGTGGTGGGTGCCCGAGGGGTCCTCGCCGGCCGACGGCGCGTACGTGCGCTACGACCACGAGGCGCTGCTCGGCATCCTGTGCCTGGAGGCGCACCGCGCGGGCGCCGTCGTCGTGGGGGAGGACCTCGGCGTCTTCGAGCCGTGGGTGCGCGACGAGCTCGCCGACCGCGGCGTGCTGGGCACCTCCGTGCTGTGGTTCGAGAAGGAGGACGGCCGCCCCCTGGAGCCGGAGAAGTACCGGCGCGCGTCGCTCGCGACGGTCGGCACGCACGACATGCCGCCCGCCGCCGGGTACCTCGCGGGGGAGCACGTGGACCTGCGCGAGCGCCTCGGGCTGCTCGCCGACGACGCGCAGGAGCTGCGCGCCGCCGCCCGCACCGAGCGCGACCAGGCGGTGCTGGCCCTCGCCGTGCGCGGGCTGGTCTCCGAGCACCCGTCCGAGCGCGAGATCGTGGAGGGGCTCCACCGGTACCTGCGCAAGACGCCCGCCGCCCTCGTGGGCGTGCAGCTCACCGACGCGGTCGGCGAGCGCCGCACGCAGAACCAGCCCGGCACCGACCAGGAGTACCCGAACTGGAAGGTGCCGCTGGCCGACGGGTCGGGCAACGTCGTCCTGGTCGACGACCTCTTCGACAACGCCCGCCTGATCTCCCTGGTGCACGCCGTCCGCACCGCGAGATAGAGAACCTTCCGCCTGAGATAGAGAACTGTTCGGCTCGAGATAGAGAACCTCCCGCTCGAGATAGAGACCTGTGTCGGACGAGAGTGAAACCTGACGCAGTCCACAGGCGAGCGGCCCGGCAGGCTGTCCACAGATCCGCCCTGCGGCGGCCTGCTCTGACAACCGGTGCCCCATCGTGGGCCGATGGAACTCGCCCGCCCGGCTCCGCCGCCGCTCGTACCGCCCACGCTCCCCAGGCTCCTGACCGCGCGGAGCATCCCCGACGCCGAACGCATCGCGGACCTGGAGGACGAGCTGGTGCGGGTGCGTCCCGGCCTCTTCACGACGACGGACCCGGCGTCGCCGGTCGCGATCGCGCAGCGCGACGTCCTGCTCGCCCGGATCGCCGCTGCCCGCGCCCACCTCGACAGCGAGTATTGGTTCAGCCTCGACTCCGCGGCGGCCCTGCACGGGCTCTGGACCTACCGGCTCTCGCGCCGTGTGCACCTCACGCAGCTGTACCCGCCACAGGTCCGCCGCGAGGACGACTCGTGGGACCACCGTTTCCACCTGACGCGCCACTGGACGGCGCTGCCGCTGCGGGACCGCACGCTCGTCAACGGCGTCCCCGTCACGACGATCGAACGGACCGCCGCGGACTGCGCGCGGCTGCTGTCACTGCCGGCGGCGCTCGTGGTGATGGACTGCGCGCTGCACCACCGGGCGGACCGTGAGCTCATCGCCCGCATCATCGACGAGTCGCGGGGTAAGCGCGGCGTCGTGCAGGCACGCCGCGTGCTCTCCCTGGCCGATGCTGGCTCCGAGTCACCGGGCGAGAGCCTCACCCGTCTGGCCGTGATCGACTGCGGGCTGCCCCGACCGTCGACGCAGATCCCGGTGGAGACCACGCTCGGAACCAAGTGGATCGACCTGGGTTGGGAAGAACCCAAGGTCGGGATCGAGTTCGACGGCGAGGTCAAGTACACCGATCTCGCCGATGGCGACCCGGACGCCGTGCGACGTCGTGAGCGCGAGCGTCACGAGGCGATTGAGGCCGAGGGCTGGAACCTCGTGCGCAACGCGTGGCCCGACATCGACGCGCCGCACGGCTTCGACGTCCGCGTCCGGCGTGCAATCGCGGGGAGGTGGCGCCTTCTGCCCGACCGTGACGACTGACCGAAAGACCGTCGTCCGGGACGCCGATGCCCCTCGAGACCTGGTCTCGAGGGGCATCGGCATGTCCGGTCGAGATCTCGCGGACCTCGCCTCTCTGTCCCGCAGCTCCCGCGTCTCTATCTCGGCGGGGCGGTTCTCTATCTCGCGGTCAGGCGTCGACGGCCTGGGCGGCGAGCGCGCGCTCGGTGCCGGCGAGCTGCTCCACGACCATGCGGCGCAGGGCCGCGGGGGCGTCGGCGTTCGCGTCCAGCCAGCCGCGCACGGCGTCGCGCAGCGCGGCCGACGCGAGCGGCGCCGGGTAGAGCCCCTCGATGAGCTCCTCCGCGATGTGGTAGCTGCGCGTGGTCCAGATCGGCAGCAGCGCGTCGACGTAGCGGGCGGCGAACGGCTCGAGCACGGCCGGGTCCGTCACGTGCACGAAACCGGCGGCCGTGGAGCGGATGATCGCGTTCGGCACGTCCGCCCGGTCGACGACGGACGCGAACGCGGCCTCCTTGCCCGCGACGGTCGGCGTCGCCGCACGCGCTCGGGCGGCCGCCTGCCGGCCGGTGGCCGTGTCGTCCTGCGCGAGGGCCGCGTCGATCTCGGCCTCGTCGGCCGCGCCGAGCAGCACGAGGCTCTCCAGCAGCTCCCACCGCAGGTCGGTGTCCACGGTGAGCCCGTCGAGCGCGACCGTGCCGTCGAGCAGGCCCCGCAGCGGGGCGACGTGGTCCGGCGTCGACGCGAGCTGCGCGAGGAACTTCACCAGCTGCAGCTGCAGGTCGGAGCCCGCGGCCGCCTCCTGCGCGAGGCCCCAGAGCCGGTCGCCGATCCGCGCCAGCGCGGCGGCGCGACGCTCGGGCGCCACGTACGAGCGGGCGGCCAGGCCGAGCTGGTTCAGCGTGGTGCGGACCGTCGTCGACTCCGTCTCGGCGGCGATGTTGCCGAGCACGAGGTCCACGTACGACGACGCCGGCGTCTCGCCGTCGCGCACGGCGTCCCACACGGAGCCCCACACGAGGGACCGGGCCAGCGGGTCGGAGATCCGCGACAGGTGCTCCACGGCCGCCGCGAGCGACGCCTCGTCGAGGCGGATCTTCGCGTACGCGAGGTCCTCGTCGTTGAGCAGCACGAGGGCCGGGCGCTCGCGGCCGACCAGGTCCGCGACCTCGGTGCGCTCGCCGTCGACGTCGATGACCACCTGGTGCGTGCGGGTCAGCACCCCGTCGACGATGTCGTAGAAGCCGATCCCGAGCCGGTGCGGGCGGATGGTCGGGTAGTCGGCCGGGGCCGACTGCAGCACCGCGAAGCCGGTGATGCGGCCCTCGGCGTCCACCTCGATCTCGGGGCGCAGGGTGTTCACGCCGGCCGTCTCGAGCCAGGCCTTCGACCAGGCGGTCAGGTCGCGGCCGCTGGTGGCCTCGAGCTCGACCAGCAGGTCGCTCAGCTCGGTGTTGGACCAGGCGTGCTTGCGGAAGTACGCGGAGACGCCGGACAGGAACTCGTCCCGCCCGACCCACGCCGCGAGCTGCTTGAGCACGGACGCGCCCTTGGCGTACGTGATGCCGTCGAAGTTGACCTGCACGTCCTCGAGGTCGCGGATCTCGGCGACGATCGGGTGCGTGGAGGGCAGCTGGTCCTGCCGGTAGGCCCACGTCTTCTCCATCGCGGAGAACGTGGTCCAGGCGGCCTCCCACTCGGTGGCCTCGGCGGTCGCGAGCGTGGACGCGTACTCCGCGAACGACTCGTTGAGCCAGAGGTCGTTCCACCACTTCATGGTGACCAGGTCGCCGAACCACATGTGGGCCAGCTCGTGCAGGATCGTCACGACGCGGCGCTCGCGGACGGCGTCGGTCACCTGGGAGCGGAAGACGTACGACTCGGTGAAGGTGACGCAGCCCGGGTTCTCCATCGCGCCCATGTTGTACTCGGGCACGAAGAGCTGGTCGTACTTGTCGAACGGGTACGGCACGCCGAACGTCGACTCGTAGAACTCGAAGCCCTTGCGGGTGGTCTCCATGATGTAGACCGCGTCCAGGTGCTCGGCGAGCGAGGAGCGGCAGAAGACGCCGAGCGGGATCGTGCGGCCGTCGGAGGACGTCAGCTCGCCCCGCTGCACGGCGTAGGGGCCGGCGACGAGGGCCACGAGGTAGGACGAGATGCGCGGCGTCGGCTCGAACGTCCAGGTCGCGGCCGGGACGTCGGCGTCCGTCGCGTGCGTGGCCGGCGTCGGCTCCGGCGTCGGCTGGTTCGAGACGACCTGCCAGGCCGCGGGCGCCGTGACGGTCACCTGGTAGGGCGCCTTGAGGTCGGGCTGCTCGAAGGTCGCGAAGACGCGGCGGGCGTCCGGCACCTCGAACTGGGTGTAGAGGTAGACCTCGCCGTCCACCGGGTCGACGAAGCGGTGCAGGCCCTCGCCGGTGTTCATGTAGGCGCAGTCGGCGACGACGCGCAGCTCGTTCGTCGCGGCCAGGCCGGTCAGGGCGATGCGCGAGTCGGCGAACACCTCGGCCGGGTCCAGGGCGACGCCGTTGAGCACGACCTCGCGCACCGACGGCGCGACCAGGTCGACGAACGTGCTCGCGCCGGGGGTGGCGGAGAACCGGATGACGGTGGTGGACGCGAACGTGGTCGGTCCGGTGGTGAGGTCGAGGTCGACGGCGTACGACTCGACGTCGGTGACGACGTCGGCGCGCTCGATCGCCTCGGCGCGGGTGAGGTTCTCTCCGGGCACGGGTTCTCCCTTGTCTCCAGGTGGTGCAGCGCGTGATGGGCGCGCAGGCTCGCGCACGATGATGCCACCTCGGGCCTGCCGGGACGCACGGGATTCCCGGCCTCGGCCGCGCACGGGGCGGGGGCGGGTTCGACCGCCGAGACCCGATCGTGACATCCTGCCCGGTGCGTCGCCGCCGTGCGGGTCCCCGCCACCCGGCGCACGACGCCCGAGGAGTGACTGGAGGGAGTCCAGATGTCCGGCACCGTTCCGCCGCCCCCGCCGGGGTCCGACGGCAGGCCGTCGAGTGTGCCGCCGGCAGTGCCGCCGACGTCGCCGGCCACCGGGGTGCGCCGCGTCGCGTCCGCGTACCAGCGCCCGGTCGGCGCCGACCCGGTGGCCGAGGTGCCGCTGCAGCAGGTCACGGCGCCCGCGCCCGCCACGCCCCCCGCGGGGGCGGCGACGGTGCACGCCCCCGTGCCCCCGCCCCCGGACGCCGGGGCCACGGCGCCGCAGGTGTCGCAGCAGCAGGCCGCGTACCCGCCGGCCGCCCAGCACACCCAGCAGCTGCCGCCGGCCTACGCGGCACAGCCGGCCTACGCGGCACAGCCGGCCTACGCGGCACAGCCTGCCTACGCGGCACAGCCGGCGCACGCGCCCCAGCCCGCCTACGCGCCCCAGCCCGCCTACGCCGCGGCCCCGGTCCCTGCCGTGGAGGCGACGCAGGTGCACCCGCCGTACGCGCAGCCTGCGCCGCAGGCCGCGGCCGGGTACGCGGCTCCGGCGGGGTACGCCGCGCCGGCGGCGGTCGGCGCGCCACCGCCCCCGCCCGCCGCGCCGCGCCGACGACGTCGGCTCTCGGCCGGATGGATCGCGTTCATCGCGGTCGACGTGGTGCTCATCGTGACGATGGTGGTGCTCGCCGTGCAGATGTTCGGCGCGCCGTCGCCCACCGCTCCGCAGGCGGGCGGCGCCCCCGTGGCATCGCAGGAGCCGTCGGCATCCGCGTCCGAGGAGGCGCCGATGCAGGGCGAGGTGCTCGCGCGGTTCGCGGCCCCGTCGAAGAACATCACGTGCTCGATCTACGACGACGGCGTCTCCTGCGGGATCGCCCAGCTCAACCAGCAGCCGGCCCCGATGGAGGGCTGCGACGGGACCACCGGGTACGTGGTGACGGTCGACGGCGAGGGGAAGGTCGCGCAGCCGTGCGTCCCGAAGGACCAGCAGCCGAAGGCCGCCGGGGACGACGCCGACGTCCTGGAGTACGGCGACTCGATCACCGAGGGCGACTACACCTGCACCAGCGAGGACACGGGCATGTCGTGCACGCACGACCCCACCGGCAACGGCTTCTCCCTCGCCCGGGCGGGCATCGGCACCAGCTGACCCCGCCGGCCCCGGCCCGGTCCTGAGACGACCCCCGACGCGGCGAGGCCGCCGACCGTCCTCCGGTCGGCGGCCTCGCCGCGTCAGGACGTCCGGCAGGTCACCAGATGCGCACGCGCTCCTCGGGGGCGAGCCACAGGGCGTCGTCGGGGCCCACGCCGTAGGTGGCGTGGAACTCGTCGATGTTGCGGATCACGCCGTTGCAGCGGAACTCGTTGGGGGAGTGCGGGTCCGTGGCGATGCGCCGCACCACCTCCTCGTCGCGACCCTTGGACTGCCACACCTGCGCCCAGCCGAGGAAGACGCGCTCCAGACCGGTGAGGCCGTCGACGACGGGCGCGTCGTCCAGCGTCGTGCCGAGCGCGATGCGGTACGCCTTGATCGCGATGGACAGCCCGCCGAGGTCGCCGATGTTCTCGCCGATGGTCAGCGCGCCGTTGACGTGCGGTCCGTCCGCGGCCAGCTGCGCCGGGCGGAAGGCGTCGTACTGCGCGATGAGGGCCTGGGTGCGCTTCTCGAACTCGGTGCGGTCCGTCTCGGTCCACCAGTCCTCGAGGCGGCCGTCGCCGTCGTACTTGGAGCCCTGGTCGTCGAAGCCGTGGCCGATCTCGTGCCCGATGACGCCGCCGATGCCGCCGTAGTTCACGGCGTCGTCGGCCTCGGGGTCGAAGAACGGCGGCTGCAGGATCGCCGCCGGGAAGACGATCTCGTTCATGCCCGGGTTGTAGTAGGCGTTGACCGTCTGCGGCGTCATGAACCACTCGTCGCGGTCGATCGGGCGCCCGATCTTGCCGAGCTCGTGGTCCTGCTCGAACGCGTGCGCGCGACGCACGTTGCCGACCAGGTCGCCGGCGTCGACCTCGAGGGCGGCGTAGTCGCGCCACTTCACCGGGTAGCCCACCTTGGGCGTGAACCGCTCCAGCTTGGCGAGCGCCTTCACCTTCGTCTCGGGCGTCATCCAGTCCAGCGCCTCGATGGACTCGCGGTACGCGGCCACGAGGTTCGCGACGAGCGTGTCCATCCGCTCCTTGTGCTCCGGCGGGAAGTGGCGGGCCACGTACTGCTCGCCCACGGCCTCGCCGAGCGCCCGCTCGACGAGCGCGACGCCGCGCTTCCAGCGGTCGCGCACCTCCTGGGCGCCCGACAGCGTGCGGCCGTAGAAGTCGAAGTTGGCGTCGACGGTGGCGTCGTCCAGGTAGGCCGCGCGGGCGGTGACGAGGTGGTAGGCGGCCCAGAGCCTCCAGTCGGAGAGCGGCTCGGTCCGCCACAGCTCGGCGAAGCCGGTCGCGAACGACGGCTCCCGCACCACCAGGGCGTCCAGCGAGCCGGCGGGCGCGCCGAGCGCCGCCGCCCACGCCCGCCAGTCGAAGCCGGGCGCCCGCTCGACGAGGTCGGCGAGCGTCATCGGGTTGTAGGTGAGGTCGGCGTCGCGGTCGCGCACCACGTCCCAGTGGTGGGCGGCGAGCTTCGTCTCGAGGGCGAGCACGCGCTGCGCGGCGTCCTCGGGGTCGGCGCCCCACCCGGAGGTGGCGCTGACGCCCGCGATGCGCAGCATGCGTGCGAGGTGCGGCAGGTACTTGTCGCGGACGGGCGCGTACTGGTCCTCGCGGTAGTACGCCTCGTCGGGCAGGCCGAGGCCGCCCTGCACGAGGTAGGTCACGTAGGTCTCGGGGTCCTTGGCGTCGTTGTCGACGTAGAAGGCGACGGCGCCGCCCCCGCCCGTGCGCTGCAGGGCGCCGAGCACGTCGACCAGCTCGGCGGGCGACGTCGCCGCGGCGATCTGCCCCAGCTCTGCGGCGATCGGCTCCGTGCCGAGCTGCTGGACGCGGTCGGCGTCGAGGAAGCTCGCGTACAGCGCGCCGATCTTCGCGGGGGTGGACGCGGGGTCGAGGTCGTCGGTGGCGGCGAGGTCGGTGATGATCTCCCGCACGCGCTCCTCCGACAGGTCGTGCAGCGCGCGGAACGCGCCGTCCATGGCGCGGTCGGCGGGGATCTCGTGCTGGGCGATCCAGCGCCCGTTGACGTGGCGGTACAGGTCGTCCTGCGGTCGGACGGCCTGGTCGAGGGCGCTGAGGTCGATGCCGGACCGCAGCCCGGTGGCGTCGGCAGTCATGGCGTCACCCTACGGCGCGCCGCCCACGTGCGGCGCGGGTCGAACCCCGCGGGCGACCTGGGGGAGAATGTGGTCATGCGTCTGCACATCGCCGCCGATCACGCCGGCTACGAGCTCAAGACCCACCTCGTCGACCACCTGCGCGCCGCCGGGCACGACGTCGTCGACCACGGCGCCCACGAGTACGACCCGCAGGACGACTACCCGGCCTTCTGCATCGCCGCGGGCGAGGCCGTCGTCGCGGAGCCCGGCTCGCTCGGCATCGTCATCGGGGGCTCGGGCAACGGGGAGCAGATCGCGGCGAACAAGGTCGTCGGCGTGCGCGCCGTGCTGGCCTGGTCGCTGGAGACGGCGACGCTCGGTCGTCAGCACAACGACGCCAACGTCATCGCCGTGGGCGGCCGGATGCACAGCGTCGACGAGGCGACGTCGTTCGTCGAGGCGTTCGTCGCGGAGCCCTTCAGCGGCGACGCCCGCCACCAGCGCCGCATCGACAAGCTGGCCGCGTACGAGGCGTCGCACGACGTCTCCGCCATCGCCTGACCCGACCGCCCGACGTGCCAGAGGGTCACACCGTCCACCGCCTCGCGCGGGCCCTGGGCGGGCTGTTCGGCGGCGAGACGCTCGCCGTGTCCAGCCCGCAGGGCCGGTTCGCGGGCGGCGCCGCGCTGCTCGACGGCCGCCGGCTGGTGGCCGCGGAGGCGTGGGGCAAGCAGCTCTTCTGCGGCTTCGCGCCCGACCTGTCGGACGCCTGGCCCACCGGGGTGGACGGTACGTCTGACAGGGCGGGAGACGTGCGCTGGCTGCGGGTGCACCTGGGGCTGTACGGGGCGTGGTCGTTCGCCGGCGACGGCAGCGCCGACGTGGTGCACGCGATCGGCGCGCCGCGCCGTCGCATCGGGGAGCGCGAGTCGACGCCGGCCGACGGAGGCGACGCGGGTGTCGCCGTCGACGCCGCGGGGGAGTGGGCGCCGCCCGCCCCGCGCGGCGCCGTCCGGCTCCGGCTGCTGGGCGCGCACGCCGTCGCCGACCTCACCGGGCCGACGGCGTGCGAGGTGCTCACCGGCGCGGAGAAGGCCGCCGTCGAGGCGAGGCTCGGGCCGGACCCCGTCCGCCACGGAGGTGACGCGGCCCGCACGGCGTTCGTCGAGCGCGTGCGGCGCTCGCGCGTGACGGTCGGCCAGCAGCTCATGGACCAGGCGGTGATCGCCGGCGTCGGCAACATCTACCGGGCCGAGGCGCTGTTCCGTGCCGGCGTGGACCCGCTGCGCCCGGGCCGCGACGTGCCGGCGGCGGTGCTCGCCGCGGTCTGGGACGACCTGGTCGTGCTCATGCGCGACGGCGCCGACCGCGGGGCGATCGTCACCACCCGGCCCGAGCACCGGGTGGCGGACGGCGGCGGCCGGGTCACCCGGCAGAACACCGACGGCGACGCCGACGCCGTGCCCCGGGACGCGTCGTTCTACGTGTACCACCGCGACGGCCTGCCGTGCCGCGTCTGCGGTGCCCCGGTGCTCACCAAGGAGCTCGCCGGTCGCAACCTCTTCTGGTGCGGCGTCTGTCAGGTCTGAGGACCCGGCACCGGATCCAGCACCGTCGCCAGGTGCCGGCCCGGTGCCTCGCCCCAGTCCGCCCACTCGGCCTCGGTGGCCTCGGCCAGCGCGCCGCACCACGTCCAGGCGCGGTTGACGGCGTGCGTGACGCCGGCCGCGCGTCGCAGGTCGTCCCACGCCGGGGCGTCGTCCGCCGCGCCCACCGGGGGCAGGCCCCGCGCGGCGCACCAGACGTCCCACGCGCGGCGGTACGCCCGCTCGACGGGTTCCCAGTCGGCGCCCCCGTCGCGGGCGACCGCGGACGACACCTCGAGCACCTCGAGCGGGTGCGCCCACTGCGCGTCGCCGAGGTCGAACACGCGCAAGGCGCCGTCGACCTCGAAGACGTTGCCCGGGTGCAGGTCGCCGTGCTGCAGGCTGCTCGGCAGAGGGCTCGCCGCCAGGGTCGCGGCCGCCGCGGCCACCACGTCGCGGGCCGTGTGGAGGCGCTCGAGCGTGCGCTGGTCCGGCCGGGCGGGGTGGCCGGCCGGGACGCCCTGCAGCAGGGCGAGGACCGCGTCGAACCGGGCCGGCACCGTGCCGGGGGAGCAGTCGGGGAGTCCGGTGGCACGCAGGGCGTCGCGGTGCCCGAGGAGCTCCTGCTGCAGGTGCGCGGATCGCGTCAGCAGCGCGTCCCAGTCGGACCCGGTGGGCTCCCGGCGGTCGCGGAGCGTGGCGCCGCGGTCGGCCGTGAGCATCCACCCGCGGTCGGCATCGACGGCGGCCGGGGCGTCCGCGGCGTCGGGGGCGACCTCGGCCAGCAGCGCCTGCAGTGCGGGCTCGAAGGACGACGAGCGGCAGGTGGCCTTGAACCAGTACCGGCCCGAGTCCGTGGCGACGACGAGCTGCGTGGACCACGGCCGCACGCGCGGCTGCTCGGGCGGGGCGAGGACGCGCACGCCGCGGCGGGCGAGGACGGCGGTGATCCAGGCCGTGGCCTCGGCGCGCCAGGCGTCCGACGTGACCGTGTCCGAGAACGCCGCCGCCACGGTCAGAACACCCAGCCGCAGGCGGGGGCGAGCGGCCAGCCGAACGCCGCGCTCGTGCGGCCGAGCGCGCCGGCCGACCGCTCGTCGACGAGCCCGGCGCCGGCGAGCGTCACGAGCGACGTGCCGCCCAGGTAGGCGGCGCCGAGCTCGCGCACGTCGAGCCGCAGGTCGGGTTCCGCGTCGGTGCGCTCGCACGTCGCCGCCCCGAACGCCGTCGCCCGCAGGCGCCACGACCCGGCGTTGTCGGCCAGCCGGGGGTCGTCGACCCCGAGCACGACGTCGACGTCGGCCTGGTAGCGACGGCCCGCGAGCGCGCCGGGCACGTCGACGACGCGCACCCACACGTTGTCGGCGACGCGGGCGCCCGCGGCCCGCGGGTCGACGAGCAGGCTCATGACCGCGTCGTCGACCGGCAGCAGGAACGGGTCCGTGCTGCCCATGAGGTCGAGGTCGAGCAGCACGCCCCACAGGGCCCGCGTCGCGGCGGCGTCGAGGGCCACGACGTCGCCCAGGTGCACGGTGCCGCGCGGACCGGTGACCTGCCAGTCCAGGGTGCGGCGGAACGTCGCGTAGCCGCGCGCCTCGCCGTCGCGCTCCACGACGACGATCCGCAGCGACTCGCGCCCGGCCGCCCGGAACGACTTCGGGTCCGCCCAGTAGCTCTCCCACAGCGCGTCGGTCTCCCGAGCGGCCCAACCGGGCCGGTTGATCCCCGCCGGGCCGGCGGGCAGGCCCGGAGCGCGGTGCAGGCGGGCGACGAGGTCGCCGTGGCGCGCGCGGTCGGCGTGCTCCACGCGCACGGTGTGGTCCGCGGCGCCGGGGACGTCGCGCAGCGCCGCGCCCCGCGGGACGGTGATGCGCAGGTCGTCGGCCGCCTTGCCGTACCCGAACCGTCCGTAGATGGCGGCCTCGGCGGCGAACAGCGCGGACAGCGGCTCGCCCCTCCGCCGGCACGCGTCGAGGTGATCGTCGATCATGGCGGTGAGCAGCCCGCGGCGGCGGTGCTGCGGGTGCACGCCCACCCAGGTCAGCCCGGCCGTCGGCAGGGTGGCGCCCGGCACGGGGAACCGGGAGAACGGGTACGACGCGTGGATCGCGGCGAGACCGTCGCCGGGCGCGCCCTCGACCTCGACGCCGACCGCCCGCTCCCACGTCAGGGGCAGCGGCAGGTCGTCGAACTCCGCCACCGAGTGCGGGTCGGGGAAGGCCCAGGTGTCCAGGTCGAGCAGCGCGCCGCGGTCGTCGGCGGTGAGCGTGCGGCTGCGGTAGCCGGCGGGCAGGGCTGAGCGGGAGCGGTCGGAGGTCACCTGCCGATCGTGGCCCGGTCCGGGGCGCTGGGCCAGCGGATTTCCGGACCGCCGGACGGGCCGCCGGGCGACCCACGGTACGGTCCGCCGCCGAGGTCGGCGGTGGGCCGTAGGGTCGCGGTGTGCCAGCCCGCGCCTCGACGTCCGACGAACCCCTCGACGCCCCCGACGAGTACGCCGCAGAGGTGCTCGCCCTGGTGCGCCGCATCCCGTCCGGCCGCGCCATGACGTACGGCCTGATCGCCGAGATCGTCGGCGAGCAGCTCGGGCGCGGCGGGCCTCGACAGGTCGGGAACGTCATGGCCGGCTCCGGCGACCGCTACGCGCACCTCGTGCCGGACGGTGCCGCCGTGGTCGGCCCCGTGCAGGACAACCACCCCGTGCCCTGGTGGCGCGTGGTGAACGCGTCCGGCGCCCCGCCGGCGCGGCACCTCACCGCGGCCCTCGACGCGCTGCGGGCCGAGGGCTGCCCGCTCTCCCGCGACGGCCGGCGCGTGGACCTGCGCCGGGCCGTCTGGTTCCCGCAGGAGCGCTGAGCCCAGGAGGGCCGGCGGCCGTCAGGCCTTCTTCGGCGCCACGCGGGCGGCGGCCGCGCCGGCGGTCGCGCGCACGCGAGCACCCAGGGGAGTGCTGCCGTCCGCGTCCTTGCGGGCCGCCTGTGCCGCGGCGAGCACCGTGAGCATCGACGACGGGTCGCCCTGCAGCAGCATCGTGGTCAGCGCCGTGCCGTCCCAGCGGGCCAGGTCGCGCGCGACCTTGTCCGCCGGGCCGACCAGCGCGACCTCCTCGACGAGCTCGGTCGGCACGGCGCGCGCGGCGTCCTCCCGGCGGCCCGCGAGGAACAGCGCCTGGACCTCGTCGAGCTCGGTCGCGTAGCCGAGGCGGTCCAGCGACGCCTTGTGGAAGTTGGCCTCCTTCGAGCCCATGCCGCCGGCGTACAGCGCGATGTGCGGGCGGATGACGTCCGCCGCGGCCTCGACGTCGTCGCGCACGACCACGGGCACGGTCGCGAGCACCTCGAACGCGGACGACGGCGCGCGCTCGTCGGAGCGCTGCGCGAACCCGGACGCCAGCAGCTCGCGGTGCTCGGCGTCGGCCCGCGGCGCGTAGAAGCCCGCCATCCAGCCGTCGGCGATCTCGGCGGCGAGCGTCACGTTCTTCGGGCCCTGGGCCGCCAGCACGATCGGGATGTCGGCGCGGCGGGGGTGCACGGTCGGCTTGAGGGCCTTGCCGAGGCCGGTGGCGCCGGGAGCGTCCGCGGGGAGCGGGAGGCGGAAGAACTCGCCGTCCGCGGTGACCGGGCGCTCGCGGGCGAAGACCTGGCGCACGACGTCGACGTACTCGCGGGTGCGCGCCAGCGGGCGGCGGTACGGCTGGCCGTACCAGCCCTCGACGACCTGCGGCCCGGAGGCCCCGAGCCCGAGCACGAACCGGCCGCCCGAGAGGTGGTCGAGGGTGATCGCCTGCATGGCCGTCGCCGTCGGGGTGCGGGCCGCCATCTGCGCGATGCCGGTGCCGAGCCGCAGGCGGCGGGTGCGGGAGCCCCACCAGGCGAGCGGGGTGAACGCGTCGGAGCCGTACGCCTCCGCGGTCCAGACCGAGTCGAGGCCCAGCGCCTCGGCCGCGACGAGCGCGGGCACGATGCCCTTCGGGGGCTTGCGGGACCAGTAGCCGGTCTGGATGCCGATGCGCAGGGTGCTCATGGGGCGGGGTGCTCCTCGTCGAGATGGTGCGGTCGTGCCGATGTGTCCGGTACCGGGAGTACGGGGTAATGCCCGTCACACCCTAGCCGACGTCGTGCGTGCGACGGGACCGACAGTAGGTTCGGGGGATGGCGACGATCGACGACGCGGCCCGCCTCGCCGCGGGTCTGCCCGAGGTCACCGAGACGACGACGTTCCGGAACCGGGCGTGGGCGGTGTCCGGACGCGTGTTCTCCTGGCTACGGCCGTTCAGCAAGGCCGACGTGCGGCGGTTCGGGGACGAGCCGGTGCCGG
The DNA here is from genome assembly GCF_044389385.1 of Isoptericola sp. NPDC019571. Classification (NCBI taxonomy): domain Bacteria; kingdom Bacillati; phylum Actinomycetota; class Actinomycetes; order Micrococcales; family Promicromonosporaceae; genus Isoptericola; species Isoptericola sp. NPDC019571. The sequence goes on from NZ_JBIRXZ010000002.1 coordinate 260,695, forward strand.
ACGGGCCGATCCTCGCCGTCATGGTCGACGACCTCGGCGAGAAGGAGGCCGTGCTCGCCGCGCGCCCGGAGACGCTGACGATCCCGCACCTGGACGGCGTGCCCGTCGTGCTCGTCCGGCTCGAGGCGGTCGACGGCGCCGTGCTGCGCGAGCTCCTCGTCGACGCCTGGCTCGCCAAGGCGCCGCGCCGCGTGGCGGCCGCCCACCCGGAGCTGCTCGCCTGAGGTCGCGGGCGGTCAGCGGCTCCGGGCGCGGTCGGCCATCGTGTTCAGCAGCGCGGCGGCCTCGGCGGCGTCGTCGACGGTGACGGCGAACGACCGCCCGCCCGTCCGCTGGACGAGCAGCGCCTGCCCGCCGCGCAGCACGACGCCCACGCGCCCGTCGCGGGCGGTGCGCCAGCCCCAGCCGCCGTAGTCGCGCAGCGGGCGCACCTGCGTCACCGAGGCCCGGACCACCTCGTCCGCGGGGACGTGGGTCCCCGGCCAGCGGGTCGCGGAACGCACCGTGAGCCCGCTCGGGTCCACCCGCACGGTGAAGGCGAACATCGTGACGAACAGCGCGGCGAGGAGCACCGGGACGACCAGCATCGTCCACTCGGCCGTCAGCGCCGCCGCGAGCGCGGTCAGGGCGACGGCGACAGCCCCGACGGTGAGGCCCGGCCCGCCGGTCGCGCGGCGCAGCCAGACCGCGCGCTCGCCGTCGCGGAGCGCGGTCCGGGGCGCGTCTGCGGGGACCGCCTCGGCTGCGGGCATCGCGGGGTCGCCCGGCACGAGGGCGGCCGCGATCCCGGCGGGGACGAGCGGCAGGAGGACGGCCGTCAGCAGCGCGGCGCCGGACAGCCCGACCTGGGACGGGTCCGCCAGGCCGCGCTGCGGCGCGAGCGTGCCGACGACGACCGCGGCCATGAACGCGCCCGACCACACGCACCCCGCGGCGGTGATCCGGCGGGTCGAGGCGGCGGAGCCCTGCGTCAGCCCGATCGCCGCGAAGAGCCCGCAGAGCGCGACGGTGCTCACGAGGCCGACCAGCACCAGCGCGGTCGGCGACATGAAGCCGTCGGGCACGCCGCCGCGGCTCCAGTGCGACGCGACCTGCGCCGGCAGCTCGTCCCGCCACGCCCGGACCACGACCGCCGCGCCGAGCGTGAACAGCAGCCCGACGAGCGACGACCACGCCGTCGCGCGGCGCGCGCGGGGGCGCCACGCCTCCGTGCCGGAGCGTGCTCGCGGGGTGCCGGGCGGGGGAGCGGTGGTCATCGGTGCATCGCCTCCGTGACGAGGGTGGTGGTGGTCTGGACGGACAGCCCCGCCCGGCGGGCCGCGGCGGCCAGGTCGGCCACGGCTCGTTCGACGTCGGTCAGGTCGGTCGCGGTGGACGCGACGACGGCGCCGCGCCCGCGCCGCAGCTCGAGCGTGCCGTCGTCGCGCAGCACCTGGTAGGCCCGCAGCACGGTGTGCATGTTGAGCTCGAGAGAGGCGGCGAGCTCCCGGGCCGAGGGCAGCCGTTCCCCCGGGCGGAGCGTCCCGTGTGCGACGCCGAGGCGCACCTGGGCGACGAGCTGCGCGTACAGCGGGTCGTCGCTCGTCGGGTCGATGCGCCACATCACGGACGCAGGCTACTTGTTCTACGACTACTAGAACAAACCTCGCGGCCCGACGACGACGGCCCCTGCGCCCGCCGCCGGGAGCGGTGTGTGCAGGGGCCGTCGCGGGGGCCGTCAGATGACGTACTCGAGCAGCTCCGAGGCGTCCTCGACGTGCTGGCCGTGGTCCGGCCGGTGGCCGGGGGTGCGGGCGTGGGCGGGCACCCCGACGGCCACCATGCCGTTCGGCACGTCGCGGGTGACGACGGCGTTCGCGCCGATCTGCGCGTCGTCCCCGATCCACAGCGGGCCGAGGATCTTGGCCCCGGCACCCACCATGACCCGGTCGCCCAGGGTCGGGTGCCGCTTGCCCCGGGTCATCGAGCGACCGCCCAGGGTGGAGCCGTGGAACAGGACGCAGTCGTCGCCGACGACCGCCGTCTGCCCGATCACCACGCCCATGCCGTGGTCGATGAAGAGCCGCCTCCCGATCCGCGCGCCGGGGTGGATCTCGATCCCCGTGACCCACCGGGCGGCCTGCGACACCAGGCGTGCCGGCAGGCGCAGGCCGGGCCGGTGCCACATGCGGTGCGACAGGCGGTGCGCCCACACGGCGTGCACGCCCGGGTACGCGAGCGCGACCTCGAACCGGGAGCGCGCCGCGGGGTCGTGCGCGTGCGCGGCCTCGAGGTCCTCGGCGAGGATCTCGACCAGGTGGCGCAGGCCCGGGCGGTGCCCGGCCGGCATCGGGTGGTCGACGTCGCCGTCGAGGTCCTGGTGGCCGGGTCCGGCGGTGGCGGTCGGAGCGGTGCGGCGGCTCGTCACGTCAGTCCAGCAGGTCCGAGTACAGGATCGTGGACAGGTACCGCTCGCCGAAGTCGGGGATGACGACGACGATCAGCTTCCCGGCGTTCTCGGGCCGCTTGGCGACCTCGAGCGCCCCCGCGATCGCGGCGCCGGAGGAGATGCCGACCAGCAGGCCCTCCTCCTTCGCGGCGCGGCGGGCGAGCTCCACGGAGGTCTCCGCGTCGATGTCGACGACCTCGTCGTAGACGGAGGTGTCGAGGATCTCCGGCACGAAGTTCGCGCCCAGGCCCTGGATCTTGTGCGGGCCGGGGTTCCCGCCGGTGAGGATGGGCGACTCGGCCGGCTCGACCGCGACGATCTTCACCTCCGGCTTGCGCTCCTTGAGGACCTGGCCGACGCCGGTGATCGTGCCACCCGTGCCGATGCCGGCCACGACGATGTCGACCTCGCCGTCCGTGTCGGCCCAGATCTCCTCGGCCGTCGTCTCCCGGTGCACCTTCGGGTTGGCCTCGTTGGCGAACTGGCGGGCGAGGATCGCGCCGGGACGCTCCGCGGCGATCTTCTCCGCGGCGGCGACGGCGCCCTTCATGCCCTCCGCGCCCGGCGTGAGCACGAGCTCCGCGCCGTACGCGCGCAGCAGGGCGCGGCGCTCCTTCGACATCGTCTCGGGCATCGCGAGCACGACCTTGTAGCCGCGCGCGGCGCCGACCCAGGCCAGCGCGATGCCGGTGTTGCCGGAGGTGCCCTCGACGATGGTGCCGCCCGGCTGCAGGGCGCCGGAGGCCTCCGCGGTGTTGATGATCGAGACGCCGATGCGGTCCTTGACGGAGTTGGCGGGGTTGTAGAACTCGAGCTTCGCGACGACCGTCGCGTCGAGGCCGGCGGCGAGACGGTTCAGCCGGACGAGCGGGGTGCGGCCGATGAGCTTCGTCGCGTCGTCGTAGATGCGTGCCATGGGTGTTCCTTCTCCAGGAGTGCGTGCGGGCGAGGTGCTGCGGGTGTGCCGCCGCGTGCGGGGCGGGCCCCAGAGCGGGTGCTCGGAGGGGCGCGGCGCAGGGGCGTCGGCGAGGTCGGTGCGAGCGCCGCACGGTCGCCGGGGACCCGCCGTCGGGCGGGTCGGACGTGACGTGGACGCTCTATCGACAGCATCGCGGCGTCGTCGCCGCGGCGCACGCGGGGGTGCGGAGCGTCGACGCCGGCACCGTCCTCCGGTGTGACGAGAGGGCGGCCGAGGGGGCGACGCGGCGGACGATCGTCATGGCCGGCCCTCCTCGTGAAGCTTCCTGGTGCGTCGTCGTGCAGCTGCCGCGCGGTCGCGCCTGTCGCAGGCTGCGGCGCCGAGCCTAACCAGGTCGCCACCGATCGACAAGGAGCATCTCATCCATCGGCGTCGTCGATCGGTCGGGCGACACCTGTCCCCCGGGTGCGCGGTCGGGCCGCCGGGGGAGGAGGGGAGAGGAGGAAGGGAGCGGGCGACGGGAATCGAACCCGCGTAGCCAGTTTGGAAGACTGGGGCTCTACCATTGAGCTACGCCCGCACGGCCACCCCGCGACACCGTCGCCGGGGTAGGAACGCGGGCCAACCCTAGCAAAGCCCTGGCGGCGCTCGAGCCCGTCCCCGCGCCGTCCGTGCACGTCGGGGGCTCGGCCCCGGACGGCGGCACTACACTGACCGAGGCCCCGCCCGACGGCGGGCCGCGGGGTGTGGCGCAGCTTGGTAGCGCATCTGCTTTGGGAGCAGAGGGTCGCTGGTTCGAATCCAGTCACCCCGACACAGGGACAGGGGCGGACGTCGTGGTCCGTCGCGGCTCGCCCGTGGTTCGGCACGCGCCCGGCGTGCCGATCTGGAAGGATCGGCCCCCGTTCGCCGACGGACGGCGACCGACGTGCGAGGAGAACCTGATGACCACCCCGGACCCCTACACGCCAGGCACGCCCGAGCCGGGTGCGACGCCCCCCGGCGGCACCGAGCCCCAGCAGCCCGCCCCGGGTGAGCCGGCGCCGGGCCAGGCTTCCCCTGCCCAGCCGGCCGGCGGGCAGCCCCATCCCGCATCCCCGCAGGCGCCCGGCCAGGCCTACCCCGCCGCACCGCCCGCCGGGCAGTACGCGCCGGCCTACGGCCAGCCGCCGCAGAACCCGGGCAAGACGCTCGGCATCGTCGGCCTGGTGCTCGGCTTCTTCGGGCCCCTGTCGATCGTCGGCCTGATCCTGTCGATCGTCGGTCTCGTGAAGTCGCGCAAGGCGGGCCAGCCGAACGGTGTCGCGATCGCCGGCATCATCGTGAGCTCCCTCGTGCTCATCGGGACGATCATCGTCGCCGTGGTCATCGGCGTGGGGGTCGGTTACGTCCTCGAGCAGTGCGCCGAGCTGGGGCCGGGGACGCACGTCGTGGGCAACACCACCTTCACCTGCCCCTCCTGACCGCCGCGCACGCCCGCGAGCCCCGGGCCGTCGCGTCGGTCGGGTCTCGCGGGGGTGTGACGCGAGAGGCCGCCGGGCGGCCCTCGCCGTGGCGTAGGATGGACGGGTTGCCCGTACGCCCGTCGTACGGTCCCCGCACCCCGCGCCGCAGCAACCAGGCCGGCTCGCGCCGGTGAGACGCGCGCGCAGCACCCGAACCGTTGGAGACCATCGAAGTGAAGAGCGCCGTCGAGACCCTGGAGCCCACCAAGGTCAAGCTGACCGTCGAGGTGGAGTACGACGAGCTCAAGCCGAGCATCGACCACGCGTACAAGCACATCGCCGAGCAGGTGAACATCCCCGGGTTCCGCAAGGGCAAGGTTCCCCCGCGCATCATCGACCAGCGCGTCGGCTGGGGTGCGGTCGTCGAGCACGCTGTGAACGACGCTCTGTCGAACTTCTACCGCGACGCCGTCACGGCCGAGTCGCTGCGCCCCCTGGGCCAGCCCGAGGTCGAGGTGACCGAGATCCCCGCCAAGGCCGGCGAGGGCCAGCTCGCGTTCACCGCCGAGGTCGAGGTCCGCCCCGAGATCACCCTCCCGGACCTGTCCGGCATCGACATCACGGTGGACTCCACCGAGGTGAGCGACGAGGACGTCACCGAGCGCCTCGACGCGCTGCGCGAGCGCTTCGGCACCCTCGTGGGCGTCGACCGTCCGGCCGCCGAGGGCGACTACGTCGTCATCGACCTCAAGGCCGTCATCGGTGACGAGGAGATCGACTCGGTCTCCGGCGTCTCCTACCAGATCGGCGCTGGCAACATGCTGGAGGGCCTCGACGAGGCGCTCACGGGCCTGTCGACGGACGAGACCACGACCTTCGCCACCAAGCTCGCCGGCGGCGAGCACGAGGGCGAGGAGGCGCAGGTCACCGTCACGGCCACCGCCGTCAAGGAGCGCGACCTGCCGACGCCGGACGACGACTTCGCCCAGCTCGCCTCGGAGTTCGACACCCTCGAGGAGCTGACCGCGGACCTGCGCGAGCAGGTCGCGTCGATTAAGACGTCGAACCAGGCCGTCGCCGCCCGCGACCTGCTGCTGGAGAAGCTGCTGGAGGCCGTCGAGGTCCCGGTGCCGTCGGGCGCGGTCGAGGCCGAGGTGCACCGCCACCTGGAGTCGGAGAACCGTCTCGAGGACGACGAGCACCGCGCCGAGGTCACCGAGGACGCCACCAAGGCCCTCAAGAACCAGATCCTGCTCGACACGCTGGCCGAGAAGCTCGAGGTCCAGGTCGGCCAGGGCGAGCTCGTCGAGTACCTGGTCCAGGCGTCTCAGCAGTACGGCATGGACCCGAACCAGTTCATCTCGACCCTCGACCAGGGCGGCCAGATCCCCGCCATGGTCGGCGAGGTCGCGCGCTCCAAGGCTCTCGCCGTGGCGCTCCGCGACATCGAGGTCAAGGACTCCGACGGCAACGTCGTCGACCTGACCGAGTTCATCGGCACCGAGGAGGAGGACGCTGCGGCCGCCGAGGCCGAGGAGCCCACCGAGACCGCCGCGTCCGACGAGGCGTCGGAGGAGGCCGAGGAGTCGGCCAAGGCCTGACCCTCGGAGCCCCTCCGGGCCACCCGGACCCACGCCGGCCCGCATCGTCCTCACGGACGGTGCGGGCCGTCGTCGTCCCCGCGGCGGTGCCGGGACCCGCCGCGCAGCACCGCGGCGACGCCGAGCCCGGCCAGGCCGAGCCCGATGCCGCCGTCGGGGGAGAGGGGCTCGTCGAGGTCACGGCGGCGTAGCGCCACAGGAGCAGGGTGGGCACGGCGGCCTGCCCGGTCCCGAGCCGCGCGCCGAGGAACCCGGAGCTCCACGAGAGCACGAAGGCGGCAGGGGCGAGGGTGGTCACGGCACCGGCAGATATACAGGTCTGTATAGTCGGTCGCATGACCGAGCAGATCGCGCCGTCGGCGCCCCTCACCCCGGCGGCGCGCCGGATCCTCGCGGCCGCGTCGCGCCTGTTCTACGCCCGCGGCCTGCACGCCGTCGGCGTCGACACGATCGCCGCGGAGGCAGGCGTCACCAAGAAGACGCTCTACGACCGCTTCGGGTCGAAGGAGGCGCTCGAGGTGGCGTACCTGCGCGCCCGTGACGCCCGGTGGGAGGAGCTCCTGGGCCGGAGCCTCGCGGCGCACCCGGCCGCCGGCGTCGACCGGGTCCTGGCGTTCTTCGACGCCGTCGAGGAGTGGTCGGCGGCCGAGGGCGGGCGCGGGTGCGCCGCGATCAACGCCCGCGCCGAGGTGGACGACCCCGGGCACCCGGTCGCGGTCGAGGTCGCCCGGCAGAAGTCGTGGGTCCGGGACCGCCTCGAGGCCGAGTGCCGCGCCGCCGGGATCGCCCGCCCCGGCGGGCTCGCGGACGAGCTCATGGTGCTCTACGACGGGGCGCTGGCGGCGTCGGGGACCGGCGTGCCCGCAGGGCCCTTCCGGGCGGCGCGCCGCGCCGCCGGCGCCCTGTGCGCGGCGCACGCGGCGTGAGCCGCGGCCGCCCGCGGAGTCGTCGTGTGCGCCAGCAGCGAAAAGCCCCTCCGCCGGGACGTTTCGCGTGGTTGCCGCACGTTAGGGTCGATCGACGGCGATGACGAAGGAGACGGACGTGAACGACTTGCTGCGGATGGACGGTGCGACGCCGGTGGCGCGTGCCGATGGCCCGGGCCTCGGCCTCAACGACTCCATCTACAACCGGCTCCTCAAGGAGCGCATCATCTGGCTGGGCTCGGAGGTGCGCGACGAGAACGCGAACGCCATCTGCGCCCAGATGATGCTGCTGGCCGCGGAGGACCCGGACAAGGACATCTGGCTGTACATCAACAGCCCCGGCGGCTCCATCACGGCCGGCATGGCGATCTACGACACCATGCAGTACATCAAGCCCGACGTCGCGACCATCGCGATGGGCATGGCCGCGTCGATGGGGCAGTTCCTGCTCTCCTCGGGCGCGAAGGGCAAGCGGTACATCACCCCGCACGCCCGCGTGCTGATGCACCAGCCGTCCGGCGGCGTCGGCGGCACCGCGACCGACGTGCGGATCGGCGCGCAGCTGATCATGCACATGAAGAAGGTGCTCTCCGAGCTGACGGCCGAGCAGACCGGGCAGTCGCTGGAGCAGATCCTCAAGGACAACGACCGCGACAAGTGGTTCACCGCGGACGAGGCGCTCGAGTACGGCTTCGTCGACCACGTGGTCACCAACGCCGCCTCGGTCTCGGGCGGTGGCGGCGCGTCGGGCTCCTGACGCCGACCACCCGCCCCCGGAACCCACCGACTTCCCACCCGAGGAGAACACCGTGAGCTACTCAGACGAGTACCAGTTCGCAATGCGGGCCCAGAACCTGGCGGGCGCCGCGGCGCGTCCCGGCGGCGTCGCGCTCCCGCACGGCGCGCCGACGTCGCGCTACGTGCTGCCCCAGTTCGAGGAGCGCACCGCGTACGGCTTCAAGCGCCAGGACCCGTACACCAAGCTGTTCGAGGACCGCATCATCTTCATGGGCGTCCAGGTCGACGACGCGTCGGCGGACGACATCATGGCGCAGCTGCTGGTCCTCGAGAGCCAGGACCCCGACCGCGACATCATGATCTACATCAACTCGCCGGGTGGGTCGTTCACGGCCATGACGGCGCTGTACGACACGATGCAGTTCATCAAGCCGCAGATCCAGACGGTGTGCCTGGGCCAGGCGGCGTCCGCCGCGGCCGTGCTGCTCGCCGCCGGCCAGCCGGGCAAGCGGCTCGCGCTGCCGAACGCCCGCGTGCTGATCCACCAGCCCGCGATGGAGGGCGGCGGCTACGCCCAGGCGTCCGACATCGAGATCCACGCCAACGAGCTCATCCGCATGCGCGAGTGGCTCGAGTCGACGCTGGCGGCGCACACGGGCAAGACCGAGGAGCAGGTGCGCGAGGACATCGAGCGCGACAAGATCCTCACCGCCGCGCAGGCGAAGGACTACGGCCTGGTCGACCAGGTGCTCGAGAGCCGCAAGCCTGCCGCTCTCGCGCCGCGCTGACCAGCACGTTCACGGGGCCCGCGACCTCCCGAGGGGGACGTCGCGGGCCTCGCGACACGACGCACCGGGCTACTCGGCTGACAACGACGCCCTCGTGGTGTGGAATGGACGCAGGACCAGCACTCAGGACGTGCACTCACGAGATGGAGGCTCCCGGTGGCTCGGATCGGTGACGGCGCAGACCTGCTGAAGTGCTCGTTCTGCGGGAAGTCGCAGAAGCAGGTCAAGAAGCTCATCGCCGGCCCCGGCGTGTACATCTGCGACGAGTGCATCGACCTCTGCAACGAGATCATCGAGGAGGAGCTCGGCGAGGCGGCGGAGCTGGGGCTCACCGAGCTGCCGAAGCCGCGCGAGATCTTCGACTTCCTCGAGCAGTACGTCATCGGGCAGGAGCCGGCCAAGCGGGCGCTGGCCGTGGCGGTCTACAACCACTACAAGCGGGTCCAGGCGGGCGAGGCCCAGCGCGACGGCGACGACGCCGTCGAGATCGCGAAGTCCAACATCCTGCTCATCGGGCCCACCGGCACCGGCAAGACCTACCTGGCGCAGACGCTGGCGAAGATGCTCAACGTGCCGTTCGCCATCGCGGACGCCACGGCTCTCACGGAGGCCGGGTACGTGGGCGAGGACGTCGAGAACATCCTCCTCAAGCTCATCCAGGCCGCGGACTACGACGTCAAGAAGGCCGAGACGGGCATCATCTACATCGACGAGGTCGACAAGGTGGCCCGCAAGGCGGAGAACCCGTCGATCACGCGCGACGTCTCCGGCGAGGGCGTGCAGCAGGCGCTCCTGAAGATCATCGAGGGCACCACGGCGTCGGTGCCCCCGCAGGGCGGGCGCAAGCACCCGCACCAGGAGTTCATCCAGATCGACACCACGAACGTGCTGTTCATCGTGGCGGGCGCGTTCGCCGGGCTCGACGACATCGTGGCCTCCCGCTCCCGCAAGCGCGGCATCGGATTTAGCGCCCCCATGGAGACGGTCGCCGACGACGACCTGTTCGCGGAGGTGCGGCCCGAGGACCTGCAGAAGTTCGGCCTCATCCCCGAGTTCATCGGGCGGCTGCCCGTCATCGCGTCCGTGTCCCCGCTGGACCGTGACGCGCTGGTGCGGATCCTCACCGAGCCGCGCAACGCGCTCGTCAAGCAGTTCCAGCGGATGTTCGAGATCGACGGCGTCGAGCTCGAGTTCGAGCAGGACGCGGTCGAGGCGATCGCCGAGCAGGCTCTGCTGCGGGGCACCGGGGCGCGCGGGCTGCGCGCCATCATGGAGGAGGTCCTCCAGCAGGTGATGTTCGACGTGCCGAGCCGGGACGACGTCGAGCGGGTGGTCGTGAGCCGCGAGGTCGTGCTGGAGAACGTCAACCCGACGCTGGTGCCGCGCACGTCGCCCGTGCGTCGTCGCACCCCCCGCGAGAAGAGCGCCTGAGCCCTACCGGGCCCTTACCGGGAGTAGAGCGCGTCGACCTCGTCCGCGAAGTCGCGCAGCACGAGGTCGCGCTTCACCTTCAACGACGGCGTCAGGTACTCGTTCGCCTCCGTGAAGTCGCCCTCGAGCACCCGGAACTTGCGGATCGACTCCGCCCGGGAGACGGCCGTGTTGGCCTCCTCCACCGCGGCGTCGAGCGCCGCCAGCACCCGGGGGTCGGTCCGTGCGGCGCCCACCGACATCGGCGGGATGCCCTGCGTGGCCAGCCAGCCGGGCAGCATCTCGGCGTCCAGCGTGACGAGCGCGCCGATGAAGGGGCGCTCGTCGCCCACGACGACGACCTGCGACACCAGCGGGTGCGCCCGGACCCGGTCCTCCAGCGGGGCCGGGGCGACGTTCTTGCCGCCCGCGGTGACGATGATCTCCTTGGTGCGGCCGGTGATGCGCAGGTGGCCGTGGTCCAGCGCGCCCAGGTCGCCGGTGCGGAACCAGCCGTCCACGAGCGCGTCGGCGGTGAGGTCGGGGCGACCCCGGTAGCCGCGGAAGAGGTGCGGGCCCGCCACGAAGACCGTGCCGTCGTCGTCGATCCGCACCGAGGTGCCGGGAAACGGCGGGCCGACCGTGCCGATGCGCAGGTCGGAGGGCAGGTTCACGGCGGTCGGGGCCGTCGTCTCGGTGAGGCCGTACCCCTCGAGCACGGTGAGGCCCGCCCCGCGGAAGAAGTGGCCGAGGCGGTCGCCGAGCGGCGCGCCGCCCGAGATCGCGTACCGAAGGTGCCCGCCCATCGCGGCGCGCAGCTGCGACAGCACCAGCCGGTCGGCCACCGCGTGCCGGGCCCGCAGCGTCGCCGGGACGCGCCCGGCGTCGAGCGCGCGCGAGTACTGGCCCGACACGCGCGCGGCCCAGCCGAAGACACGCCGCTTGCTGCGCGACCCGGCGCGCTGCTCGGCGGAGTTGTAGACCTTCTCGAACACGCGGGGGACGGCGAGCAGGAACGTGGGCCGGAACGTCCTGAGGTCGTCGGTGAGCGTCCTGACGTCAGGCAGGTGGCCGAGCACGGAGGTGCTGGCGATCACCGCGACCTGGATCAGCCGCGCGAACACGTGCGCCAGCGGCAGGAAGAGCACGGTGCGCGCACCGTCCGCCTCCAGGAGCTCCGGGAGGGCGAGGCGGGCGTTCATCGCGAGGTGCGCGAAGTTGCCGTGCGTGAGCTCGGCGCCCTTGGGGCGTCCCGTGGAGCCGGAGGTGTAGACGATCGTGGCGAGGTCGTCGCGGCGCACGGCGTCGCGGCGGTCCGCGACGTCCCGCGCGGGGACGGACGCCCCGGCCTCGCGCAGCGCGTCGACGGCACCGGTCGCGATGACGAGGACCTCCTCGAGGTCGGGCAGCTCGTCGTCCACCTGGTGCACGGCGTCCGCGTGCGCGGGCGTCTCCACCACGACGAGGCGGGCTCCGGAGTCCTCGAGGATCCAGCGCACCTGGTCGGGCGAGGAGGTCTCGTACACGGGCACGACGACGGCGCCGGCCGCCCAGGCGGCGAAGTCGAGCAGCGTCCACTCGTAACGGGTGCGCGACATGATCGCGACGCGGTCGCCGGGCTCGATGCCCCGCGCGACGAGGCCGCGCGCCACGGTCGTGACGTCGGCCTGGAACTCGGCGGCGGACACCGGCACCCAGGAACCGCCCGACGCGGCGCGCCGCTCGAGGAGGGTGCGGTCGCCGGCCCGGGCGACCCGGTCCGCCAGCAGCGTGCTGATGCTCGTGCCCTCGGGCACGTCCACGAGGCTCGGCGTCGTCGCGACCGTCATCTGCTCTCTCTCCGTGCGTGGGTGCGGCATGCGCTGTGCGGCATGCGGGGCGGCGTCGTGCCGCTCGGCGGGCCGACGGGTCCCGACCGGTCTCCGGTCGGCGTGCGGGCCGACGTGGGACCTTACACGCTCGGCGCGCCTCGTAGGATCGGGTCATGCCCGAGACCCCTCACGACGTCCCCCAGGCTGCCGGCCCGCGCCCCGCGACGGACGGCATGCCCCAGGAGATCCTGGACCTGCGCGCCAGCATCGACAACATCGACGCCGCCCTCGTGCACCTGCTGGCCGAGCGCTTCAAGATGACGCGGCGCGTGGGCGAGCTCAAGGCCGTGGGCGGGCTGCCGCCCGCCGACCCGTCGCGCGACCGCCAGCAGGTCGACCGCCTCAAGGGTCTCGCGGAGGGCGCCGGGCTGGACCCGGAGTTCACGGAGCAGTTCCGCAACTTCATCGTCTCCGAGGTGATCCGCCACCACGAGCGCATCGCCGAGGAGCACGCCGCCGGGCGGCGCAAGGGCGAGCTGCCGCCGCTGGACACCTACGCTTGAAGAGGTGAGATCTGACGTGCTCCGGTCCGGGTCGGCGGGAGTCCGGCCGCTGCGCCTGACGGGGTGGCGTCCGTCGCGTTTCCGTCGCAGGCTGGGTGCTTAGCCCGACGACGGACACCTGGGGGACCACGGATGAAGATCGACTGGCTCAAGCCCCTCGTCGGACGCCCCGGACCGTTCGCGACCGTCTACCTGGACGCGACGCCCTCGGCCGAGGCGGGCGACAGGGACGTCGCGAACCGGTGGCGGGCGGTGCGACGTTCCTTGGAACGGCAGGGCGCGCCCGCGAGCGTGCTGGACGCGCTCGAGGCCGCCGTCCTGCGACCCACACGAACGGCGGGCGCCCACGGCCGGGTGCTCATCGCCTCCGACGCCGGGGTCGCGGTGGACCGCGTGCTGCGCAACCCGCCCGCCGTCGCGACCGGCGCGTGGCTGCCCGTGCCGGTGCTGCTGCAGGCGGCGCAGGCGGCGGACGAGGCGGTCGACGCCCTGTGCGTCGCCGTCGACCGGAGCGGTGCGGACTTCTGGCCGTGCGACGCGGGCGGCCGGCCCGGCGGGGCGCGCGAGACGTTCGAGGGACCGAACGACGAGGTCAGCAAGACCTCCAGCACCGGCACGAAGCGCGCCATCATCGAGTCGCGTGCCGAGGACTCCTGGAAGCGCAACGCGGCGGCCGTGGCGGCCGAGATCGACCGGCGCGTGACGGAGGGGAACCCGGAGGTGGTGCTGCTCACCGGCGACGTGCGCGCGGTGAACCTGGTGCGGGCGGAGCTCGGGCAGGAGGCCTCCCGGCGGACCGTGGAGGTCGCGGGCGGCGGGCGCGGGCCGGGTGTGCGCGCGGACACGTTCGAGGCCGGCGTCGAGGACGCCCTCGACTCCTACCGGGAGCGCCGGCGCGAGGTGGTCCTGGCGGAGTTCCGCCAGGACCAGGGGCGCGAGGAGGGTGCCGTGTCGTCGATCGACGACGTCGTCGCCGTCCTGGCGCGCGGCCAGGTCAAGGCCCTGGTGCTCGCCGAGCAGATCGCGATCGACTCGACGTCCGCCCTGGCGGCCTCCGCCGGCGGGGCCGGGGGAGCGGGAGGTGCCGACGGCCTGCTCGGGGGGCGCACGCTGTGGATCGGCCCGGACCCGATGCACATCGCGACGTCCCGGGCGGACCTGGCGGACCTCGGCGTCTCGGACGGCCTCGAGGAGCTGCCGGCGACGTCGGCCCTGCTGCGGGCGGCGATCGGCCAGGACGCCGCGCTGACGTTCGCGCCCGAGGGCTCCGTGGAGCTCATGGACGGCGTCGGCGCGACCCTGCGGTGGCACGACGACGGGACGCCGAAGGAGGTCGCCGCCACCATGAGCGGCGACGGCGACCGGTTCACCACGCCGAGGTAGTACGGAATTCGCCGAGGTAGTACGAGGGACGGCCCGCATTCTCGCGGGCCGTCCGTCGTACTACCTCGGCGAATTCCGTACTACCTCGCCGGGGTCAGGCCTTCGGCTTGCGGGCCGGGGGCTCGCCGAGCTCGGACGCGGTGACGACGATGCCGCCCTGCACGTCCGGGTTGCCCTGCCCCTCGGCCGCCTCGACGACGTCGAGGTCGCCCGTGGCGCGGCCGGCGCCGCGCACGTCGTCGAGGGCCGACCGGACGCCGTCGAGCAGCGTGGCCGGGACGGCCATGGAGGCGCTGAGGATGGGCGTGCGCATGGAGACCTTGGCCTCCGACTTGATCTTGCGCAGCGCCGCGAGCGCGTGCCCGGCGGCCGTGAGCTGCACGGGGTCGGCGTCGCCGGCCGCCGCGCGCAGCGGCGCGGACGCCGGCCAGGCGGCGTGGTGCACCGAGCCGGCACGCCACCACGACCAGACCTCCTCCGTGGCGAACGGCAGGAACGGGGCCAGCAGTCGCAGCAGCGTGTCGACGGCGAGGGCGAGCGCCGTGCGTGCCGACACCGTCTCGGGCGTCACCTCGGTGGCCGCGGCCCCCGCGCCGTACGCGCGGTCCTTGACCAGCTCGAGGTAGTCGTCGCAGAAGGTCCAGAAGTACGTCTCCGTGGCCTCGAGCGCGCGCGTGTGGTCGTACGCCTCGAACGCGGCGGTGGCCTGCTCGACGACGTCCGCCAGCCCGGCGAGCATCGCGCGGTCCAGGGGGACGGTGACGCGGGCCGGGTCCAGGACGATCTCGCCGGCGCCGGTCTCGGGGTCGACGCCGAAGGTCAGCGCGAACTTCGAGGCGTTGAGCACCTTGATCGCGAGGCGGCGGCCGATCTTCATCTGGCCGACCTCGAACGCGGCGTCGGTGCCGAGGCGCGCGGCCGCGGCCCAGTAGCGGACGGCGTCCGCGCCGTGCTCCTCCAGCAGCGCCATCGGCGTGACGACGTTGCCCTTGGACTTGGACATCTTCTTGCGGTCCGGGTCGAGGATCCAGCCGCTGATCGCCGCGTGCTTCCACGGCAGCACGCCGCACTCCAGGTGCGAGCGCACCACCGAGGAGAACAGCCAGGTGCGGATGATGTCCTGGCCCTGCGGGCGCAGGTCCATCGGGTACACGCGGGAGAAGAGGTCGGCGTCGCGCTCCCAGCCGGACACGATGAGCGGCGACAGGGACGACGTCGCCCAGGTGTCCATGACGTCGGCGTCGCCGACGAAGCCGCCCGCCGCGCCGCGCTGCGACTCGTCGAAGCCGGCCGGGGCCTGCGACGTCGGGTCGACGGGCAGCTCCGCCTCCGTCGGCACGATCGGGTGGTCGTGGTCGACGTCGCCGTCCGCGTCCACGGGATACCAGAGCGGCACCGCCACGCCGAAGAAGCGCTGGCGCGAGATGAGCCAGTCGCCGTTGAGCCCGTTCACCCAGTTCTCGTACCGCACGCGCATGAAGTCGGGGTGGAAGTCGAGCTCCTTGCCGCGGGCCAGCAGCTCGGCCTTGAGGTCGCGCTTCTCCCAGTCGCGCCCGCCGTTGCGGATGTACCACTGGCGGGAGGTGACGATCTCGAGGGGCTTGTCGCCCTTCTCGTAGAAGTTCGTCATGCGCTGGGTGGCGCTGGGCTCACCGTCGAGGTCGCCGCTGGCGCGCAGCGCGTCGACGACGGCCTTGCGGGCGCTGAACGTCGTCTTGCCGGCGAGCTCCTCGGCGTACAGGGACTCGCCGGGGCCGCCCGCGACCCACTCGGGCGTCTCGCGGGAGAGGCGGCCGTCGCGCTGGATGACCGAGCGCGTGGCGAGCTGCAGCTCGCGCCACCACTGCACGTCGGTGAGGTCGCCGAAGGTGCAGCACATGGCGATGCCGGCGCCCTTGTCCATCGCGGCGGCCGGGTGCGCGAGCACCGGCACCTCGACGCCGAACAGGGGCGAGGTCACGGTGGTGCCGAACAGGCCCTGGTACCGCTCGTCGTCGGGGTGGGCGATGAGCGCCACCACGGCCGGGATGAGCTCCGGGCGCGTGGTCTCGATGTACAGCGGGCTGCCGTCGGGCCGGTGGAACGCGACCCGGTGGTAGAACCCGGGGTACTCGCGCGCCTCGAGCTCGGCCTGCGCGACGGCGGTCTGGAACGTCACGTCCCACAGGCCCGGCGCCTCGGCCTGGTACGCCTCGCCGCGGGCGAGGTTGCGCAGGAAGGCGCGCTGCGACGCGGCCCGGGAGGTGGCGTCGATCGTCTGGTAGTTCTGGGCCCAGTCCACGGACAGTCCGAGGCGGCGCCACAGCTCCTCGAACTGGCGCTCGTCGTCGGCGGTGAGCCGCTCGCACAGCTCGATGAAGTTGCGGCGGCTGACCGGCACCTGGTCGCCGGGCTTGACGTTCTTGCCGTCCGTGCCCTGGTGCGGAGGCTCGAAGCCCTCGACGTACGGCAGCGACGGGTCGCAGCGCACGCCGTAGTAGTTCTGCACGCGGCGCTCGGTGGGCAGGCCGTTGTCGTCCCAGCCCATCGGGTAGAAGACCTTCTTGCCCCGCATCCGCTGGAAGCGGGCGACCGTGTCCGTGTGCGTGTAGCTGAACACGTGGCCCACGTGCAGCGAGCCGGAGACCGTGGGCGGCGGGGTGTCGATCGAGTACACCTGCTCGCGCGTGGCGGTGCGGTCGAAGGCGTACGTGCCCTCGGCCGACCAGCGCTCGTCGAAGCGCTGCTCCAGGCCCTCCAGGCTGACCTTGTCCGGTACCTCCCGGACCACCGCGCGGACGACGTCGCCGGCTACCGGAGCAACAGAGCTGCCGGCGGGCGGGGTCGCTGCGGGGGTCTGCGCGGGCGCGGTCGGCGCCTCGGGGGTCGGGAAGTCGCTCATGGTCGCTCATTCTCCCAGATCCGAGCGGGCTGCCGGGCACGGCTGTCTCGATCGGCGGACGGCGCCGGAGCGTCGGGCGAATCCTCTGACTAGAGTCAGAGGCATGACGGGATCGACGGGCGGCGCGACGGCGGAGATCGGTGGGCAGGTCGAGCGGCAGGTCGACGTCGTGCGGCGGTTCAACCGCAGCTACACGCAGCGCGTCGGCGCGCTCGAGGACTCGTTCCTGGGCACCGGGATGCCGCTGGGCACCGCCCGCCTCCTGTTCGAGATCGGCACCGAGCCGGGCACGACCCGGGACCTGCGTGCCCGGCTCGGCCTGGACTCCGGGTACCTCAGCCGCCTGCTGCGACGCCTGGAGTCCGACGGGCTCGTCGCCGTCGTCCCCGACGCCGACGACCTGCGGCGCCGCCGCGTCGACCTCACCGCCGCTGGCCGGCGTGCCTGGGACGACCTGGAGCGCCGGTCGGTGGACCGGGCCCGCGACCTCGTCGCGCCGCTCACCGCCCGGCAGCGCGCCCGCCTCGCCGCCGCCCTGGCGGAGGCCGACCTGCTGGTGCGGGCCGCCACGGTGACGCTCGAGCGCGTGGACCCGGCGTCCGACCTCGCCCGGCGGGCCGTCGCGGCCTACGTGGCCGAGCTCGACGAGCGGTTCCCCGGCGGGTTCGACCCAGGCCCCCGGCCCGCGGCGGGCGAGCCCGACGCCGAGGACGCGCGCCTCACGCCGCCGTCGGGCGCGTTCGTCGTCGCGACGAGCGACGGCGAGCCCGTCGCGTGCGGCGGCGTGCGGACGCTGTCGGACGGCGGCGGCGACGGCGGCGACGGCGACGGCGCGGCCGGGGGCGTGGGGGAGATCAAGCGGATGTGGGTGCACCCCGGCTGGCGGGGCGCCGGGCTCGGCTCCCGGCTGCTGCGCCACCTCGAGGGCGTGAGTCGTGACCTCGGCCACCGGGAGGTACGGCTCGACACGAACGGGACGCTCACCGAGGCGGTCGCGATGTACGAGCGGGCCGGCTACCGGCGCATCGCCCGGTACAACGACAACCCGTACGCCGAGCACTTCTTCGCCAAGCGGCTGGGCTGAGCGGCCGGCCTGAGCGGCTGGGCCCGGTACCACGTACCTGGTCGTCAGCCGGGGATAGGGTCGGAACCATGGCTGCGAACCCCGACCTGACCATCGGCTATGCCGCGATGCTCGAGCAGTTCCACCCCACCGACGTCGTCGAGTACTCGGCCTACGCGGAGGAGCACGGCTTCTCCGGCGTCATGGCCGCCGACCACTTCCAGCCGTGGGTGCCGCAGCAGGGCGAGGCGGCCTTCGTGTGGAACGTGCTGACGGCGCTCGGCGAGCGCACCCGCGGCGACCTGGGCCCCGGCGTCACCGCGCCGACGTTCCGCTGGCACCCGGCGATGGTCGCGCAGGCGTCGGCCACGCTCGCCGCGATGTACCCCGGCAGGCACTGGCTCGGCCTGGGGTCCGGCGAGGCGCTTAACGAGCACGTCGTGGCCGGCTACTGGCCCGAGGCCCCCGAGCGGATCAACCGCATGTTCGAGGCCATCGACATCATCAAGAAGCTCTTCGCGTCCGGCATCGACGGCAAGGACGTCAAGCACTCCGGGCAGTACTACAAGATGGAGTCCACGCGGCTGTGGACCATGCCCGAGGTGCCGCCGGAGATCCTCGTCGCCACGGCCGGCCCGATCACCGCCAAGCGCGCCGGCAGGCACGCCGACGGACTCATCACCGTCGGGGCGCCGCTGGAGAAGATCGAGATGCTGTTCGGCAAGTTCGACGACGGCGTGCGCGAGTCCGGTCGTGACCCGCAGGGGATGCCCAAGGTGCTGCAGGTGCACATGTCGTGGGCGGAGACCGACGAGGAGGCGCTCGCGAACGCGATGACCGAGTGGCCCAACGGCGGCATGAAGTTCCCCAAGGCCGACATCCGCTCGCCGCACGACTTCGCCCAGATGGCGAAGCTGGTGCGTCCTGAGGACTTCGAGGGGCGCATGGTCATCAGCGCCGACCCGGACGAGCACCGTGCGGCCATCCAGAAGTACGTCGACCTCGGCTTCGACCGGATCTACCTGCACAACGTGGGACGCAACCAGAAGGAATGGATCGAGGTCTTCGGCCGCGAGGTGCTCCCGAAGCTGGCGCGGTGAGCGCTCGGCTCACCGTCTGGGCGCCCGGCGGGTTCCCGGAGGTGCGGCCCGGCGACGACCTGGCGCGGCTGGTGGGCGACGCCCTGGCCGCCGACGGCGCGGCGTCGGGGGACCCTCTCGCCGAGGGTGACGTCGTCGTCGTGACCTCCAAGATCGTCTCGAAGGCCGAGGGGCGCGTGGTGCGCGCCGCCGACCGCGAGCAGGCGATCACCGACGAGACCGTGCGCGTGGTCGCGACCCGCGCGCGGCCCGACGGGCAGCCGCCCCTGCGCATCGTCGAGAACCGGCTGGGCCTGGTGATGGCCGCCGCCGGCGTCGACGCCTCCAACACCCCCGACGGCACGGTGCTCCTGCTGCCCGAGGACCCGGACGCCTCGGCGCGCGCGCTGCGGGCCGCCCTGCGCGCGCGGCTCGGGCTGGACCGGCTCGGCGTCGTCGTCACCGACACCGCCGGGCGGACCTGGCGCGACGGGCTCACCGACATCGCGATCGGCGCCGCGGGCGTGGACGTCGTCGACGACCTGCGCGGCGGGGTCGACGCGCACGGGCGCCCGCTGTCGGTCACGGTGACCGCCGTCGCCGACGAGGTCGCCGCCGCGTCCGAGCTGGTGCGCGGCAAGGCCGAGGGCCGACCCGTCGCGGTGGTGCGCGGCCTCGCGCGGCACGTCCGCGCGGGGGAGGGCCCGGAGGCCGACGGCCCCGGCGCCCGCTCGCTGGTGCGCCCCAGCGCCGACGACCTGTTCCGCGAGGGCAGCGCCGAGGCCTACGCGCGCGGGGTCGCCGACGGGGCCCGCACCGACCCCGCGAGGTAGTACAGAACCCCGTGAGGTAGTACAGAACCCCGTGAGGTAGTACGGAACCCCGTGAGGTAGTACGGAACCTCGTGAGGTAGTACGGAACGCCGCGAGGTAGTACCGGACCCCGCGGGGTCCGGATTCCGCTCGCCCGGGACCGTTGGTGTCGCCTACCGTGCCGACATGCCTGCGCCCGAGACCTCCCTGCCCGCGGACTGGATCGAGCACCGCCGCCCCGACGACCGTGAGGCGCTGGGCTGGCTGCGCCCCGAGGGCGACGGCTGGGTGGCCGTGTCGCTCCTCGGCCGCGACGTGAGCGGGCCGCTCGACTGGACCGACGCCGAGGAGGCCCTCGAGTCGACCGGCCTGTCGTGGATGGCCGACGTCTGGACGCTCGAGCGCGACGGCGGCGAGCCGCTGCGCGTGAGGCTCGTCGAGGTCACGCCCGACCACGTGGTCGTGCAGACCGACGACTTCGGCGCGATCGACGTCGCCGTCGAGCGCTTCGAGCTGCCGTGGCCGGCCCCGGCGGCGCTGCGCCCCCGCCGCGAGGGAGACCCCGACGGGCGGGTGCTCTTCGCCCGCTGAGGCGCCCCGGGCGGCCGGCCCGTGGGGGCTCAGCCGGCGTCGGTCGTGCCCTCGTAGAGGCCGATCCGGTTGCCGTCAGGGTCCTCCAGAATCGCCCACCAGCTGGTGGGGCTGATCTCGGACTTCTCCATGAGCACCGTGCCGCCCAGGTCGCGCGCGCGGGCGAGCGCCTCGTCGATGGAGTCGACCTCGACGTAGCTGCGCGGCTGCTCGAAGCCCTCCCCGCGCGGCGCCAGCCCGCCCCCGCTGATCTGGTTGGGCGCCCGCCACATGGGGTAGTCCTCGAACCCCGGCGGTGCCTCGATCTGCCAGCCGAACAGGCCGGAGTAGAAGCCCTTGGCGCGCTCCTTGTCCGTCACCGGGATGTCGATGTGCGTGATGTCGCCGTGAGCCATCGTCGTGCTCCTCGCTCGTCCGTGCGGTGGGTCACCACGCTAGTCCCGGCCCGGCGGCCGGCAGGGCGGGTGCCGGGGGCAAGGATCCTCGGCGCGTCGACTGGTAGACGCCGTCGCATGTCGTGATACTCGGTCTCGGCGTTCACCGTCGAACGCTTGCGGACACAACAAGGGAGTTGTCATGCGCCTCGCACGTCGCACTCGCCGGACCGCCCTCGCCGCGGCCTCCGCCGCCGTCGGCATCGTCGCCACCGTCGGCCTCGTCGCCACCGCCGCGCCCGCCGGGGCGGCGCCGGACCCGCTGCGGTACGTCGCCCTCGGCGACTCGTACTCCGCCGGGTCGGGCATCCTGCCGCCCGATCCCGACGCCCCGCTCGCCTGCCTGCGCACGACCCTGAACTACCCCCACTTCGTCGCGGACCGGCTGGGCGCGGACCTCGTCGACGTCACCTGCGGCGCCGCGCAGACGGCGGACCTCACCGAGCGCCAGTACCCCCGCGTCGCGCCGCAGCTCGACGCCGTCACCGAGGACGCCGACCTCGTCACGCTCACCATCGGCGGCAACGACAACAGCACGTTCATCGGCGCGCTGCTGGCCTGCGGCTCGGCCGGAGCCCTCACGGCCGGGCGCGGCAACCCGTGCGAGCGCACCTACGGCGACCGGTTCACGAGCCAGGTCGAGGAGTCCACGTACCCGGCCGTCCGGAAGGCACTCGAGGACATCATGGCCCGGGCCCCGCACGCCGAGGTCGCGATCCTCGGCTACCCGTGGATCGTGCCCGAGGAGAAGGGGTGCTTCGCCAAGCTTCCCGTCGCGGCCGGCGACGTGCCCTACCTGCGCGACCTGCAGGCCACGCTCAACGGCGTCATCGAGCGGGCCGCCGACGAGACGGGGGCGACGTTCGTCGACCTCGCGGAGCGTAGCGAGGGCCGCGACGCCTGCGCCCCGGCCGGGGAGCGCTGGGTGGAGCCGCTGCTGTTCGGCACGAACGTGGTGCCGGTGCACCCGAACGCGCGCGGCGAGAGCGCGATGGCGGACGCGGCCCTGGACGCGCTGGGCTACTGACCGTCCGGGGCGGCCGGGGACCCCTCCGCGGGCGGCGCGACCGGTGTCGGCGTGCCGCCCGTGATCCGCACCAGCTCGTCGTAGGACGTGGGGAACACGGTCTTCGCGTGCCCCGCCGCGGCCCACACGACGTCGTGGACACGCAGGTCGACGTCGACCAGCGTGCGCACCGGCGCAGGATGGCCCACGGGCGCGACGCCGCCGATCACCTGGCCGGTGGCGTCGCGCACCGTCTCCTTGCTCGCGCGCGCCAGGCGGCCGCCGAGCCGGGCGCCGAGGAACGCGGTGTCGACGCGGTGCGCGCCGCTGGTCATGACGAGCACGGGCTCGTCGTCGAGCGTGAAGAGCAGCGAGTTCGCGATCGCGCCGACCGGGACGCCGAGCGCCTCGGCGGCGAGCGCGGCCGTGGTGGCGTGGTCGTCGAGCCACCGGATCTCGCCGCGGGCCCCGGCCGCGTCCAGCGAGGCGCGGACGCGGTCGACGGCGGGGTGGGAGGGCGCGGCGTCCGGACCCGCCGCGACGGCGGTCGTCGTGGGCGTCGCGGCCGGCACTGCCTGGCCGGCCGCGTCGGGGCGCTCGTCGTCGGGCGTGACGTCGTCCCCGGAGAGCCAGCGGAGCCATACGGTGCGCGAATCGCCCTCGAGGACGAGCGCGCGCACCAGCAGGGTGAGCGGGATGGCGAGGATCGCGCCGAGCGGGCCGATGACGAACGTCCAGAAGACGACCGACATGAAGCTCAGCGTGAGGCTGAGGCTCACGGCGTCGGAGACGAACTTGGGCTGCACCAGCACCTGGAGCACCACGTTGACGACGCAGTAGACCGCCGCGACGGCCAGGGCCAGGGGCCATCCGCCGACGACGAACGCCATGACGAGCGGCGGGACCAGGCCCAGCACGAACCCGATGTTCGGGATGAAGTTGGTGACGAACGCGAGGATCGCCCACACGACGGGGGCGGGGACGCCGAGCAGCGCGAGGGCGAAGCCGTCGACGATCGCGACGACGGCGCCGAAGGTCGCGTTGACCACGAAGTAGCGGCGCACACCGGTGCTGAACCGCGTCGCACGGCCGATCTGCTCCGCGTGCGTGGCGCCGAAGACGCGGGACGCGGTCGCGTACCGGGCAGCGTCGGCGGCCATGAAGATGGAGTACGCGAGCACGAAGAAGAACGCCGTCGCGATCGACAGGACCATGCCGCTCACGCTGCCCGCCAGGGACAGCAGGCGAGAGGGCTCCAGGAACGACGTCGCCGCGTCCGTGACCTGCGTGTCGAGGCCGAGCTCGGCCAACTGCGCGGCGATCTGGCTCACCGACTGCTCGAGGTCGCGGAAGTACTCGGTCACCAGGTCGGCGAACTGGAAGCCGGCGAAGACGAGCATCGCGAGCAGGGCCGCGAGGATGAGGTATGCGACGACGATCACGGCCGTGGTCGCCGCCCAGCGCGGCCAGCCCCGGGCCTCCAGCGGGCGGCGCACCGGGTGGCAGATGATGACGATCACCGCGGCGAGGAACACGGGCGACAGGACGTCCCGCGCCCAGTACATGCCTGCGAGGACCAGCACGGCACCGCCGAGGGCCAGCAGGGTGCGGGTCGCGGGGTTGAGGCCGCCGGGGCCGGTGGTCGGGCTGCCGGGCGCAGTGGTCGCGGTCGAGGTCACCCCGCGACCCTAGCGACCGCGACCGGCGGCGGCGCGTGCGACCACGCGGCTGCGGCCCTCAGGCGCGGCCCCGCTCAGATCCAGCGCTTCCACCGGAAGACGGCGAAGAGCGCGACGCTCACGCTGAGCATGGCGACGAGGGCCGCCGGGTAGCCCCAGGCCCAGTGCAGCTCGGGCATGTCGTCGAAGTTCATCCCGTAGACGGTCCCGACCAGGGTCGGGGCGAAGAGGATGGCCGCCCAGCCGGAGATCTTCTTGACCTCCTCGCCCTGGCGGATGCTCACCTCGGTGAGGTGCGTCATCTCCTCGTTCTGCCGCTGGGCCACGAGGGTGGCGTTGACGGTGAGGATGTCGCGCAGGGCGGCGCGGAACGACTCGACGCGGTCCGCGACCTCGGTGAGGTGGTCGGCGACGTCGCGCAGGTACGCCTGCATCTCCTCGGTGACGCCGTACTTCTCCGCGCCCTTGGCGAGCGAGCCGCACACGCGCTGCAGCGGGCGCACCGCGCGCTGGAACTCGACCACCTCGCGCGAGAGCTCGTAGATGCGCCGGGACACGGCCGCGTCGCCCCCGAACACCTCGGACTCGATCTCGTCGATGTCGCCGTCGAGGCCGGCCACGACGGGCGCGTAGTCGTCGACGACGCGGTCCACGATCGCGTACAGCACCGACTCCGGCCCGCGGGCCAGCATGGCCGGGTGCGCCTCGAGGTGGGTGCGCACGCCCGACAGGTCGGGGCACGCGCCGTGCCGCACCGTGACGACGAAGTCGGGGCCCACGAAGACGTGCAGCTCGGAGAACTCCACCTCCTCCGCGTGGTCGAGGTACCGCGCGGCGTGCAGGACGACGAACAGCGTGTCGCCGTAGCGCTCGATCTTGGGCCGCTGGTGCGCGACGATCGCGTCCTCGACGGCCAGCGGGTGCAGGTCGAACTCGCGCGCCAGCTGGGCGAGCTCGTTCTCGTCGGGCCGCTCGAGACCGATCCACGCCATGCCGCCGGGGTGGGCGCGCAGCTCGCGGAACGTGTCGGCGAGGCGCGTGAAGCTCGCGACCCGGCGGCCGTCGGCGTCGTACAGGGCGGACTCGACGATCGACGAGCGGCCGGGCACGTCGCGGCGCGCCGTGGCCGCGTCGGGGCGGGCGCTGCCGAGCTGGCCGCCGGCGCCGGAGGCCGGGGTGGCGCGGCGCGGGCGCAGCGCGCCGAGCAGGGGACGGGTGCGGGTCGTGCGGGCGGCGGACGCGCGGGCAGAGGTGACGGACATGGCGGACTCCGAGCGTGCAGGGCGTGCAGGGACGAGGACGTCGGTCCCGCGACTGCGGCTGGGGCGCCCCGGACGTCGGGGCACTCGGAGGATCGGCGGCGCAGGGTCAGGAGCGCGTGCGCCGCGGCCGCCCGGCGTCGTGGCCGGGCGGGGAGCCGTCAGTCGCGGCTCGGACTACTGGGAGGCTCGCTACGGGTCATGTGGCGCGCACCTCCCTCGTCGTCCTGCGGCGGTCGCCGCGGCTGCTCAGGCCGTCGGCCAGCATAGCCCCGACCGGGCGGCCGGGCCACGACCAGGAGGCGCCCGGCGGGGTGATCTCCGCGACGTGCAGGGCGTGGCCGCCCGGCGTCCGGTCAGCGTCGCGGGTCGACGACGACCATCCCGTCGCGCGGGGTGCCCGCCAGACCGGGGAGGAGCCGCGCGCCCTCGTCCAGGCCGACGACGCGGTCGACGAGGTCGGCGGGGCGCAGCGTGCCGTCGGCGACCCGCGCCAGCATCTCCGGGTAGTCGGCGGCGGCCATCCCGTGGCTGCCGAGCACGTCCAGCTCCCAGCCGATCACGCGGGACATCGGCACGCGGGGGTGGCCGTCGACGGGCGGCAGCAGGCCGACCTGCACGTGCCGCCCGCGGCGGCGCAGGCTGCCGATCGCGTCGGCGCACGTGCGCTCGCTGCCGACGGCGTCGACGCTCACGTGGCAGCCGCCGGTGAGGTCCTGCACCGCGGCGGCGACGTCGACGTCCCCGTCGGCGCGGACCGTGTGCGCGGCCCCGGCCCGGCGCGCGGACTCGAGCGCGCCGTCGTGCCGGTCGACGGCCACCACCCGCGCGCCGAGCGCGGCCGCGACCATGACGGCGCTGAGGCCCACGCCGCCCGCCCCGACCACGACCACCCGCTCGTCCGGGCGCACGCGGGCCCGGCCCGCGACGGCGCGGTACGCGGTGGCGAACCGGCACCCGAGGCTCGCTGCGGTGGCGTCGTCCACGTCGTCCGGCAGGGCGACGAGGTTGGTGTCGGCGGCGTGCAGGACGACGAGCTCCGCGAACGACCCGGCGTGCGTGAACCCCGGCTGGGTCTGGTCGGGGCAGACCTGCGCCTGCCCGGAGCGGCACCAGCCGCAGCGCCCGCAGCCGCACACGAACGGCGACGTCACGCGGTCGCCCACGCTCCAGCGCGTGACGCCGTCGCCCACCGCCGTGACGACCCCGGCGAGCTCGTGGCCCGGCACGTGGGGGAGGGCGGTGATGTCGGTGTCGTGGCCTGCCCACGCGTGCCAGTCGCTCAGGCACAGGCCGCTCGCGTGGACGCGCACCACGACGCCGCCGGGCGGCGCCGCGGGGTCGGGCACCTCGCGGACCGTGACGGGGCCGCCGAACCGGTCGAACGTCATCGCGCGCACGGGGCGATCCAACCATCGATCCACCAGGCGGTCGGGCCGCCGTCCAGGCGGCGGTCGACGTGAGACGGCGCGTATCACGATTGGGACACGGCGCGCGGGCGCCGCTAGCGTGCCCGGGTGACCCAGACCCGGTCGCGGGCGACGTCGCTCGCGTGCTCCCTGTTCCTGCTCGTCCTGGCCGCGCTCGCCGTCTGGTCGGTGCTGCCGCCGTCCCCGCGGTCGGCGGACGCCGCCGCGGACGAGTTCAGCGCCGGGCGCGCCTTCGCGACCGTCGAGGCGGTCGGCGGGGAGGTGCACCCGCACGGCACGGCCGCCGCGGCCGCCGTCCGCGACACGATCGTGGCGGACCTCGAGGAGCTCGGGCTCGACCCGGAGGTGACCGACGGCGTCGGCATGTCCGGGCGCCTGGGCGACCAGAGTCGCGTCGCGGCCACGAAGAACGTCGTCGCCACGATCCCGGGGACCGACTCGACAGGACCGGTCTTCCTCGTCGCGCACTACGACTCCGCCGAGGTGTCGCACGGCGCCAACGACGACGGCGCCGGCGTCGCGACGCTCCTGGAGACGGCCCGCGCGCTCGGGGAGGGCGAGCCGCTGCGCAACGACCTCGTCCTCGTGTTCACCGACGCGGAGGAGGCGTGCCTGTGCGGTGCGGAGGCGTTCGCGCACGCCGACCCGCGCGCCGCGGACGGGGGAGTCGTGGTCAACGTCGAGGCCCGCGGCTCGTCGGGCCCGGCGATCATGTTCGAGACCTCGGACGGCAACGCGGCCCTCGTCGACGCGTACTCCCACGTGCCGTACCCCGTGGGCAGCTCGATGGCGGTCGAGGTCTACCGGATCCTGCCGAACGACACCGACTTCTCCCCGTTCCTCGACGACCCGGAGGGGCGCTTCACCGGGCTGAACTCGGCGTACATCGACGGGTCCGCCACCTACCACGCGCCGCAGGACACGCCCGAGCGGATGTCGACGGCGAGCCTGCAGCACCACGGCGCCAACATGCTGGCCCTGGCGCGCGAGCTCGGCGACGCCGACGCGGCGACGCTCGCCACGCCGTCGGCCGACGACGCCACCTACTTCCCGCTGCCGGGCGGGGTGCTCGCGCGCTACCCGGGCCGGCTGGTGTGGCCCCTCGCCGTCGCCGCCGTGCTCGCGGTCGGCGCGCTCGCCGTGGCAGTCGCCCGCCGGCGCGAGGTGCGGGGCGAGCGGACCACCGCCGGCGCCCTCGCCCTGGGCTTCGCGTCCGCGCTGCTCCCGCTCGCGGGCGCCGTCGTCGGGTCGATCGTCCTGTGGTGGGTCATGGGCCTGGTGCGGCCCGGGTACGACGAGATGCTCGACCCGTGGCGCCCGTGGGGCTTCCGCGTCGCCCTGCTCGGCATCGTCGCGACGGTGTGGACCGCCTGGTTCCTCGGGCTGCGCCGGTCGCTCGGCGGGGTGGCGCTCGCCGTCGGGGCGCTCGGCTGGCTCGCCGTCCTCGGCGTCGTGCTCGCCGCCGTCACGCCCGGCGGCTCCTACCTTGCCGCGCTGCCGGCGCTCGCGGGCGCCGTCGCCGGGCTCCTCACGCTGCGGGTGGCGCGCGGCGTCGTGGGCCGCCGGGTGGTCGTGACCCTGGGTGCGGCCGTGGGCGTCGTCCTGCTGGTGCCCATCGTGCTGCTGTTCTTCCCGGCGCTGGGCCTCGCGACGGGCGCCGCGCCCGCGGTCGTCGCCGCGCTGCTCGCGCTGGTGCTCACCCCCGTCCTCGCGGTGCTGTGGCCCCGCGGCCGGCGCCGCGCGCTCGGGCTGGTGGGCGGGTGCGCGGCGGTGGGCGTCGTCGCGCTCGTCGTCGGCTTCGTCGTCGACCCGTTCGACGCCGAGCACCCCGAGCCCACCCGGCTCGCGTACGCGCTGGACGCCGACACGGGCTCGGCGCACTGGGTCTCCGACGAGGGCACCCCGAGCGACTGGACCGCGCAGTTCGTGGACACCGAGACCGACCTGTCCGAGCCGTTCCCGATGTTCGACGGCGAGGTGCACGCCGGCGACGCCGAGGCGGCCGACCTGCCCGCCCCCGTCGTGGACGTCGAGGACGCCGAGCCCGCGGGGGACGCGCGCGTCCTCACGCTGCGCGTGACCCCGGGCGAGGGGGCGCCGATCGGCACCGCCGGCGCCCTGCGCTACGTGCAGCTCAACGCCGCCGGCGTGGAGAGCGCCACGGTGGCGGGCCGCGAGGTCCCGGTCGGCGGCGGCGCCCTCGACACCCGCTTCTACGCCCCGGGCGACGACGGCTTCGAGGTGACGCTCACCGTGCCGGCCGGGCAGCCGCTGGACCTGCGGGTCGTCGCCGCCGGCGGCGGGCTGGAGGGCCTGCCCGGGTTCGTCGAGCGGCCCACCGGCGTCGGCGTGGCCGGGTCGCACACCTCCGAGCTGGTGCTGGTCGGGACGTCGGTCTCGCTCTGACAAGTGTCAGCGGGCGGTCGCCGCGCCGTCGTCCGGCGGCTCCGGCCGGTCGACGGCGTCAGCCAGCTGCCGCGGCGCCTGGAGGCAGTAGGAGTCGGTGAGCAGCTCCGCCATCTCGTCCCAGTCGGTGGCGTCGTCCAGGACGACTCCGACGACGTTGGCGCCCCAGCCGGCGCGGAAGTACGGGTGGCCGAGGTGCTCGAACGCCCGGACCTCCTGCGGCTCGGCGCGGAACGTCACGCGGAAGAGCTGGTCCTCGCCGCCGAAGACGTGCGCCACCGTGGCCTGGCGCACCCGCCACCGGACGCCGGTCCAGGCGTCCTCCTCGGCGCACTCCGGGAACTCGAGCAGCCCGCGCAGCCGAGCGACGAGCGCGAGCGGGACGTCGGGGCGGTCGGGCATGCCCCGAATCTCGCACGGCCCACCGACAGCGCCGGGTCGAGCCACGCGAGGACCGGAGGCCGGCTTCGGACGGGCGGAAGCGCGCCGGGGTTCAGCCCAGCCGGGCGCTGAGCACCAGCTCCTCGCCGACGTCGAGGCGCACGTCCGCGAGGCGGACCCCGGGCGGCAGCGCGGCGGCGAGGTCGACGCGGCGGTTCGCCGCCGCCTCGACGCGGCCGCGGACGGCGCCGAGCATCGCGGCGACGAGCGGGTTGCCGCTGGAGATGCGCACGTCGCCGACGGTCAGCACCATCGCCGCGTCGACCGACGCCGACGCCGTGGCGGAGACGCCGGCGGACAGGAACCCCTTGCGGACCTTCGCCTCGATCCGGACGCCCGCCGCGCGGGGGCCGTGCGACTCGAGGTGCACGTCCAGGTCGCTCAGCGTGATGCCCTGGGACTGCAGCGAGACGGCGAGCAGGCCGTGCACGGTCGCGACCAGGCCCGCGCGGGAGACGGCGACGCGGGCGTGCCCGGTCACCGGGTGCGCGTCGTCGGGCTCGACCGGCTCGAACCCGACCTGGCCGTCGACGCCCTCGACCCAGGTGAACCGCAGCCCCTCGGCCTCGGCGGTGACGTCCACGGGCAGGTCGACGGCGGTGAGCGGGTGGGCGTCGACGCGCAGGCGGCGCACGGTGCCGTCCTCGCGCGCGGTGATCGCGCCGGGCTGCCACACGGCGCCAGGCGCCTTCTGCTGGGCGCCGAACGCCACGCCGGTGAGGTCCGCGTCGAGCGACGTGACGTCCGCGCCGTCCAGCGTCGCGGTGAGGTGCGCCCGGTCCAGGCCGGTCACGCCCGCCCCGGCCGCCCTGGTCGCGAGGGCGCGGAGCCGGTCGGCGAGGTCCTCGCCGGTGGCGGGTCGCGGGGCAGGGCCGAGCGGCAGGGGGTGCGCTGAGGTCATGCGGCGAGCCTAGTGGTCGGCCGTCAGAGGGGACGCGGAGCCGAGGCCGACGAGCGTCCGGTTGCCCCACCCGTCGTCGTGGGTGAGGTGGGTGATCGCACCCGGCGACGTGGCGAAGGTGGCGAAGCCCGCCGCCTCGACGGGGAATGAACTCGCCGCGCGGCGAGCCGTGCGTGCGGTCGACGACGCGCGGCGGCGGTGTGTTCCGCGTGCGGACGGGTGACGACGAACAGGTGGCGGCGACTCGTGCGGCCGTCCTGCCCGTCGTACCGTGCGCGCGAGTCGGTCAGGGGGTCGACGCCAGCAGGTCGGCGTCGATGGACGCGGCGGCGAGCTGCCCGGCCGCCATCGCCGCGGTCACGGAGCTCACGGGCATGGGGAAGTCGGCGGTGTGGGCCAGGTCCCCGGCGGCGAGGACCCCCGGGAGGCTCGTGCGGGCCACGGCGTCGACGGCCACGCAGCCGGACTCGCGCAGCTCGAGGCCGAGCCGGGCGGCGAACGGCGCCGCCTGGTGCAGCGTCGGGGCGACCATGATCCCGCCGAGGTCCTCGGCATCGCCGTCCAGCACGGCCCGTGCGCCCCGGTGCCCGCCGGGGAGGGTCAGCGGCTCCAGGCGGAGCACCTTCTCGGGCCGGACGGCGACGCCGCGGGCGTCGAGCGCCGCGCGGACCTCCGGGTCGACGTCCGCGCCGTCGGCGAGCACGACGACGCGGCTCGCGATCCGCCCCAGCAGCCCCGCGACGCGCGGCGCGTGCGGGCCGGCGCCCAGGATCGCCACGGGCGTGCCGGAGAACTCGTGGCCGTGGCAGTACGGGCAGTGCGCCGCGACCGTGCCGAACAGCTGCTCCAGCCCGGGCGTCGGGGGCAGTTCGTCGCGCACGCCGGTGGCCAGCAGCAACCGTCGGCCGGCGACGTCGCCGGCGTCGGTGCGCACGACGAACCCGTCGGCGGGCGACGCGGGGTCGAGCGGGGCGACGTCGTGGGCGGCGGCGCGCCGCAGCTCGACCGTGTCGTACGCGGCCAGCGTGCGGTGCGCGGCGGCGCGGAACTCGGCGGGGGCGGCGCCGTCGAACCCGATCACGTTGTGCATCGCGTCGGTGGGGTCGTTGCGGTAGGTGCCGGAGTCGAGCACGACGACGTCGCGGTGGGTGCGGCCGAGCATCAGCGCGGCCGCGAGGCCGGCAGGCCCGGCGCCGACGATCACGGCGTCGTGCAGGTCGTGGCGGGTGGTGTCGCTCATGGCGTCTCCTTCGGGTCGGGTTGCGTGCTGACCCCAGGCTGTGACTTCATGTCAACATGAAGTCAAGCGGGGTGGCGGAACGGACCTGGAGCGTGGGCGAGCTGGCGGAGCGGTTCGGCCTGGAGACGCACGTGCTGCGGTACTGGGAGGACGTCGGCCTGCTCGCCCCAGCCCGCGACGGCGCGGGGCGGCGGCGCTACGGGGCCGACGACGTGGTGCGGGTGGCGACGATCCTCAGCTCCAAGGTCGCGGGCATGAGCCTCGAGCAGATCCAGGTGCTGCTCGACGCCGGGTCCACCGGGCGGGGCGCGCGCGACCGGCACGAGGTGCTCACCGCGCACCTGGCCGAGCTCGACCGGCGCCAGGCGGAGATCGACCGTTCCCGGCACATGACGGAGCACGCCCTGTCGTGCCAGGCGCACGACATCGCCGCGTGCCCGCGGTTCCGCGAGCACGTGCAGGACCTCGTCGACGGCTCCCGCACCTGGCGCGACGTCCACCCGGCGCGCCTCGTCCCCGCGGGCCGGGCATGAGCGGCGCGCGGCCGGGCCCCCGCGAGCTCGGCGTCGTCGTCGGCGACCTGCCGACCGGCCCGGCGAACGCGATCACCGACGTCGCGGGCGTGCGCGTCGGGCACGCGACCCTGCACGAGGGCGAGCGCCTGCACACGGGCGTGACCGCCGTCGTCCCCGACGCGCTGGGCGCCGGGCCGGGGCAGCGGCGCGCGCTCCCGTGCGGGCTGTTCGTGGGCAACGGGTACGGCAAGCTCGTGGGCGCGACGCAGCTCGAGCAGCTCGGCGCGATCGAGACGCCGATCCTGCTCACCGCGACGCTCTCGGCGTTCCGCGCCGCCGACGCGCTTGTCACCCACGTGCTGGCGTGGCCCGGCTACGAGGACGTGCGCACCCTCAACCCCGTCGTCGGCGAGACGAACGACGGCTACCTGTCCGACATCCGCGCCCGGCCGGTCACGGAGGAGCACGTGCTCGCCGCGCTCGACGGCGCGACGTCGGGCCCGGTGGAGCAGGGCTGCGTCGGCGCCGGGGCGGGGACCGCCGCGCTCGGCTACAAGGGCGGCGTCGGGACGTCGTCACGGCGGGTCGACGTGGCGGGGACCGTACGCACCGTGGGCGTGCTGGTGCAGTCGAACTTCTCCGGCACGCTCACCGTCCGGGGCGTGCCGCTGCCTGCGGTGGATCTTCTCGGCACGGAGCCGATCTCCTCGGCTGCTCCTCCTGCCGAAAGGATCGACGTCGTGCCGAAGGGATCCGGCCTCGCGGAGGGCAACTCCTGCATGATCGTCGTGACGACGGACGCCCCGCTGGACGCCAGGCGGTTGGAGCGGGTGGCGCGTCGCGCGGTGTTCGCCATGGGCCGCGTCGGCTCCGACTTCGCGCACGGCAGCGGCGACTACGGCCTCGCGCTCACGACGGCGGACCCCGCCGACCCGCTCGTACCCGACGACGCTCTCGACCCGCTGTTCGCCGCCACGACGGACGCCGTCGAGGAGGCGCTGCTCGCGTCGGTCTTCACGGCCACGACGACCGTCGGCCACCGCGGGACCCGGCACGCGCTGCCGCACGACCGCGCGCTCGAACGGCTGCGCGCCGCCGGGTGGTCGCCGGGGCGAACGGCCCGTGACGGGGCGGGACATCGGGCGTAGCGTCGAGGACGGCGAGGGGAGCGCCACGTCCCGACCCGGCCGCCGCGCCGAGCCCGACCGTCCGTGCAACGACGCACACCTCGGGAGGGGTCCCCATGCGCACCCCACGCATCATCGCCGTCCTGCTGTCCACCCTGCTCGCTGCGACCACGGTCGCTACCGCCGCCGCGACCCCGTCGCACCATGACCATCACCACGGCCACCACCACGGCAACCACCACGTCCATCACCACGCCGACCCGTCGCTCCTGGCCACCGGGCTGTCCGGCGGCGCCGGCTCCACCATCGGCCCCGACGGGGCCCTCTACGTCACCGAACCGGTCTCCGGCGAGGTCTCCCGGATCGACCGCCGCACCGGCGCCGCCTCGACCTTCGTCTCGGGGCTGCCCCCTCAGCAGCCGGGGACGCCCGGCGGCGCGCTCGACGTCGCGTTCCGCGGCCGCACCGCCTACGTCCTCGTGTCGCTCGCCGACCCGCAGGTCTCGGGGCTGTACCGGGTCGGACGGGACGGCGTCCCGCGCCCCGTCGCCGACCTCGGCGCGTGGTCCATCGCCCACCCGCCGAAGACCGACTTCTTCGTGCCCATCGGCCTGCAGTTCGCCATGGAGCCGTACCGCAGGGGCTTCCTCGTCACCGACGGCCACCACAACCGCGTGCTGTACGTGACGCCGGACGGCTCGATCACACAGGTCCGCGCGTTCGGCAACGTCGTGCCGACCGGTCTGGAGACCGTCGGCCGGACCGTCCTCATGGCCGAGGCCGGCCCGGTGCCCCACCTGCCGAGCGAGGGCAAGGTCGTCGCCTTCACCCCGTGGCGGCACGGCGTCCATCAGATCACCTCCGGCGGGCGGCTGCTCGTCGACGTCGAGACGGGCCGGGGCGGGCTGTACGCGCTCGCGCAGGGCCACTTCACCCCGGGCAGCCCCGAGGGGTCGCCCGCCGACCCGGACACCGGCCAGGTGATGAAGGCCGGTCGGCACGGCGTCCTGCGAGCGGTGGCGACCGGCCTCGACCGGCCGACGTCCTTCGAGATCGTGGGACGCACGGCCTACGTCGTCACCCTCGACGGGGAGGTGTGGACGGTGCCGCTCTCGCACGGGCACCACGGCCGCTGAGCCGGCGGCCCCGCCGGCCGAGCGGGGCCTCAGCCCTGCTTGGCCGCCTTCGCCGCCGCCTTCTGCGCCTTCTTGAAGGTCCGCACCTCGGCGAGCGACTCCGCGCTGGTGACGTCCGCGATCGAACGCCGCGAGCCCGCGTCGCCGTAGTGCCCCGCCGCCTCCTGCCAGCCGTCCGGCCGGATCCCGCGCTGCTTGCCGAGCAGGGCGAGGAAGATCTTGGCCTTCTGCTCGCCGAACCCCGGCAGCGCCCTCAGGCGGGCGAGCACCTCGGCGCCGGTGGCCTGCCCCTCGGCGCCGGGCGTCGTCCAGAGCTTCGCGACGTCGCCGTCGTAGTCGTCCACGATCGCCCGCGCCAGCGCCTGCACGCGGCCCGCCATCGACCGCCCGTACCGGTGGATGGCCGGGGGAGTGGTGGCGAGGGTGACGAACTCGTCCGGGTCGGCGTCCGCCACGGCGTGCGGGTCGATGCTGCCCAGCCGGTCGCGGATCTTGCGCGGGCCCGCGAACGCGTGCTCCATCGGGTACTGCTGGTCGAGCAGCATGCCCACGAGCAGCGCGAACATGTCGTCGCTCAGCAGCGTGTCCGTCTCGGGGTCGCCGGTGATCCAGAGTGTCGTCGACATGGGCTCATTCTCCACCCGCGGGTACGGTCGGGGGCATGTCTCGTGGCCAGCACGTCATCGCCGGTTCGCTCGCCGGGCTGCTCGGCGCCGCCGGCGCCCTGCACCTGGTCCGCCCGGCCGTCTTCGAGGGGCTGATCCCGCGCGGGCTCGGTTCGCCGCGCGCGTGGGTCTACGGCAGCGGGGTCGCCGAGCTGGCGTGCGCGGCGGCCGTCGCCGTCCCGGCCACGCGGAGGGTCGGCGGGCTCGCCTCTGCGGCCCTGTTCGTCGCCGTCTTCCCGGGCAACGTGAAGATGGCGATGGACTCC
This sequence comes from Isoptericola sp. NPDC019571, assembly GCF_044389385.1. Taxonomy (NCBI): domain Bacteria; kingdom Bacillati; phylum Actinomycetota; class Actinomycetes; order Micrococcales; family Promicromonosporaceae; genus Isoptericola; species Isoptericola sp. NPDC019571. The sequence goes on from NZ_JBIRXZ010000002.1 coordinate 295,638, forward strand.
CACCCCGGCTACCGCTCGTGGGCACGCAACCCGGCGATCGCATGGGCCAGGCTGCCCCTGCAGGTGCCGCTGGTCGCCTGGGCGTCCAAGGTGGCGCGGGATGCCGGGGGTCGTGAAGGCTAGCCCTCAGGCATCGCGACGCCGGACGGCGACGACCGCGGCGCACCCGGCGAGCACGGGCGAACCCGCGGTGGCGATCCCGGCCGCGGTGCTCCGCCAGAGCGCGCCGATGCCCAGGGAGAGCGCCGCGACGGCCACCAGGGAGTCGACCGTGCCCCCCAGGGCGAGCAGCACCGTCGTCGCCGCGACGACGGCCAGCTTCGCCCGCAGACCGGCAGCGGCGGGCACGACGACTCCGTCGGCGGCCCGGACGGCGACCGCGCTGAAGGCCGGGACGGCGGCCGACGCCGTCGAGCTCGTCAGCCGCGCCCTGGCGCGCTGACAGGCCAGCGGCTCAGCCGCCCGACGAGGAACGACTCGATGCCGATCAGCCCCGACGCCGCGCCGACGAAGCCGCCCAGCATCCCGCGGGCGCCGTCGGCGTCGATGACGCGCAGCTGGTCCGCGCGATAGTCGGTCCCCTTGCGGGTGAGGCGGTACGAGCCCGCCGCGCGCACGTTGCGGCACCAGTCCACGTCCGCGCCCCAGGGCAGCGGCGTGAGCACGAGGATGTCGCGGTACTCGCCGATCTCGACGGGGTCCCCGGCCCGCGCCACCCGGGTGTCGATGGGCGCCCGGGCGGCGAACGCGACCACGGGCGTGTGGTACTCGCGGCCGCTCTTGCGGCCCACGTGGTGCAGCGTGACCCACGGCGGCACCCGCGAGCTGACCTTGAGAGCGTACGGGTTGAAGCGCTTGGTGGCGGCGACGACGGCGGGCGGTGCGGGCATGGCTCCATCCTGCTGCGCGGGGGGAGGTTCCGCTGGTTGGATGGGCCCATGGATCTCTGGGACGTGCTCCTCGTGCTGACCGTGCTGGTCACCGGCCTCGCGGGCGGGGTGTTCGCGGCGTTCTCGACCTTCGTCATGCCGGGGCTGCGCAGGCTCGACCCCGCGGCCGCGGCCGCCGCGATCGCGGCGATCAACGAGGACGCCGTCCGGCCCCCGTTCATGACCCTGTTCGGTGCGGCCGTGGTCGTGCCGGCCGGCTCGGCGGTGGTCGGCCTCGTCGGCGGGTACGACGGCGCGTGGCTGGTCGTGGCGAGCGCCGTGCTGGTGGTCGTGGGCATGCTCGGGGTGACGGCGGCGGGCAACGTGCCGCTGAACAACCACGTCATGGCGCACCGGGACGCCGCCGGGTGGGCCGCCTTCGACCGGCCCTGGAGCCGGCTCAACCACGTGCGGACCGTCACCTGCGCCGCGGCGTGCGCGCTCGCGGGCGTGGCGCTGGCGCTGGCATGACCGCGGGACGACGGCTCGGACGACCGTACCGACAGGAGGCGCACGCATGAGGATCAGGGACCCGCGGGACTGGAACAGGCCGATCGAGGTGCCGGTTGCACGAGGCATGAGCACGCCAGAGGCCACCGAGACCACCACCGACGTCGAGGCCACCGTCGACCGCGTCCTCGACGAGACCAGCACCTGGGCCGTCGTCGGGCTGTCCACGAACACGGCGCGGGCCGCCTACGGCGTCGCGGGGGTGCTGCAGCGCGCGGGCAAGCGGATCGTGCCCGTGCACCCGAGCGCCGAGACCGTGCACGGCGAGCAGGGCTACGCGAGCCTGGCCGACATCCCGTTCCCGGTGGACGTCGTGGACGTCTTCGTCCGCTCCGAGCTCGCCGGGGCCGTCGCCGACGAGGCGATCGCCGTCGGTGCCAAGGCGGTCTGGTTCCAGCTCGACGTCATCGACGAGGACGCCGCCGCCCGCGTGCGCGCCGCCGGCCTCGACATGGTGATGGACCGCTGCCCGGCCATCGAGCTGGGGCGGCGGCCGCGGGACTGACCCAGCGGATCAGCCGGCCGGCTCGAACGTCAGCACCGGGCGGCCGGTGCGGGGGTGGATGAGCACCTCGGTGCGCACGCCGTAGACGGGGTCGAGGACGTGGGGCACGAGGACGTCGCGCACGTCGCCGGCCGCGACGACACGACCGCCGGACAGCAGCACCACGTGGTCGCAGTGCTGGGCCGCGAGCTGCAGGTCGTGGAGGGCGGCGAGCACGGTGACGCCGCGGTCGGCGAGCACCCGCAGGATGCGCAGCGCGTCGAGCTGGGCGGCGATGTCGAGGTGGTTGGTCGGCTCGTCCAGCAGGATGAGCGCGGGCTCCTGGGCGAGGGCGCGCGCCATGTGCACGCGCTGGCGCTCGCCGCCGGAGAGGGTCGTGACCTCGCGGTCCGCGAGGTGCGCCGCCCCGACGGCGTCGAGGGCGCGGCGGGCGGCGGCGCGGTCCCCCGCGAAGTCCCCGGCCAGCAGGGAGCGGTGCGGGATCCGGCCGAGCAGGACGGCGTCGAGCACGGTGACGGGCAGGTCGGTGGACGCCTCCTGCTCGACGAGCGCGAGCGTCCGCGCGCGACGGCGCCGCGGCAGGGCGAGCAGGTCGGCGCCCGCGAAGGCGACGCGGGCACCGGGGCCCGAGCCGCCCTCCGACGGCGCCTGCACCCCGGCGAGGACGCGCAGCAGCGTCGACTTGCCCGACCCGTTGGGGCCGAGCAGCCCGGTCACCGCGCCCGCGGGGGCGGTGACGTCCACGCCGTCGAGGATCAGCCGACCGGACGCCGACCAGGAGACGCGGGCGGCGCTCAGGCCGTCGGTGGCCCCCTCCGCGGCGACCCGGGCGGGGGCGTCGGTGCGCGCCTCGGCGCGTGCCTCGGTGGTCATGCGATCCTCCGTCCGCGCCACAGCAGCAGGGCGAACACCGGCGCGCCGATCGCCGCCGTGACGATGCCGACGGGCACCTCGCGCGGGGCGAAGACCGTGCGCGCCAGGGTGTCCGCCCACACCAGGAACGACGCCCCGCACAGTGCGGACAGCGGCAGCAGCAGCCGGTGCCGCGCGCCGGTCAGCAGCCGCACGGCGTGCGGCAGGATCAGCCCGACGAACCCGATCGACCCGCTCTGCGAGACCAGCGCGCCGGTGAGCAGCGCGACGCCCACCAGCAGCAGCCATCGCACCCGCGCGACGGGCACGCCGAGCGTGGCGGCGGCCGTCTCGCCGAAGGTGAACGCGTCGAGGATCGAACCGGTCGAGGCGAGCAGGGTGCCCAGCACCAGCACGGCGACGCCCGTGATCGCGACCGACGTCCACGTCGCCCCGGCCACCGACCCCATGAGCCACGACAGGATCTCGCGGTACGAGTCACCGGTCGCGGACCAGAAGATGACGAAGCTGGTCGCCGCGGCCGCGAGCTGGCTCACCGCCAGCCCGGCCAGCACCGTGCGGGTCGGCGTGATCGTGCCGATCGCGCCGGCGAGCCCGAGGGCGGCGGCGAGCGCCGCGACGGCCCCGCCGAACGCCGCGACCGGCAGCAGCACGGTGAGCCCGGCGACGAGCACGAGCACCGCGCCCAGGGACGCCCCGGACGACAGCCCCAGCAGGTACGGGTCCGCGAGCGGGTTGCGGGTCAGGGACTGCATGACGACGCCGCACACCGCGAGCCCCGCGCCGACCGCCGCGGCGGTCAGCACGCGCGGCAGGCGCAGCTCCCAGACCATGCCGTCGGGCAGCGCGTCGAGCGGCTCGAGGCCCAGCGCGCCGCCGAGCCCGACGTGCGTCGCGATCGAGCGCCACACGTCCGCGACCGACAGGTCGGCCGGCCCGATCGTCACCGTCACCAGGACGGTCGCGACCAGCACCACCACGGACGCCGGCAGCCACCATGCGGCGCCGCGGCGGCCCGTCGTCGCCGCGGTCGTCGCGGGGGGCCCGACCGGCCGGGCCGTCGTCGTCACGGCTCGAGCCCGTCCAGCCCGTGGAGCTGCGCGGACAGGTCGACGACGGCGTCGACGTTCCGCACGCCGGCCTCCGACGCGGGGAACGGCACGGTGAGGTAGCGGCCCTCGCGCACGGCGGTCATGCGCGCGGTGGCCGGGTTCGACTCGAGCCGCTCGATCTTCTGCTCCGCGCTGTTCCAGGTCGCGTCGACGAGCACGATGACGTCCGGGTCGGCCTCGATCGCCTGCTCCCACGAGAACGACGTCCAGGTGTCGTGCACGTCGGCCGCGACGTTCTCCAGCCCGACGGCGTCCATGATCATCTGCGGCGCGCCGATGCCGGCCCCGACGTAGGGGATGTCGTCGCCCGAGGAGTACCAGAGGGCGGTGAGGCCCCGGTCGTCGGGGGTGACCGACGCGAGGGCGTCCTTCTGCGTGGCGACCAGGTCGCCGGCGGCGTCGGCGGCATCGAAGACCTCCCCGACCTCGTCGATCTCGGCGAAGACGTCGTCGAAGGTGAGCGGGTCGGGCATGTACTCCGGCGCCTTGCAGGCGGCGGGGGAGACGTAGGTCGCGACGCCGAGCTTCGCCAGCGTCGCGCGGTCGCCCGCGCCGTCGGCGGTGAGGTTGGACTCCCAGCCGGCGTAGACGAGGTCGGGCTCGAGGCCGAGCACGGCCTCCGCGCCGGGCGCCTGCTCGGCCATGGGCTCGGAGACGGCCGGCACGTCGGCGGCGGCGTCGGCCAGCGAGTCCGGCACGGGCCCGTCGAGGAACGCCGAGCCGACGATGCGGTCGCCGAGGCCGAGCGCGAGCAGCATCTCCGTGGTGCTCGACTTGATCGTCACGACGCGCTGCGGCGCGGCGTCGACCGTGGTCTCGACGCCGCAGTTGTCGAGCGTCAGGGGGTAGGCGGTGCCGTCCGAGGACCTGCCGGACGAGGCTTCCGCCGACGGCGCGGCGTCGGCGGGGTCCTGCGCGCAGCCCGCGAGGGCGGCGACGGACAGGGCGAGCAGGGCGGCGCCGGGCACGGCGGCGCGGGGGAGGCGGGGCACGAGAAAGCTCCAGGGGTCGTCGTCGGTGGTGTCGTCCGACGGCGCGCCATCTCGCGCCGGTGGAACCGCGGCCCACAGCCCGGGTCGCGCCGACGGGCCAGAGTCGTGCCCGTGATCCGGCGTCGAGCCTAGTACGCCCCGCCGACCCCGTGTGCTTGCCTGGCGTCCGTGACCCTCCCGATCGGTACCCCGCCCGCCGACGCCGCGGCCGTCGCGCCCCCGGACGACGACCGCGCCGTGCGCTGGGGCGCGCTGCCCAACGCCCGCGACCTGGGCGGCCTGCCCACCGCCGACGGCGGCCGCACCCGCGCCGGGCGCCTCTACCGGACGTCGCGGCTCGACGACGCCGGCAGCGACGGCCTCGAGGCGATGGCCGACGCCGGCGTCCGCACCGTCGTCGACCTGCGCAACGCGGCCGAGATCGGGCCCCTGGAGCTGCCGCCGTCGGTGACGCGGCACCACCGCCCCGTCGAGGACCCCGACGACGACGAGTTCATGCGTGCCTGGGCGCCGCACCTCGACACCCCGCGCTACTACGCGACCGTGCTCGAGCGCTGGCCCGGCCTCGTCGTCGACGTGTTCCGCACGATCGCCGACGCGCCCGACGGCGCCGTCGTCTACCACTGCGCGGGCGGGCGCGACCGGACCGGCATGATCACCGCCCTCCTGCTGACCCTCGTCGGTGTGCCCCGCCCGGTCGTCGTCGACGACTACCTGCGGGCCGTGCGCGCGAACAACGACCGCGCGGCCACCGAACCCGGGTGGGACGAGGCGCACCGCGCGCCCGACGAGCTGGTGGCCTGGTCCGACGCCGTCGCCGCCGCGCTCGAGGAGTTCCTCGACGGCGTGGACCCGGAGGGCTACCTGCGCGCGCACGGCGTGACGGACGCGGAGCTCGACCGCGTCCGCCGCCGCCTCCTCGACGCGGGATGAGGGGCGGGCGCGGGCTCACGCCCGCGTCGCGCGCACCAGGAGGTAGTCCCAGACCATCGTGCCGTCGTCGCGCAGGTGCCGGTCGCCGAGCGCGGCGAGGGCGTCGTCGAGCTCCGCGGCGCGCGCGTCGTCGTCCCCGAGGTGCCGATAGGTCGCGATCGTCGGGCCGTACGTGGCCTTGAAGAAGTCGCGGAACGCGGCGCCGTCGGCGAACCGGTCGACGACGAGCCCGCGCACCTCGGCCCGGACGTCGGTGACGCGGTCGCCGAGGAGCACCCGCACGTGCTCCTCGGTGCCCCACAGCGGCGGCGGGAGCGCGCCGGGAGGGGGCGGGGGCGCGTACGGCTTGAGGGTCGCGAACATCTCGCCGATGAACCCGGTCGGCGTCCAGGCGACGTTCCCGATCGTGCCGCCGGGCCGGGTCACGCGGGCCAGCTCGCTCGCCGCGAGCTGGTGGAACGGCGCGAACATCACGCCCACGCACGACAGGGTCACGTCGAACGCGCCGTCGTCGAACGGGAGCGCGTGCGCGTCGGCCGGCTCCCACCGCAGCGTGGCGCCGTGGTCCGCGGCGCGCCGGCGACCCGCCTCGAGCAGCTCGGGGGAGAGGTCGGAGGCGACGACGTCGGCGCCTGCCAGCGCGGCGGGGATCGACGCGTTGCCGGAGCCGGCCGCGACGTCGAGCAGCCGGTCGCCGGGGCCGACGTCGCACGCCTCCACGAGGACGGCCCCCAGCGAGGGGATGACCTGGTCCGCGACCGCGGGGTAGTCGCCGGACTCCCAGACGGCGCGGTGCTTGGTGCGGACCGTCTCGAGCAGGTCGACGGGGACGGTCCGGGAATCGGTGGTGCTCATGAGGGGCTCCTTCGCTCCTGGGGGCTGTGCTGACCCCTTCACGCTCCGCCGAGCGCCGCCGCCGGTCCAGTGCCGGATCTGGACCGGGCGAAGTCCTGGATCTGTACTGGCGGCGCCCCGCCCGGCGGGCGTTCACTGGGGGGATGGCGGGCTACGGCCAGTTCTGCCCCGTCGCGAAGGCGATGGAGGTGCTCGACGAGCGGTGGACGCTGCTCGTCGTGCGGGAGCTGCTGCTCGGCAGCACCCGGTTCAACGAGCTGCGGCGCGGCAACCCGAAGATGTCGCCCACGCTGCTGTCCAAGCGGCTGCGGACGCTGGAGCGCGCGGGGATCGTGCGACGTGCCGGCGCCGAGGGGCACGTCCGCTACCTCCTCACCCCCGCGGGCGAGGAGCTGCGGCCGCTCGTCGAGGCGCTCGGGGCCTGGGGCACGCGATGGGTCGGCGGGCTCGGGGAGGCCGACCTCGACCCGCACCTGCTGCTGTGGGACATGCGCCGCACGATCGACGTCGACGCCTGGCCCCGCGAGCGCACCGTCCTGGCGATCGTGCTCACCGACGTGGCACCCCGGGTGTCCCGGTGGTGGATCGTCGTGCGCGACGGCCAGGTCGAGGTGTGCGACTACGACCCGGGCTACGACGCGGCGGTGGTCGTGACGACGCCGCTGCGGGCCCTCACCCGGCTGTGGCGGGGCGACGTGACCTGGGCGAGCGCCCTGCGCTCGCGCGAGGTCGTGCTCGAGGGGCCCGAGGGCGTGCGGCGCCGGGTGCCGCGCTGGCTGGGACAGTCGGTGTTCGCGCACGTGCCCCGGCCGGAGCCGGCCCCCGCGCGGGCATGACGGCGGCCGGTGGCGCTAGCCTTCGACGGCATGACGACTCCCCGGGTCCAGGACGCCGTCTCGTGGCGGCGGCCGCGCCGGCAACGGCGCGGGGCCCGGGAGAGCGCGGGCGCGGCGACGGGGCTCGTGCGGGCCGCCGTGGACCTCGCGCTGTCGATCGCGAACGGGAGCGCGCCTGCGGGTGACGTGTCGAGCCTCGGCGACGAGCCGCCGCGGGTGCCGCGCGACCCCGGCGAGCCCGTCGCCGAGCTGCCGTGCGTCGTCGTCGGCGGTACCGCGGCCTGGCTCCCCGCCGGCACGGAGGGCGCGCACCTGTGGTCCGCGCGGTCGCGGACGTGGGTCGAGCTGCCCGGCGCGGCGGCCGACGTCGAGCTGGACCGCTCGGCCCTGGCGCTCCGGTCCCTGACCGCTGCGCCGGGCGAGGACGGGCCGTGGACGCTCGAGACGCGCTGCACCGCCGTGATCGAGGGTCCGGGGACGGAGCTCCGCCTCGAGGGGGCGTGGCTCGCGGTCGCGTGGCTCGGGCACCTTGCCGGATGGCCCGACCCGGGCCCGCCGGCGCCGCCGGACGGCGCGCCGCGCGCGTGAGCCTCGCCGAGCGACACGGGCGGGCTCGGGGATCGGTCGGGTCGCCCGGTTCCTTACGGTCTCGTCACCTCCCGCCGCCGGGGGCCGCCGAGTGGGACGCTGAGGGCATGAGCAGCGCATCGCCGGCGGGCCCGGACCCGTCGGACCCGGCCGGGTGGGACCCCGAGTCGGTGGTCCCGCCCGAGCCGAGGCCGCGGGACGGGTGGTGGTCGGCGCTCGCGGGGGTGGTCGCGACGGCGGCCGGGCTGGCCGTGGCGGAGCTGGTCGCGGCGTTCGTCGACCCGTCGTCGAGCCCGGTCGTGGCGGTCGGGGGCGCGGTGGTCGACGGCGTCCCCGGCTGGCTGAAGGACCTCGCGGTGTCCTGGTTCGGCACGGCGGACAAGGCCGTGCTGCTCGCGACGATGGGCGTGGTCTCCCTCGCGGGCGCGGCGCTCGCGGGCGTCCTCGAGCGGCGGCGCCCGCCGTGGGGCGCCGTCCTGCTCGGCGCCGTGGGCGTGGTGGCGGCCGTCGTGGCCGCGGGTCGCCCCGGGGCGAACATCGCCTGGGCGCTGCCGAGCCTGCTCGGGGTGGTGGCCGCGATCGCGCTGCTCAGCGCCCTGCTGCGCCGGGTCGAGACGTGGTTCGCCGAGGACGAGCGGCCCCGCGCCGACCGACGGTACGCGATCGACCGGCGCCGCTTCCTGCAGTGGACCGGCGTCACCGCGGCGGGCGCCGTCGTCGTGCTCGGCGTCTCGCGCGTGGTCTCCGCGGGCGGCCGCGCGGTGACGGCGGCGCGCGAGGCGATCCGCCTGCCGCGGCCCGCGACGACGGCGCCCGCGGTGCCCGCGGGCGCGGACCTCGGCGTCGAGGGCGCGGCGCCCTACGTCACGCCGAACCCGGAGTTCTACCGCATCGACACGGCCCTGGTCGTGCCGCAGGTGGATCCCGACGACTGGTCGCTCACCGTGACCGGCCTCGTGGACGAGCCGTTCACGATCACCTGGGACGACCTGCTCGCCCTGCCGCTCGAGGAGCACCACGTCACCCTGGCGTGCGTCTCCAACGAGGTGGGCGGCGACCTCATCGGCAACGCGCTGTGGCTCGGCTACCCCGTCCGGGAGCTGCTGGCCCGGGCGAAGCCGCAGGGCGGCGCGGACATGGTGCTCTCCCGCAGCACCGACGGCTTCACCGCGGGCACGCCGCTGGAGGTGCTGCAGGAGGCCGACCGCGACTGTCTCGTCGCGGTCGGCATGAACGGCGAGCCGCTGCCCACCGAGCACGGCTTCCCCGCCCGCCTCGTGGTGCCCGGGCTGTACGGGTACGTGTCGGCCACCAAGTGGGTCACCGAGCTCAAGGTCACCCGGTTCGCCGACGAACAGGGCTACTGGACGCCGCGCGGCTGGTCGGCGCTGGGCCCGATCAAGCTGTCCTCGCGCATCGACGTCCCGCGCCCGGGAGACGACCTGCCCGCCGGCGCCGTGACGCTCGCGGGCGTCGCCTGGGCGCAGCACACCGGCATCGAAAGGGTCGAGGTGCGGGTCGACGACGGCGACTGGGTCGCGGCCGACCTCGCCGACACCGTCGGCCCGGACACGTGGCGCCAGTGGCGCCTGGACTGGGACGCGACGCCCGGCGACCATCTCGTCGCGGTCCGCGCGACGGACGCCGACGGGAACCTCCAGGTCGAGGCGGAGGCCCCGCCCGCGCCCGACGGCGCCACCGGATGGCACACGATCGAGCTGACGATCACCTGACCCCACCGGCTCATCGGGCGAGCGCGGCGACGAGGCAGGCGGCGACGAAGACGACCTGGAGCGCGGACCTCGCCGGCAGAGGCATGGTGCGGACACCCGTGGAGGCGCGGGCGGCGTGCACGTTGGCCGGGAACATGACGACGAGCAGCAGCGCGAGGCAGATGCCCGCGGCCGTCCGCGTGGCCGGGAGCACGAGCCCGGCGGCGGCGGCGAGCTCCAGCGCTCCCGTCACGGTCACGACCAGCCCGGGCCGCGGGACCCGCGGCGGCACCATGGCGATCAGCGCCGCACGCCGGGGCTGCGTGAAATGGGCGCTCGCGGTGACCAGCAGCATGGCCACGAGGCCGGCGGTCACGGCGGCGGGCCAGCCGCCCAGCGAGTCGACGCCGAGAGCGCCGAGGCCCCGTGCCGCGAGGGTGACGGTGACGAGGACGACGAGGGGTGCCATGGGCTCTCCCGAAGAGGCTAGGCTGGATCTTGACAGTGACAAGTTAGGTCCGCGGGGCGGACTAGTCAATGGCTAGATGGAGGTCTGATGGCGGACGCGTACCACCACGGTGACCTGAGGACCGTCGTGCTGCGCCATGCAGCCGACCAGATCGCACAGGACGGCGTCGACCGGCTCTCGCTGCGGGGGCTGGCGCAACGTGCCGGGGTGTCGCACGCCGCGCCCGCGCATCACTTCGGCGACCGGCAAGGGTTGTTCACCGCGCTCGCGACCGAGGGGTTCGACCTGCTGGCGGCGGAGCTCCAGGCGGCGGGCCCCGACCTGCGGGACGTGGCGGTGGCCTACGTCCGCTTCGCGCTCGCCCGACCGGGGCACTTTGCGGTGATGTTCCGTTCCGACCTGCTCCGGGCGGACGACCCGGAGCTGACCGCCGCCCGTCGACGGTCCGGGCACGCGCTGCGCGACGGGGTCCGCGGCCTGGAGGGCGTCTCGGACCCTGCGGCTGTACAGCTCGCGGCCTGGTCGGTCGTGCACGGATTCGCGTCGCTCTGGCGGGAGGGGGCCTTCGCCGGCTCCGACCTGCTCGACCCGTCGGCCGACCCGGAGTCGGCCGCACGACGCATCGTGGACAGGCTGGCGTTCACCTGACGTCGCGCGGCGCCGGTCAGGCGCTGCGGCCCGACGGGGCCTCAGATCCGGGTGGTCGCCAGACGGGCGCCGAACAGCACGAGGACGCCGCCCGTGACGCGGTCCACCCACCGCACGGCGCCGGAGCGGCGCAGCCGAGGCCCGAACCAGCCCGCCCCGAGGACGACGAGCGACAGCCAGGCGGTGCCGAGCACGCAGTGCACCAGGGCGAGCAGGAGGCCCATGAGCAGCGGGTTGACGCCGTCGGGCACGAACTGAGGGATCGCGGCGACGTAGAAGACGCCGACCTTCGGGTTCATGAGGTTGGTGCTGAGCCCCAGGCCGAAGTCGCGCCAGCGGCCGCCGGCCGGCAGCGGCGCGTCCACCTCGTCGGCGCCGACGCGCGGCTCGCGGAAGGAGCGCCAGAGCATCGACGCCCCCATCCACACCATGTACGCCGCGCCCGCCAGGGTGAGCACGCGGTACGCCGTCTGGCTGGCGGCGAGCAGGGCCGCCGCGCCGCCCGCGGCGGCGGCGCCCCACACGAGGGTGCCGACCTGGATGCCGCCCAGCGCCGCGAAGCCGTGCGAGCGCGAGCGGGTCACGGTGCTGCGCAGCACGAGCGCCGTGTCGAGGCCGGGGACGAGGGTCAGGAGCCCCGCGACGAGCGCGAAGGCGAGCAGCGCCTGGAGGACGGTCACGGCGTCACGATACGAGCCGGACGGCGCGGCGTCACCGCGGGCGCAGGTCGCGCCGGACGCCCCGCAGCGTCCACAGCCCGTACGCGGCGAGGGCCGGCTTGAGCAGCAGCCACTCGCCCCAGCGGTGGTCGGCGCCGCGCGTCAGGCGACCGACCAGGTCGGGGCGCTGGCGCGCGACGTATACGCGCGCCTTCAGCGCGTGCGCCGGCTGCGAGACGATCGTGATGCGGCCGGCGTCCTCGACCAGCGGCAGCACCCGGTGGACGTTCTCCCAGGTGGTCCGGCTCTCCTCCTCGAGCACGAGCGGGCCGTCGTAGCCGAGCACGCCGACGGCGTGGTCGGCCAGGACCCGGGCCTCCGAGCGCCCGGACGTCGTCGCGCCCCCGCTGAGCACGAGCCGCGCGCGTGCCGCGGGGTCGATCGACCGCAGCCCTGCGCGCACGCGCCAGCGGTTGACGACGTTCGCCGCCGGACCGGTGTTGCGGAACCCCAGGACGACGACGGCCTGCGTCGGCCCGGCGGCGTCGACCACGAGGGTGCGTGACCAGCGCCGGTTCAGCCACTCGCTCCAGGCCAGCGCGGCGGCGAGCCCGGAGACCCCGGCGAGGGCGACGATCGGTCCGCGGCGCATGCGAGGCACTGTAGACCGCGACGTCCGCCGCGGCGGGACGCGGAAAACCGGAGACGACGACGGAGGGCCGGTGTCACCATCGGCACATGCTGATCCGCCGCGAGCTCCCGACCGACGCCGCCGCCGTCCGCGCCGTCACCGCCGCCGCCTTCGCGGGCGCGGCCGCTCACCGCGTACGAGCCGTCCCTGCGAGGGCGCTTCGAGAGCCCCGCGCCGCTCGCCGCGCTGGAGGCCATGGCGGCCCGCGACGGCGTGTGAGCCCGGTGCCAGGGCTCTCGCTACCATGCGCTGGTGCCCGATCTCGTCGTCTTCCTGGCCGGCGCCGGAGAGTCCGCGTCGGTGTGGGACGCCCAGCGAGACCTGCTCGGCCCGGTGCGGTCGATGGCGTTCGGGGCCCTGGACCTCGCGACACCCTTCGTGTTCGACGAGGCCGTCGCGTCCCTGCACCGCCACGTCAGGGAGACTGCGGCGCGTTCGGTGACCGTGGTCGGCCTGTCGATCGGGGCGATGATCGCCGCCCGGTACGCCTCCCTGCACCCCGTCGCGTCACTCGTGCTCTCCGGCGGCCAGGTCAGGCCGCCCCGGGTGACGATGGCGGTCCAGCGACTGGTGCTCGGTGCCGTCCCGGAGCGTCACCTGGGCCTGCCGGACGGGATGTCGAAGAAGGACCTGCTCGACATCCTCGGTGTCCGCGTCGACCTGACACCCGACCTGTCGCGGATCACCGCGCCGACGGTCGTGCTGTGCGGGAGCAAGGACAGACCCAACCTCCCGGCGGCGCACCGGTTCGCCGGCGCCATCGGCGGATCGCACCTGCAGATCGTCGACGGCGGAGGTCACCAGCTAGCCACGGACAGTCCCGCCGCGTTCGCCGAGGCCGTCCGGCAGGCGATCGGCCAGGCGGGGCCGCGATGATCGCCGGCAGCACGCTCCGCGGAGCTGATGGCCTGTCCACGGTCCTCAGGACTCCCGCATCCGGGCTCGGAGCACGTCGAGCTCCGCTCCCGGCGCGTCCGGGTCGAAGCCGTGCTCGATCAGCCAGCGCGACGCCGCCAGGCTGCGCAGCGACCACCAGGCGCGGATGACGGTGCGGTCCGCGCCGGGGCCGTAGCCGGCCAGCACGTCGTCCAGGCGCTCCTCGTGCCCGAGCGTCAGGATGGCGAGGTCGAACATCGCGTCGCCGGGCGCGGCCTCGGACCAGTCGATGACGCCGGTGACCTCGTCGGCGTCGACGAACACGTGCGTGAGCTGCAGGTCGCCGTGGACGAACACCGGCGACCACGGCCGCAGCGCGGCCTCGGCGATCGCCCGGTTCCTGCGGACCACCTCGGCGGGCACGACGTCGTGGGCGAGCAGCCACGCGCACTCGCGGTCGAGCTCCGCCGCCACGTCGTCGACGCTGCGTCCCGGCCACGGCGGCAACGGCGCGTCGTGCAGCCGCCGGACGGCCGCACCGGCCGCCGCCCACGCCGCCGGCGACTGCGGCGACGGCTCGCCGAGGACACCGAGCGCCTCGCCCGGCACGGCAGCGATCGCGAGGACGGGCGGCTCGCGCCACAGGACCTCCGGGGTCGGGACGGGCGCCAGGGCCATCGCCCGCGCCTCGCGCTCGGCGCGCGCCGGGTCGCCGTCGATCTTCAGGTACACGCCGCCCACCCGCAGCGTCGCGCGCTGGCTGTGGGCGACGACGACCTCGACCTCGTTCTCGTCCATGCCTGCCATCCTGGCGAGCACACCCGCGATGCCGCTCGGGCTTTTTCCTCGGCCGCCGAAGGTGCCCCGCGACGACCGCACTTGCGCGGCTGGCTACCATGGACGCACAGGCATCGACCCGGCCATCACCGGTGAGCCTCCGGAAGAACAGGGCGCGCACGCACTCCTAGTAGAACCGGACGGGTAGGCCCGTCACAGCCGTGAACGAGCGGCGGACGTCAGCACGACCGGCGTCCGCAAGCGGGGTGGTACCGCGGTACCCGCGCCCTTCGGGGCGGGGGCGTCGTCCTCGCACAGCAGCACCGACGTCGTACCACCGACCGCCAGCTCGTCCGCACAGGAGCCCACCCATGGCCTATCCGCAGCACCGTTCGTCCGACCCCTCGTCGCAGGCAGACCGACAGGGCGCCGCCTTCGGCATCGCCGGCGTCCCGGCGTCCCCGGAGCTGCCGGCGATCGAGCGCGAGGTCCTGGACTTCTGGGCCGCCGACGACACGTTCCGCGCGTCGGTCGCGAAGAACCCGGCGGGGGAGAACGGCTCCAACGAGTTCGTCTTCTACGACGGCCCGCCGTTCGCGAACGGCCTGCCCCACTACGGGCACCTGCTCACCGGCTACGCCAAGGACGTCGTCCCGCGCTACCAGACGATGCGCGGCAAGCACGTGGAGCGCCGCTTCGGCTGGGACACGCACGGCCTGCCCGCCGAGCTCGAGGCCATGAGCCAGCTCGGCATCAAGACCAAGGACGAGATCCTCGAGCTCGGCATCGAGAAGTTCAACGCCGCCTGCCGCTCGTCGGTGCTGAAGTACACCTCCGAGTGGCGCGACTACGTCACCCGGCAGGCGCGCTGGGTCGACTTCGACCACGACTACAAGACGCTCAACGTCACCTACATGGAGTCGGTGCTGTGGGGCTTCAAGAAGCTCTACGACGCGGGCCTCGTGTACGAGGACTTCCGCGTGCTGCCGTACTGCTGGAACGACCAGACGCCGCTGTCCAACCACGAGCTGCGCATGGACGACGACGTCTACCAGACGCGCCAGGACCCGGCCGTGACCGTCGGCTTCGACGTCGCGACCGTGCCCGCCGGGCAGGACGTGGTGCGCCCCGGCGACAAGCTCCTCGTCTGGACGACGACGCCGTGGACGCTGCCCTCCAACCTGCTCGTCATGGTCGGCGAGGACATCGAGTACGCCGTCGTCGAGTCGTCGTTCACCGGCACGCCGCAGCGGTACGTGCTCGCCGAGGCCCGCGTCGACGCGTACGCGCGCGAGCTCACGGACGAGGGCGAGGACGCCCCGCGCGTGGTCGGGCGCCTCACCGGCCGCGAGCTCCTGCAGACCTCCTACGTGCCGCCGTTCTCCTACTACGAGGGCCGCGAGCGCGCGCACCGCGTGGTCGAGGCGGACTTCGTCACGACGACGGACGGCACCGGCCTGGTGCACAGCGCCGGCGCGTTCGGCGAGGACGACAAGGTCGTCTGCGACCGCGAGGGCGTCGCGTCCGTCATGCCCGTGGGGGCGGACGGCAAGTTCACGCACCCGGTCGAGGAGTACGCCGGCCTGCAGGTCTTCGACGCGAACCTGCCGATCATCGACCACCTCAAGGCGCGCACCCGCGCGGAGGCGGACGCCGGGTCGGTCACCGCCGGCACGGTGCTGCTGCGCCGCGAGTCGTACGCGCACTCCTACCCGCACTGCTGGCGCTGCCGGCAGCCGCTGATGTACATGGGCGTGTCCTCGTGGTTCGTCGAGGTCACGAAGTTCAAGGACCGGATGGTCGAGCTCAACCAGGAGATCTCCTGGACGCCGGAGCACATCAAGGACGGCCAGTTCGGCAAGTGGCTCGCGAACGCCCGCGACTGGTCGCTGAGCCGCAACCGCTTCTGGGGCTCCCCGGTGCCGGTCTGGAAGAGCGACGACCCGGCGTACCCGCGCCTGGACGTGTACGGCTCGCTCGAGGAGATCGAGCGCGACTTCGGCCGCCTGCCGCTCGGCCCCGACGGCGAGCCCGACCTGCACCGCCCGTTCGTCGACGAGCTCACCCGCCCCAACCCCGACGACCCGACGGGGAAGTCCACGATGCGCCGCGTCGAGGACGTCATGGACGTGTGGATGGACTCCGGCTCCATGCCGTACGCGCAGGTGCACTACCCGTTCGAGAACGCGGACTGGTTCGAGCACCACTACCCGGGCGACTTCATCGTCGAGTACATCGGCCAGACCCGCGGCTGGTTCTACCTGCTGCACGTGCTCGCCACCGCGCTGTTCGACCGGCCGGCGTTCCGCACCGCCGTGTCGCACGGCATCGTGCTGGGCTCCGACGGTCGCAAGATGAGCAAGTCGCTGCGCAACTACCCGGACGTCTCCGAGGTCTTCGACCGCGACGGCTCCGACGCGATGCGCTGGTTCCTCATGGCCAGCCCGATCCTGCGCGGCGGCAACCTCGTCGTCACGGAGGAGGGCATCCGCGACTCCGTGCGCCAGGTGCTGCTGCCGCTGTGGAGCACGTACTACTTCTTCACCCTGTACGCGAACAGCGCCGCGGACGGCGCGGGCTACACGGCGAAGCCCGTCACGGCCGAGCGCGTCCCCGGCCTGCCCGCCCTCGACCGGTACCTGCTGGCGCGCACCCACGACGTGGTCGCGACGGTCACCTCGCAGCTCGACGCCTACGACATCTCCGGCGCCTGCGAGTCCGTGCGCGAGCACCTCGACGTCCTGACCAACTGGTACGTGCGCACCCAGCGGATGAGGTTCTGGGCCGAGGACGCCGACGCCTTCGACACGCTGTACACGGCGCTCGAGACGCTGACCCGCGTCATGGCGCCGCTGGCGCCGCTGCTCACCGAGGAGGTCTGGCGCGGCCTCACCGGCGGCCGTTCCGTGCACCTCACGGACTGGCCCTCGGCCGACGGCGTCGTCGACGCCGCCCTCGTGCGCGACGACGAGCTCGTCGCCGCGATGGACGAGGTGCGCGCCGTCGTGTCCAGCGCGCTCGCGCTGCGCAAGGCCCACCAGCTGCGCGTGCGGCAGCCGCTGGCCCGCCTCACGGTGGCCGTCCCCGACCCCGCGGCGCTCGCGGACTACGTGGGCCTCCTGACGTCGGAGCTCAACGTCAAGGCGGTCGACCTCGTCGCGGCGGACGCCGACGCGTCGGAGCGGTTCGGCATCACCGAGCGGCTCGCGGTCAACGCCCGGGCCGCCGGCCCGCGCCTGGGCCGCGGCGTCCAGGCCGTCATCAAGGCGGCGAAGGCGGGCGCGTGGCGCCGGGGCGACGACGGCGCCGTCGTCGTCACGACCGACGCCGGCGACGAGCCGCTGCTCGAGGCGGAGTACGAGCTCACCACCGTCGTGGGCGACGCGGCCGGGGAGCACGTCGCCGCGTCCGTGCTGCCCGGCGGCGGGTTCGTCGTCCTCGACCTCGCGCTCGACGACGCCCTGCGCGCCGAGGGCTACGCCCGCGACGTCATCCGCGACGTGCAGGACGCCCGCAAGGCCGCCGGCCTCGAGGTCAGCGACCGCATCGCGCTGGAGCTCGACGTCCCCGCCGAGCACGCCGCCGCGGTGGAGGCCCACCGCGAGCTCATCGCCCGCGAGACCCTCGCCCTCGACCTCGCCGTGGTCGCGAGCGACGGGCAGCGCGCCGTGCGCGTGAGCAAGCGGGAGACGCCGGCCGGCTGACCCGGGCTGCCGTCGGGACCCGCCGTCACGCCCCGCCGCCAGGGCCTTCCTGCGCGAGGTCGAGGAACGCCTCGACCTCGCGCAGGAAGGCGTCGGGGTGGGTCGGGTGCACCAGGTGGCCGCCCGGCAGCGTGACGAACCGCGCGTCGGGCAGGCGCGCGGCCATCCGCGCCATCGCGTCCTGCGGCAGGAAGCTCTCGGGGCCGCCGCCGACGACGAGGGCCGGTGCGCGCACCCCGGCCAGGCCGTCCACCCATGCGCGCTCGGGCGCGTTGAGCGCGGCGAGCACGGCCGGGCGGATGCGGCGCTCGTAGAACGACGCGTCGTCCGAGGCGTCCGGCACCGGCAGGCCGAGCGGCTCCAGGGGCGGGCACTCCTCGAGCACGAGGGCCGCGACCCGGCCCGGGTCGTGCACGGCCACGAGCAGCCCGAGGAGCGCCCCGAGCGAGTGCCCGACCAGCACGACCCGGTTGAGGGCGAGGTCGTCGAGCAGGAGGAGCACGTCGTCGCGCAGCGCGGTCACCGACGCCGCGCCGACGGCCGGGCTGCGGCCCGCGCCGCGCAGATCCGGCACGACGACGTCGGCGCGGCGTGCCAGGGGCCCGACCAGAGGGTCCCATGTGGAGCCGTCGCCGCCCCCGCCGTGCAGGAGGACGACGGGCGCCGCGCGCGTCCCGGGCGGGCCCGGGACGGTGCGGCGGGCGAGGCGGACGGGAGCGTCGGGGGAGTCCGGGTGTGCGGCCACGGCCCGACGGTAGCCCCGGCCGACGACAGCGGCGCGCCGCCGCCGGCCGGGGCTAGCCTGGTGCTCCCCGGCGCGACGGCGCCGGCTCCCCGCGAGGAGTCCCGCATGGCCGCGACACCCGCCCCCGAGAAGCGCCCTTTCGTGCCGCCACGCTGGTTCGTGCGGTCGGCGTGGGCGGTCCAGCGCGCCGGCTACCGGATCAGCGGCGGGCGGTGGCCGCTGCGCCGGCCGACCCCCGGCGGCAAGTTCGGCATGCTGCGCCTGCGCGTCGTGGGACGCCGCAGCGGCCAGGAGCGCGCCGTGATCCTCGGGTACGTCGAGGACGAGGGTCGATACGTCACCCTCGCGATGAACGGCTGGGGCGACCCGCCGCCGGCGTGGTGGCTCAACCTGCGGGCGCACCCCGACGCGGAGGTGGACACGGTCGACGGGCCGCGCCCCGTGCGCGCGACGGCGGCGCAGGGCGAGGAGCGCGACCGGCTGTGGGTGCTCGTCGGCCGCCACCAGGGCTGGGGCGAGATCGACCGGTTCGCCGCGCACCGCGCCGGGGAGACCCCGGTCGTGGTGCTCGCGCCGCGCTGAACGACCGTCGCGGGCCCCGACGGTCGGGCGCGCAGCGCCTATCCTTCGGGGGTGACCCCCGACGCTGAGAACAAGCCCTCGTCCGCCGCGCGCAAGGCCCGCACGGCCGAGCGCCAGGCCGCCCGCGCGGCGGCGGAGGACGCCGTGGCGCAGGAGTCGCTGCGCGAGGTCTACGCGGAGATCATGTCGCGGGCGCCGGAGCACGACATCGACCCGACGCTCGACCGCGTCCGGCGGGTGCTCGAGCTCCTCGGCGACCCGCAGCACGCGTTCCGCGCCATCCACCTCACGGGCACGAACGGCAAGTCGTCGACGGCGCGCATGACCGAGCGCCTGGTGCGCGAGCACGGGCTGCGCACCGGCCTGTTCACCTCGCCCCACCTCACGAGCGTCACCGAGCGCATCCAGGTGGACGGCGAGCCGCTCAGCGCCGCGCGGTTCGTCGAGGTGTGGGAGGACGTCGCGCCGTACATCGGCGTCGTCGACCGTGAGTCGCAGGAGGCGGACGGCCCGCGCCTCAGCTTCTTCGAGGTGCTCACCGTCATGGCGGTCGCCGCCTTCGCGGACGCCCCGGTCGACGTCGCGGTGGTCGAGGTCGGGATGGGCGGCCGGTGGGACTCCACCAACGTCGTGGACGGCGAGGTCGCGGTGCTCACCCCGGTCGGCATCGACCACGAGCGCTGGCTCGGCTCCACGCTGGCCGAGATCGCCACCGAGAAGTCCGGCATCGTCAAGGAGGGCGCCACGGTCGTCAGCGCCGAGCAGGACGTCGTCGTCGACGAGATCCTGCGCGAGCGGGCGGCGGAGGTCTCGGCGCACCTGCTGCGCGAGGGCGTGGAGCTCGAGGTCGCCGGCCGCCGGGCGGCCGTCGGCGGACAGCTCGTCGACCTGCGCACCCCCGCCGGCCTCTACACCGAGGTGCTGGTGCCCCTGCACGGCGCGTACCAGGCCCACAACGCGCTCCTCGCGCTCGCCGCGGTGGAGGCGTTGCTCGGCGGCCGTGCCCTGGACGGCGGGGTGGTCGAGACGGCGTTCGCCGACGTCTTCGTGCCGGGGCGCCTCGAGGTGGTGCGCTCCAGCCCGACCGTGCTGGTGGACGCGGCGCACAACCCGCACGGGGCGCAGGCCCTCGTCGACGCGCTCGACGAGGAGTTCGACCTCCCGCGCCTGGTCGGCGTCGTCGCCGTGATGGCGGACAAGGACGTCGAAGGGCTGCTCGCGACCCTGGAGCCGGCGCTCACCGAGCTCGTCCTCACGAAGAACTCGTCGGCCCGCTCGGCCGACCCCGAGGACCTGCTCGAGGTGGCCCAGGAGATCTTCGGCGAGGACCGGGTCCGCACGGCCGCGCGCCTCGACGAGGCGCTGCAGGTGGCGGCCGACCTCGCCGAGAGCGGCGACCAGGTGGGCGTCGGCACCGGGCGCGGCGTGCTCGTCACCGGCTCGGTCATCACGGTCGCGGACGCCCGGATCCTGCTCGGCCGCGGCTGACGCGCCCGTCCGGGACGTCGGGAGGGCGCACGCACGATCACCCGCCCGACATCCCGCGGGGGTGCTGCGTGGTGTGGCGCCCGGGTGTTGGATGGGGGCAGGCCGCCGCGCTGCAGGGCGGTGCCAGGCGAGGAGGCGCGACATGAAGAAGCTGCTCGACGACCCCGCGGACGCGGTGACCGACTCGCTCGCGGGATTCGGGCTCGCCCACGCCGACCTGGTCGAGGTGCACGACGAGCCCGTGTACGTGTCGCGGGCCGGCGGCCCCGTGCCGGGCAAGGTGGGGCTGGTCAGCGGCGGCGGCTCCGGGCACGAGCCGCTGCACGCGGGGTTCGTCGGCGACGGGATGCTCGACGCGGCGGTGCCGGGCGCGGTGTTCACGTCGCCCACGCCGGACCAGATCGTGCCGGCGGTCCTCGGCGCGGACTCGGGCGCCGGCGTCGTGGCGATCGTCAAGAACTACACGGGCGACGTGCTCAACTTCGAGACCGCCGTCGAGCTCGTCGAGGCCGAGGGCTCGCAGGTCATGACGATCCTCGTCAACGACGACGTCGCCGTCGAGGACTCCCTGTACACGGCCGGCCGCCGCGGCGTCGCCGGCACGGTCTGCGTGGAGAAGATCGCGGGCGCCGCCGCCGCTCGCGGCGACGACCTCGGCGCGGTCACCGAGGTCGCCGGACGGGTCGTGGCGAACGTGCGCACCATGGGCGTCGCGCTCACGGCGTGCACGGTGCCGCACGTCGGCAAGCCGTCGTTCGACCTGCCCGACGACGAGGTCGAGATCGGCATCGGCATCCACGGCGAGCCCGGCCGGCACCGCATCCCCTTCACGGGCGCCACCGGGATCACGCGCAGCCTGCTCGACCCGGTCGCCGACGACCTGCGCCTGACCGACGGCGACGACGTGCTCCTGTTCGTCAACGGGATGGGCGGCACGCCGCTGTCCGAGCTGTACGTCGTCTATGGTCGAGCGCGCGGGCTGCTCGAGGAGCGCGGTGTCACCGTCTCCCGGTCGCTCGTGGGCAACTACGTGACGTCGCTGGAGATGCAGGGCGCGTCGATCACGGTGCTGCGGCTGGACGACGAGCTGCGGGAGCTGTGGGACGCGCCGGTGCGCACGGTGGCGTTGCACTGGTGACGGGCGTCGCGGGGCGCCCCGAGGCGAGGAGGCGTGCGGTCATGGGGCTCGACGTGGCATGGGCGGAGCGTTGGGTGCGGCGCACCGCCGACGTCGTGGCGGGGTCGAAGGACGAGCTCACGGAGCTCGACCGGCAGATCGGGGACGGCGACCACGGGGAGAACCTGCACCGCGGGTTCCAGGCCGTGGTCGCGAAGCTGGACGACCCGGGGGCCCCGGAGCGCGCGGAGGTCGGCGACGTGCTCATGCTCGTGGCCACCACCCTCATGTCGAAGGTCGGCGGCGCCTCCGGCCCGCTGTACGGGACGGCGTTCCTGCGGGCGGCGAAGCGGTCGGCCCGCCCCAGCGTCGACGGGTCCGGCGTCGTCGTCCTGCTCGACGCCGCGCTCGAGGGCGTGACGTCGCGCGGCAAGGCGCAGGTGGGGGAGAAGACGATGGTCGACGCCCTCGCCCCTGCGGTCGAGGCGGCCACCGCCGCCGCGGACGCCGGCCAGGAGCCGGTCGAGGTGCTGCGGGCGGCCGCCGACGCGGCCGACGCCGGCGCGACGGGCACGATCCCGCTCGTGGCGACCAAGGGCCGGGCGTCCTACCTGGGGGAGCGGAGCGCCGGCCACGAGGACCCGGGCGCGCGCTCGACGGCGCTGGTGCTGCGCGCGGCGCTCGACGCGGCGCTCGGCGCCACGCCCGACGCCACGCCCGACGCCACGCCGGGTGCCGTGGCGGGCGAGGCGGAGGCGGTCGGGGAGTGAGCGTCGGGCTGCTGCTCGTCTCCCACTCGGCGCGCCTCGCCGACGGGACGGTCGAGCTGGCCCGCGAGATGGCGCCGGACGTCGTCCTGGAGAGCGGGGCGGGCGACGGCGCCGGCGGCCTGGGCACGTCGTTGGAGGTCGTGCAGGACGCCCTCGGGCGCGCGCTGCCGCGCGTCGACGGCGTCGTCGTGCTGGCCGACCTGGGCTCCGCCGTGCTGACCGTCGAGACGGCGCTCGAGCTCGACGAGGACCTGGTCGGCCGGGTGCGCCTCGCCGAAGCGCCGTTCGTCGAGGGCGCGGTCGCCGCGGCGGTGGCGGCGCAGCAGGGCGCCGGGCTGGACGCGGTGCTGGCCGCCGCCGAGGGCGCGGGGGCGCCCGCTGCCCCTGCGCCTGCACCTGCCCAGGCTCCCGCCGATCCGTCGCTCGAGCCGGTCGAGACCACCGCGACGGCCAGCGCCCGCGTCGTGATCCGCAACCCGCTGGGCCTGCACGCCCGCCCGGCGGCGGTGGTGGCGCGGGCCGCGGCGGCGTTCGGCGGGCCGGTCACCCTCCAGGGCGTCGACGCGACGAGCGTGCTGCAGCTCATGGCGCTCGGCACCGCCGCGGGCACCGAGGTCGAGGTGTCCGCGCACGGGGCGGACGCGCGCGACGCCGTGGCCACCGTCGTCGGGCTGATCGAGGGCGGCTTCGGCGAGGTGTGATCACGCTCACAGGAAATTGCACTTGGTGCAATATTGCAGTGGGTGCATGATTGTCCGGTGACTCCTCCCGCCGGCGACCTCGGACTGCGTGAGCGCAAGAAGCGCGCGCGCACGGACGCGATCGTCGACGCCGCCCAGCGCCTCGTGCTCGAGCGAGGCCTGGACGCCGTGACGGTGGAGGAGATCGCCGAGGCGGCCCAGATCTCGCCCCGCACGTTCTTCAACTACTTCGAGTCGAAGGACGACGCGGTGCTCGGTCAGGGGTCGTTCGAGCTGAGCGCCGAGACCCGCGAGGCGTTCGCGGCCGGGGGCCCCACCGGGCGTCTGGCGGCGGACCTCGAGGTGCTCGTCCGGTCGTTGCTCTCCGCGTTCGCCGGCCCCGGCAAGCACCAGGGCGAGCAGGTGATGGAGATCCTGCAGCTCGAGCCGCGCCTGCTCGGCCGCCACTTCGCGTGGTTCGAGCGGCACAAGACCCAGGTCGTCGCGCTGTTCGAGCGGCGGCACGAGGCGGCACCCCTGCCGGCCGACCCCGAGATGTGCGCCATGGTCGTCTTCGTCGTCACGCGGGCGGCGATGGACGACTGGGCGCGCACCGGCCACGAGGGCGACGTCGGCGACCACGTGCCGCACGTCGTCGGCCAGCTCGCCGCCGTCCTCACCTCCTGAGCGTCGGGCACCTCCGCCCGCACGCCCTCCTCGAGCACCCCAGCCCCCGTCACTACCCCGGCGCCCCCGCGCGCCACCGATCCGAGGTGTTCCATGAGCAGTGCCCCTGCTGCCGCGCCGGACAAGCCCGTCGTCGTCCTGACGCAGCGCACCGTCTGGCTGATCTTCGGCGCCCTGATGGCGTCGATGTTCCTGTCCTCCCTCGACCAGACGATCGTCGGCACCGCGATGCCCACGATCGTCGGCGAGCTCAACGGCGTCGAGCACCAGGGGTGGGTCGTCACCGCCTACATCCTGGCCGTCGCCATCGGCATGCCCCTGTACGGCAAGTTCGGCGACCTCATGGGCCGGCGCTGGCCGTTCCTCGTCGCGATCGGGCTGTTCACGCTCGCGTCCGTGGGCGCCGCGCTGTCGCAGAACATGATCGAGCTCGTCCTGTGGCGCGCCCTCCAGGGCCTCGGCGGCGGCGGCCTGATGATCCTGTCGCAGTCGATCATCGCCGACATCGTGCCGGCCTCCGAGCGCGGCAAGTACATGGGTCCGCTCGGCGCCCTGTTCGGCATCTCGGCCGTCCTCGGCCCGCTCCTGGGCGGCTGGCTCACCGAGGGCCCCGGCTGGCGGTGGACCTTCTGGATCAACCTGCCCGTCGGCGTCGCCGCGTTCGTCGTCGCCTGGTTCGCGCTCAAGCTGCCCTCGCACCGCTCGACCCGCCCCGTCGACTGGGGCGGCATCGTCACGATGGCCGTGGCCACGACGGGCATCGTGCTCGTCACCAGCTGGGAGTCCCTGTCGTCGTCCGGCTACGACTGGACCGACTGGCGCCTGTCCGGGCTCCTCGTGCTGACGCTCGCCGCCGTGGCCGCGTTCATCCTCGTCGAGACGCGCGTCGCCGAGCCGCTGATCCCGCTGCGGCTGTTCAAGAACCGTACGTTCACCATCACGACGCTGATCGGGCTCGTGCTGGGCATGGGCATGTTCTCCGCGATGGCCATGATCCCGACGTTCCTGCAGATGTCCACGGGCGCCGGTGTCACCGAGTCGGGCTGGCTGATGCTCCCGATGATGGCCGGCATGATGCTCACCTCCATCGTCTCGGGTATCGCGATCTCCAAGACGGGGAAGTACAAGGCCTACCCGGTGGCCGGCCTGATCGTGGTCGCCCTGGCGATGGTCTGGCTGACCGGCCTCGCCGGCGACATGTCGATGTGGACCTTCGGCGCGATGATCTTCACGCTCGGCGCCGGCATGGGCCTCGTGATGCAGACCGTCGTGCTGGCGGTGCAGAACGCCGTCGACCCGCACGAGCTGGGCACGGCCACGAGCTCCAACAACTTCTTCCGCGAGATCGGCGCGGCCGTGGGCTCCGCCCTGTTCACGACGATCTTCACCACCCGCCTCACGGACAACCTCACCGAGGTCTTCGCCGGGGCGCCCGCCGGGGCCGGCGGCGCGGGGGAGTCGAGCCTCACGCCGGGCGTCGTGCAGTCGCTGCCCGAGCCGCTCAAGTCGGGCATCATCGACGCCTACGCCGACGCCCTCGCGCCGTCGTTCTGGTACCTCGTGCCGCTCGTCCTCGTCGGCCTCGTGCTGGCGTTCTTCCTGCCCGTGATCAAGCTGTCCGACGTCGCCGGCATGGTGGCGCGGGGCGAGGCGGTCGCGGACCCGGCCAAGGCCGGGGCGCTCGACGAGCTGCCGGTCGCCGACGGCGTGTCGGAGGTCTCCGACGACGACGGTCCCGGCACCCGCGAGCGCGCGGATATCGTGGGGTCGTGAGCAAGAAGGACGACCGTCCCCGTCCGGGGGACCGCATCAAGCCCCGCAAGCCCGCCAAGGTGCAGTTCACGTCGATGATGCTGCAGCTGGAGGCGTTCGTGGTGCTGTTCGCCGGCGTCGCCCTCTACGGGCTGCGGAACACCGGCTACGAGCGCGGCCCCCTGGTGATCGAGTCGCCGCTCGCCCTGTGGCTCGTGATCGGCGTGCTGTTCGTGGTGCTCCTGGTGATGTCCCGCATGGTCGGGACGCCGATGGGGTACTACGCGGGCACGGTCGTGCAGGTGCCCGTGCTGGCGATGGGCCTGCTGCTGCCGATGATGTTCGTCGTCGGCGTGGTGTTCGTCGCGATGTGGGTCGTCTCGCTGCGCCTGGGCGGCCGCATCGACCGCGAGCGTGCGGAATACGACGCCGAGCACCCGGAGACGGCGCCGAACCTCTGACCCGAGCACCCTTCGAGCACGGGATCCGTATCGCTATACACCGGTTGAGCGATACGGATCCCGTGCTCGAAGGGTGCTCGGCTGCTGAGGGAGGGGTTGTCCGGGAACCCAGCCGAGGTTGCGCAGCCGCGCGGCGATCTGGTGTCCGAGCCCGACGGGACCGTAGAGGTCACGGCCGGTGACCCGCTGCATCACCACTCCGCCGTCGGCGACGAGGGCGTTCTGCCGCCGCCGGTCCTCGTAGAGGGCCGCAGGTGAGGAATGCACCTCGGAGCCGTCCGCCTCGAGCCAGAACCATCGGCCGTCGGGCAGGCGCCACACCATGTCGCCGCGCCCGAGGAACGTCCCCTGGTCGTCGACGAGCACGCGCTGCAGGTCGTCCGGAGGAACGCCGGCGTCGATGCACTCGAGGCGCACCGCCGTCTCGAGCGGGGACTCGGCGCGCCCGTCGACCAGCTGCCACCAGGCGTGGGTGCGCTCGACCCCGCGGCGTCCGCGAGCGAGGTCGTGGGCCTGCTCCACCTGGGCGCGCGTGATGAGGCCCTGGTGGACGGCGTCGTCCAGGACCGCGACCGCGTGCCGCCGGTCGAGCGTCGGGACAGCTTGCGCCAGGGCATGGAGCACGGTGGGGACCCTGCGCCCGGCGACCAGCTTCGTCGGTGTCGCCGGGTCGTACTGGCGGACGACGGCGACGTCCGGCTGGAGTCGGGCCGCGCCGGGGAGGCTCGCCTCGGGGGTGATCCGGACGGGGAGCCCCCGGACCCCGTGGAAGACGAGTGCGCTCTGGCCGACGGGCATCGCGTTCGGACCGAGGGCGAGGACGGCGCGCCACGCCGACCAACGCCGTCGATGGTCGAAGAGGTCGGGGCGCTCACGGTGCTCGACCGGTACCGGGT
Source organism: Isoptericola sp. NPDC019571 (assembly GCF_044389385.1). NCBI lineage: Bacteria > Bacillati > Actinomycetota > Actinomycetes > Micrococcales > Promicromonosporaceae > Isoptericola > Isoptericola sp. NPDC019571. The sequence continues at coordinate 322,485 of NZ_JBIRXZ010000002.1, forward strand.
CCGTGTCGTAGACGCTTGGCGCCGCCCGCACCCATCTGCCCTGTCGCGCCATCCGTGCGAGGCGGGTCCGGGTCATCCCGGCCGCCTCGCACTGGGCGGTCGTGATCAGACCGGCCTGCGCACGTGCGACGTCGAGGACTCGGGCCGGTGGAGGGGAGAGCGGGCGCATCTCCGCACTCGACCACCGCGCGGCGGCCCCCTCGTGCGCAGCCGGGCGCCCTGTGGACAGGCGATGCCTGGGGGCAGCGTCGAACCCTTCGAGCACGGGATCTGTGTCGTCATTCACGTGATGGCGGTACGGATCGCGTGGTCGAAGGCACCCTCGGCGCCGATAGGCTTTCCGCCATGACCGACGCCGCAGACACGAAACTGCCCGCCGAGCCCGCCATCGAGCGCACCCTGGTGCTCGTCAAGCCCGACGGCGTCCGCCGCGGCCTGTCCGGCGAGGTGCTGCGGCGCATCGAGGCGAAGGGCTACACGCTCGTCGCCGTCGAGCTGAAGCAGGCCACGACCGAGCTCCTCGCCGCGCACTACGCGGAGCACGAGGGCAAGCCGTTCTACCAGCCGCTCGTCGACTTCATGCTCTCGGGCCCGACGCTCGCCGTCGTCGCCGAGGGCCAGGGCGTCATCCCCGGGTTCCGTTCGCTGGCGGGCGCGACCAACCCCACCGAGGCGGCCCCCGGCACCATCCGCGGCGACCTCGGCCGCGACTGGGGACTCAAGGTGCAGCAGAACCTGGTGCACGGCTCCGACTCGCCCGAGTCCGCGGCCCGCGAGATCGGCCTCTGGTTCCCGAACCTCTGAGCCCTCGCACGTCACGCCACACTCACGCACGACGTCGCACGGCCGGGCCCGCACGGGCCCGGCCGTCGGCGTGTCCGGACGTCTCCGGGCGGGAGCGGCGTAGTTCCGCGGATCGGCGGGATCCGGCGGTTAGGCTCGCCGGGTGCACCTCAAGACGCTCACGCTCCGCGGCTTCAAGTCGTTCGCCTCGGCGACGACGCTGAGCCTCGAGCCGGGCATCACGTGCGTCGTCGGGCCGAACGGCTCGGGCAAGTCGAACGTGGTCGACGCGCTGTCGTGGGTGATGGGGGAGCAGGGCGCCAAGTCGCTGCGCGGCGGCAAGATGGAGGACGTCATCTTCGCCGGCACCGCCGGCCGCCCGCCGCTCGGCCGGGCCGAGGTGTCCCTCACGATCGACAACACCGACGGCGCGCTGCCGATCGACTACACCGAGGTGACGATCACCCGCACGCTGTTCCGCAGCGGCGGGTCGGAGTACGCGATCAACGGCACCTCGTGCCGGCTCCTCGACATCCAGGAGCTGCTGAGCGACTCCGGCATCGGCCGCGAGATGCACGTCGTGGTGGGGCAGGGGCAGCTCGACGCCGTGCTGCGCGCCAACCCCGACGACCGCCGCGGCTTCGTCGAGGAGGCGGCCGGCGTCCTCAAGCACCGCAAGCGCAAGGAGAAGGCGCTGCGCAAGCTCGAGGCGATGCAGGGCAATCTCGCGCGCCTCACGGACCTCACCGCGGAGCTGCGCCGCCAGCTCGGCCCGCTCGGGAGGCAGGCGGAGGCGGCGCGCAGGGCACGGACCGTCCAGGCCGACCTGCGGGACGCGAAGGCCCGGCTCCTCGCCGACGACCTGGCCCAGCTCACCGCCCAGATGGCCCAGGAGCGGGCCGACGAGGCGGCGCTGCGCGAGCGTCAGCAGGAGACGGAGCGGGGACTGGAGCGGGCGCGGGAGCACCTGGCGCGGCTCGAGGTCGCGGCGTCCGCCGCGGTCGCGGACGCCGGCCGCGCGGCCGACGCCTTCCACGCGCTGAGCGCGCTGCGCGAGCGGCTGCGAGGGCTGGCCACGCTCGCCGACGAGCGGGTGCGGCTGCTGGGCGCCACCGAGCCGGAGCACCGCGGCCAGGACCCGGCCGACCTGGAGGCACAGGCCGAGCGGGCGCGGGCCACGGAGGCGGAGCTGACCCGCGAGGTCGAGCTCGCGCGCGCCGCGCTCGAGTCCGCGGTCGCCGCGCGCACCGACGCCGAGAAGGCCGCGGACGCCGCGGAGCGCGAGCTCGCGACCCTGCACCGCGGCGCCGCCGACCGGCGCGAGGGCCTCGCCAGGCTGTCCGGGCAGGTGGCCGCGCGCCGGAGCCGCGTCGAGGCGGGGGACGCGGAGCTGGAGCGCGTGCGCGAGGTCGTCGCCGAGGCGGAGCGCCGGGCCGAGGAGGCGGCGCGCGAGTTCGGCGCGCTCGAGGTGCAGGTCGTGGGCGCCGAGGAGGGCGAGGAGGACCTCGACGCCCGGCACGAGGAGGCGACGACGGCGCTCGCCGAGGCGCAGGCGGCCGTGCAGGACCTCGAGGCCCGCGCGGCGGAGGCCGAGCGCGACCGCGCCACCTGGAGCGCGCGGGTCGAGGCCCTCGAGCTCAGCCTGGACCGCAAGGACGGCGCGGGCGCCCTGCTCGCGGACGCCGCGCCCGGCGTGCTCGGCTCGGTCGCCGCGCTGCTCGGCGTCGAGGCGGGCTACGAGGACGCGGTGACGGCCGCCCTCGGCCCGGTCGCGGACGCCGTGGCCGTGCGCGACCTCGACGCGGCGGTCGACGCGCTGCGCCGCCTGCGCGACGACGACGCCGGCCGCGCCGGGCTCGTCGTGGGCGGCACCGACGACGGCGCGCCGGGCACGTCCCCGGTCGCCGCCGACCTTCCCGACGGCGCGCGCCGGGCGCCCGACGTCGTCACCGTGGCAGGGCCCGCGGCCGCCCCGCTGCGCGCGCTGCTGCGCGACGTGGTCGTGGTGGACGACCTGGCCCAGGCGCGCGCCCTGGTCCAGAAGGCACCCGGCGTCGTCGCCGTGACGCGGGCCGGCGACCTGCTGGGCGCGGCGCGGGCCTGGGGCGGCTCCGCGGCCGCGCCGAGCGTGCTGCACCTGACGTCGGCGCTCGACGAAGCCAAGGAGGGGCTCGACGACGCGGCCGCCCGCGGCGAGCGCTGCCGCTTCGAGCTGGTCGGGGCGCGCGAGCGTCTCGAGGCCGCGCAGGCCGCCCACGACGACACCCTCGCCCGGCTGCACGAGTCGGACGCCGCCCTCGCCGCCGTCGCGGAGCAGCTCGGCACGCTGGGCTCGGCGCACCGGTCCGCGCTCGCGGAGGCCGAGCGGCACCGCGCGACGCTCGCCCAGGCCGCCGAGCGCCGGGAGGCCGACGAGGTGGAGCTCACCGAGCTGGCCCGGCGCCTCGAGGTCGCCGAGGCCGAGCCCGCGCAGTCGCAGGAGCAGGTGGCCGAGGCGCAGGCGGCCCGCGAGGCGGCGCAGGAGGCAGCCACCGCGGCACGCGCGGCGGAGACCGAGGCGCGGCTCGAGCTGCGCACGAGCGAGGAGCGGGCGCGCGCCGTCGCCGGCCGTGCGCAAGGCCTCGCTCGGGCCGCGGCGCAGGAGCGCGCCGCGCGGGAGAAGGCGGAGCGGCGGGCGGTGCAGCGCGCGGCCGAGGCGCGGACGGCGTCCGCGGTGCGCGACGACGCGGGCACGGCCCTCGCCGTCCTCGCCCGCTCGATCGAGCGGGCCCAGGCCGAGCGCGCCGCCGCCGACGAGGAGCGCGGCGCGCGGCAGCGGGAGCTCGAGGCGGTCCGCACCGACGCCGACCGGCTCGCGGGCGAGCTGCGCGACCTCACCGACGTCGCGCACCGCGACGAGGTGGCGCGCGCCCAGCAGGTGGCGCGGCTCGAGCAGCTGCAGGCCCGGGCGGTGGACGAGCTGGGCAGCGACCCCGACGTCCTGGTCGAGGAGTTCGGCCCGCACCGCGACGTGCCGGTGGCGCGCCCCGCCGACGCCGCCGAGGAGGAGCCGGACCCGGAGCCCGTGCCGTACGTGCGCGCGGAGCAGGAGAAGCGGCTCGCGACGGCGGAGCGTGCGCTCGCGCGCATCGGCGCGGTCAACCCGCTCGCGCTGGAGGAGTTCGCGGCCCTGGAGGAGCGGCACCAGTTCCTCACGGAGCAGCTGGCGGACCTCAAGAAGTCGCGCCAGGACCTGCTGCACATCGTCGAGGAGATCGACGAGCGGGTGCAGCAGGTCTTCGCGGAGGCGTTCCGCGACACCGCGGAGCAGTTCGAGCGGGTCTTCGGCCGGCTCTTCCCGGGCGGCGAGGGGCGCCTGGTGCTCACCGAGCCGGGTGATCTTCTCACCACGGGCATCGAGGTCGAGGCGCGCCCGGCGGGCAAGAAGATCAAGCGGCTGTCGCTGCTGTCCGGCGGGGAGCGGTCGCTCACGGCGGTCGCGTTCCTCGTGTCGATCTTCAAGGCGCGCCCCAGCCCGTTCTACGTGATGGACGAGGTGGAGGCGGCGCTCGACGACGTGAACCTGGGCCGGCTGCTGGAGATCTTCCGCGAGCTGCAGGAGGACTCCCAGCTCATCGTCATCACCCACCAGAAGCGCACGATGGAGGTCGCGGACGCGCTGTACGGCGTGACCATGCGCGGCGACGGTGTGACGACCGTCATCTCCCAGCGGATGCGCGAGACCGTCGATGCGCGGGGAGAATAACGCCATGCTCACGTTCGTCCTCTGGGTCCTCGGGTCCCTCGTTCTCGCCGCGGTGGTGTTCCTCGTGGCCAACGTCATGGAGCGTCGTGAGGGTCAGGACGACGAGGCACCCGGCCTCGGTCGCTTCCTCCGCGACTTCCGGTCCGGGCTGCGCCGCAGGCGCGTCGCGCCCCCTGCCCCGGTCGAGACCGGGATGGACGAGTTCTTCGCCGCGACGGTCGAGGACGCCCCGGGCTACGTCGACCCGGAGGAGCTCACCGACGCCCTGCACCGCGCGCGCCTGCAGGCGCGCAGCTCGTGGCACGTGGGGAGCGTCCGCAAGCCGGAGTGACCCCCTCGTCCGGGGCTCCGCCGGCGGTCCTCGCCGGGCGGCGCGGTCGCGCGCTTCTGGGAGACTGTCCGCGTGACTGATCAGCTCTGGCTCTGGATCCTTCTCGGCGTCGTCGTCGTGGTCGGCGGCGGTGCCGCACTGCTCGTCCCGAGGTCGCGCCGCCGGCGCCCCGACCAGCAGGTCGACCAGCCGGTCGACCGGCGGGACGACGGCGCCACGACGGTGGCCCCCGCGCCGGAGGGAGCGTCGGTCGACGCGGGCCCCGCGGCGGAACCGGCGGCGCCCGCGCTCGAGACGCCGGAGCCGGTGGCCGGGCGCCTGGTGCGTCTGCGCGACCGGCTCGCCCGGTCGGGGTCGCCGCTCGGCGCGCGGCTGCTCAGCGTGCTGTCCCGCGACCACCTCACCGAGGACGACTGGGACGAGCTCGAGGAGACGCTCCTGCTCGCCGACATCGGCGCAGGACCGGCCGAGGAGCTCCTCGAGGCCCTGCGCACGCGCGTGCGCGTGCTCGGCGTCCGTGACCCGAAGACCGTGCGGGACCTGCTGCGCGAGGAGCTGCTCAAGGTCGTCGACCCGGCGCTGGACCGCGACGTCGCCACGACCGGCCCGGTCGGTGACGACGGCGCGCGGCTGCCCGCCGTCGTGCTCGTGGTGGGCGTCAACGGCACGGGCAAGACGACGACGGTCGGCAAGCTGGCGCGGGTGCTGGTCGCGGAGGACCGGTCCGTGGTGCTCGGGGCGGCCGACACGTTCCGCGCGGCGGCCGCCGACCAGCTGCAGACCTGGGGCGCCCGCGTGGGCGTGGAGACGGTGCGCTCGGACCGCGACGGCGCCGACCCGGCCGCCGTCGCGTTCGACGCGGTGAAGCGCGGCAAGGCCGAGGGCACGGACGTCGTCCTCGTCGACACCGCGGGCCGCCTGCAGAACAAGGCGGGCCTCATGGACGAGCTGGGCAAGATCACCCGCGTCATCACCCGGGAGGCGCCGCTCGCCGAGGTGCTGCTCGTGCTCGACGCCACGACGGGGCAGAACGGCCTCAACCAGGCCCGCGTCTTCAGCGAGGTCGCCGGCGTCACCGGCATCGTGCTCACCAAGCTCGACGGGACCGCCCGCGGCGGCATCGTCGTCGCCGTGCAGCGCGAGCTCGGCGTGCCGGTCAAGCTCGTCGGGCTGGGGGAGGGCCCCGACGACCTGGCGCCGTTCGACCCCGAGCAGTTCGTGGACGGCCTGCTGGGCTGACCACCGCCGCACCCGTGGTACCCCGCGGCACCCCGCGGCACCCCGTGACAAGGCCCCGTTAACGCAAAGTTGACGCGTGACGGGGCCTTGTCACACCCGCGAAACACCAGAACAGTCCAGGCGAAACCCCGCCCGACCACGGTAGTGCCCGACCCGGCCGCCCGGCTGGTGAGGGAGGAACAACTCATGGAGCTGGACACCGGAGCAACCGCGTGGATGCTGATGTCGGCATCTCTCGTGCTCCTGATGACCCCTGGACTCGCGCTCTTCTACGGCGGGATGGTGCGCGGCAAGTCCGTGCTGAACATGATGATGATGTCGTTCGGCGCGATCGCCGTCGTCGGCGTCGTCTACGTGCTGTGGGGCTGGTCGATGTCCTACGGCGCCGACCTCGGCGGGATCGTCGGCAACCCGTTCGACCAGTTCGGGCTGTCCGGCGCGATCTACGACGCCGCGGGCGAGTTCGCGATCGACGACTTCGGCGTCCCCGGCATCGTGGGCGTGGGCTTCCAGGCGACGTTCGCCATCATCACCGTCGCCCTTATCTCCGGCGCGATCGCCGACCGCGCCAAGTTCGGCACCTGGATGGTCTTCGTGGCCGTGTGGGTGACCCTCTGCTACTTCCCGATGGCGCACATGGTCTGGGGCGGCGGCCTGCTGTCCGGCGACGGGCCGTTCGCGTCCATCGCGACGCCGATCGACTTCGCCGGCGGCACCGTGGTGCACATCAACGCCGGTGTGGCCGCGCTGGTCCTCGCCCTGGTGGTCGGCAAGCGCAAGGGCTTCGGCTCCGAGCCGATGCGCCCGCACAACCTGCCGCTCGTCATGCTGGGCGCGGCGCTCCTGTGGTTCGGCTGGTTCGGCTTCAACGGCGGCTCCGCCTTCACCGCCGACGGCTTCGCCGGCCTCGCGTGGGTCAACACGACGGTCGCCACCGCGGCCGCGGTGCTCGGCTGGCTCCTGGTGGAGAAGCTGCGTGACGGCTCCGCGACGTCGCTCGGTGCGGCGTCGGGTGTCGTGGCCGGGCTCGTCGCGATCACCCCGGCCGCCGGGTCCGTCAGCCCCGTGGGCTCGATCGCGGTCGGCGCGATCGCCGGCGTGCTCTCCGCCTTCGCGGTGGGGCTGAAGTACAAGCTGGGCTACGACGACTCGCTCGACGTCGTGGGCGTGCACCTCGTCTCCGGCCTCTGGGGCACGGTCTCCATCGGCTTCCTGGCCACCGAGACGGGCCTGTTCTACGGCGGCGGCCTGAACCAGCTCGCGGTCCAGGCGATCATCGCCGTCGTCGCGATCGTCTTCTCCGGCATCATCACCTACCTCATCGCGATCGCGCTCAAGGCGGTCATGGGCTGGCGGGTCTCCGAGGAGGCCGAGGTCGGTGGCATCGACCTGGCGGTGCACAGCGAGTCCGCGTACGAGACCGTCCCGCAGGGTTCCGCCAGCGGCCAGATCAAGAGGGAGATCCGCGCATGAAGCTCGTCACCGGGGTCGTCCAGCCCCACCGCCTGGACGACGTGAAGTCCGCCCTCGAGGCCGCCGGCATCCGCGGGATGACCGTCAGCGAGGCCAGCGGCTACGGACGCCAGAAGGGCCACACCGAGGTGTACCGGGGCGCCGAGTACACGGTCGACCTGGTGCCCAAGGTCCGCGTGGAGGTCCTCGTCGCGGACGAGGACGCGTCCACCGTCGTGGACGTCGTCGTCAAGGCCGCCCAGACCGGCAGGATCGGGGACGGCAAGGTGTGGACCACGACGCTCGACGACGTGGTGCGCGTGCGCACCGGCGAGCACGGCGACGCGGCCCTCTAGGAGACGCGGACAGTGCTCCCGGACGACCAGCCGGGCGCGACCGAGCCCCGCACCCCGGACGCCGGGGTGCGGGGTTCGCGCGTCGACGACGGCGCCACCACGACCCCTGCGGTGGGCCCCCTGCGCGCGGACCTGCTCGCCGCCGCCGACGGCCTGACCGGCCCCGGCCGGTCGGGGGTCGCGCGCCGCACGGCCCTGCAGCAGCTCGTCACCGACCGGCTCACCCCCCTGTACGAGACCGCCACGGCCGACGTCGACCCGACGGGCCTCGCGCTGGCCGCCGTCGGCAGCCTCGGCCGCGGCGAGCTCGGTCCGCTGTCGGACCTCGACCTCGTGCTCGTGCACGACGGCCGCACCCACAAGCCCGACGAGCTCGCCCGCGTCGCCGACGCGCTGTGGTACCCGCTGTGGGACTCCGGCGTCGACGTCGACCACGCCGTGCGCTCGCTGAGCCAGACGCGTCGGCTCGCGTCCACCGACCTGCCCGCCGCCGTCGGCTGGCTGGACGTGCGGCCCGTGGCGGGGGACGCGGTCGTCGTGCACCGCGCGGCCTCCGCGATCCTCACCGACTGGCGCTCGGCGTCCCGCCGCCGGCTGCCCGAGCTGCTGCACAGCGCCCGCGACCGGGCCGAGCGCGCGGGGGAGCTGGCGTACCTCATCGAGCCGGACCTCAAGGAGTCGCGCGGCGGCATCCGCGACGCCGTCCTGCTGTCGGCGCTCGCGGCCACGTGGCTCACCGACCGCCCGCACGGCCGCGTGGACCGGGCGTACGCGCACCTGCTGGACGTGCGGGACGCGGTGCACGTCGTGACGCGGCGCCGCTCCACCAAGCTGCTGCTCGCCGACCTCGACGAGGTGGCCGCCCGCTGCGGGTACGACGACCCCGACGAGCTGCTGGCCAGCCTCGCCGAGGCCGGTCGGGAGATCTCCTACGCGCTGGACTCCACCGTGCGCCGCGCCCGGCAGGCGCTGCAGCGTCCCGCGGTCCGCCGGCCCGTCATGGTCCGGGGGCGGCGGTCCGCGCCGCGGCTGCGGTCGGTGGGCGACGGCCTCGTGGAGCACGACGGCGAGCTGGTGCTGGCCGTGGGGGCGCAGCCGGCCGAGGACCCGCTGCTGCCGCTGCGGGCAGCGGCCACCGCGGCGCGCACCGGTCTCGTGCTCTCGCCCGTGACCGTGCAGTCGCTCGCGGAGTCCCCGCCGCCGCCCGCGCCGTGGCCGCCCGCCGCGCGCTCCGCGCTGCTCACGCTGCTCGGCGCGGGGCCGGCCCAGGTGCCGGTCTGGGAGGCGCTCGACCTTGCCGGCGTCGTCACGACCTGGATCCCCGAGTGGGCGGCCGTGCGCAACCGCCCCCAGCGGGCCGCGGTCCACCGGCACACCGTGGACCGGCACCTGGTGGAGACGGCGGCGCGCGCCGTCCGGGTGCGCCGCCAGGTCGCGGCGGACGGGGGCGTCGCGGCGGCGCCGACGGAGCAGCTCCTGCTCGGCGCCCTGCTGCACGACATCGGCAAGCGCCGCGGCGCCGTCGAGCCCGACCACTCCGTGGAGGGTGCCCGCGTCGCCCCCGGCATCGTGCTCCGGACGGGGTTCGGCGAGGACACGGCGCGCGACGTCGGCCTCGTCGTGCGCCACCACCTCACTCTCGCGCGCCTCGCGACCACGGCCGACCTCGAGGACCCGGCCACGGTGGCGGAGCTCCTCGACGCGCTCGAGCACCGCGGCGACCTGCTCGAGGTGGTGCGCGTGGTCACGGAGGCGGACTCGTCGTCGCTGGGCCCGGCGGGATGGACGGCGTGGCGCGCGAGCCTCGTGGACGACCTCACGGGGCGGGCCCGTCGGGCGCTCGCCGTCGGACGGTAGGCTAGGTGGCCGCACCCCACGACGACCTCTCCTAAGGACCTGCCTGGTGTTCAACTCCCTGTCGGACCGGCTCACCGCGACGTTCAAGAACCTGCGCGGGCGGGGTCGGCTCTCCGAGGCGGACATCGACGCGACCGTGCGCGAGATCCGTCGGGCGCTCCTCGACGCCGACGTCGCCGTGCCCGTCGTGCGCGAGTTCACCTCCGCGGTGCGCGAGCGTGCGCTGTCCGCCGAGGTGTCCGGCGCGCTGAACCCGGCGCAGCAGGTCGTGAAGATCGTCAACGACGAGCTCGTGTCGATCCTCGGCGGCCAGACCCGGCCGCTGCAGCTCTCGAAGACGCCGCCGACGGTCATCATGCTCGCCGGCCTCCAGGGCGCCGGCAAGACGACCCTCGCCGGCAAGCTGGCGCTGGCGCTCAAGGAGCAGGGCCACACGCCGCTGCTGGTCGCCGCCGACCTGCAACGCCCCAACGCGGTGACCCAGCTCTCCGTCGTGGCCGAGCGGGCCGGCGTCCCGGTCTACGCGCCGCACCCGGGCAACCAGGGCGCGGAGACGGACGTCGTCATCGGCGACCCCGTGGGCGTGGCCCGTGACGGTGTCGCCGAGGCGAAGGTCAAGCAGCACGACGTCGTCATCGTCGACACCGCGGGCCGCCTGGGCGTCGACCAGGTGCTCATGCAGCAGGCCTCGGACATCCGCGACGCCGTGCAGCCCGACGAGGTCCTGTTCGTCATCGACGCGATGATCGGCCAGGACGCCGTCGCCACGGCGAAGGCCTTCGAGGAGGGCGTCGACTTCACCGGCGTCGTCCTGTCCAAGCTCGACGGAGACGCGCGCGGCGGTGCCGCCCTCTCCGTGGCGACGGTGACGGGCCGCCCCATCATGTTCGCCTCGACCGGTGAGAAGCTCACCGACTTCGAGGTCTTCCACCCCGACCGCATGGCGTCGCGCATCCTCGACATGGGTGACGTGCTCACCCTCATCGAGCAGGCCGAGAAGGCCTTCGACGCCGAGGAGGCCGCCAAGATGGCGGCCAAGGTGGAGAAGGGCGAGGACTTCACGCTGTCCGACTTCCTGGTGCAGATGCAGCAGATGAAGAAGCTCGGCTCCATGAAGAAGATGCTCGGGATGATGCCCGGCATGGGGCAGATGCGCGAGCAGCTCGAGAACTTCGACGAGCGCGAGGTCGACCGGGTCCAGGCCCTCATCCAGTCGATGACGCCCGCCGAGCGCGACAACCCCAAGATCATCAACGGCTCGCGCCGCGCGCGCATCGCGCGGGGCTCCGGCCAGACGACGACGGCCGTCAACCAGCTCCTCGAGCGGTTCACGCAGGCGCAGAAGATGATGCGCCAGATGAGCAAGGGCGGCGGCATGCCGGGCATGCCCGGCGGCGTCCCGGGGATGCCGGGGATGCCGGGCGGGGGCAAGAAGTCGCGCGGCAAGCAGGCGCCCTCGAAGAAGGTCAAGGGCAAGTCCGGCAACCCCGCGAAGCGGGCGCAGCAGGAGCGCGAGGCCATGCAGCGTGCGCTCGGCGGCCCCGCCGCGAAGCCGTCCCCGCAGGGCTCCGCGTTCGGGATGGGCGGCGAGGAGCCGGCCGAGCAGGACCTCTCGAAGCTCCAGCTGCCGGACGGGCTCGACAAGCTGCTCGGCGGACGCTGAGGCGCACGGACCGGCCTCCACGGCCCGGCCCCCCGACTCGGTAACCTTCGACCATGTCTGCCCCGCACGTCCCGCTGCACGTCACCGGCCACGTCCTGCTCGGTCACGATCGCGACGTCGGCGAGATGTGGGTGCGCGACGGCCGGGTCAGCCTGACCCGCCCGTCGCCGCAGGGCAGCGCCACCCGCGAGCTCGAGGGCTGGGTGCTGCCGGGTCTGGTGGACGTGCACTGCCACGTGGGCCTCGGCCCCGACGGCGCGGTCGACCAGGCGACGGCGGAGGCCCAGGCCGTCGCCGACCGCGACTCCGGCGTCCTGCTCGTGCGCGACGCGGGCTCGCCCGTGGACACGTCCTGGGTCCAGGAGCGCCCCGACCTGCCGCGCCTCGTGCGCGCCGGCCGGCACCTGGCACGCCCCAAGCGCTACCTGCGGGGCTTCGGCCTCGAGCTCGACGACGTGGGAGCGCTCCCCGACGCGGTGCGCGCCCAGGCGCGCCGCGCGGACGGCTGGGTCAAGCTGGTCGGGGACTGGATCGACCGCGAGGCGGGCGACCTCGGCCCGCTGTGGCCGCGCGACGTGCTCACGGAGGCGGTCGCCGCCGCGCACGCGGAGGCCGCGCGCGTCACGGTGCACGCCTTCTCCGAGGAGGTCGTGCCCGACCTGCTCGCCGCGGGCGTGGACGGCATCGAGCACGGGACGGGCGTCATGGGGGCGCTCGTGGACGAGGTCGCGGCGCGGCGCATCCCCGTGACCCCCACGCTGCTCCAGGTGGCCCGCTTCGAGGAGATCGCCCGGCAGGCGGAGGGGAAGTACCCGGAGTACGCGGCGCGGATGCGGCGCATGCACGCCCGCCGGTACGAGCACGTGCGCGCGCTCCACGAGGCGGGCGTGCCCCTGCTCGTCGGGACCGACGCCGGCGGCACGCTCGGGCACGGGCGGGTCGTGGACGAGTGCGCCGAGCTGGTCGCGGCCGGCATCCCCGCCGCCGACGTCGTCGCGATGGCGACCTGGCGGGCGCGCGAGCTGCTGGGCTTCGGCGCCCTCGTCGAGGGGTCCAGCGCGGACCTGGTGGTCTACCCCGCCGACCCGCGCGAGGACATCGAGGTGCTGCGGCACCCGACCGCCGTCGTGCTGCGCGGGCAGGTCGTCCGCGGCTGACCTCCCCGCGCCGGGGCGAGAGGTGCGTCACCCGTGGTTGGAGCGGGCACGCCCGGTCTGGCACAATGGCGGGGTACTCGGCGTGCCCAGGCCCCTCTCTCCTGCGCAGGTCGCGTTCCTGACCTCCGGACACCGCCAGGACCCCACCCGGCGGCGCGTGAGGTCGCCCCACCAGAACCAGGAGACACCACCACAGTGGCCGTCAAGATTCGTCTGAAGCGCCTCGGCAAGATCCGGGCCCCGTACTACCGCGTCGTCGTGGCCGACTCGCGCTCCAAGCGCGACGGGCGCGTCATCGAGGAGATCGGGAAGTACCACCCGACCGAGGAGCCGTCGTTCATCGAGATCAAGTCCGAGCGGGCGCAGTACTGGCTCGGCGTCGGTGCGCAGCCGACCGAGCAGGTCGCCGCGCTGCTCAAGATCACCGGTGACTGGCAGAAGTTCAAGGGTCTTCCGGGCGCCGAGGGCACCCTCAAGACCAAGACCGCGAAGGCTGACAGCGCCGCCGCGGTCGAGGCCGTCGCCGCCGAGGCCGAGAAGGCCAAGGCGAAGGCTGCCGAGAAGAAGGCCGAGGAGCCGGCGGCCGAGGCCACCGAGGCTGAGGCCGAGGCCTGATGCTCGCCGAGGCCCTCGAGCACCTGGTGCGCGGCATCGTGGACAACCCGGACGACGTCCGGGTGGCTTCGCGGACGCAGCGCCGGGGCGACCTGCTCGAGGTGCGGGTGCACCCCGACGACCTCGGCCGCGTGATCGGCCGGGGCGGACGGACGGCGAAGGCGCTGCGCACGGTGGTCGGCGCCCTCGCGACGGACGGCCCCGTGCGGGTCGACGTCGTGGACGTCGACCGGCGCTGACGCGTGCCGCACCCGCTGCCGTAGCACTGACGAGGCCCGACCCCACCGAGAGTGGGGCCGGGCCTCGTCGTCTGCCGCGAGGCATGCTGGGACCGGTGGTCACCGGCCCACGAGAACAGTTCGAGACAGGAGTGGTCATGCAGCTGGTGGTGGCGCGCGTCGGGCGGGCGCACGGGCTCCGGGGCGAGGTCGGCCTCGACCTGCGCACCGACAACCCCGAGGAGCGGCTCGCGGTGGGGCTCACCCTCGCGACCGAGCCGGCCGAGGCCGGGCCGCTGACGGTGACCGCCGCGCGGGTGCACCAGGGCCGCTGGCTCGTGTCCTTCGCGGAGGTGGCCGACCGCACCGCGGCCGAGGCGCTGCGGGGCGTCGAGCTCGTCGTCGAGGCCGACGTCTCCGACGAGGAGGACGCCTGGTACCCGCACGAGGTCCAGGGCCTGCGGGCCGAGCTCGAGGACGGGACCGTGGTCGGCGAGGTGACCGGCCTCGAGCACCTGCCGGCGCACGACGCGCTCGTCGTGCGGGAGACCGGCGGCGAGCGCACGCTCGTACCGTTCGTCCGCGCCATCGTGCCGGAGGTCGACGTCGCGGGCGGGCGCGTCGTCCTGACGCCCCCCGGCGGGCTGCTCGCCCGGGACGCGGCGTCCGCCGTCGTCGACCGGGCGGACGACGCCCAGGGCGAGGGCTGACGTGCGCGTCGACGTCGTCTCGATCTTCCCCGACTACCTCGCCGCGCTGGACCTGTCGCTGGTCGGCAAGGCGCGCCAGGCCGGGCTGCTCGACCTGCGGGTGCACGACCTGCGGGACTGGACCACCGACCGGCACCGCACGGTCGACGACACCCCGTTCGGCGGGGGAGCGGGCATGGTCATGCGCCCGGACGTCTGGGGGCGGGCGCTCGACGACGTCCTGCCGGCGGGCGGGGGCGGGCACCTGGTCGTGCCGACGCCGTCGGGCGACGTCTTCACGCAGCGGCACGCGGAGGCGCTGGCGGCCGAGGAGCACGTGGTCATCGCGTGCGGGCGGTACGAGGGCATCGACGCGCGCGTCGCCGAGCGCACCCGCGCCGCCGGCCACCGCGTCAGCGAGCTGTCCATCGGCGACTACGTGCTCAACGGCGGGGAGGTGGCCGCGCTCGTGATGATCGAGGCGTTCGGGCGGCTGCTGCCGGGCGTCGTCGGCAACCCGCACTCGCTGGTCGAGGAGTCGCACGGCGCAGCCGGCCTGCTGGAGTACCCGGTGTACACGAAGCCGCCGGAGTGGGCGGGGCTCGAGGTGCCCGAGGTGCTCCTGTCCGGCCACCACGCCCGGATCGAGCGCTGGCGTCGCGACCGGGCGCTGGAGCGGACCGCCGCACGGCGCCCCGACATGGTGGCCGCGCTCGACCCCGCGTCGCTGGACGAGGCGGACCGCGCCGTCCTCGCCGGCCTCGGCTGGGAGGTGCGTGACGGACGCCTCCGTCCCGCGGCGGAGCCCGAGCCGGGTTCCGCGCCGGGACGTGTGGCAGAATAGGGCGCTGGTGCGTTCGCCGACCCGGCCTCTGCCACAGGGGAGGTCACGACGGGCTGCTGGTCAGCCCGCCTGGTCGAGGAGCCGACGCACCCACCGACACGTCAGATTCCGCGTGCCCCTGCGGGCGCGCCACGATCTTGCTCCTGACCTGTGGCAGGGCGGGGAGACCACCATGCACACGCTCGACTCCGTCGACGCAGCCTCGCTGCGCTCCGACGTCCCGGACTTCCGCGCCGGCGACACCGTCAAGGTCAACGTCAAGGTCGTCGAGGGCAACCGCTCGCGCGTCCAGGCGTTCCAGGGCATCGTCATCGCGCGCCAGGGCGGCGGCGTCCGCGAGACGTTCACCGTCCGCAAGATCAGCTTCGGCGTCGGCGTGGAGCGGACGTTCCCCCTGCACGCCCCGACCATCGACTCGATCGAGGTCGTCTCCCGCGGCGTCGTCCGCCGGGCGAAGCTGTACTACCTGCGCAACCTGCGCGGCAAGAAGGCGAAGATCCGCGAGAAGCGCGAGACCGCGCCGACCTCGAAGTGAGGCCGTGCGGCGTGATGCGCCGCGTCGCGACGCGCTGACGCGCACCCCCGGACGGGCGGTTCCTGCCGATGGCAGGGCCGCCCGTCCGTCGTCGTCCCCGGGGTCGGCCAGGGCCGCCGCCGGAGCGCGAGCGGGGGCCTGTCGCGGTTTCGCCGTGGACGGTGGCGAGTGAAAGAGTGAGGGCGTGGCAGACTCCGATCCCGTGACAGACCGGCCCAGCGCGCGCGATCCCCGTCCCCACGACCCCGCGGGCAGCGGCTCCGGCGACGGGGTCGAGGGCTTCGACGCCGTGGTCGGAGCGGGCCGCCCCGCCCCCGCCGAAGGCCCGACCCCGAGTCGCGGGCTCGGTGTCCTGCGCGAGACCGCGATCATCGTGGTCAGCGCGCTGGTCCTGTCGTGGCTCATCAAGACGTTCCTGGTTCAGGCGTTCTACATCCCCAGCGGGTCGATGGAGGACACGCTGGAGATCGGCGACCGGGTGATGGTCTCGCGCATGGTGCCGGACGTGTTCGACGTCCACCGTGGCGACATCGTGGTGTTCAAGGACCCCGGCGGCTGGCTGCCGCCGTACGAGCCGCCCGAGCGGACCCCCGTGGGGCAGGCGGTGACGAACGTCCTGACGTTCGTGGGGCTGCTGCCGCAGGAGACGGGCGACCACCTGATCAAGCGGGTCGTCGGGACGCCCGGCGACCACGTGACGTGCTGCGACGACCAGGGCCGCGTGAGCATCAACGGCGAGCCGATCGACGAGGAGTCGTACATCAAGCCGGGCTCGGTACCGAGCCAGGACCCGTTCGACACGGTCGTGCCTGACGGCTTCCTGTTCGTCATGGGCGACAACCGGCAGAACTCGCAGGACTCCCGCTACAACACGGGCAAGCCCGGCGGCGGGTTCGTGCCGATGGACAACGTCGTCGGGTCGGCGTTCGCCACCGTGTGGCCGCTGGGCGACGCGAAGCTCCTGCGCAACCCGGGCGACGTCTTCGCGAAGGTCCCGGAGCCGTGACGTCGCTGGTCGAGCGCGGCCCCGAGCAGGACGCAGGGCAGGACGGCGCCGAGCCCGTCCGGGCGACGTCCGGGCCGGAGACGGTGCGCCGGCCCACGCCGCCCCGCCGCCGCACGGCCGGCGCCGGCGCCAAGCAGCGCCGGAGCCCGACGCTGCGCCAGGAGCGTGCGCTGCTCACGGGAGGCGCACGGCTGGTCGCGGGCATGGACGAGGTGGGGCGCGGCTCCCTCGCCGGGCCCGTGAGCGTGGGGGTCGTCGTCGTGGACGCGGCGACGCGGACGGCGCCCCAGGGGCTGACCGACTCGAAGCTC
The DNA here is from genome assembly GCF_044389385.1 of Isoptericola sp. NPDC019571. Lineage (NCBI taxonomy): Bacteria > Bacillati > Actinomycetota > Actinomycetes > Micrococcales > Promicromonosporaceae > Isoptericola > Isoptericola sp. NPDC019571. The sequence continues at coordinate 339,286 of NZ_JBIRXZ010000002.1, forward strand.
CTCACCCCGGCGGCGCGGGTCGCGATGGTGCCGCAGCTGCAGCGCTGGGGGGTCGCGTGGGCCGTCGGGCACGCGGGGCCGGCGGAGATCGACGCGCACGGGATCGTGGCCGCGCTGCGGCTCGCCGGGCGGCGGGCGCTCGCCCAGGTCCGGCGGACGTGCGGCGACGTGGACGTGGTGCTCCTCGACGGCTCGCACGACTGGCTGAGCCGGGGCGACGTCGACCTGTTCGAGGCGGCGGCCCTCGACCCGCTCGGGCCCGAGGCGCCGGAGCCGGGGGTGCGCACCCTCGTCAAGGCGGACCTTCAGTGCTCCTCGGTCGCGGCCGCGAGCGTGCTCGCCAAGGTGGAGCGCGACGGGCTGCTCGTGCGTCTGGCGCGCCAGTACCCGGCGTACGCGTGGGACCAGAACAAGGGGTACTCGGCGCCCGCCCACCTGGACGCGCTGCGCCGGCTCGGCCCGACGCCGCAGCACCGCCGGTCGTGGAACCTGCGCGCCCTCGCGGACGACGGCGCGGTCCCGGCGCCCGGCACGCCCGCCGCAGGCCTCGCCCTCGACCCGCCCGATGGGATGATGGCCCTGTGAGCGCCGAAGACCTCGAGAACTACGAGACCGAGATGGAGCTCGCGCTGTACCGCGAGTACCGCGACGTGGTGGGCCTGTTCTCGTACGTCGTGGAGACGGAGCGGCGGTTCTACCTCGCCAACCAGGTGGACCTGCAGGTGCGGTCCGCCGCCGGGGAGGTCTACTTCGAGCTCCGGCTGGCCGACGCGTGGGTATGGGACGTCTACCGCTCCGCGCGGTTCGTGAAGTCGGTGCGCGTGGTGACGTTCAAGGACGTCAACGTGGAGGAGCTCGCGAAGGCCGAGCTCGCCCTGTAGCTCGCTCCCTGTCGACGCCACGAGGCGCCGGTAGGCACGGAGGCTGCCCCCAGGCGGCCCCCCTGCGCCCCTCGTCCACAGGACACCGTCCGCGTGCGCGTCGGCCCTGCACCGGGCCGCGAGGCTTCCCCGCGGAGGTGGTTCGATGCGGGCGAAGGACGCCGTCGGGCGGTACGGGGAGCGGGTGGCCGCGCGCCACGTCGAGGCGCAGGGCATGGAGGTGCTCGAGCGCAACTGGCACGGCACGGGAGGCGAGCTCGACCTCGTCGCGCGCGACGGCGACGTGCTGGTCGCTCTCGAGGTGAAGACGCGACGGGGCACCGCGTTCGGCCACCCCGCGGAGGCGGTGACGGCCGCCAAGCTGTCCCGGATCCGCCGGCTCACGGGGCAGTGGCTGGTGGAGCACCGGGACGTGCGCTGCCGCGAGATCCGGGTCGACGTGGTGGCCGTGGTGCTGCCGCGGGCGGGCGCCGCGCAGGTCGAGCACCTCGTGGGGGTGCTCTGATGGGCCTCGGGACGACGGCGGCGGTCGCCCTCACCGGGCTGACCGGGCACGTCGTGGAGGTGCAGGCGCAGCTCGCGGCGTCCGTCCCCGGGTTCACTCTGGTGGGGCTGCCGGACACGGCGCTCAACGAGTCGCGCGAGCGGGTGCGGGCCGCGGTGCTCTCCACCGGCATCAAGTGGCCGCACCGCAAGATCACCGTCAACCTGTCGCCCGCGTCGCTGCGCAAGTCCGGTTCGTCGTTCGACGTCGCCATCGCGGTCGCCGTGCTCGCGGGGGACGGCGTGGTACCCCGGGCCGGGCTGGACCGGGTGGTGCACCTGGCAGAGCTCGGCCTCGACGGGCGCCTCCAGCCCGTGCGCGGGGTGCTCCCTGCGGTCGCCGCGGCCGTCGAGGCGGGCTGCCCCGACGTCGTGGTCGCGACCGGGGACGCGGACGAGGCCCGGCTGGTCCCCGGTGCGCGCGTCCACGCGGCGTCGAGCCTGGCCGAGGTGGTGCTGCTCCACGGCGGGGAGCTCGCCGAGCCGCCGGTGCTGGACCCGGTCCGGGCGGCGCGGCAGTCCGCGCCGCGCCGGTCGCCGGGGGACCTCGCGGAGGTGGTCGGGCAGGTGCACGCGAGGATGGCGCTCGAGGTCGCGGCCGCCGGTGGGCACCATCTGCTCCTGGTCGGGCCACCGGGCGCGGGCAAGACGATGCTCGCCGCCAGGCTGCCGGGCATCCTGCCGGACCTCACGCCCTCCGAGGCCGTGGAGGTGACGTCCGTGCACTCGGTGGCCGGGACGTTCGACCCCGGGAACGGCCTCCTGACGCGCCCGCCCTTCGAGGACCCGCACCACACGGCCACCCCGGCGGCGATCGTCGGCGGGGGCAGCGGCCTGGCCCGGCCCGGCGCGGTGTCCCGCGCGCACCGGGGGGTGCTGCTCCTGGACGAGGCCCCCGAGTTCCCGTCCCGCGTGCTGGAGACGCTGCGCCAGCCGCTCGAGCAGGGGGAGCTGGTGCTGCACCGCTCCGGGGGAGCCGCCCGCTACCCGGCACGCTTCCAGCTGGTGCTGGCGGCGAACCCCTGCCCGTGCGGGATGGCGTCGGTGAACAAAGGGCTGGACTGCTCCTGCACGCCCATGGCGAAGCGCCGGTACTTCGGTCGTCTGTCGGGGCCGCTGCTCGACCGCGTCGACCTTCAGGTGGAGGTCCTGCCCGTGACGCGGGCGGAACGGACGGCACGGTCGGAGGGGGAGTCGTCGGCGGTGGTCGCGGCCCGGGTCGCCCAGGCGCGGGCCGCAGCCCGCGAGCGGCTGGCCGGGACACCCTGGACCACGAACGCGGAGGTGCCCGGGCGGTGGTTGCGGGAGCGGTCACGAGCACCGGGGGTGCTGCAGCCGATCGAGCAGATGGTCGACCGGGGGGTGCTCAGCCTGCGCGGGGCCGACCGAGTGCTGCGGATCGCGTGGACGCACGCCGACCTCGCGGGGCGCGCCGCACCGACGGTCGACGACGTCTCCACGGCCGTGACGATGCGCACGAGGGGGAGCCATGCGTGAGCCGGCAGTGGAGCCAGTCGTGGGGGCGGTCGTGGGGCCGGCCGCGGAACCGAGACCGACCGCGACGCGGTCGCTCGGCGCCGGAGGGCTGCCCTTCGCGGCGGACGACCCGGTGCTCGCCCGCGCCGCGTGGAGCCGGTTGGCCGAGCCGGCCGACGCGGTGGCGGGCGCCCTCGTCACGCACCTCGGGGCCCCGGCGGCGCTGGAGTGGGTCGTCGACGCGGTCCGCGACCCGGCACGCGCCCTGCGGGGGTCCGCGGTCGAGCCGCTGGGCAGCGAGGTCGCGGCCGACCGGCTCATGGAGGGGGTCGCCCGGTGGGCGCCGCGGCTCGAGCGGCTCGACCCGCGGCGGGAGCTGCGGGTCCTCGAACGGCTCGGCGGCACGCTGCTGGTGCCCGGGGACGCACGCTGGCCGGCCCGGCTCGCCGCGCTGGGCCCGGAAGAGCCCTTCGCCCTGTGGGTGCGCGGCGACGCCGATCTCGCCGCGCTGACGGAGCGGTCGGTCGCACTCGTCGGGGCGCGGGCGTCGAGCGCCTACGGGGACCACGTGGCGGCGGACCTGGCGGCCGGTGTCGCCGACCGCGGCTTTGCCGTCGTGTCGGGCGGGGCGTACGGGATCGACGCCGCGGCCCATCGCGGTGCGGTCGCCGGCGGGGCTGCCACCCTGGCGGTGCTCGCCGGCGGCGTGGACCGCTTCTACCCGCCGGGCAACCAGGATCTCCTGCGACGCCTGGCGGACGGCGCGGGTGCGGTGGTGAGCGAGGTCCCGCCCGGGTCGGCACCGTTCAAGCAGCGCTTCCTCGCCCGCAACCGGATCATCGCCGCCGTGTCGTGCGCGACCGTCGTGGTGGAGGCCGCCTGGCGGTCGGGGGCGCTGTCGACGGCACGGCACGCGACGCGACTGCTGCGCCCCCTCGGTGCCGTGCCCGGCCCGGTGACGTCGGGGACCTCGACCGGGTGCCACGCGCTCCTGCGGGACGGGGCGGCGGTCTGCGTGACGGACGCCGCCGAGGTGGCCGAGCTCGCCGGTCCGTACGACGGCGAGGCGGCGCCGGCCCCGCACGACGGGGCTCCCGTACCGGGGCGCGCCGCCCGTGCGCTGTCGCGCCGACGGATGCCGGCGGAGGTCGAGGCCCTCGGCGAGCGCGCGCGCCAGGTGTGGGACGCGCTGCCGGCACGGGGCGCGACCGCCCTGGACGCGCTGGCACGGGTGGCCGGCCTCGCCCCGGGCGAGCTGCTCGCCGGTCTCGGTGCACTCGAGCTGCACGGGCTCGCCGCCCAGGAGGCCGGCCGGTGGCGCCGGGTCCGCCGTGCCGACGGCGGGGCGGGCAGGACGACGTCGAACGGCTGAGGCGGCGGGCCGGTGCGAGAGGTCGTCCGCCAGGGGGGCGCACGAGGGGTGTCGCACCGGTGGACGACCTCGACACGCGCGGCGCCTCACCCGTCCTGAGACGGCTCAGGGGCACACTGACCTGGATGGACACCGATCCGGACCTGCCGCCGCTGCCGGCGCCGCTCGCGGGGGCGCTGGCGCGTTTCGACGAGTATCTCGAGGTCCAGCGCGGGCACTCGGCGCACACGCGTCGTGCGTACCGTGCCGACGTCGGGTCGCTCCTGCGGTACGCGGTGCGGCACGGGGTCGACGGCCTGCCGGGGGTCGACGTGGTCGTGCTGCGCGGCTGGCTCGCCGCGCAGGCCGAGCGCGGCCTGGCCCGGGCGACGATCGCCCGTCGCGGCGCCGCGGCGCGGACCTTCCTGCGGTGGGCGTACCGCGTGGGGCTGGTGCAGACGGACCCGACGGCGCGGTTGGCGAGCCCGAAGGTGTCGCGGACCCTGCCGACGGTGCTGAGCGCGGACGCGGCCGCGACGCTGCTCGACACCGCCCGCGAGGTCGCGCACGCCGCGGAGCCGGAGGATCGCCCCGCGGCCCTGCGCGCGTGGGCCGCGTCCGAGCTCCTGTACGGCAGCGGCATCCGCGTCGGCGAGCTGGTGCAGGTGGACGTGCCTGCCGTCGACCTCACGGACCGTCTCGTGCGGGTGCTCGGCAAGGGCGGCAAGGAGCGGGTGGTGCCGTTCGGCGTCCCGGCGGCGCGCGCGGTGTCCGAGTGGCTGGCGCACGGCCGGCCGGCCCTGCTGCAGCCGACGTCCGGGGCCGCGCTCCTCCTGGGGGCGCGCGGTGGCCGCTGGGGGCAGCGACAGGTCCGCGACGCGGTGCATCAGCTCGCGGCCCAGGCGGGCGTGGAGGACGTGGCCCCGCACGCGCTGCGGCACTCCGCGGCGACGCACCTGCTGCAGGGCGGCTCGGACCTGCGGTCCGTCCAGGAGGTGCTGGGGCACTCCGACCTCGGCACCACGCAGCGGTACACCCACGTGGACGACGAGCGGCTGCGCCAGGTGTTCGTGCAGGCGTTCCCGCGCGCCTGAGCTGTGCGGGCCTCCGTTCGCCCGTCCCGTCCGTCGGTACAGGCTCGTGAGCGTCGGCCCGACCGGCGCGCCCGCCTCCGCTCACGGACCGCCGGGCAGCAGCACGATCGGTGGCGCCTGGCCGAGCAGCGCGAGCGGGTCGAGGTACACCTCGCCGCGCAGGACGCCCCAGTGCAGGCACCCGGCGGGCGCGCAGTGCCCCGGCCCGGCGGTGAGCGCGCCCACGACGTCGCCCGCGGCCACCGGGTCGCCGAGACCCACTGAGGCGGTAACGGGCTCGAACGTGGACCGCAGGCCACCGGGGTGCGCGACCACCACGACGGGCTTGCCGGCGACCTGCCCGGCGAACGACACCGTTCCCGTGGCCGGTGACCGCACCCGCTCGCCCGTCGCGGCGGCGAGGTCCACCCCGCGGTGGCCCGCGGCCCACTCCTCGGCGGGAGGGTCGAACGGGTGCACGACGTCGCCGGGCACGGGACGCGTCCATCCGCCGCCGTCGCCGTCAGCGTGCAGGGCCGGGACCGGAGGCGCCGCGCCGGCGAGCGGCGCGGCGGCCAGGAGGCCCACGACGCCGACCGTGGCGAGCCCGATGACGAGTCTCATGAGGGGTCTGGCGACCGTCGTGGCGGGGACGGACGACCCGACGGGGCACGCGGTGGCACGACCGACCTGCCGGCCACGGCGGGCCGGTGCCCGGACGGTCGTGGTGGGAAGCTTCATGGGAGCAGGCTGGCGGAGCAGGCGGACCGCTTCGAGCGTCGGCCGAAGCGCTGTGGATCCGCCCGCGGCGGCCGACTCCTGGGGGCAGGCTCGAGGCGTTCGCGCCCCGCGCCGCGTCATCCGCCGGGTGGCGCCGGCCGCGTCGGGCGGTGCGGCAGGTGGGCGATCGCCGGTGGGCAGAGAGGCCCGGAACCGTCGGGTAGACTGGCTGCCGCGATCGGCTTGCGCCTCGCCCCCCGATTCATCCCGGTGGATCCCGTGGACCGTCCTCGACGTCCTGCGGGCTCGCCGGGCCGGGGGAGCGGACGCGAACCGGTCGACATCGCGCGTCACGCACGCGCCCCGCGACCCGGCCCGCCGGGTGCAGGGTGCGGCCGCGTCGGCAGCGGTCCGTCCCCGGGTCCCCTGGGAACGGTGCCGACCCGGCGTGACGCCAGGGGTGCCGGGCCCGATGCCCGTCACCGACGAACCGAGTACCGCGACCGGAGCCTGCAGCAGCAGCCCGGTCGCCCGACGCGCGTGCAGCCCGGAGGATCCGGCGCACGCGGCGAAAGGACGTGTCATGGCCGTCGTGACCATGCGCCAGCTCCTCGAGAGCGGTGTCCACTTCGGACACCAGACCCGCCGTTGGAACCCGAAGATGAAGCGGTTCATCTTCACGGAGCGCAACGGCATCTACATCGTCGACCTGCAGCAGTCGCTGTCGTACATCGACCGCGCCTACGAGTTCGTCAAGGAGACCGTCGCCCACGGCGGCAGCATCCTGTTCGTCGGCACCAAGAAGCAGGCGCAGGAGCCCGTGGCCGAGCAGGCCGCCCGCGTCGGTATGCCGTACGTGAACCACCGCTGGCTCGGTGGCATGCTCACCAACTTCACCACCGTGCACAAGCGCCTCCAGCGCCTCAAGGAGCTCGAGGAGATCGACTTCGACGACGTCGCCGGTTCGGCGCTGACGAAGAAGGAGCTCCTCGTCCTGCGTCGCGAGAAGGACAAGCTCGCGCGCACGCTGGGCGGCATCCGTGACATGGCCAAGACCCCCTCGGCGGTCTGGATCGTGGACACGAACAAGGAGCACCTGGCCGTCAACGAGGCGAAGAAGCTGGGCATCCCCGTCGTCGCGATCCTCGACACCAACTGCGACCCCGACGACGTCGACTACGCCATCCCGGGCAACGACGACGCGATCCGCTCCGTCACGCTGCTCACCCGCGTGATCGCCGACGCCGCGGCCGAGGGCCTGCTGCAGCGCCACTCCGGCAAGAAGGGCGAGGCCGCGGAGACCGCCGAGGCCGAGCCGCTGGCCGAGTGGGAGCGCGAGCTCCTGGCCGGTGCCGAGGCCGCGCAGGCCGAGGCCCCCGCCGCCGAGGAGGCGCCGGCCGCCGAGGCGACCGAGGCCGCCCCGGCTGCCGAGGAGGCCCCCGCCGCCGAGGAGACGCCTGCCGCCGAGGGCGAGCAGGCCGCCGAGAAGTCCGAGTGAGTCCTCGCGGGCCGGTCACCCCCGGGTGACCGGCCCGCGGACCGCCGCACGACCCACTCCGCCCGGCACCCCGACCGGGTCCGGGCGGACCTCGAACCAGCACGGAGGACATCCATGGCGAACTACACCGCCGCTGACATCAAGGCGCTGCGCGAGCGCACCGGTGCCGGCATGCTCGACGTCAAGAAGGCGCTCGACGAGGCTGACGGCAACACCGACCAGGCGATCGAGATCATCCGCAAGAAGGGTCTGGCCCGCGCCGCCAAGCGCGAGGGCAACGCGACCACCGAGGGCCTCGTGGCCGTCAAGGTCGCCGACTCCGCGGCCGGCCAGGTCGCCACGATGATCGAGCTCGACGCCGAGACGGACTTCGTCGTCAAGAACGAGAAGTTCATCGCGCTCGCCGACGCGGTCCTCGAGGCCGTCGCCGCCGCGGGTGCCACGGACGCCGAGTCCGGCCTCGCCGCCCCGGCCGCCGAGGGCACCGTGGCCGACACGATCGCCGCTCAGGGCGCCACGATGGGGGAGAAGGTCGTGCTGCGTCGCGTGGCCCGCCTCGAGGCCCCCAAGGTGACGACCTACCTGCACAAGACGGCCAAGGACCTGCCGCCGTCGATCGGCGTGCTCGTCGCCACCGACGACGCCGCCGAGCCGGTCGCCAAGGACGTCGCGCAGCACATCGCCGCGCTGGCGCCCCGGTTCCTGTCCCGCGAGGACGTCCCCGCGGACGTCGTCGAGAAGGAGCGCGAGATCGCGCGCGAGGTCTCGATCGCCGAGGGCAAGCCCGAGGCCGCGCTCCCGAAGATCGTCGAGGGTCGCCTCAACGGCTTCTTCAAGGACGCCGTCCTCGTGGACCAGCCGCTGGCCAAGGACACGAAGACGACCGTCGCCAAGCACGTCGCCACCACCGGCGGCGCCCTGCTCGGCTTCGTCCGCTTCCGCGTCGGCAGCTGACGCCTCCCAGCGCTCAGGCCCGACCGCACCGTGCGCGGTGCGGTCGGGCCTTCGCGTACCCGCCCGCGCCCGCCCGCTGACGGGGCGGGAGCCGCCGTCCGGTGCCAGGATGCGCGGAGGGCGACACAGGACCACCGGGCGCGCACCCGCCCGACCTGCCGGTCCGTCGAGCGCGACGGCCGGCGGACGCGGAACATGCCGCAGGGCATGCGGAACAGATCAGAGAGCGACGGTGACGCACGTGACCGAGACCAACCAGACCGAGCCGACGACCACGACGGGTGAGGCGACGGGCGGGGCGACGGGCGAGACCGCACCCGCGCGCCGCGTGCTCCTCAAGCTCTCCGGCGAGACGTTCGGGGGCGGCAGCGTGGGCCTCGCGACCGACGTCGTGCGGCGGATCGCCCAGGAGATCGGCGACGCGGTCCGGCAGGGCGTGCAGGTCGCGATCGTCTCCGGCGGCGGCAACTTCTTCCGCGGCGCCGAGCTCTCCCGCGCGGGCCTGGACCGGGCGCGCGCCGACTACATGGGCATGCTCGGCACGGTGATGAACTGCCTCGCGCTGCAGGACTTCCTCGAGCAGGACGGCGTCAAGACGCGGGTGCAGACCGCGATCACCATGGGACAGGTCGCCGAGCCGTACATCCCGCTGCGCGCGATCCGGCACCTGGAGAAGGGTCGCGTCGTCATCTTCGGCGCGGGCGCCGGCATGCCGTACTTCTCCACCGACACCGTGTCGGTCCAGCGTGCCCTGGAGACGCACTGCGACGAGGTCCTCATGGGCAAGAACGGCGTGGACGCCGTCTACTCGGCCGACCCGCGCACGGACCCGGACGCCGAGCGCCTCGAGCACCTCACCTACACCGACGCCCTGGTGCGCGGCCTGAACGTGATGGACGCCACCGCGCTGTCCCTGTGCCGCGACAACGACGTGCGGATGCGTGTCTTCGGCCTCGAGGAGCCGGGTAACGTGACCCGCGCGCTGCTGGGCGAGAAGATTGGCACGCTGGTCACCACCCACTGACGCCGCACCAGCCGTACGACACTTCAGCAGCACGACGACGCACGACGACGAGAATGGAGCACCGGTGATCGACGACACCCTCCTCGAGGCCGAGGAGAAGATGGACAGGGCGATCGACGTCGCCAAGGAGGAGTTCGCGGGGATCCGCACGGGTCGCGCCAACTCGGGCATGTTCTCGAAGATCACCGTGGACTACTACGGCGCCCCGACGCCCCTGCAGCAGCTCGCGTCGTTCAACATCCCGGACGCGCGCACGGTGCTCATCACCCCGTTCGACAAGAGCTCGATGACGACCATCGAGAAGGCGCTCCGCGAGTCCGACCTGGGCGTCAACCCGTCGAACGACGGCAACGCGATCCGCATCGTCATGCCCGCCCTCACGGAGGAGCGTCGCCGCGACTACGTGAAGATGGCCAAGACGAAGGCGGAGGACGCCCGCATCTCCGTGCGGAACGTCCGCCGCAAGGCCAAGGAGGAGCTGGACCGCATCGTCAAGGACGGCGAGGCCGGCGAGGACGAGGTCACCCGGGCGGAGAAGGAGCTCGAGTCGCTGACGAAGAAGCACGTCGACGCGATCGACGTGCTGCTCGCCGGCAAGGAGAGCGAGCTGCTCGAGGTCTGATGGTGACCCATCCCCTCGAACCGGGCGAGGACGCGTCCCCGCTCGACCCGGCCACCGGCGGGGCGGCCGACCCGACGTCGTCGCGCGCCGGCCGCAACCTCCCCGTGGCCATCACGGTCGGCGTCCTGCTGCTCGTCGGCGTCGCGGCGTCCCTGTGGTTCCGGCCGGAGCCGTTCGTCGCCGTCGCCGCGGTCGCGGTCGGTGCCGCGCTGTGGGAGCTGCGGCAGGCGTTCGCCCGCCGGGACATCCACCTGCCGATCCTGCCGCTGCTCGTGGGCGGCGCGGGCATGGTGGTCTCGGCCTACACGGCGGGGCCCGAGGCGCTGCTCGTCGCGTACGTGCTGACCGTCGGCGCCGTCGTCGTCTGGCGGGTGCTGGACGGCCCCGGGCCGCAGGCGCTGCGCGACTGCGCGGCCGCGGTCTTCGCGGCCACCTACGTGCCGTTCCTGGCGGGCTTCGTCATGCTGCTGCTCGCGCAGCCGGACGGCGAGCTCCGGGTGGCCCTGTTCATCCTCCTGGCCGTGGCGAACGACACCGGTGGGTACATCGCCGGCGTGACGATGGGCCGCCACCCGCTGGCACCCACCGTGAGCCCGAAGAAGACCTGGGAGGGCCTGGCAGGATCGCTGGTCCTGGCCACGGCCGTGGGCGTCGCGGGCGCGGTGCTCGCCCTCGACGCGAGCCCGGTGCTCGGCATCGTGCTCGGTGTGCTCACCGCGATCACGGCCACCGTGGGCGACCTCGCCGAGTCGCTCATCAAGCGGGACCTAGAATTGAAGGACATGGGTTCGCTGCTCCCGGGTCACGGGGGCGTGCTGGACCGCCTCGACTCGCTGGTCGTCACCGCCCCGTTCGTGTACCTCGTGCTCACCATGGCGCCGCCCGGCGCCCTGTAAGGAACCGTCATGCCCCCCACCACCGCCCGTCCCGCGACGTCCGGCGCCGACCTCGGGATCCCCGCGGTCCGGCCCGGCGACGAGACCGCGCCGATGCCCCTGCAGATGGCGCCGCGCCGCCGGGGCAAGCCGCCGAAGCACTTCGCCGACCTCACGCCGGCCGAGCGCGTCGCGTCGATGGAGGAGATGGGGGAGAAGCCGTTCCGGGCCAAGCAGCTCGCGACGCACTACTTCCAGCACTACACGTCCGACCCGGAGCAGATGACCGACCTGCCCGCGAAGACGCGCGAGGCCATCGCGACCACGATGTTCCCGCAGCTCATCCGCCCCACCCGGCGCCTCGAGGCCGACGGCGGCACGACCGTCAAGACGCTGTGGCACCTCTTCGACGACGCCAAGGTCGAGTCGGTGCTCATGCGCTACCCGCACCGCACCACGTTGTGCGTGTCGTCGCAGGCGGGCTGCGGCATGGCGTGCCCGTTCTGCGCCACGGGCCAGCTCGGGCTCACGCGGAACCTGTCGACGGCGGAGATCCTCGAGCAGGTGCGCGCGGCGAACCGGTCGCTCGCGGAGGGCGAGATCCCCGGTGGGCCCACGCGGCTCAACAACCTCGTCTTCATGGGCATGGGCGAGCCGTTGGCCAACCCGAAGGCGGTCTTCGAGACGGTGCGCGCGCTGGTCGCGCCGCAGCCCGAGGGCTTCGGCATGTCGGCGCGGAACATCACCGTCTCGACCGTGGGGCTGGTGCCCGCGATCGAGAAGCTCACGAAGCTCGAGATCCCGGTGACGCTCGCCCTCAGCCTGCACGCTCCGGACGACGACCTGCGCAGCGAGCTCGTGCCGATCAACACCCGGTGGAGCGTGGACGAGGCGCTCGACGCCGCCCGGCGCTACTTCGAGGTGACGGGGCGGCGCGTGTCGATCGAGTACGCGCTGATCAAGGACATGAACGACCACGGCTGGCGCGCCGACCTGCTCGGGGAGAAGCTCAACGCCCGCGGGCGCGGCTGGGTGCACGTCAACCCCATCCCGCTGAACCCCACGCCCGGCTCGATCTGGACCGCGAGCGAGCGTGCCGTCGAGGACGAGTTTGTGGCACGCTTGCGCGGGCACGGCATCCCCACCACGATCCGTGACACCCGCGGGAGCGACATCGACGGCGCCTGCGGGCAGCTGGCGGCCGAGGAGGACGAGTGAGCGCACTGTTCAGCACGGTGTCCGCGATGCGCACCGGGTACGAGCGGGACGAGGTCGAGGACTTCTTCGACCACGCTCGGCAGGCGTACGAGGGACGCACCGCGGAGCCCCTGTCGCACGCCGACATCCAGGTGTCGACGTTCGACCTGGTGCGCGGTGGCTACGACACGCACGAGGTCGACGCGGCGCTGGACCGGCTCGAGGCGGCGTTCATCGCCCGTCAGCGCGCCGAGTACGTGGCAGCGCACGGTCAGGAGGCCTGGATGGCCGCGCTGGCGGACCGCGCCCGCACGATGTACGGGCGCCTGGGCCGGCCCGACGGCGAGAAGTTCGCCCCGGCCGAGCGCGGCGAGCAGGGCTACGACCCCGACGACGTCGACGCGTTGTGCGACCGGCTCGTCGCGTACTTCGACCGGCAGGAGCCGCTGTCCTCCGGGGAGATCCGTTCCGCGACGTTCGGCCGGGCCAAGGGTTCGGACGGCTACGCGGAGGGTCCCGTGGACCGCTTCTTCGCCCGCGCGATCGAGGTGCTGCTCGGGGTCGAGTGATCCCGCCGCCGCACCAGGACCGACGCCACGAGGGCCGCCGACGACGAGTCGGCGGCCCTCGTCGCGTCCGTCACCGGCCGGCGGGCGAGGTGGCCGCGGCCTCCGACAGGAGGGCGGCCTGCTCGGTGCGGGTGAGGACGTCACGGATCGTGTCGCGGCTGCGGGTGAGGCAGGCGATCTTGTCCTCGATGCCGACGAGCTCGCCGGCCAGCATCTCCGCGACGGTGCGGGGGCAGGTCGGCGCCTCGGCGGTGCTCGTCTCCTCCATGTCGAGCAGCACCTTGATCAGGCGCGTGGGGATGCCGGCGCGCACCATCCCGGCCACCCTGGACACGCGCTCGACGTCGTCGTCGGAGTAGGTGCGGTACCCGTTCGGCGCGCGGTCGGCCACGAGCAGGCCCTGCTGCTCGTAGTAGCGCACGAGGCGCGGTGCCACTCCCGCGCGACGCGCGAGCTCGCCGATCTTCATCGTGCTCCTCCCGAGGTGACCGAGGTCACGCTTGACATTGACATCAATGTCAAACTCTAGCGTCGGTCGCATGACGACACCACGCACGACCCCCACCATGTCCGACCGGCTCCCGTGGCTCTCGCTCCTCGTCCTCGGCGCGGCCACGTTCACCATGGTCACGGCCGAGATGCTGCCGACCGCCGTGCTGCCGCAGATGAGCGCCGGGCTCGGGGTGGACGAGGCGAGCACCGGTCTGCTCGTGTCCGTGTGGGCGGCCACCGTCGTGGTGGCGAGCTTCCCGCTCGTGCGGCTCGTCGCCGGCACGGACCGGCGTGCCGTGATCACGGTCGCGCTCGGCGTCCTGGCCGCGTCCTCCCTCGCCACGGCGCTGGCGCCGACCTACGGCGTCGCCGTGGGGGCGCGGCTGGTGGGCGCGGCCGCCGTCGGCCTCCTGTGGGCGTCCGCGAACGCGCACGTCGCCGACCTGGTGCCCGACCGGCTGCTCGCCCGCTCGATCGCCGTGGTGCTGGGCGGCGCCACCCTGGGCATGGTGCTCGGAACGCCGCTCGCCAGCCTCGTGACCCGTGCGGTGGGCTGGCGGGCGGCGTTCGCCGGTCTCGCGCTGCTGACGCTGGTGGTCGCCGTCCTGGTGCGGCTCGTCGTCGCGCGTGCGGCCGCGCCCGCCACGGCCCGGCCCGGTGAGGGGGTGACTCCGGGCGCCCCGGGGCCCGCGCCGGCCGGAGGGCCCGGTCCGATGATCACGGTCACGGCGATCGTCGGGGTGCTGCTGGTAGGGCACTACGGCGCGTACACGTACGTGACGCGCATCGTCGAGGTGCCGGCCGACGCGCTGCCGGGCGGCGTGAGCGGGCTGCTCCTGGTGTTCGGCCTCGCGTCCGCCCTGGGCGTGGTCCTCGCCGGCCGGTTCGGGGCCCGGACCGCGCCGGTGCTCGCGCTCGCCGCCGGCGGGACCGCGCTCGCCCTGCTCGGGCTGGCGGTGGTGGACGTGCATCCCGCCCTCGGCGTGGCCGTCGTCGTGCTGTGGGGCGTGTCGTCGGGCGCGCTGCCGCCCCTGGCGCAGACGCTGATCCTGCGCCTCGGCGGGCCCGAGCGGCGGGCGACGTCGTCGGCGCTGATCCCGGTGGTGTTCAACGGCGGCATCGCCGTCGGTGCCGCGCTGGCGTCGTGGGTCGTGGCCGGCGGCGGCGTCGGGGCGCTGCCGGTCCCGGCCGCCGTCGTGGTCGCCGTGACCGCCGTCGCGCTCGGCGCCGGGGCGCGGGTCTGGTCGACGCCGGCAGCCGTGGAGGGCGACGGCGGCCGCGCCGGTGGCACGGTGGCAGAGAGGCCCGCCGGGGTCTGAGCCCCGTCCGTCAGCAGGCGGGGGCGAGGGCGTCGCCGCTGCCCGTGTCGAGGTAGGCGTCGGACACCCAGTTGCTCGGGCCGATGCGGTACCAGAGGTTCGTCGTGCCGCGGGTGCCCGTGACCGTCTGCCCGCGCGCGCTGCACAGCAGCGGCACGCGCGCGGCGTCGGCGGCGGCGCCGGTCCACCGGTAGCCGGTGCCCGGCCCGGTGCGGACGTTGAGGGTGCCGCCGTCGGCCGAGACGATCCCCGTATGTGCGGACCCCTGCCAGAGGTAGGTCACGTCGATCCAGGCGTTGGAACGCAGGCCCAGGCCGTCCCGGTAGGTGCCGTCCGCGAGGTCGATGCCCGCCGGGTTGGTCACGGTGCGCCCGAAGAGGTCCTTGCCGCCGTGGTGGCCGAGCCGGTAGGCCGCGGAGGCCTGCGGGGTGCCCCGCGGCAGGTCGCGGGCGGCATGACGGGTGGAGCTCCAGTAGTCGTCGGTGGTGTTCCACGGGCCGACGTCCCACACCGGCGCGTACTCGCACCGCGTGCTGTCCGCCCGGCACGCCCGGACGCTGAACGCGCCGTCGCCGTCCGCGGACAGGGCCCGGCGCGAAGGCAGGGCGACGAAGTGGTCCCGCTTCTCGATCTTGTGGCCGTTCGCGGTGTGCTTGCCCACCAGGCCCTCGCGGGTCGCGAAGATGCGGTGGGTCTCGCCGTCGCCGTCCGCGGCGGCGGGTGCCGCCAGCCCGACGACCGCCCCGGTGACGAGGGTGGCGATCCCGGCGAAGGTGGCCATGGCGCGCTTGCCGACTATCACGCGATAAGTACACATGGATGCGAACGTAACCGGCGTCACATCCCGTCGCGACCGGGCGCGGGGAAGGTCCCGTCCGGAAGTCAAGCACCGGAGCGGGTGAATTAATTCCACGCCGTTCCGCGGTGTGTCGGCCAACCGGGCGACGGGCGGTAGAGGCGCGAGAACGCCTGGGATGATGGGCGCCATGCCCGACCACACGCCCGACCACACGCCCGACCACACGCCCGACCACACGCCCGACCACAGGACCGAGCAGGTGTCCGACCAGCACACCCGTACCGTCACGCTCCTCGGCTCCACCGGCTCGATCGGTACCCAGGCGATCGACGTCGTGCGTGCCCACCCCGGGCGGTTCCGGGTCGAGGCGCTGAGCGCGGGCGGGTCCGACGTCGCGCTGCTCGCGCAGCAGGTCGCGACCGTGGGGGCGCGCGCGGTGGCCGTCGCGGACGACGCCCGTGCGGACGACCTGCGGGCCGCCCTGGTCGAGCGGCTCGGCGCCGCGGCGGGCGACGTCGAGGTGCTCGCCGGGCCCGACGCGGCGACCGAGCTCGCGGGTCGCGGCAGCGACGTCCTCCTCAACGGCATCACCGGGTCGGTGGGCCTGCGGCCCACGCTCGCGGCGCTCGCGGGCGGCTCGACGCTGGCGCTGGCGAACAAGGAGTCGCTCGTGGTGGGCGGCTCGCTGGTCAAGGCCGCGGCCGCGCCCGGGCAGATCGTGCCGGTGGACTCCGAGCACTCGGCGATCGCCCAGGCGCTGCGCGGGGGCGCGCGCGACGAGGTGCGACGGCTGGTCCTCACGGCCTCCGGCGGGCCGTTCCGCGGCCGCAGCCGCGACGACATCAAGAAGGTCACGGTCGACGAGGCGCTCGCCCACCCCACCTGGGCCATGGGGCCCGTGGTGACGGTGAACTCCGCCTCGCTGATGAACAAGGGCCTCGAGCTCATCGAGGCGCACCTGCTGTTCGACGTGCCGGCGGAGGACATCACCGTGGTGGTGCACCCGCAGTCGGTCGTGCACTCGATGGTCGAGTTCCACGACGGCTCCACGCTCGCGCAGGCCTCCCCGCCCGACATGAGGCTGCCCATCGCGCTCGGGCTGTCCTGGCCGGATCGCCTCGACGTCGTCTCGCCGCCGTGCGACTGGAGCCGAGCGGCGTCGTGGACGTTCGAGCCCCTCGACGAGACGACGTTCCCCGCTGTCGGGCTGGCCCGCGCGGCCGTCGCGGCGTCCGCCACGCACCCCGCGGTCTACAACGCCGCGAACGAGCAGGGCGTCGCGGCCTTCCTCGGCGGGCGCATCGGCTTCCTCGACATCGTCGAGACCGTGGAGCGGGTGCTGGCCGAGCACGACGGGGTGGCCGCCGCCGACGTCACCCTCGATGTCGTCGAGGGCGTCGAGCGCTGGGCGCGGGCGCGCGCCGACGAGATCCTCGCGCGGTCCTGACGAACCCTCCACGCGCGCGCGGCAGGGGCGTGCGGCGGGTGGCCGCGGGTGTCCTAGGCTCGAGGCCGTGGACGTTTTCTCCTGGGTGGTCGGCATCGCGGTGATGGTGGTGGGCCTCGCCCTCTCCATCGGCCTGCACGAGGTGGGCCACATGGTCCCCGCGAAGAAGTTCGGCGTGCGGGTGAGCCAGTACATGGTGGGCTTCGGCCCCACGCTGTGGTCGCGCACCAAGGGGGAGACGGAGTACGGGGTCAAGGCCATCCCGCTCGGCGGCTACGTGCGGATGGTCGGCATGATGCCGCCCGCGCCCGAGGGCACCCGCCGCCGCGGGGGGTTCTTCGGGCAGGCGATCGCCGACGCGCGCGACGCGTCCGTGAGCGAGATCCTCCCCGGCGAGGAGCACCGCGCCTTCTACCACCTGTCCACGCCCAAGAAGCTGGTCGTCATGCTGGGTGGCCCGGTGATGAACCTCCTCATCGCGGTGGTGCTCACGTTCGTCGTGCTCGTGGGCATCGGTGCGCCGACCGTGACCACGACCGTCGGTGCGGTGAGCGAGTGCACGCCCACGTCGACCACGGCGGACGGGGCGCCGGTGTGCGGGGACGGCGCCGCGCCCTCGCCGGCCGCCGCGGCGGGCCTGCAGCCGGGCGACGAGATCGTCGAGTGGGACGGCACGGCGGTGACGTCGTGGGACGAGCTCTCCGGAGCCATCGCGGACGCCCCCGACCAGCAGGTCCCGGTGGTGGTGCTGCGCGACGGCGCCGAGGTCCCGCTGACCGTGACGACGTCGGACCGGCAGGTCCCCGTGGTCGAGGCCGACGGCACCGCGAAGGTCGGCGCCGACGGGCAGCCGGTCACCGAGACGGCGGGGTTCCTGGGCGTCACACCGACCCAGGAGTACGAGCCGCTGCCGGTCTCGACCGTCCCGGAGGCGGTCTGGCAGCAGGTCTCGGGCACGGCGGGCATGATCGTCACGCTCCCGGTGCGCATCGGCGACGCGGCCGTGCAGGCGTTCACCGACGAGCCGCGGTCGCAGGACTCCGTCGTGTCGGTCGTCGGGGTCGGCCGGATGGCCGTGGACGCCGTCGCCGCGGACGCGCCCGTGATCAGCACGCTGCAGTTCCTGCTGAGCCTGCTGGCCGCGCTCAACGTGGCGCTCTTCGTCTTCAACCTCATCCCGCTGCTGCCGCTGGACGGCGGGCACGTCGTCAACGCCCTGTACGAGGGCGCCAAGCGCACGGTCGCGCGGCTGCGCGGGCTCCCGCGACCAGGCCCGGCCGACGTCGCGCGGATGATGCCGGTGGCGTACGTGATGTTCGTCGTGCTCGTGGGCACGGGAGCGATCCTCATCGTCGCGGACCTGGTGGACCCGGTCCGCCTGGGCTGACGCCCGGACCCGAGCGGGCCCGCGCCGGGTGAAGGTCCTGCGGACGAACGCGCGGTGATTCCGTGCCCGTCAGGTGCCCGCGTGCGTAGCACCCGCCCGCAGGCGCGATACTGGCACCGTGACTGCGATCAATCTCGGCATGCCTACCCCGCCCGCGCCCACGTTGGCCCCGCGCCGCAAGTCCCGCAAGATCCAGGTGGGCAAAGTGGCCGTCGGCGGCGACGCACCGATCAGCATCCAGTCCATGACGACGACCCCGACCACGGACATCAACGCGACGCTGCAGCAGATCGCCGAGCTGACCGCCGCGGGCTGCGACATCGTGCGCGTCGCGGTGCCGACCATCGACGACGCCGACGCGCTGCCCGCCATCGCGAAGAAGTCGCAGATCCCCGTGATCGCGGACATCCACTTCCAGCCCAAGTACGTGTTCGCCGCGATCGACGCCGGCTGCGCCGCCGTGCGTGTGAACCCGGGCAACATCCGCAAGTTCGACGACCAGGTCAAGGAGATCGCCAAGGCCGCCTCCGACGCCGGGGTCTCGCTGCGGATCGGCGTCAACGCCGGGTCCCTCGACAAGCGCCTGCTGGAGAAGTACGGCAAGCCGACCGCGGAGGCGCTGGTCGAGTCCGCGGTGTGGGAGGCGAGCCTGTTCGAGGAGCACGGCTTCCACGACTTCAAGATCTCCGTGAAGCACAACGACCCGGTGGTCATGGTGCGCGCGTACGAGCTGCTCGCCCAGCGCGGCGACTGGCCCCTGCACCTCGGCGTCACCGAGGCGGGCCCCGCGTTCCAGGGCACGATCAAGTCCGCCACCGCGTTCGGCGCGCTGCTGAGCCAGGGCATCGGCGACACGATCCGGGTGTCGCTGTCCGCGCCGCCGGTCGAGGAGGTCAAGGTCGGCACGCAGATCCTGCAGGCGCTGAACCTGCGGCCCCGCAAGCTCGAGATCGTCTCCTGCCCGTCGTGCGGCCGGGCCCAGGTCGACGTCTACACGCTGGCCGAGAAGGTCACGGCGGGTCTCGAGGGCATGACGGTCCCGCTGCGCGTCGCGGTCATGGGCTGCGTCGTCAACGGCCCGGGCGAGGCGCGCGAGGCCGACCTCGGTGTCGCGTCGGGCAACGGCAAGGGCCAGATCTTCGTCAAGGGCGAGGTCATCAAGACCGTCCCGGAGGCGATGATCGTCGAGACCCTCATCGAGGAGGCGATGCGCATCGCCGAGACGATGCCCGCCCCCGAGAACGAGGCCCAGGCCGGGGCCCCGGAGGTCACGGTCGGCTGACGGTTCGGCCCGAGGGGCCGCACCGAGGGGCCGCATCGGGGACGATGGCGGGAGGGCCCACGACGGCGAAGGGGGCGTGATGGGCGGCTGGCGACCGGCGGTGCGGGCGCGCGGCGACGCGCGCGGCCTCGACGCGCGGCGACCCCGGGCCCGTGTCCTCGGCCAGGAGGACCTCGCCGAGGCGCGCGCCCTGTGCGCCCGCGACCCGGTGACGTCGGTGCTCGCCGCGGCGCGGCTCGAGGTGGCGGCAGTGGCGGGCTTCGCCGCGGCAGGCGGGCAGGCGTGGGGCTTCCCCGCCACGGGCCCGCTCGTCGCGGTCTGCTGGTCCGGGGCGAACCTCGTCCCCGTGCTGTCCCCGGACCTCGTGGGTCGCGACGCGGACGACGCCGTCGCCGCGTTCGCCGCGACGGCCCGCGCGCAGGGCCGGCGCTCGTCGTCGATCGTGGGGGACCGGACGGCGGCCCTCGCGCTGTGGGACCTGCTCGCGCCCCGCTGGCCCCCTGCGCGCGAGGTGCGCGCCGACCAGCCGTCGCTGGCGATCGCCCGCGACCCGGACGTCGAGCCTGACGCGCTGGTGCGCCGTTCCACCCTCGGCGAGGTGGATGCCGTGCTGCCCGCCTGCGTGCGCATGTTCGCGGAGGAGGTCGGGTACGCGCCGGCCGCGTCGCCCGGCAGCGCGTACGCCCTGCGGGTGCGCTCCCTCGTGGCCGAGGGGCGGTCGTTCGTGCGCATGGAGGCGCCCGGCTCCGCCCCGGGCACGGGCACGGGGCCGGGGCCGGGGCCGTTCGTCGCCTTCAAGGCAGAGCTGGGCGCGGTCGCGGGCGGGGTCGCGCAGGTGCAGGGCGTGTGGGTCGACCCGCTGCGCCGCGGCCGCGGCCTGGCCGCGCCCGGCATGGCCGCCGTCGTCGTCGCGACGCGGCGCGAGGTGGCTCCCGTGGTCTCCCTGTACGTCAACGCGTTCAACGCGCCGGCGCTCGCCACCTACCGACGCGTGGGCTTCGAGCAGGTCGGCACGTTCACGACGGTGCTGTTCTGACGTGCCGGCGTTACCGGATCCGTCCGGATCGTGAGATGGTACGCGGCGTGACGACGCATGCGACGTGGGGTGCACGGGTGTCCGAGGCGCTGGTGGGTGCCGAGTGAGGGCGCTGTACAAGCCGGGGCCGGGCCCCGGGCTGGAGCTGGTGGAGCGTCCCGAGCCGGAGGCCGGCATCGGCGACGTGAAGATCCGCGTGCTGCGCACCGGCATCTGTGGCACCGACCTGCACATCGACCGCTGGGACGACTGGGCCGCCTCGACCATCGCGGCGCCGCTGGTGCCGGGCCACGAGTTCGTCGGCGAGGTCGTCGCGGTCGGTGAGATGGTGCACGACGTCGCCGTGGGCGACCTCGTGTCGGGCGAGGGGCACATCGTGTGCGGCACCTGCCGCAACTGCCGCGCCGGGCGCCGCCAGATGTGCATCCGCACCCAGGGCCTCGGCCTGCACCGCGACGGCGCGTTCGCCGAGTACGTCGTGCTGCCGGCCACGAACGTGTGGGTGCACCACGCCGACGTCGACCTGGACGTCGCGGCGATCTTCGACCCGCTGGGCAACGCGGTGCACACGGCGCTCGCGTTCCCGGTGATCGGGGAGGACGTCCTCGTCTCGGGCTGCGGCCCCATCGGGCTCATGGCGATCGCCGTCGCGCGGCACGCGGGCGCGCACCTCGTGGTCGGCACCGACGTCAGCCCGGCGAGGCTCGAGATGGCGAAGGCCATGGGCGCCGATGCCGCCCTCGACGTCCGCACGGCGCGGGTGGCCGACGCGCAGCGCGAGCTGGGGCTGCGCGAGGGGTTCGACGTCGGCTTCGAGATGAGCGGCGCGCCGAGCGCGCTGCCGGAGATGATCGCCAACATGAACCACGGCGGGCGGATCGCGATGCTCGGCCTGCCGTCGGGGCCGATCGCCGTCGACTGGGGCACGGTCGTGACCCACATGCTCACGCTCAAGGGCATCTACGGGCGCGAGATGTTCGAGACCTGGCAGGCGATGGACGCGATGCTGCGCACCAGCGCGACGCTGCGCACGGCGATCGCGTCCGTCGTCACGGACCGGCTCCCCGCGAGCCGCTGGCGCGATGGCTTCGAGGCCGCGGCGTCCGCGCACGGCGGCAAGGTCGTGCTCGACTGGACGGACTGGGACGACGGTGCGCGGGACGGCGCGCAGCACGAGGCGCAGGACGACGAGGGGAAGGCGTAGCGATGTACGGGACGTTCCGGGAGCACCTGGCGGGGCAGCTCGCCGAGATCGAGAGCGCGGGCCTCACGAAGCACGAGCGCGGCATCGCCGGCCCGCAGGGCGCGCGCATCCGCGCGGACGGCGCCGAGCTGCTGAACTTCTGCGCCAACAACTACCTCGGGCTGGCCGACGACCCGCGCATCGTCGCGGCGGCCCGGCACGCCCTCGACACGTGGGGCTACGGGCTGGCCAGCGTCCGGTTCATCTGCGGCACGCAGGACCAGCACCGCGCCCTGGAGGAGCGCCTGGCGGGGTTCCTCGGGACGGACGACTCGATCCTGTTCTCGTCGTGCTTCGATGCCAACGGCGGGGTCTTCGAGACGCTGTTCGGCGCGGACGACGCGATCGTGTCCGACGCCCTCAACCACGCCTCGCTCATCGACGGCATCCGCCTGTCCAAGGCCGCCCGCTTCCGCTACCGCAACCGGGACATGGCCGACCTCGAGGACCAGCTGCGCGCCGCCCGCGACGGCGGGGCCAGGCACGTCGTGGTCGTCACCGACGGCGTCTTCTCGATGGACGGCTACCTGGCGCCGCTGCGGGAGATCTGCGACCTGGCCGACCGGTACTCCGCCCTCGTCCTGGTCGACGACTCGCACGCGGTGGGCTTCATGGGCGAGCACGGGCGGGGGACGCCGGAGCTGCTCGGAGTCGCCGACCGCGTGGACATCCTCACGGGCACGTTCGGCAAGGCCCTCGGCGGCGCGTCCGGCGGCTACGTCGCGGCGCACCAGGAGATCGTCGACCTGCTGCGCCAGCGCGCCCGCCCGTACCTGTTCTCGAACACCCTCGCGCCGACGATCGTGGCGGGCACCCTCACGGCGCTCGACCTCGTGGAGGGGTCGGGGGACCTGCGCGCCCGCCTGACCGAGAACGCCGCCCTGTTCCGCCGGCTCATGACGGAGGCGGGCTTCGACCTGCTGCCCGGCGAGCACCCGATCGTGCCCGTGATGTTCGGCGACGCCGTGCTCGCGGCGAGGGTGGCGGCGGCGATGGGGGAGCGCGGCGTGTACGTCACGGCCTTCTCGTTCCCGGTCGTGCCGCGCGGCGAGGCCCGCATCCGCGTGCAGCTGTCCGCCGCGCACACGCCCGAGCAGGTCCGTGCGTGCGTCGACGCCTTCGTCGCCTCGCGCGACGCCGTCGCGGCGGGCTGACCGGCTACTTCAGCAGCCTCGACATCCTCCGGTCGGCGAGCACCTGCCCGCCGGTCTGGCAGGTGGCGCAGTACTGCAGCGAACGGTCGGCGAAGCTCACCTCGCGCACGACGTCGCCGCAGACGGGGCACGCCTCGCCCGTCCGGCCGTGCACGCGCATCCCGGCGCGCTTGGCGTCCTTGAGCTCCTTGGCCGGCTTGCCCGACGACGCCGCGACGGCGTCGCGCAGGGTGGTCGCGACGGCGTCGTGCAGCGCCGCGGCCTCCGGCGGCGTGAACGACCGGGTGAGCTTGAACGGCGAGACCTTCGCGACGTGCAGGATCTCGTCGGAGTAGGCGTTGCCGATGCCGGCGATCGCGCGCTGGTCGCGCAGCAGGCCCTTGACCTGCTGGTTCCTCTCCTGCATCAGCGCGGCGAGCGCCTCCGGGGTGAAGTCGTCCGAGAGCGGGTCCACGCCGAGCGTGGCGACCTGCTCCACCTCCCGCGGGTCGCGCACCACGTGCACCGCCAGGCGCTTGCGGGTGCCCGCCTCGGTGAGGTCGAACCCGGCGCCGTCGTCCAGCCGCACGCGCAGGGCCAGCGCGGACCCGCGCGACGATCCGCCCATCCGCGGGCGGACCGGTGTCGTGGGAGCCTGGTCCGACCAGCGCACCCACCCGCCGCGGGAGAGGTGGAACAGCAGGTGCACCTGGTCGCCGTCCGGGCCGGCCGTGAGATCGAGCCACTTGCCGTGGCGCGCGACGCCGCGGACCTCCTGCCCGACGAGCGCCGTCACCGGCGGGTCGAAGGTCTTGAGCGCGGCGATGGCCGCGACGTCGGCGGCGACGACGCGGTGGCCGGACGTACGAGCGTCGAGGAACTCCGCCAGCGCCTGCACCTCGGGAAGCTCGGGCATGCGGCCATGCTGCCAGCCGGGCCCGACGCCGACCAGGGGAAGGATCCTGCGGGCGACCGGGGATCCGGGCGACCGGGGGAACCCCGGGGCGCCGCTAGGCTTGCCCCCATGTCGATCGTGTCCGCCCGTCAGCCCCGGGGCGACCTGCTCCGCCTGTCCCAGCTCTTCGTCCGCACCCTGCGGGAGGACCCGGCCGACGCCGAGGTCGCGAGCCACCGCCTGCTGGTGCGCGCCGGCTACATCCGCCGCGCCGCCCCCGGCGTCTACTCCTGGCTGCCGCTGGGCCTGCGGGTCCTCGCCAAGGTCGAGGCCGTCGTCCGCGAGGAGATGGACGCGATCGGCGCGCAGGAGGTGCACTTCCCGGCGCTGCTGCCGCGGGAGCCGTACGAGGCCACCGGCCGCTGGACCGAGTACGGGCCCAACATCTTCCGGCTGAAGGACCGCAAGGAGGCCGACTACCTCCTCGCGCCCACGCACGAGGAGATGTTCACCCTGCTGGTGAAGGACCTGTACTCCTCGTACAAGGACCTGCCCCTGTCGCTGTACCAGATCCAGACCAAGTACCGCGACGAGGCGCGGCCCCGGGCGGGCCTCATCCGCGGCCGCGAGTTCATCATGAAGGACTCGTACTCCTTCGACGTCGACGACGCCGGCCTCGACGCGAGCTACGCCAAGCACCGCGCCGCCTACCAGAGGATCTTCGACCGCTTCGGCTTCGAGTACGTCATCGTGTCGGCGCACGCCGGCGCGATGGGTGGCTCGAAGTCGGAGGAGTTCCTCGCCAAGTCGGCGATCGGCGAGGACACCTACGTCGAGTGCAAGGCGTGCGGCTACGCCGCGAACGTCGAGGCCGCGCGGGCGCCCGTGCCCGACCCGGTCCCGTTCGAGGGCACCGCCGAGGCCCACGCCGAGGACACCCCGGGCACGCCGACGATCGACTCGCTGGTGGACCACCTCAACGAGCGCTTCCCGCGCGAGGACCGCCCCTGGGCGGCGGGGGACACGCTCAAGAACGTCCTGTTCCGGCTGGACCTCCCCGACGGCAGCACCGAGGCCGTCGCGATCGGCGTCCCCGGCGACCGCGAGGTGGACGTCAAGCGCATGGAGGCCGCGTTCTACCCGGCCGAGTTCACGCCGTTCGGCGACGAGGACTTCGCCGCCCGGCCGGACCTCGCCAAGGGGTACATCGGGCCGGGGGCCCTGGGCGAGGACAAGCCGTCGAAGGTCCGCTACCTGCTCGACCCCCGCGTGGTCGAGGGCACCCGCTGGGTGACCGGTGCCGATGTCGCCGGGCGCCACGTGCTCGACCTCGTCGCGGGCCGCGACTTCACTGCGGACGGCACCATCGAGGTCGCCGAGGTGTGGCCCGGCGACCCGTGCCCCAACGGCGACGGCATCCTCGAGACGGCCCGCGGCATCGAGATGGGCCACGTGTTCCAGCTCGGCCGCAAGTTCGCGGAGGCGCTCGACCTCAAGGTGCTGGACGAGAACGGCAAGGCCGTCACCGTCACGATGGGCTCCTACGGCGTGGGGGTCACCCGCGCGGTCGCCGCGATCGCCGAGGACAACCACGACGACAAGGGCCTCGCCTGGCCCGCCCAGGTGGCGCCCGCGCACGTGCACGTCGTCGCGACGGGCAAGGGCACCGAGGTCTTCGACGCCGCCGAGAAGTTCGCCACCGAGCTGGTCGACGCGGGCGTCGAGGTGATCTACGACGACCGCCCCAAGGTGTCGCCCGGCGTGAAGTTCGCCGACGCGGAGCTGTTCGGGGTGCCGTTGATCGTCGTCGTCGGCCGCGGCCTGGCGGACGGCCTGGTGGAGGTGCGACCCCGCGCGGGGGCGTCGGAGCAGGTCCCGGTGGCCGACGCCGCGCGGGTCGTGACCGAGCGCGTGGCCGCCCTGCTGGCGGACTGACCCACCGGACGGTCCCCGCGGAAGCCTAGGCGGCCGCGTCGTCCCCGGCCTGCTCCGGCAGGCCGGGGAACGGCTCGGGCTCGGCGCCCCAGTCGTCGAGGGCCACGGCGGAGTCGACCAGCAGGTCGACGAGCACCGCGCGGGTGCCGGCCGCCGTCGTGCCCACGAGGGTCGCGTAGTCGGTGGCGAGGTCGGTCTCCAGGTCGATCACCAGGGCCTTGTCCCCCTGGTCCGCGACCCGCGGCACGGCGTAGGCGGCGCGCCGCGGGTCGTCCGCCGTCGCCTGCGTGCCCGCCACGGCGGCCCACCCGTCCGCCCGCTGCGCGTGCACGGCGACCCGCTCGAGCAGCCGGTCGCGCGTCGTGCCGGAGCCGATCGCCGCGCGCAGCTGCAGCGCGTAGCGGGTCGCGTCCTCGGACACGACGAGAGTGCTCAGGTCGTGGGGTGTGAGCCCCTCGGGCACGGTGTCGTCGTCCTGCGCGCTGCTGTCCCCGGCGTCCTGCCCGGTCGCCGTGGCGTCGTCCGTCGGGGAGCCGGGGGAGGCCGCCTCCTGCGGGGCGTCCTCCTCGGCGTCGTCCTCGTCGCCCTCGTCGCCCTCGTCGCCCTCGTCGCCCTCGTCGCCCGCGTCGGCGTCCGCAGGCTCCGGCACGCGGGGTTCGACGATGTCGGGACCGTCGACGTCGACCAGCGCCGCGAGGCGCTCGCCCGAGACGGTCTGCGCCGCGCCGACCGACGCCAGCAGCCGGGCCAGCGGCCCGTCGCCGGTGCTCCCGGCGGCCGTCCGCGACCGGGCGGCCGCGTCGTCGAGCGCCTCGACGACGTCGGCCGGGGTCGCCTTGTCCCAGGCCGAGGACGGTGCGTCCGTGGGGGCGCCGGTGGCGAGCCCGGAGTCGTACTCGCCGCCCAGCGCCTCGGCCTGCTCGCGCGAGTCCGCGGCGATGCGCGTGAGCTCGGCGACGACCCGCTTGCGCGACGTGGGGAGCTCCTCGAGCGCGGCCTCGGCGCCGTCGGCCACGAGGAGGGCGTCCGCGACGGCGGTGCGGCGCACCACCTCGAGGCTGTCGGGCACCGGCTCGCCCGCGGGCGGGGCCTCCAGCCGCACGCCGCACCCCGCCAGGAGCCCGACGGCGAGCAGCGCCCCCGCGGCGACGGCCACGGGGCGGTGCTGCCGGGCGGTGGGCACGCCCGCGCCGGTCACGTCGTCGGCGGCGGACCGGTCGGGGGCGGGCTGAGGTTCCATCGAGGCCGATGATGCCACGCGCGCGACCCCGTCCGTGTGACGTTCCTCCGCCCGTCACGGGCGCCGGACGGCGCGGGACGGCCCCGTCGTTCGTTACGCTGGTCGCTGCACACAACGACACACCGGCCGCGGGACGTCCCGGCGCGGGAGCACACGGCAGTCCACGACGTGACCCACGGGAGGCAGGGATGGCAGCGCAGCACGGCCGCACCACGGCGGGCGGAGCGAAGGCCGAGGCGGTGCGGCGGGTCGTCACCCCGGCGGTCGACGGCGCGGGCCTGTACCTCGAGGACGTCGTCGTCACGCAGGCCGGCGCGAAGTCGGTCGTGCGCGTCACCGTGGACCTCCCCGAGGACGTGCTGGGCAGCCTCGACTCCGACACGCTCGGCGACGTCTCGCGCGCGGTCTCCGCGGCGCTGGACGCCGACGACGTCGTCCCCGGTGCGTACACGCTCGAGATCTCGACGCCCGGCACCTCCCGGCCGCTGACCGAGCTGCGCCACTTCCGGCGCGCGCGCGGCCGCCTGGTCGTGCTGCGGCTGCGCGCCGGCGGCACGACGTCGGGCCGCCTGACGGAGGTCGAGCCCGGCACGGGCGACGCGGGCGAGGACGCGGTGCTGGTGCTCGAGGACGGCACCCGGGTGCCCCTCGCCGACGTGCGCCAGGGCAAGATCGAGGTCGAGCTGAAGCGCCTGGACGAGGCGCCCCACGAGACAGACACGGACACGGGCGCCGCCCGGGACCACACCACGGGCTCCGCCCGTCACGAGGAGGGCTGACGATGGACATCGACATGAGCACGCTTCGGCTGCTGGAGCGGGAGCGGGACATCAGCCTCGACGTCCTCGTGGAAGCGATCGAGCAGGCGCTGCTGTCGGCCTACCACCGCACGCCCGACGCCTACCCGCGCGCCCGCGTCGAGGTGGACCGCAAGTCCGGGCACGTCGCCGTGTGGGCGCGCGAGGAGATCCGTACGCCGGACCCCGAGGACCCGGAGGCGCGGCCCACGATCGAGCTCGGGCCCGAGTTCGACCACACGCCCGCCGACTTCGGCCGCATCGCGACCGCGACGGCCCGGCAGGTCATCGTGCAGCGCCTGCGCGACGCCGAGGACGACCAGGTGCTCGGCATGTTCCGCGGCAAGGAGGGCGAGGTCCTCGCGGGCGTCATCCAGCAGGGCCGCGACCCGCGCGTCGTCCTCGTGGACGTCGGCGGCACGGAGGCCGTCCTGCCCCCGCACGAGCAGGTGCCCACCGAGGAGTACGTGCACGGCGAGCGGCTGCGCGCCTACGTGGTCGAGGTGTCCCGCGGCATGAAGGGCGCCCAGGTGGTGCTGAGCCGCACGCACCCGGGCCTCGTGCGCAAGCTGTTCGAGCTCGAGGTCCCGGAGATCGCGGACGGCGCCGTCGAGATCACGGCGATCGCCCGCGAGGCGGGCCACCGCTCCAAGGTCGCCGTCCGGTCCAAGGTGGCCGGGCTGAACGCCAAGGGCGCCTGCATCGGCCCGATGGGCGCGCGCGTGCGTGCCGTCATGGCGGAGCTGCACGGGGAGAAGATCGACATCGTCGACCACAGCGACGACCCGGCCCGCTTCGTGGCCAACGCGCTCTCGCCCGCCCGTGTGACCTCCGTCACCGTGGTCGACGCCGACGCCAAGGCCGCGCGGGCCGTGGTGCCGGACTACCAGCTGTCGCTCGCGATCGGCAAGGAGGGGCAGAACGCCCGTCTCGCCGCGAAGCTGACGGGCTGGCGGATCGACATCCGGTCGGACGAGGCGGCGCCCGCCGGGGGCGCTGCCGAGGGCGACGACGCAGGTGGGGCCGCGGCGAGCCGCGGGGCCGAGGACTGAGGCCGGTCACGGCACGTGGGTCGTCGCGCTAGACTGTCGGGGACCGGGCCACGCGCCCAGCCCTCGACCTCCCCTCGCACCCCTCCGGAAACCTCCGGCCCGGTGCGGACGTGCGTCGGGTGCCGGGAGCGTGACCAGCGGTCCGCTCTTCTGCGGCTGGTGCTCGAGCCGTCGGGACGCGAGGAAGTCCTCGTGGTCGACATGCGAGGGTGCCTGCCGGGGCGTGGCGCCTGGATCCATCCGACGCCCGCCTGCCTGGCGCTCGCCGAGCGTCGTCGGGCCGTGCCGCGCGCTCTGCGCGTCACCGGTCCCCTCGACCTCTCCGGCGTCCGGGAACACCTGGAGCGGCGAGACCGTTGAGTCCCTCCGGTCCGCACCGCCACCCGGCGGCCGGACCATCGCGACCGAGCACGCTCGGCCGCACCCACTGAAGTCGACAAGGAAGCGGGTCAGAAGCCGATGGGCACCCGATGAGTTCCGTGCGATGAGTACTCGGTACTAACGACGGTCCTCCCTGTCTCGCAGGAGGGCCGAGACAGGAGAGTTGTGGCGAAGATCCGCGTTCACGAGCTGGCCAAGCAGCTCGGGGTGGAGAGCAAGACCCTGCTCGCCGACCTGAAGTCGGCGGGCGAGTTCGTCCGTTCGGCGTCCTCGACGCTCGAGGCACCGGTCGAGCGAGCCATGCGCGACAAGTACAAGGACGCGGCCCCCGCGTCCTCGGGCGCCCCGGCGAGCAAGTCCGCCGAGCCGAAGGCTGCGGCGCCCCGCGCCGAGCAGCAGGCGGTTCCGGCGAAGCCCGCCCCCAAGCCCGCCGCGCAGAAGCCGACCCCCGCGCCCGAGGCCGAGGCGCCCGCCGCCCCGGCGGCGGCCGCGACCCCCGCCGCGGCGGCGCCGGAGGCCCCGGCCAAGCCCGCCACCCGTCCCGGTGCGCCGACCCCCGGTCCGCGTCCCGCGGCGCCGAAGCCGGCGCCGGCCGCGCGCGAGCAGCGCGACGGCGGCCGTGACGGTGGTCGTGACGGCAAGGGCGGCCGCGCCCCGCGCCCCGGCAACAACCCGTTCGCGTCCAGCCAGGGCATGCCGCGCCAGGGGCAGCGCCCCGGCGGCGCCGGTGGCCCGCGCCCGGGCAACAACCCGTTCGCGTCGAGCCAGGGCATGCCGCGCCCCGGCCAGCGCCCGGACCGCGGCGAGGCCGCGCCCGAGCGTTCGGGCGAGCGTCCCGGCGGTCCCCGTCCGGGCGGTCCCCGCCCCGGCGGCCCGCGTCCCGCGGCGCCTCGTCCCGGCGGCCCGCGCCCCAACCCCGGCATGATGCCGGGCAAGACCTCGATGCCGCGTCCCGGCGAGCGCCCCGCGCCCGCGGGCGGCGGCCGTGGCGGCGGTCGCGGTGGTGGCCCCGGCGGCGGTGGTGGCGGCGGCTTCCGTCCCGGCGGTGGCGGCGGCTTCGGCGGCCGTCCCGGCGGTCGCGGCGGTGCCGGTCGCGGTTCCACGCAGGGTGCGTTCGGCCGTGCAGGCGGCCGTCCGGTCCGTGGGCGGAAGTCGAAGCGCGCGAAGCGGCAGGAGTTCGAGCAGATGCAGGCGCCGTCGCTCGGCGGCGTGCAGGTGCCCCGCGGCAACGGTTCGACCGTCGTCCGCCTGCGTCACGGCTCGTCGTTGAACGACTTCGCCGACAAGATCGACGCGAACCCCGCGAGCCTGGTCACGGTGCTGTTCCACCTCGGTGAGATGGCGACCGCGACGCAGTCGCTGGACGAGGACACGTTCGGCACGCTGGCCTCCGAGCTCGGCTACGTCATCGAGATGGTGTCGGCCGAGGAGGAGGACCGCGAGCTGCTCGGGGCCTTCGACATCGACCTCGACGCCGAGCTCGAGGGCGAGTCGGACGACGAGCTCATGCCGCGTCCGCCGGTCGTCACCGTCATGGGTCACGTCGACCACGGCAAGACGCGTCTTCTCGACGCGATCCGCCAGACCGACGTCGTCTCCGGCGAGGCCGGCGGCATCACCCAGCACATCGGTGCGTACCAGGTGCGTCGTGAGCACGAGGGCGTCGACCGTCCGATCACCTTCATCGACACCCCGGGTCACGAGGCGTTCACCGCCATGCGTGCCCGTGGTGCCCAGGTGACGGACATCGCGATCCTCGTGGTCGCCGCCGACGACGGCGTCATGCCGCAGACGGTGGAGGCGCTGAACCACGCCCAGGCGGCCAACGTGCCGATCGTGGTCGCGGTGAACAAGGTGGACAAGGAGGGGGCGAACCCCGACAAGATCCGCCAGCAGCTCACCGAGTACAACCTGGTGGCCGAGGAGTACGGCGGCGAGACGATGTTCGTCGA
This sequence comes from Isoptericola sp. NPDC019571, assembly GCF_044389385.1. NCBI lineage: Bacteria > Bacillati > Actinomycetota > Actinomycetes > Micrococcales > Promicromonosporaceae > Isoptericola > Isoptericola sp. NPDC019571. The sequence goes on from NZ_JBIRXZ010000002.1 coordinate 370,459, forward strand.
CGTCTCCGCGAAGCAGAACCAGGGCATCGACCAGCTCCTCGAGGCGGTGCTGCTCACGGCGGACGCCTCGCTGGACCTGCGGGCGAACCCGGACAAGGACGCCCGAGGCGTGGCCATCGAGGCCAACCTCGACAAGGGCCGCGGCGCCGTCGCGACCGTCCTCGTCCAGTCGGGCACCCTGCGCGTCGGTGACGCGATCGTCGCGGGCACGGCTCACGGCCGCGTGCGCGCCATGTTCGACGAGCACGGCGAAGCCGTGACCGAGGCGGGCCCGGCCCGGCCGGTCCTGGTGCTCGGTCTCGCGTCGGTGCCGAGCGCCGGCGACACCTTCCTGGTGGCGCCGGACGAGCGCACGGCCCGCCAGATCGCCGAGAAGCGCGAGGCCGCCGAGCGTGCCGCCCTCCTGGCCAAGCGCCGCAAGCGCATCAGCCTCGAGGACTTCACGCAGGCGCTCCAGCAGGGCAAGGTCGAGACCCTCAACCTGGTCCTCAAGGGCGACGTCTCCGGTGCCGTGGAGGCCCTGGAGGACGCCCTGCTCAAGATCGACGTCGGCGACGAGGTCGAGCTGCGCGTCATCCACCGCGGTGTGGGTGCGATCACGCAGAACGACGTCAACCTGGCCACGGTCGACAACGCGGTCATCATCGGCTTCAACGTGAAGTTCGGCGAGCGCGTCGAGGACCTCGCGGACCGCGAGGGCGTCGAGGTCAAGTTCTACTCGGTCATCTACCAGGCGATCGACGACGTCGAGGCGGCCCTCAAGGGGATGCTCAAGCCGGAGTACGAGGAGGCCCAGCTGGGCACGGCGGAGATCCGCCAGGTCTTCCGCTCCTCGAAGTTCGGCAACATCGCGGGCTCGATCGTCCGGTCGGGCACCATCCGCCGCAACACGAAGGCGCGCGTCCTGCGCAACGGCAAGATCGTCGGGGACGACCTCACGATCGAGTCGCTGCGTCGCGAGAAGGACGACGTCACCGAGGTCCGCGAGGGCTTCGAGTGCGGTATCGGCCTGGGGTCGTTCAACGACGTCACCGAGGGTGACATCATCGAGACCTTCGAGATGCGCGAGAAGCCGCGCGCCTGACGGTCGCGCCGCAAGGTACAGCCCGACGGCGTCCCGACCCGCCCCGCTTCGACAGGAGCAGGGCAGGGCGGGGCGCCGTCGGCGTCGAGAGAGGGAGACACCCATGCCCGGACCCAAGGGCGAAAGGCCCGAGAACCCGCGTGCCCGCAAGCTCGCGGACCGCATCAAGGAGATCGTCGCGCAGCTGCTCGACACACGGATCAAGGACCCGCGTCTCGGCTTCGTCACCGTGACGGACGTCCGGGTCACGGGCGACCTGCAGAACGCCTCGGTGTTCTACACGGTGCTCGGCACGGACGAGGAGCGGGCGGGCACCGCGGCGGCCCTGGAGAGCGCCAAGGGCGTGATCCGCTCGGAGGTCGGCAAGCAGACCGGCGTGCGGCTCACCCCGACCCTCGAGTTCTTCCTGGACTCGATGCCGGAGAACGCCGCGCACCTGGACGCCGCGCTCCTCGAGGCGCAGCGCCGGGACGCCGAGCTCGCCGCCCTGCGCGAGGGCAAGGGCTTCGCCGGCGAGGAGGACCCGTACCGCAAGCCGCGCGAGGACGACGAGGACGAGGCGTGAGCCAACGCCCGGTCGGCGTCCTGCGCCAGGGTGGGGGTATGACATTCCGCGACGACGACCCCGACCTGGCCCGCGACGTCGACCGGGCGTGCCGGTGCTCCGGCACCTTCAGGCTGCGCAGCGGGCAGACGGCGTCCGAGTACTTCGACAAGTACCTGTTCGAGACGGACCCGGTGCTGCTGGCCCGTGTCGCGGCGCGGATGGCGCCGCTGGTCCCGGACGGCACGGACCTGCTCGGCGGCCTCGAGCTGGGTGGCGTGCCGCTGGTGACGGTGCTCAGCGCGCTGACGGGGCGGCCCGCGCTGTTCGTCCGCAAGGAGGCCAAGCGGTACGGCACCGCGAAGTTGGCCGAGGGCCCGCCCGTTGCCGGGCGACGGGTGACGCTCGTCGAGGACGTCGTCACCACGGGCGGCGCGGTCCGCGACGCGACGCTCGCGCTGCGGGCCGCCGGCGCTGTCGTCGAGACTGTGCTCTGCGCGATCGATCGCAGCCCGGCCGCCGCCGAACCCCTCGCGGACCTGGGGCTCGAGGTCCGCGCCGTCCTCACGAAGGCGCAGCTCGACGCCACGCTCGCCTGAGCGCCCCGCTCCCCACCACCGCCACGGACGACCCCGGAGAACTCATGACCGACGGCCACGCGCGCCCGCCCCGCCGCCCGACCGCTCCTGACGGGTTCCTCGTCGTCGACAAGCCGGCGGGCTGGACCAGTCACGACGTCGTCGGGCGGTGCCGCCGGCTGGCCGGGACGCGCAAGGTCGGCCACGCGGGCACCCTCGACCCGATGGCGACGGGCGTGCTCGTCGTCGGGGTCGGGCGGGCCACGAAGCTGCTCACCTACGTGGTCGGCGCGGACAAGGCGTACGACGCGACGATCCGCCTCGGCGTCGCCACCGCGACGGACGACGCGGAGGGCGAGGTCGTCGAGGCCCTCGGGGTCGGCGCCGGCGTCGACGGCGCCGACCTGGCACGCGAGGTTGCCGTCCTGACGGGGGACATCCGGCAGGTGCCCACGACGGTGAGCGCGATCAAGGTGGACGGCAAGCGTGCCTACGCGCGCGCCCGGGCGGGGGAGGACGTGGTCCTCGAGGCCCGCCCGGTCACCGTGAGCCGCTTCGACGTGCTCGGCACACGCCCCGCGACGACGGACGACGGCGTGGCCGTGCTCGACGTCGACGTGACCGTGGTCGTGTCCTCGGGGACGTACGTCCGCGCGCTGGCCCGCGACCTGGGCGCCGCGCTCGGGACGGGCGGCCACCTCACGGCGCTGCGCCGCACGAGGGTGGGCGGCTACGAGCTCGCCGCGGCACGCACGCTCGAGGAGCTCGAGGCCCAGGCGGACGCCGACGGCGTGCTCGCGACGCTGCCGCTCGCGGAGGCCGCCCGCGCGACGTTCCCGGTGAGGGAGCTGACGGCCGACGAGGCTCGCGCCCTCGGCTACGGCCAGTGGGTGCCTGCGAGCGGAGAGCGCGGCACGGTCGCCGCGATCGGCCCGGACGGCGTGCTCGTCGCACTGCTGGAGGACACCCGTCGCCGCGGCGAGGCGCTGGCGAAGCCCGTCCTCGTCCTCGCCCCGGCCGGCGGCTGAAGCGCACCCCGCGACCGGCGCGGTCGGGGGCGTCCGTCAGGCGTGGAGCGCCGGCTCGCCATGGCGCGCGGCGCGCTCCAGCGCCTCGTCGCGCGCGGCCTCGGCGTCGGGCTCGACGCCGCCGGCGGTGCGCAGGTGGCCCACCAGCGACAGGAGCACCCCCGCCGCGGCCCAGAGGCCGAGGGCGAGCCAGGCGGGCGCGGCGTCCGCCGACGGGAAGTACGACAGGTCGCGCAGCAGGGTGGCGCCCGCACCCGGCGGGAACCACTGGCCGATCTCGCCCCAGTGCCACGGGAGGAACTCCGGCGGCATGGTGGCGCCGGAGATCGGGTTGGCGGCGAGCATCATCGTCACCGCGCCGACCGCGATCCCGGCCCGCCCGAGCAGCGCCACGAACCCGGTGATCGGCGCGGCCACGGCCGCGAGCGCGAGCGCCGCGGCCCCTGCGTTCGTCCACCAGTCGCCCTGCAGCGCCCCGAACCACGACTGCAGCACGGCCACGAGGACGCCCCCGCCCACCGCCGCGTACACGGCGACGGCGAGCACCCGGCGCAGGGCGCCCACCACCAGCACGGAGATCGCGATGCCGCCGAGCATCCCGCCCAGCAGCAGGGGGAACATCGCCGCGGTCAGGCCGGTCCCGCGCGGGTCGTCCGGGGACAGGGGGACGACGTCGGTCACGGTGACGGACGGGGCGGCGGCCGGGTCACCTCCGGCGGCGGCCGCTTGCTGCGCGAGACCCGCCTGCAGCCGGGGCGCGAGCCCGGTGAGGAGCTGGTTCGTGACGCTGCCGGCCGCCGAGGCCGTGAGCACCTCGGGCGCCTCGCCGAGCACGATCGCGCCGTAGGCGTCGCGCTCCTGGATCGCGGCGACGGCCGCGTCGCGGTCCGCGACCGGGAGGAGGTCGACGGCGCCGGGCTGCGCCTCGACGAGGGCGGCCCCCACGCCGGCGACGGCCTGCGGCGGGCCGGCGACGGCCACGGGGAGGTCCTTCGGCTCGGCCGTGACGGCGGGCCAGGAGAAGGCGAGCACGAGCACGCCGACGACGGCGGCGACCGCGACGCCGAGGCCGACGACGCGGCCCCACGGCGTGTGCGGCGCAGGGCGCTCGACGGGTGGTGCGGTGGTGTCCGAGGTGGACGACATGGGGGGCTCCCGGAGGTGCGAATCTCAAAAAACGAATGTTCGTTCTTTATCGCAAGAGTGCGCGCCGGTCCCTAGACTTGTCAACCGTCCGCCACCGCCCTCGGGAAGGGGTCCGATGCCACGTGTGACCGACGCGCACCGCGAGGCGCGACGCGCGCAGATCCGGGCGGCGGCGCTCCGCGCGTTCACGGCCAAGGGATACCAGCGCACCTCCATCTCCGACGTCGTCGCGGAGTCGGGGCTGTCCGCGGGGGCGATCTACGGCCACTACGACGGCAAGCAGGCCCTCTTCGCCGCCGTCGCCGAGGAGGTGCTCTCCCGGCGCGGGGCGGAGATCGAGGACGCCTCGGGCACCGGGGGGCCGCCCCCGCCGCTGACGGTGCTGACCATCCTCACGGGCGGCATGAGCCGGGACCTCGAGGACGGCCGCCTCCTCGTGCAGCTCTGGGCGGAGTCCACCGTCGACGAGGTGATCCACGACGTCGTCCAGGAGGTCGTGTCGACGCTCAAGGGCGTCCTCCGCGGCGCGCTGCGCACCTGGTACGCCACGCGGCCCGACCTCGCCCCCGACGGCCCGGACGCCGCGGCCGAGCTCCTGCTGCCCGTGATGCTGGGCCTGGGCCAGGGGTTCCTCATGCAGCGGGCGATGCTCGACGACTTCGACCCCGAGCGGTACCTCGCCGCCGCCGCGGCGGTGCTGCCGCGATGAGCGGGGCGCGCGTCCGTCCGGTGCGGGATCGTCGGTCTATTCTTGACGGTCGGTGCCCGCAGGGGGCGCCGGCAGCCGACCTCGACGAGACGGAGCGCGACGCGTGCAGGTGTTCACGGACCTGGACCAGGTCCCCGGCGGCTTCGGCCCGTCGGTCGTCACGATCGGCAACTTCGACGGCGTCCACCGCGGCCACCAGGCCGTGCTGGGGCGCCTCGTGGACCTGGCCCGCGCCGACGACCGCCTCGCGGTGGCTCTCACCTTCGACCCGCACCCGGCCCAGGTGCACCGTCCGGAGACGGCGCCCGAGCTGCTGACGGGGCTGCGCGACCGGCTCGACCTCCTGGCCCGTGCGGGCCTCGACGCCGTGCTGGTCGTGCCGTACACGCTCGATCTCGCTGCGCAGACGCCGGAGGAGTTCGTCACCCGCTACCTGGTGGACGGCCTGGGCGCGCGCTCCGTCGTCGTCGGGCACGACGTCCGCTTCGGCAAGGGCAACGCCGGCACGCTGGCCACGATGGTGGAGCTCGGCGGCACCCACGGCTTCGAGGTCGTGGCCGTGGACGACGTCGGCGAGTGCGCGCCCGGCAGCGCCGGGGCGCGCGAGCGCTGGTCGTCGTCGGCCGCGCGGGCGCTGCTGGCGGAGGGTGACGTGGCCCAGGCGGCCGAGGTGCTCGGCCGGCCCCACCGCGTGCGCGGCACCGTGGTGCACGGGGACGCGCGCGGGCGCGAGCTCGGCTTCCCGACGGCGAACCTCGGGCACGCCGAGGGCATGGTCCCCGCCGACGGCGTGTACGCGGGCCGGCTGCTGCGGCCGCAGCTCGCGCAGGAGGACCCGGGCAACCCTGACGCCGACCTGCCCGCGGCCATCTCCGTGGGCACCAACCCGACGTTCGACGGCGTGGAGCGTCGCGTCGAGGCCTACGTGCTCGGCCGCGATGACCTGGACCTGTACGGGGAGACGGTCGTGCTGGAGCTCGTGGAGCGGCTCCGTCCCACGCTGCGGTTCGACGGCGTCGAGCCGCTCATCGAGCAGATGCACGCCGACGTCGCGCGGGCACGCGACATCCTGCGCTGAGATCCCGCGCTGCGATCCTGCGCTGACGCCTCCCGCGACGCGGGAGCGGGTGAAAGCGCGCGTGACCGGTCACGGGCGCGGTCGGCGGCCCTCTCTCCTGGCGTGACGGAGCGGGCGTGCCCGGTCCGTGGGCCGCGGTGGTACCGCGGACCCGTCGCGGCGTGCCATCGCACTCCCTGATCCACTGCGGTGGCCGCGTCGCAGCGCGCTGTCCCGGGCCGTCTCCCTCCCTGAGCGGCGGCGGCCCGGGACTCGCCCCGCGTCGGGCGGCGCCCGGCGCCCGCTTCTCCCGAGAGGGGCAGAGCCATGGCGGCTCAGCAAGCCATCGAGCAGGAAGCGCCCGAGCCCGGGCACGACCTCCACTCGGACCCGGTCGGCCGGACGGTGCGCAGCGTGCGCCACGGCGGCCAGGTCCGCCCGCGCCCTCGACCCCGTCCGCGACCCGATCCCGACCCGGGGTCGTCGCCCGCACCCCTGCTGCACGAGACGGAGCTCGCCGTCCTGCGCGACATCGTCGAGGACCGCTTCGAGGCGACGACGTCGTTCGACTACCTCTTCCGCGGCCTGCGCGGGCGCTTCCCCGCCGCTCACCTGCCGGTCGGCGACGGCGACGACCCGCCCGAGGGGCCGATCGGTGGACCGACCGTGGACGCGGTCGCCGCGGCGCTGAAGAAGCTCGGCGCGGGGATGATCGAGCCGGCAGGTCCGCCGAACCCGGCCCTGGACTCCACGGTCCCCGCGATCTACACCTACTGGGGTCAGTTCATCGACCACGACATCACCCTCAACACCAACGGGCCCGACGGCCCGCCAGGGGCGGGGGAGCGGCCGCGACCCGGTGACCTGGTGCTGGGCGACATCGTGTCCGACCCGTTCACGGCGTTCCCGCCCGAGGTCGTGGTCCGCAGCCTGCACAACGGCCGGCACCCGTTCCTCAACCTCGACAGCCTGTACGGCAGCGGACCGCGGTTCCCGGGCGAGCCCGGTCGGAGGACAACCCGCAGCGAGGCCGCGTACGCCACGACCGACCCGACCAAGCTCGCGCTCGGCCGCGTGGCGACGACCCCGATCCCGGGGTTCGAGCTGGTCCCCCCGGGCGACGACCCGCAGCGCGACCTGCCGCGGTTCTCGTCCGAGGAGATCGCGGAGCTCGACGTCCCCGAAAGCGACCGACCGGCCCCCGGGTCCGCGAAGATCCCGGACGGGCGCAACGACGAGAACCTCGTCGTGGCCCAGCTCCACCTCGGGTTCATCCGGTTCCACAACGCCGTCGTCGAGTGGGTCCGCCGCACCGAGCCGTGGCTCACGGTGGACGAGCGGGCGGTCTTCGACCGCGCCCAGCAGCTCACGCAGCACCACTACCAGTGGCTGGTCGTGCACGACTACCTGCGCACGCTGACCAAGCCGGGGGTGCTCGACGAGGTGCTCGTGGAGCCCTCCCTGCTGTTCCGGCCCCGCCGCAAGATCGCGATGCCGCTCGAGTTCGCGGTCGCGGCCTTCCGTTTCGGGCACTCGATGGTGCGGGGCGGCTACGACTACAACCTCAACTTCGGGAAGGTCGCCCCGCCGGCCGCACCGCCGCGGGCCGCGTTCGGGAGCCTGGTGCAGCTGTTCGAGTTCACCGGCGGCGGAGGCCTCGTGCCCACGGGCGCGCCTCCCGGCGAGGTGCTCCCGTCGAACTGGCCGATCGACTGGGCCCGGTTCGTCGACAAGGGCGACCCGGACCGCCGGCGCTCGGCGGCGAAGATCGACCCGTTCCTCGCCAACGGCCTGGCGACGATGCTCAAGGAGGGCAACGACCCGGGCCTGGCCCCGGGGGTCAGCGCCCTGCTCAAGCAGCTCGCGCAGCGGAACCTGCTGCGCGGGTACTGGCTGTCCCTGCCCACCGGCGAGGCGGTGGCGGAGGCGCTGCACGTGCCGGCCCTGACCCCCGAGCAGCTCACCCGGGGTGCGTCCCAGGACGTCAAGGACGCCCTGTCGGCGCTGGACGGGACGCCGCTGTGGTACTACGTGCTCAAGGAGGCGGAGATCCAGGGGAACGGCAACTTCCTCGGGGACGTCGGCAGCCGGATCCTGTGCGAGACCTTCGTCTACCTGCTCCGGGCCGACGACGCCTCGTACCTCTCCGTGGGCTGGACCCCGGCGCAGGGGGTGCGGATCGACGGCGGGAAGATGATCACGACGATCGGCGACCTGCTCCGCTTCGCCGGCGTCCTGGCCCTCGACGACGGCACGACGTTCCGCCAGGTCGGCGGGCTCCCGGCGGGGCACGACGGGGACTGAGCCGCTCGTCGTTGTGTCGTGGCACACGTCGCGCCGCCCGCCGGGATCCGGCGGGCGGCGCGCTGGTAGCATGGTGGGGCCGTACGAACGGCCGCGGATCCAGAGCGCCCCGGTGAACGAGTCCCGGAGCACCGCGCAACGACACCGAAGGAGAGCCATGCCGCTCGACGCTGCCACCAAGCAGTCCATCATCACCGAGTACGCCACTCACGAGGGCGACACCGGCTCGCCCGAGGTGCAGATCGCGCTCCTCACGCAGCGCATCAACGACCTGAACGAGCACCTCAAGGAGCACAAGCACGACCACCACTCGCGTCGTGGCCTGCTGCTCCTCGTCGGCCAGCGCCGCCGCCTGCAGGCCTACCTGCAGAAGATCGACATCGAGCGTTACCGCGCGCTGATCCAGCGCCTCGGTCTGCGCCGCTGACTCCGCCTGCCAGCCCGGTCACCCTCGCGGGGGCCGGGCTGGTCTGGTGTGATGTCCCTGTCATAACCACCATCGCGCCGCCGGATCCTCGTCCGGTCCTCGGTAGTGGCCCCCCGAACCGTCCGGCCCCGCGGCCGGGCCCGGCTCCGTGGGCCTCGATCGAAGACCGCCGAGCCGCGGCGGCGCCCTCGAGATCAAGGAGGGCACCCGTGGAGGGTCCCGAGATCCAGTTCGCCGAGGCCGTCATCGACAACGGCCGCTTCGGCACCCGCACCGTCCGCTTCGAGACGGGCCGCCTCGCCCGCCAGGCCGCCGGCTCCGTCGCCGCGTACCTGGACGGCGAGACGATGCTGCTGTCGGCCACGACGGCCGGCAAGCACCCCAAGGACCAGTTCGACTTCTTCCCGCTGACGGTGGACGTCGAGGAGCGGCAGTACGCCGCCGGCAAGATCCCCGGCTCGTTCTTCCGCCGCGAGGGCCGCCCCTCGACGGAGGCGATCCTGGCCTGCCGCCTCATCGACCGCCCGCTGCGCCCGCTGTTCGTGAAGGGCCTGCGCAACGAGGTCCAGGTCGTCATCGACGTCCTGGCCATCCACCCCGACGACGCCTACGACGTCCTCGCGATCAACGCCGCGTCGGCGTCCACGCAGATCTCCGGCCTGCCGTTCTCCGGCCCGGTCGCGGGCGTGCGCGTCGCGCTGATCGACGGCCAGTGGGTCGCGTTCCCGAAGTACTCGGACCTCGAGCGCGCCGTCTTCAACATGGTCGTGGCCGGCCGCATCGTGGGCGACGACGTCGCCATCGCGATGATCGAGGCCGAGGCGACCGACGACGCCTGGAAGCTCATCAAGACCGAGGGCGTCGCCGCGCCGACCGAGGAGGTCGTCGCCCAGGGCATCGAGGCGTCGAAGCCGTTCCTCAAGGCCCTCTGCGAGGCGCAGGCCTCGCTCGCCGCCCAGGCGGCCAAGGAGGTCAAGGACTACCCGGTCTTCCTCGACTACCAGGACGACGCGTTCGCCGCCGTCGAGGACGAGGTCTCCACGACGCTGCGCGACGCGCTCGCGATCGCGGACAAGCAGGACCGCGAGAACCGTCTGGACGAGCTCAAGGAGGGCCTGCTCGGCGCGCTCGGCGAGCGCTTCGAGGGCCGCGAGAAGGAGCTGTCGGCCGCGTACCGCGCCCTGCAGAAGAAGCTCATCCGCCAGCGCGTTCTCACCGACGGTGTGCGCATCGACGGTCGTGGGCTCGCGGACATCCGCACCCTGTCGGCCGAGGTCGAGGTCATCCCGCGCGTGCACGGCTCCGCCCTGTTCGAGCGCGGCGAGACCCAGATCCTGGGCGTCACCACGCTGAACATGCTGCGCATGGAGCAGCAGATCGACTCGCTCGGGCCGGTCACGCGCAAGCGCTACATGCACAACTACAACTTCCCGCCGTTCTCCACCGGTGAGACGGGCCGCGTCGGCAGCCCGAAGCGCCGCGAGATCGGCCACGGCGCGCTGGCCGAGCGTGCCCTCGTGCCCGTGCTGCCGTCGCGCGAGGAGTTCCCCTACGCGATCCGCCAGGTGTCCGAGGCGCTGGGGTCGAACGGCTCCACCTCGATGGGCTCCGTCTGCGCCTCGACGCTGTCGCTGCTCAACGCGGGTGTGCCGCTGAAGGCGCCGGTCGCGGGCATCGCCATGGGCCTCATCTCCGACACGGTCGACGGTGAGACCCGCTACGCGGCCCTGACCGACATCCTGGGCGCGGAGGACGCGTTCGGCGACATGGACTTCAAGGTCGCCGGCACCAGCGAGTTCGTCACGGCCATCCAGCTCGACACCAAGCTCGACGGAATCCCGGCGTCGGTCCTGGCCGGCGCGCTGACCCAGGCCCGCGACGCGCGCCTGACCATCCTCGAGGTGCTCGCCGAGGCGATCGACGTGCCCGACGAGATGTCCCCGAACGCCCCGCGCGTCATCTCCGTGAAGGTGCCGGTCGACAAGATCGGCGAGGTCATCGGGCCCAAGGGCAAGATGATCAACCAGATCCAGGAGGAGACGGGCGCGGACATCTCCATCGAGGACGACGGCACCGTCTACATCGGCGCCACCGACGGCCCCTCGGCCGAGGCCGCCCGCGCGGCGATCAACGCGATCGCCAACCCGCACGTCCCCGAGGTGGGCGAGCGCTTCGTCGGCACCGTCGTCAAGACGACGTCGTTCGGCGCGTTCATCTCCCTCTCGCCGGGCAAGGACGGTCTGCTGCACATCAGCCAGATCCGCAAGCTCGTGGGCGGCAAGCGCGTCGAGAACGTCGACGACGTGCTGTCCGTGGGCCAGAAGGTCCAGGTCGAGATCGGCGAGATCGACCCGCGCGGCAAGCTCTCGCTCGTCGCGGTGACCGAGGACGAGAAGGCCGACGAGCCCGCCGCCGACGCCCCCGCGGAGGCCTGACGCTCTGATGTCCTGGCACCTTCCGCTCGTCCCCGCGGGCGAGCCCGGTGCCGACCTGACCGCCGGGCAGGACGGTGCGACGATCCGTCGCACCGTCCTGCCCGGCGGTGTTCGTGTGCTCACCGAGTCGATGCCGGGCCTGCGCTCGGCCACGGTGGGCGCCTGGGTCGGCGTCGGCTCCCGCGACGAGACCGACGGCCACTTCGGCTCCACGCACTTCCTCGAGCACCTGCTGTTCAAGGGCACGCCCCGCCGCTCGGCGATGGACATCGCCGAGGCCTTCGACGCCGTCGGCGGCGAGGCCAACGCGGCCACGGGCAAGGAGCACACCTGCTACTACGCCCGCGTGCTCGACGCCGACCTGCCGATGGCGGTCGACGTCATCGCCGACATGGTCACCTCGGCGCGCCTCGACGAGGGCGAGCTCGAGACCGAGCGCGGCGTGATCCTCGAAGAGCTCGCGATGAACGACGACGACCCGGGCGACGTCGTGCACGAGGAGTTCTCCGCCGCCGTGCTCGGCACGCATCCGCTCGGCCGGCCGATCGGTGGCACCCCGGACACGATCCGGGCCGTGCCGCGCGACGCCGTCTGGGAGCACTACCGCTGGCACTACCGGCCCGAGACCCTGGTGGTCTCCGCCGCGGGCGGCGTCGACCACGACGCCCTCGTCGGGCAGGTGACGGATGCGCTGACCACCGGCGGCTGGGACCTGGCCGCCGGGGCGGCCCCGCGCGACCGGCGCCCGACCGCCGCCGACCCCGTCGGCGTCCCGACGGAGGGCGTCGAGCTCACCGTGCGGCGCCAGGTGGAGCAGGCGAACGTCATCGTGGGGTCCACGGGCCTCGCAGCCACCGACGACCGCCGCTTCACGCTGTCCGTGCTCAACGCCGTCCTGGGCGGCGGCATGTCGTCGCGCCTCTTCCAGGAGGTGCGCGAGCGCCGCGGACTGGCGTACACCACGTACTCGTTCGCCTCCGGTCACGGCGGGCTCGGCACGTTCGGCCTGTACGCCGGCTGCTCGCCCGCGAAGGTCGACCAGGTCACCGAGCTGCTCGTCGCCGAGCTGGAGCGGATGGCGACCGAGCCCATCACGGACGCCGAGCTGGAGCGCAGCATCGGGCAGCTCTCGGGCGGCCTCGTGCTCGGCCTGGAGGACTCCGGGTCGCGCATGAGCCGGCTGGGCAAGGCCGAGCTGGTGTACGGCGAGCTGCTGACCCTGGAGGAGTCCCTCGAGCGGGTCCGTGCCGTGACCGTCGACGACGTCCGCGAGCTCGCCGCCGACCTGGCCGCGCGGCCGCGGTCCGTCGTGCGCGTCGGTCCGTTCGGCGACTGAGACCGGTCCCGACGACATGAAGAACGAGATCGGAGACTCACCCATGACCAAGAGCATCAAGGTGGCCGTGCTCGGAGCGGCCGGGCGGATGGGCGCCACCGTGTGCCGGGCGGTCGAGGAGGCGGCGGACCTCGAGCTGGTCGCGCGCCTCGACGCCGGCGACGCGGTCGACGCCGACGCCCTGGCCGGCGCCGACGTGGCGATCGACTTCACGGTGCCGGCCGCCACGGAGGCGAACGTGCACGCGGTGCTCGACGCCGGTGCGCACGCCGTCGTCGGGACGACCGGGTGGGACGACGCCTCGCGCGGCCGGGTCACGGAGCACCTGGAGCGCGTCAACGCCGCGCGGGCCGGACAGGACGGGCTGGGCGTGCTCATCGCGCCGAACTTCGGCCTGTCGGCCGTGCTGGCGATGACGTTCGCGGCCAAGGCGGCGCGGTACTTCGAGTCCGCCGAGGTGGTCGAGCTGCACCACCCCGACAAGGTCGACGCCCCGTCGGGCACGGCGCGGCACACCGCCGCGGCGATCGCCCGCGCGCGGTCCGAGGCCGGCCTGGCCGCGATGCCGGACGCCACCGAGACGGGCGTCGAGGCGCGCGGCGCCGACGTCGACGGGGTGCGCGTCCACGCCGTCCGGCTGCGGGGCCTCGTGGCGCACGAGGAGATCCTGTTCGGGAACGTCGGCGAGCAGCTCGTGATCCGGCAGGACTCGTTCGACCGGGTGTCGTTCATGCCCGGCGTGCTGCTGGCGGTGCGCGAGGTCGTCTCGCGGCCCGAGCTGACCGTGGGCCTCGAGAACGTGCTGGACCTGTCGTGAGCGACGCGCCGCGCCGGCGGCTGCCGCGGGGGCTCGCGGGGGCGGTCGCCGTCACCGCGCTGCTCGCGTTGTACGTCTGGCAGATCGCCGGGCGCGGCGTGTCGATGATCGGCACCGGCGAGCCGGTGCTGATCGCGATCGGCCTGGCCGTGCTGGTCATCCCGCTGCTCGTCATCGTGCTCATCGCGCGCGAGTACCGCCTCGCGACGCGGGTGCAGCACATGGCCGACGTGCTCGCGGCCGCGGGCGAGCTGCCGGTGGACGACCTGCCGCGCTCGCCCGGTGGACGGGTGGACCGCGCGGCCGCGGACGCCGCCTTCGAGGAGCGCCGGGCCGCGGCGGAGCAGGACCCGGACGACTGGAAGGTCTGGTATCACCTGGCGTTCGCCTACGACGCCGCGGGCGACCGCCGTCGGGCCCGCGAGACGCTGCGCAAGGCGTCGTCGATGTTCAGGCCGGGCGCGACGTCCTGACCGGGCCGCCGGCCGGGGTCCCGACGGCCGGCGGGCCCCACGGCGTGAGCTGCGCCCAGCAGTACAGCCCGTGGCGCACCTGGCGTGCGCGGTCGGCGAGCCCGCCCAGCGCGACCAGGGCGGGCGCGAGCCGGTCGGCGGCGGGCAGGCTCCCGCCGCTCGCCGTGGCCCACGAGCGTGCGACGTCGAGCAGCCGGTCCGGGGCCGCGGCGGCCAGCGCCTCCGCGAGCTGGTCCGAGACGGCCACCACCCAGGGGCCCTCGTCCGCGCCGTCCACGAGGACGCCGTGCCGCGGATGGGCCGTGACCTCCGCGTACGGCCGCGCGCACAGCGCCTCCGCGACGCGTCCCAGCATCACGAACGGCTCCACCGCCGGCAGCCGCACGGTGTCGAAGAGCGGCCGGCCCGAGCCTCGCGCCAGGACCGACGGCCCCGCCTCCTGGTGCACCACCGTCGCCGCGACGGCATCGGTGGGCGCCGCGAAGTAGTCGGTCACGAGGGGCGCGGCGCTGCCGCCGCGCCGCGCTCCCGGCAGGGACCCCGACAGGTTCATGGGGACACGCTCGCACCCGGGTGCTACGGGCGCGTCACGGCGTCGTGACGACCCGGGAACGGATCGTCGGAACGACTCGCCCGGGCCTGCCGACGCCTACGACGTCGCGTGGCGCGGGAACGCCTGGCGGGCGACGAGCACCGCCACGAGCGCGACGGCGACGATCGCGGCCCCGGTCAGCGCCAGGGCGCGCGGCCCGGGACCGGCGACCACCACCGCGCCCACGGCCGCGCCGAGCCCGATGCCGAAGTTCGAGGTCGCGTTGACGAACGCCCCGGCGATGTCGGGCGTGGCGCCCTGGGTGCGCAGCGCCGCGGCCTGGAACGTGGCGGGGATGGCACCGAACGCGGCGAGCCAGACGCCCGCCGCGACCAGCACGCCGACGGCGCCCGGCAGCGCGAGCGCGACGGCGACGAGGGCCACGGCGATCGCGGCCATGGACGCGATCGTCAGGGCGCGAGGGCTGTGGTCGAGGTAGCGGGCCGCGGCCCAGAGCCCGACCAGCCCGAGCGCGCCGAACACCAGCAGCACCGGCCCGACGGCGGCCTCCGACAGCCCGGCGGCCAGCAGCAGCACGGAGATGTACGTGTACACGGTGTACTGGCCGCCGAAGAGCACGGTGTTCGTGCCGACCACGAGTCCGAGGCGGGCGCGCCCGCGGCGGGCGGCCGCGGCGTCGCGCGGGGCGGAGGGCTCGACGGCGACCGACGGCAGCAGGCGCGCCACCAGCAGGGCGGTCACCGTGCAGACGGCGGCGAGCACGCCGAACGACCAGCGCCAGCCCACCGCGGCCCCGAGCGACGTCGACAGCGGCACGCCGAGCACGAAGCCGAGGGTGCCTCCGGCGGTCACGAGGGTGAGGGCACGGCCGGTGTACAGGGGGCTCACGAGGCGCGCGGCGTACGCGATCGACACGGAGAAGAACACCGCGTGCCCCAGCCCGCCGAGCACGCGCGCGCCCGCGACCACGGCGTACGACGGCGCGACGGCCACCAGCAGGTTGCTCGCCGCGTACGTGGCGAGCGTCGCGAGCAGCAGAGGCTTGCGGGCGAGCGACCGGGTGGCGATCGTCAGCGGCACCGCGCAGGCGGCGACCACGAACGCGTAGACCGTGACCAGCAGGCCTGCCGTCGACTCGCTCACGCCGACGCCGCGCGCGACCTGCGGCAGCAGGCCCACCGGCAGCACCTCGGCGGTGATGGCGACGAAGTTGGCGACGCCGAGGACGGCGATCCCTGCCGCGGCGTCCCGGACGGTGCGGGCGGGGGCCGGGGAGGAGGACGTCACCGCCTCATCCTCCCATCGGCCGTCGCCGGGCGCGGCGGGCGCCCACCACCGGTCAGAGCGCCAGGCCGTGGCCGAACCGGAACAGCGGGTCGGCGGTGTCGAACGCCACGTCCTCGCGGGACGCCTCCACGGCGGCCGTCGACCGGGGCAGGTCGAACGGGAGGCGGCCCTCGGCGGGGACGACACCGGTGAGGGCGTCGAGCAGCGCCGGGGTGGAGGCCCCGAAGTTCGCGACCAGCGACCCGCGGTCGCCCAGCGCCTCGAGCACGGGGGCGAGAATCGCGGGCCGGTCGAGGTAGACGTCGACGACGGTCGGCACCTGCGCGGCGATCTCGGCCACGTGCGCGACGACCTCCGCGGGGAAGTCGAGCGAGCCGGCGTGGAAGAAGCCCTCGAAGCCGGGCCCGCGGTCGACGTACGGCGCCTTGAGGCGCACCAGCGCGACGTCGGCCTCGGCGGGGGAGGCGACCAGGGTCGCGCCCTCGAGCCCGTCGACGACGTCGGCGGCGCCCTCCACGAACACGCGGAGGCCGCGGGCCAGCGGGAGGCGGGCCGCGCCGTCGGCCGCGGACGCCAGCGGGGTCACGGACCGCGACTGGGCGCGCCGCCCCGCGGCCACGAGGTCCGGGTGACCGACGACGGACGCCGCGGCGTCGGCGTCGACGTAGCGGGCGCCGTCGAACAGGCCCAGCTCGAACTTCTCCCGCAGCAGGCGGGCGACGGACTCGTCGACCCGTGCCTCGGTGACCCGACCCGCGCGGACCAGCTCCACGACGAGCTCGGGGCACGCCTCGCCGCCGAGCTGGTCGGCGCCGGCCGCGAGGATCCTCTCCAGCCGGTCGACCGGAGCGAGGTGCTCGACGCCCCAGGCGCGGGCCGGGAACGTCTGGCCGAGGATCTCGGCGTCGGACACCAGGCCCCAGTCGGTGCACACGACGCCGTCGAAGCCGAGCTCGTCGCGCAGCAGGCGCGTGAGGATCTGCCGGTTGAAGCCGAACCCGACCTGCTCGACGGCCTCGGGCCCGTCGCCGAGGTCCGCCTCGAGGCCCACCGGCATGCCGTAGTACGGCATCATCTGCCGCGTCCCCGCAGCCAGCAGCGCCGTGAACGGCTCCAGGTGCTCGGCGAAGCGCCCGCCGGGGTACACCTGCTCGCGGCCGTAGGCGAAGTGCGGGTCCTCGCCGTCCTGCTGCGGCCCGCCGCCGGGGAAGTGCTTGGTCATGGTCGAGACGGAGCGCGCGCCGAACGTGCCGGGCAGGCCGGCCGCGCGGGCGACGTCGCCGGTGGCCTGGAAACCGCGCACGTACGCGCTGCCCATCCGGCCGGTGAGCTCGGCGTCCTCGCCGAACGTGCCGTTCGCGCGGGACCAGCGGGGCTCGGTGGCGAGGTCGACCTGCGGGTGCAGGGCCGTGCGGATGCCGACGGCCAGGTACTCGCGGCGCGCGGCGTCGGCGTGCTCCTCGACCAGGCGCTCGTCGCGGGTGGCGGCGAGGCCGAGCGTCTCCGGCCACTGGGAGAACGGCCCGGACAGCAGCGCGGTGCCGGGGTTGTCGGTGAACGCGTGCCGCGGGTCGGTGGACACCGTCACGGGGATGCCGAGGCGGGTGGACGCCGCGAGCTCCTGGAGCCGGTTGTGCCAGAGCGCGAACTCGCGGGCCGTGGGCGGCGCCATGAGCACGTTGAAGTGCGTCATCTGGCGCTTCACCACCATGTCGGTGGTGGCGGGCACGCCCATCGCGGACGGGCCCTCGGACAGCGCGCCGCCCTCGCCCACCTCGATCATGGTCTGGAAGAGCTGGCCGGCCTTCTCCTCGAGCGTCATGCGGGCGAGCAGGTCGGCCACGCGCTCGGCGACGGGGCGCGACGCGTCGCGGTACGGGGCGTCGGCAGGGACGGGTGCGTCGGCGGTGCCGGTCGGTGCGGTCATCAGCGGGCTCCTCGGATGAACAGGGTGGCCACGGCGCCGAGGGCGACGATGACCGCGGAGATGGCGAACAGGGCGGTGTAGTTGCTGCCGCCGGCGCCGATGGCGAGGAACGCGGGGGCGAGAGCCGGGGCCACGGACTGCGGCAGCGCGTTGGCGATGTTGAAGACGCCCATGTTCTTCGCGGCCTCGGTCTCGGCGTTCGGCAGCACGTCGGTGACGAGAGCGAGGTCGACGGCGAAGTAGGCGCCGAGGCCGGCGCCGAACAGGGACGCCCCCAGGTAGAGCATGCTCGGGCCCTGCACGAGCGCGAACGTGAGGAGGCCGGCGCCGGCCAGCAGGGTGGCGACGACGACGAAGACCTTGCGGCGGCCCGTGCGGTCGGACAGCACGCCGCCCACGAGGGACGCCACCACCATGACGACGGCCTGCACGACCATGAGCCGCAGCTGCCAGCTCAGCGCCGTGGCGTTGTCGAAGCCGAACCGGTCGATGAGGAAGTACAGCTGGTAGGTGTTGTAGAGCGCGAAACCGAACAGCATGAGGAATCGGCCGAGGAAGGTCCATGCGAAGTCGGGGTGCCGTCGCGGGGAGACCCAGAAACCCTTGAGGAACGCGCCGAGGCGGAACGGGGCGACGTCGGCCCGGTCGAGGTGGCGGTCCTTGAGGACGGCCACGAGGGCGAGCACGCCGACGACGGCCAGGAACGTGGGGACGAGGAAGATCCAGATCTCGTTCGCCCCGGCGGCGGTGAACCCGAAGGCGAGCGCGATGCCGACCAGAGGGGCGAGCTGCTGGGCCATGCCGAGCAGGCTGGAGACGCGGGCGCGCTGGGTCTCGGCGACCTGGTCGGGCAGCAGCGCCTGGAGCGCGGCCTGGGTGCCGTTCATCGCGGCCTGCGTGACGGCCCACCCGATCACGACCATCCAGATCGCCGGCGCGAACGCGATGAGCAGGAGGCCGACGGCGCCGAGCAGCACGCCCCACAGCAGCCAGGGCCGCCGCATGCCGAGCCGCGACGTCGTGCGGTCGGACAGGGCGCCGGCGACGGGGTTGGCGACGAAGGCGAAGAAGGCCCCGACGCCGGTGACGAGCGCGAGGTTGGTGGCGCGGGTCTCGGGCGTGGACAGGGCGTCGACCTTGAGCGCCAGCGTGCTGACCACGGGGGTGAGCACCGCGATGTACAGCGCGAAGAACGCGAGGACGTAGGCGACGACCGTCCCGGTGCCGGCGGCGGCGCGGCCGTCCTCCGGGACGTGGGTCGGGGACGCGGGGGACTGGCCGGCCGGTGCGGGGGCCTGAACGTCTGCCATGGACGACTCCTGATTCTCTGCCGGGCCCGCCGTCGGACCCGCGCTCGACCAATGCCTACCGCTTGGTCGGAAAGTGAGGCTACCGCATGGTAGGTATTGGTGCCAAGAGTCCTGGTGGGGCGGATCGACCCGTCGGACGAGCGGGGGAATCGAGGGGAGAATGGTCGACGTGAGCGACACGACGATCGAGGACGAGGCCGCGCCCCGCCGGGGGTACGCCAAGGGCCGGGCCAAGCGCGAGGAGATCCTGCAGGCGGCGATCGGCATGTTCGGAGAGGTCGGCTACCACGGGGCCTCGCTGCGCGAGATCGCGTCGCGGGTGGGCATCTCGCACCCGGGCCTGCTGCACCACTTCCCGACCAAGGCGGCGCTGCTGGAGGCCGTGCTGGAGCACCGGGACGCCGTCGACTTCGCCGACATCGACACCGACCTCGCGCAGGGGCGCTCGTTGTTCGAGGCGATCGTGCGGCTGGTGGAGCGCAACGCGCTGCGGCGACCCGTGGTCGAGGTGTTCGCCGGGCTCGCGGCGGAGGCGACGTCGACGGACCACCCGGCGCACGACTTCTTCGCGGCGCGGTACCGCGACACCGTGTCGCGCATGCGCGGCGAGCTGGAGCGGCTCGGTGACGCGGGGCGGCTCCGCGACGGCGTGGACCCGGCCGTCGCGGCGTGCACGCTCGTGGCGCTCATGGACGGGCTGCAGATCCAGTGGCTCTACTCGCTGGACGGTCCGCGCGCGCAGCGCGTGGACATGGCGGCGGACCTGCGGGCCTACCTCGGCCTGATCGTCGTCGACCCGGCCTGATGGTGTGGGCGCTCGTCCGGCGTGACCGGCGGTCCGGGTAGCGCCGGACGAGCGCCCACGACGTGCGGCGGTCAGGCGTTCGCGGCCGCCACGAGCTGGGCGAGGGTGCCGCGGTCGAACCCGGCCAGGCCGAAGTCGGCGATGACCGCGAGCGGCATGTCCGTGGCCATGGCCAGCAGGCCCGGGTCGACCGGCGTGCCGTCCAGGGCGCCGCGCACCACGGGCCCGGCCACCGGGTGCTCGAGCGCCTCGCCGAGCGTCGACAGCTCGTGCAGCGGGAGGGTGACGTCCTCTCCGACGACGTCGACCACCAGCTCGGCGCGCAGGTCGCGGGACGACGCGCCCACGGCGACGCGGAACTCGCCGCCCTCCAGCACCCAGCGGCGCAGCACGGGGTGCCAGTACGACAGGTCGCGGGCGTCGAGGCCGAACGTCACGACCCGCGACTCGCCCGGCTCGAGGTGCACCTTGGCGAACGCCTTGAGCTCGCGCTCGGGCCGCTGCACCTGGGCCTGCGGGTCGCCCACGTACACCTGGACGACCTCGGACCCGGCGACGGGGCCGGTGTTGGTCACGCGCACGGCGACGCGCACCTGGGCGTCGGCGCCGGAGCCGGTGACCTCCGCCGCCGCGTCGTCGTAGGCGAACGTCGTGTACGACAGGCCGTGCCCGAACGGGTACGCGACGTCGACCTGGCGGGCGTCGTACCAGCGGTAGCCCACCAGCACGCCCTCGCCGTAGCGGACGTGGCCGAGCTCGCCGGGGAAGTTCCCGAAGGCCGGGGTGTCCTCGAGGCGCAGCGGCAGGGTCTCGGTGAGCCGGCCCGACGGCGCGACGGCGCCCGTGAGCACGTCGGCGACGGCGGAGCCGCCGGCCTGGCCGCCCAGCCAGCCGGTGAGCAGCGCGGGGGCGACGTCCTGCCACGGGGCCACCGAGATCGCGGAGCCGCCGGCGAGCGCGACGACGACCCGCGGGTTCGCCGCCGCGACGGCGCGCAGCAGCGCGACCTGGTCGGCGGGCAGGTCCAGGTGGTCGCGGTCGTAGCCCTCCGACTCGTACGCGGCGGGAAGGCCGAGGAACACCAGCACGGTGCGCGCGCCGCGCGCCGCCTCGACGGCCTCGGCGACCAGGGCGTCGGGCGAGCGGTCGTCGGCCGGACCCTCGGCCAGCGTGTACCCCGCGGCGAACGGGAGGTCGGCGCCGGCGGCCGCCCTCAGCGCGGTCAGCGCGTCGTCGAGGCGGGTCGGGTTGACCTGCGAGGACCCGGCGCCCTGGTAGCGCGGGGTCCGGGCGAGCTCGCCGACGACGGCGACGCCCGCGAGGGCGCCGGGCGTCAGGGGGAGGAGGGGTGCGCCGTCGACCGGGGCGTTCTTGAGCAGCACGGTGCCCGCGGCCGCGGCCTCGCGGGCGAGCGCGTGGTGGGCGTCGACGTCGAACGACCCGGGCGCCTCGGCCGCCGGCAGCGACCGGGCGACGAGGTGCAGGACGCGGCGGGCGGCCGCGTCGACCAGGGCCTCGTCGAGCTCGCCGTCGCGCACCGCGGCGACGACCTCGGCGTCGGTGCGCCCGCCGGACGACGGCATCTCCAGGTCGAGTCCGGCGGCGACGCCGGCGACGCGGTCGCGCACCGCGCCCCAGTCGGACACGACGAGGCCCTCGAAGCCCCACTCGTCGCGCAGCACCGTCGTGAGCAGCCAGTCGTGCTGCGAGGCGTAGACGTCGTTCACCTTGTTGTAGGCGCACATGACGGTCCAGGGCTGCGCCCTGGTGACGACGCGCTCGAAGGCGGGCAGGTAGATCTCCCGCAGCGTGCGCTCGTCGACGTCGGCGGACACCCGCATCCGGTCCGCCTCCTGGTTGTTGGCGGCGAAGTGCTTGAGCGACGTGCCGACGCCGAGCGACTGGATGCCCTCGACGAGAGCCGTCGCGAGCTCGCCGGCCACCACCGGGTCCTCGGAGAAGTACTCGAAGTTGCGCCCGCACAGCGGCGACCGCTTGATGTTCACGCCCGGGCCGAGGAGGACCGCGACGTCGTTCGCCCGGGTCTCCCGGCCGAGGGCCTCGCCGACCCGGTGCAGCAGGTCGGCGTCCCAGCTCGACCCGAGCGCGGCGGCCGTCGGGAAGCAGGTGGCGGGCACGCTGTTGCCGAGGCCGAGGTGGTCCGCGTTCTCGTCCTGCTTGCGCAGGCCGTGCGGGCCGTCGGTGACCATCACGGACGGGACCAGCGTCTCGCCGTCGCGCTCGACCGGCTGCGTGTGCCAGAAGTCGACGCCGGAGAGCAGCGAGGCCTTCTCCTCGAGCGTGAGCGACGCCAGCACGTGCTCGACGTCGAACGGGTGGGCGGGGTGCTCGGGGGTGCCGTCCGCCGCGGTGGCGGGCAGGGTCTGGTCGAGGGTCACGGGGCGCTCCAGGGGTCGGCGACGGTGCAACGTCCGCAGCCTAGCAAGAAACCTACCGTCTGGTAGGCAACTGTGGGCGACCGCGCGCCAGGAGGGACACCGGGGGCGGCGTCAGACGGCGGCCGACCAGCGCCGCTCGACCACGTCCCGCACGCCGGTGGCCAGGGTGCGGGACGTGCCGTCCGGCCCCAGGCCTGCCGAGGAGAGGAAGCGCTCGCGCGCGGAGTCGTCGTCGAGCACCCAGGTGACGACCTGCTCGGCGCCGTCGGTGCGGAGCCGGTCGACGGCGGCGGACAGCAGCCGCGAGCCGTGGCCGCCGCGCTGGTGCCGGGGCTCCACCTCGAGCGCCACGAGCTGGCCGGGTCCCACGGCCGCGAAGCCGACGATCTCCGGCCCGTCCAGGGCGACGAGCACGGCGAAGCCGGGGCCCGGGGGAGCGGTGATCGCCCGCGCCCATCGCTCGCGCATGGTGTCGGTGTCGAGCGCGTCGACGACGCCGTCGCCCAGCGCCACCTCGTGCGTCGCGCGCCACGCCGACACCTGGACGCGCGTGACCGCGTCCTCGTCGCCGGGGACGGCCGGGCGGACCGAGACGTCGGCCGTCTCGCGGAAGAGTGCCATCGGGCCACCCTAGTGGCGGGCGAGATGGGAGGATCCGCGCATGTCACTGACGACCGAGGACCGCCTCGCCATCCATGAGCTGCTATCCCTGCACGGCCATCTCGTAGACGCCGGCCGCCTCGGCGACGAAGATCTCGGCCGGCTGTTCGTTCCGGCCGTCCGCTACGACACGTCCGCTCTCGGGGGCCCCGTCCTCGAGGGCATCGCGGCCGTCCGGGAGGCGGCGTACGAGCTCGGGGAGGGCAACCCGGTCGCGCACCTGGTGACCAACGTCGTGGTGGCGGTCGGCGAGACCGACGGCACGGCGACGGCCATGTCGAAGGGCCTCGGCGTCACGGCGTCCGGCGCGGTCGGTGCCGTCACGTACGACGACTCCCTCGTCCGCACCCCGGCGGGGTGGCGCGTGAGCGCGCGCCGCATCACGCCGAGTCGCCGACCGGGAGCGGCGGGCTCCTAGCCCCAGCCGAGGGCCCGCAGCCCCGCCGCGGTGGCGGCCGCGAGCACGACCACGAGGATGAACGGGGCGCGCAGGGCGAGGGCGATCGCCGCGACGGCGAGCGCGGGCACCCGGGCGTCGACGACGAGCGCCTGCCCGTCCGCGAAGGTCTGCACGACCACGAGCGAGACGAGCAGCGCCACGGTCACGAGGGTCGACGTGCGCTGCACGCGCTCCGTCGCGAGCCAGTGCTCGGGGATGAGATGGCCGGCGAGCTTGAGCCCGAAGCTGAGCAGCGAGGCGGCGAGGACGGCCACCCACAGCGCGGTGGTGGTCATGCGGCCTCCTTCCGGTCGTCCGGCGTGCTCGGAGTCGCGACCACGCCCACGACGATCGCGACCGCCGCGGCGGCGAGGACGGGCACGCCCGCGGGGACGACGGGGATCAGCGCGGCGGTGACGACGACGGCGAGCGCCGCGACGACCTGCGCGCGCCGGGCGGCCAGGCGCGGCCACACGAGGGCGAGGAACGCGGCCCCGGCTGCGGCGTCGAGCCCCCAGGCGCGCGGGTCGCCCAGCGCGTCGCCGGCGAGGGCGCCCAGCAGCGTGAACGCGTTCCACAGCACGAACACGCCGATCCCGGTGACCCAGAACCCGGCCCGGGTGGCGGCGCGCTCCCGCTGGCCGACGGCCACCGCGGTCGACTCGTCGATCGTGAGCTGTGCCGCGGCGAGGCGTCGCCAGCCGCGCACCTCGAGCAGCGGCGCGACGACGGCGCCGTACAGCGTGTTGCGCACCCCCAGCAGGGTCGACGTGGCGATCGCGGCGACGGGGGAGCCGCCCGCGGCGACGACCCCGATGAGGGCGAACTGCGACCCGCCGGAGAAGAGCAGCAGGCTCAGCGCCATCGTCTGGG
Organism: Isoptericola sp. NPDC019571; assembly: GCF_044389385.1. Lineage (NCBI taxonomy): Bacteria > Bacillati > Actinomycetota > Actinomycetes > Micrococcales > Promicromonosporaceae > Isoptericola > Isoptericola sp. NPDC019571. The sequence goes on from NZ_JBIRXZ010000002.1 coordinate 394,650, forward strand.
GCACGCTGACGCCCGCCACGACCGACAGCGCCCCGAACGAGATGCCGTACAGGCCGGTGGCCACCGCCACGCTCGCCCCCTGGCGGACGGCGGACCGCACCGCCGGGTCGTGCCCCTGTCCACGTGTCACGCCGGTAGGAAATCACGGCGCGTCCCGGGCGAGAAAAAATCCGGCGCTCAGAGCGCCACGTACACCGTCTCGAGGTACTCCTCGAGACCCGCCTCGCCGCCCTCCCGGCCCAGGCCGGACTGCTTCATGCCGCCGAACGGGGCGCTCGCGTCGGAGACCATGCCGCGGTTGATCCCGATCATCCCGGCGTCGATCTCCGCCCCGACGCGCAGGGCCCGCTGCAGGGACGTCGTGTAGGCGTACGCGGCGAGCCCGTACTCCGTGTCGTTCGCGAGGGCGAAGGCCTCGTCGTCGTCGGCGAAGCCGACGACGGGCGCCACCGGGCCGAAGATCTCCTCGCGCACGGCCCGCGCGTCCCGGTCGACGCCGGCGAGCACGGTGGGCTCGAAGAACGTGCCGGGGCCGTCGGGGCGCCCGCCGCCCGTGAGCACCTGCGCGCCGCGGTCCGTGGCGTCGTCGACGAGCGCGGTCACCTTCTCGACGGCCGGGGCGTCGATGAGCGGGCCGACGTCGACGCCGTCCACGTCGCCGCGCCCGACGCGCAGGGCCGCGAACCGGTCGGCGAGCCGCCGCGCGAACTCGCGGGCGACGGAGTCGTGCACGAGGAACCGGTTGGCCGCGACGCACGACTGGCCGGCGTTGCGGAGCTTCGCGACCGTCGCGCCGTCGACGGCGGCGTCGAGGTCGGCGTCGGCGAAGACCACGAACGGCGCGTTGCCGCCGAGCTCCATCGACGTGCGCAGCACCTGGTCGGCAGACTGTTTCAGCAGCGTGCGCCCGACGGCGGTGGATCCGGTGAAGGACAGCTTGCGCAGCCGGTCGTCGGCGAGCAGCGGAGCCACGAGGTTCCCCGAGCCCGCCGTGGGCACGACGTTCACGATGCCGGGCGGCAGCCCGCGCTCGGCCGCCTCCGACCGGATCACCTCGGCGACGAGCATCGTGGTGAGCGGGGTCTGGTGGGCCGGCTTGATCACGATCGTGCAGCCCGCCGCGAGCGCGGGGCCGATCTTGCGCGTCGCCATCGCGATGGGGAAGTTCCACGGCGTGATCAGCAGCGCCGGGCCGACCGGCCGCCGGTGCACGAGCTGCCGGTTCGCGCCGGCGGGGGCGGTGCGCACCAGGCCCTCGGCCCGGACCGCCTGCTCGGCGTACCAGCGCAGGAAGTCGGCGCCGTACGCGACCTCGGCACGGGCCTCGGCCAGGGGCTTGCCGCACTCGGCGGTGATGAGGGACGCGACGGCGTCGCTGCGCGCGACGAGCCGCTCGTACACGGCCCGCAGCAGCTCGGACCGCTCGCGCGGCGCGACGGCGCGCCACGCGGGCGCGGCGTCGGCGGCGGAGGCGAGCGCGCGCCGGCCGTCCTCCGGGGAGGCGTCGGCGACGTCGAACAGCACCTCGCCCGTGGCGGGGTCGGTGACCTCGAACGTCCGCCCGCCCGAGGCCGCGGTCCAGTGACCGTCGGCGAGCATGCCGGTCGGCAGGTGGGCGACGAGCGCGGGCGACAGCGAGCTCATGCCCCGAGTATGCACAGCGCGCGGTCCGCTCGACACGGGGAACGGCAGACCTCGCCCGCGGCCGGTTCCCCGCGACGTTCCCGACGACGTTCCCGACGACGTTCCCGACGACGTTCTCTACGATCGACGGATGGGCGACGGGCGGGGCGAGGGCGCGGTGACGCTGCTGCTGCTCAACGGGCTGCCGGGCGCCGGGAAGTCGACCGTCGCCGGGGTGCTCGCGGCCGGGCGGCCAGGCACGCTCGTCCTCGACGTGGACGTGGTGCGCACGCTGATCTCCGGCGACCCCGCCCGGGCGGCGGAGCCCGCCCGACGCCTCGCCCTCGACATGGCGCGCTCGCACCTGCGGGCCGGAGCCCACGTCGTCGTCCCGCAGCTCGTCGCGCGACCCGACCAGGTCGCACGGTTCGCGCGCGCCGCCGCGGACGGCGGCGCGCGGTTCGTCCACGTGATCCTGCGGGTCGCGCCGGCGACGCTCGCGCGTCGGGTGGCGGCCGACCGTGCTGCCGGACGCGCGGCGCACCGTGCCGACCTCGACGACGCCGCCCGGGGCGCCTACGCGGCGGGCCTGCGAGAGGTGCTCCGCACGGCGGCCGCGGTCGAGGTCGACGCCGACACGGCGGACGTCCCCGGCCTGGCGGCGCGGCTGGGGCGCCTGCTCGACGGGTGAGTCCCGTCCGTCGTGCACGGTCGCGCCCGGTACGGTTGACCTCATGACGCTCGCCCCTGCCGCCGCGCGCCCTTTCGGCGCCGTCCTCACCGCGATGGTGACCCCCATGACGCCCTCGGGCGACCTGGACCTGGACGCGGCGGTCAAGGTGGCGAAGCGCCTGGTGGACGACGGCAACGACGGGCTCGTGCTGTCGGGGACCACCGGCGAGTCACCGACGACGCACGCCCCTGAGAAGGCGGACCTCGTGCGCGCCGTCGTGGACGCCGTCGGCGACCGGGCGTACGTGCTGGCGGGTGCCGGCTCCAACGACACCGTGCACGCCGTGCGCATGGCCGAGCAGGCGGCGGAGGCGGGCGCCCACGGGCTGCTCGTCGTCTCGCCCTACTACTCGCGCCCGTCGCAGGAGGGTCTGTACCGGCACTTCGCGACCGTCGCCGACGCCACCGAGCTGCCCGTGATGCTGTACGACGTCCCGGGGCGCACGTGCGTGCGGATCGCGGCGTCGACCTACGAGCGCATCGCACGGCACCCGCAGGTCGTCGCCACGAAGGACGCCACCGGTGACGTGTCGTCCGTCGCGCCGCTGGCGGCCGCGACGGGCCTCGCCTGGTACTCGGGCGACGACAGCCTGCTGCTGCCGTTCCTGTCCATGGGCGGGGCCGGTGTCGTGTCCGTCTCCGCGCACGTCGTGGGCGGGGCGTTCGCCGAGGTCGTGCGCCGGTGGGACGCCGGGGACACCGCCGGCGCCCTGCGGGCCTACCTGCCCACCGTGCCCGTCATCGAGGCGCTCAACGGCGCCGGCGCGCAGGCCGCGATGGCCAAGGCCGCGATCGAGGCGCTCGGTCTCGTGGACAACCGCGAGCTGCGCCTGCCCAACGTGGCCGCCTCCGAGGACGACGTCGCGCGGCTGCGCGACGCCCTCGCGACGGCGGGCTACCTGAACGACGGCGTCCGTGCGGGCGTCACCACACTTCCGTAAGACCTACCGGCCTGGAGGCCCCGTGAGCCACCCTCACCCCGAACTTCCCCTGCCCCCCGCCCTGCCGTCGAAGGGGCTGCGCATCGTGGCCCTCGGCGGCCTGGGCGAGGTGGGCCGCAACATGGCCGTCCTCGAGTACGAGGGCCGCCTGCTGATCATCGACTGCGGCGTCCTCTTCCCCGAGGACCACCAGCCCGGCGTGGACCTGATCCTGCCGGACTTCGACTACATCAAGGACCGTCTCGACGACATCGAGGCGATCGTCCTGACGCACGGGCACGAGGACCACATCGGCGCCGTGCCCTACCTGCTGCGGCTGCGCCGGGACATCCCGCTCGTCGGCTCGCGGCTCACCCTCGCGTTCGTCGAGGCGAAGCTCAAGGAGCACCGCATCAAGCCGGTGCTGCGCGTCGTCGCGGAGGACCAGACCGAGCGGTTCGGCCCCTTCGACTGCGAGTTCGTCGCCGTCAACCACTCGATCCCGGACGCGCTCGCCGTCGCCGTCACGACCGGCGCCGGCACGGTGCTGCACACCGGCGACTTCAAGATGGACCAGCTGCCGCTCGACGGCCGCATCACCGACCTGCGCGCGTTCGCCCGGCTGGGCGAGAAGGGCGTCGACCTGTTCATGGTCGACTCCACCAACGCCGAGGTGCCCGGCTTCGTCACCAACGAGGTCGAGATCGGCCCGGCGCTGGACGCCGCCTTCGCGCAGGCGGAGAAGCGGATCGTCGTCGCGTCGTTCTCCTCGCACGTGCACCGCGTGCAGCAGGTCCTCAACGCCGCGCACGCGCACGGCCGCAAGGTCGCGCTCGTCGGCCGCTCGATGGTGCGCAACATGGGCATCGCGGCGGAGCTCGGCTACCTCGACGTCCCCCCGGGCGTCCTCGTCGAGCTCAAGCAGGCCGCGAGCCTGCCCGACGACCGCATCGTCTACATGTCGACCGGGTCGCAGGGCGAGCCGATGGCCGCCCTGAGCCGCATGGCCAACGGCGACCACAAGGTGCAGGTCGGCCACGGCGACACCGTGATCCTCGCGTCGTCGCTCATCCCGGGCAACGAGAACTCGGTGTTCCGGGTCATCAACGGGCTCACCCGCCTCGGCGCCCGCGTCGTGCACTCCGGCAACGCGAAGGTGCACGTGTCCGGCCACGCCAGCGCCGGCGAGCTCCTGTACTGCTACAACGTGCTCAAGCCGAAGAACGTCATGCCGGTGCACGGCGAGGTCCGCCACCTGGTGGCGAACGGCGCGCTCGCCGTCCGCACGGGCGTGCCGGCCGACCGCGTGATCCTCGCCGAGGACGGCGTCGTCGTCGACCTCGTGGACGGCAAGGCGTCCGTCGTGGGCGCGGTGCCCTGCGGCTACGTCTTCGTCGACGGCTCGACCGTGGGCGCGGTCACGGAGAACGAGCTCAAGGACCGCCGGACGCTGTCCGAGGAGGGCTTCGTCTCCGTCTTCGCCGTCGTCGACACCGCGACCGGCAAGGTGATCGCCGGCCCGCAGATCCTCGCCCGCGGCATGGCGGAGGACAACGCGGTCTTCGAGGAGATCCAGCCCGACGTCGTGGCGGCGCTCGAGAACGCGATCGCGGGCGGCGCCGCCGACACCTACCAGCTGCAGCAGGTGATGCGCCGTGTCATCGGGCAGTGGGTCAACCGGCGCCTGCGCCGTCGGCCGATGATCGTGCCGGTGGTCGTCGAGGCCTGACGGACCGGACGCCCTGGTCAGGGGCACGAGCGGCGGGGCCGCGCCACGATGCTGGCGCGGCCCCGCCGCCGTCCCGGAGGTCTCCACGACCCAGCCCGACCCGTTCGCCCCGCCGTCCGGTGCCACCCCGCCGCTCGGCGCCACGCCGCCCGAGGCTCCGCCGGCTCCCGCGCCGGCCGCCCCGACGGGGCTCGCGGCGGCGACCGTCGCCCTGGCGGTGGCCTGGTCCGTCGTCCAGGTGGTGCTCCTGGCCGCCTCGTTCCAGGCGGTCGGTCCCTCCGAGGCGGCGCTCGCGGCGTTCGTCGTCGCGTGCCTCGGGGTCCAGCAGTGCCGGCGGGCGCGGTGGTGCTGTGCCCTGCGGTCCGGCAGGTGCGCGGGCCGGTGTGGGTCTGGCTGGGCTGGGCGGTCCCCGTCGTCTCCCTCTGGTTCCCGTTCCAGGTGGTGCGCGACGTGCGCGCCGCCGCGGTGGGCGGCCGGACGCCGAGCCGGCTCGGCTGGTGGTGGGCGTGCTGGCTCGTGGGTCTGTGGGCGTCGAACCAGGCGGCGTCCTCGTCCCTGGGCCTCGCCTCGCGAGACCCGGAGACGGTCCCCGTGGTCGAGGGCCTCGCCACCGTGGCCGTGGTGGCGGGCGCCGTCCTCTGGATCGGCCTGGTGCGCGAGATCACAGGGGGGCTGCGGGCCGGGCTCGCCCCGGTCGCCTGAGCGGCGCACGCGGCACCGTACGCTGCCTGGCATGACCCCGACCCCCTCGACCCCGGCGTCGTCCCACCCGCTCGCGGCGACCCCGCAGCGACCCCCGCGCGCCGAGCTCCACCTGCACCTGGAGGGCACCCTCGAGCCCGAGCTGGCGTTCGCCCTCGCCGACCGGAACGGGATCGCCCTGCCGTTCGCGGACCCGGCCGCGCTGCGCACGGCGTACGCGTTCACGGACCTGCAGTCCTTCCTCGACCTCTACCACGCGACGTCCCAGGTGCTCCGCACGGCGGACGACTTCGCGGACCTCACGGTCGCCTACCTGCGGCGGGCCGCGGCGGGCGGGGTGCGGCACGCCGAGCTCATGGTCGACCTGCAGACGCACGTCGCGCGGGGCGTGCCCCTGGCGGAGGTCGTGGCGGGCGTGACGCAGGGCCTCGCGGACGGCGAGGCGGAGCTCGGCGTCTCCGGCCTGCTGATCGCGGCGTTCCTGCGCCACCGCCCCGGGGCGGAGGCGGAGGAGCTGCTCGACGACCTGCTGGCGCTCGACGCCCCGGTCGCCGGCGTGGGGCTCGCGTCCACGGAGGTCGGTTTCTCGGCAGCCCCGTTCGCGCCGGCGTTCGCCAAGGCCGCCGCGCACGGGCTGCGGCGCACGGCGCACGCCGCCGAGGAGGGCCCGGCCTGGCACGTCACCGAGGTGCTGGACCTGCTCGGCGCGGAGCGGGTGGACCATGGCATCCGCGCGCTCGAGGACCCGGACGTGGTGGCGCGGCTGGTGCGCGACCAGGTCCCGCTCACCGTGTGCCCCGTCTCCAACGTGCGTCTGCGCGCCGTGCCGTCACTCGCGCAGCACCCGCTGCCGGCGATGCTCGAGGCGGGCCTGAACGTGTCGCTGAACTCCGACGACCCGTCGTACTTCGGCGGCTACGTCGACGAGGTCGACGACGCCGTGACCGCGCAGTTCCACCTCTCGCGGGACCAGCGCGCCGACCTCGCCGCGGCGTCGTTCCGCGGGTCCTTCCTGGCTCCCGAGGCGGTGGCGCGCCACGTGGCCGACGTCGAGGAGTGGCGCGGGGGTCGAGCAGCACCGGGGCTGAGCAGCGCGTCCTGACGGGGGCCGGCCCTCAGCGCGCCAGCAGGGCGGGGCCGACGGCGCCCGCCGCGGCGTCGTAGCGCGCGGCGCGGGCGGGCTCGTCGCCGGGCAGCAGCCCGGCGAGCTCGAGCGACACCAGGCCGTGCACGAGCCCCCACAGCCCGACGGCGACCGCCTCGGCGTCGGCGGGCCCGACGCCGAGCACGCGCGCGGCGGCGCCGCGCAGCACGCGGAAGGTGGGCTGCTCGACGGCGGGCGGGGCGTCGGCGCCGGGGCGCACGGCCCGGTCGAACATCGTCCGGTAGAAGTGCGGGTCGGCCAACGCGCTGCGACGGTACGCCACGCCGAGGGCGCGCAGGTCGGCTGCGGGGTCGTCGGTGCGCGGGACGGCGGCCAGGTGCGTGGCGAACCGGCGGAAGCCCTCGGCGCTGACGGCGGCGAGCAGCTCCTCGCGGGAGCCGAACAGCGCGTACACCGCGGACGCGCTCGTGCCGGCGGAGGCGGCGACCGACCGGACCGTCACGGCGTGCTCGCCCCCGGTGGAGAGGGCCTCGGAGGTGACCTCCAGCAGGCGGGTGCGCAGGGCGTCGTCGTGCAGGCGGGGGCGGGCCATGCGGTGAGCGTAGACCTCTTGACCCTGGTTTGCGAACGGTGTTCTATAACACTGTTCGTAAACCAGGCCCGTTCGTCCTCCCGGAGGTTCCCGTGCTCGAGCTCACCGACGCCGCCCGCATCACCGCGGGCGTCGTCCTCCTGACCGTCGTCGGCATCGAGTCCGGCGGCTGGTTCCTCGTGAAGGTGGTCACCGGGAAGGCGCCCGTCACGCCGTTCCAGACCGCGTTCTTCCGGGCGGGGCACGCGCACGCCGGGGTCCTCGTCATCCTGGGCCTGCTGTGCGTGGTGCTCGCCGAGGCGACGGACCTCGTCGGAGGCTGGCTCTGGCTCGCCGCGACCGGCGTGCTGGTCGCCGCGATCCTCCTGCCCGCCGGGTTCTTCCTGTCGGCCGTGGGGGCCGGGCGCACGTCGCCGAACCGGGCCGTCCTCCTGCTGCCCGCCGGGGCCGTCGTCCTCGCCGCCGGCGTCGTGACGCTGGCCGTGGGCCTTCTCACAGCCGGCTGAGGCCCCGTCCGGGGGCCGGCAACACGCGCCCGGGACCTGCGGCGTCGCGACCCGTGGCGCGGGTACCGTGGGGGGCATCATGGCGACCCGGACACCCGCCCGCAGAATTACCGGGACTCCGCGGGGGACGGCACGAACGGGGCGGACCGCATCCGTGGCCGCCCCGACCCGGCGTACGCCCGCCCGGTCCTCCTCCGGCCGCTCGTCGTCCACCCGCTCGTCGGGCAAGGGGTCGGGCAGGAGCTCGGGTCGGGGCACCGGCACGCGCAGGCCGCCGGCGCGACGACCGGTACGGTCGGGGCCGTCCTGGCCCGTCCGGGCGGTGCGCGGCCTCTACCTGGGCGTCGCGCACGGGCTCGGCGGACTGACCCGCAGCATCACCAAGGGAGCAAGAGACCTGGAACCCGAGCACCGCCGAGACGGCCTCGCCTTCTTCCTCATCGCCCTCGCGCTGGTCGTGGCCGCGCGGGAGTGGTGGGGGATCTCCGGCACCTTCGGCACCGTCGTGCACGCCGTCGTCGCCGGCACCGTGGGGCTGGCCGGCGTGGCCGTCCCCGTGCTGCTCCTGTGGCTGGGCTTCCGCGTCATGCGGCACCCCGAGCGGGGGCAGGCGAACTCCCGCGTCGCCATCGGCCTGATCTTCGTCGTCGTGTCGGTGTGCGCGCTCGTCGCGATCGCGGAGGGCACGCCCGCGCCGAGCGACGGCTTCGAGGCGCTCCAGGACGCCGGCGGCATCATCGGCTACCTCGCCGCGACGCCGGTCGTGACCGGGCTGACCGAGTGGGTCGCGGTCCCGCTCTTCCTGCTCCTGGGCTTCTTCGGCCTCCTGGTGGTCACGGCCACGCCGGTGCACCGCATCCCCGAGCGGCTGCGCGGCCTGTACGACCGCCTCACCGGCAACCACCGGGCCGACGAGGCCATGGACGACGACGGGCTCGCGCTCGCCGAGGGCGTCTCGCGGCACGACGGCACCGACCCGGCGCCGCGCAAGAAGCGCACCCGCAAGACGAAGGCGCAGCGGGCCGCCGAGGCGGCCGAGGCCGACGGGCTCGACGAGTACGCCGGGGACGAGGCGTTCGAGAAGGCCGCCACGCTCGAGAAGGACGCGGCCGCCAAGGCTGCGGCGAAGGGCCCGCGCGGCAAGGCCGCCCCGAGGGTCGGCGCCGCCGCGACCGCGCCGACCGAGGCCGTCGCCGCCGTCGTGCCCGACGAGCCCGCCCCGGCCCCCGCGAGCGAGCTGCCGCCGATGGGTCGCGCCGAGCAGCCCATGCTCGACGGCGACACGGTCTACCTGCTGCCCAGCGAGGAGTCGCTCGGCAAGGGCGCGCCGCACAAGACCCGGTCCGCGGCGAACGACCGCGTGGTGGAGTCGCTGACGAAGGTCTTCGAGGACTTCGGCGTCGACGCGCAGGTGACGGGCTTCACCCGTGGGCCGACGGTCACCCGGTACGAGGTCGAGGTCGGCGCGAAGACCAAGGTCGAGCGCATCACGTCGCTGTCGAACAACATCGCGTACGCGGTGGCCAGCGCGGACGTGCGGATCCTGTCGCCCATCCCGGGCAAGTCCGCGATCGGCATCGAGATCCCGAACTCCGACCGCGAGACGGTCGTGCTCGGCGACGTGCTGCGCTCGTCGGCGGCACGCCGCACCGAGCACCCGATGGTCATGGGCGTGGGCAAGGACGTCGAGGGCGGCTACGTCGTCGCGAACCTCGCGAAGATGCCCCACATCCTCGTCGCCGGCGCGACGGGCGCCGGCAAGTCCAGCTTCATCAACTCGCTCATCACCTCGATCCTCATGCGGGCGACGCCGGAGCAGGTGCGCCTGGTCCTCGTCGACCCGAAGCGCGTCGAGCTGACGATCTACGAGGGCATCCCGCACCTGATCACGCCGATCATCACCAGCCCCAAGAAGGCCGCCGAGGCCCTCGACTGGGTGGTGCGGGAGATGGACGCCCGCTACGACGACCTCGCCACGTTCGGCTACAAGCACGTGGACGACTTCAACTCCGCCGTCCGGGCGGGCAAGGTGAAGCCGCTGCCTGGCTCGGAGCGCAAGATTGCGCCGTACCCGTACCTCCTGGTCGTGGTGGACGAGCTCGCGGACCTCATGATGGTCGCGCCGCGCGACGTCGAGGCCTCGATCCAGCGGATCACGCAGCTCGCCCGCGCCGCCGGCATCCACCTGGTGCTCGCCACGCAGCGCCCGTCGGTGGACGTCGTGACCGGCCTGATCAAGGCGAACGTGCCGTCCCGGCTCGCGTTCGCGACCTCGTCGCTGGCCGACTCGCGCGTCGTGCTCGACCAGCCGGGCGCCGAGAAGCTCATCGGCCAGGGTGACGCCCTCTTCCTGCCCATGGGGGCGGCCAAGCCCATGCGCGTGCAGGGCGCCTGGGTCACCGAGTCCGAGGTGCACTCCGTCGTCGAGCACGTGAAGGCGCAGCTCAAGCCCGTCTACCGCGAGGACGTCACCGCGCCGGCGGCGGCCAAGAAGCAGGTGGACGAGGACATCGGCGACGACCTCGACCTGCTGCTCCAGGCCACCGAGCTCGTGGTGACCACGCAGTTCGGCTCCACGTCGATGCTGCAGCGCAAGCTGCGGGTGGGCTTCGCCAAGGCGGGCCGTCTCATGGACCTGCTCGAGTCGCGCGAGATCGTCGGCCCGTCCGAGGGATCGAAGGCGCGCGAGGTGCTGGTGACCCCCGACGACCTGCCGTCCGCGCTCGCCCTCATCCGCGGGGAGACGCCGCAGGCGTACGACCAGGACGCCGACGGCGGGTCCGCGGGCGGCGGCACGTCGGACCCGTACGCGGACGGCACCGACGGGCACGCCCCGCCCGTGGCGACGGACTACCACGACGACGCCGACACCGACCCGGAGAACGGCTGGCGCTGAGCCTCCCGAAGGACCCGGGAGCTTCCGGGCCGGTCGCCGGTCAGTCGTCGCGGGGGAGCACCTCCGGCGGAGGGCCCGTGGCGACGGACGGCTCCTGTCGTTCCGGGGCGACGTCGCCGACCGCGTCCCGGACCCGTTCCTCGCGGGCCTCAAGCTCCGCGGGGGACAGGGTGGTGGTGCCGGGGTCGCCGAGGGCGTCAGGGAGCGCGACCACGTCGTGCCCGCCGCCGATGTCCACGGTGGTGCCGGTCCAGGTCACCCCCGTCACGCGGGTGGGGTCGTCCGGGGTGTCCTGGGTCAGGGACGCCATGAGCAGCACGCCGTTGCTGGTGCGCGCGTCGCAGCACGCGGCGCTCTGGTTCGACAGCAGGTTGCCGAGGCCGTAGGCGACCCACATCCCCTCGCCGTCGGGGCCCTTGCCCACGCGGTCGATCCGCTGGGGGACGTGCGCGTGGTGCCCGATGACGAGGTCGACCTCGCCGGACCGCGCGAGCCGTCGCACGACGTCCTCCTGCTGGTCGGTCAGCACCTCCGTGTACTCGACCCCGGCGTGCAGGCTGACGACGACGACGTCGGCGCCGTCCTCGCGGGCCTGGCGCGCCTGCCGCACGAGGCGGTCGGCGTCGATGAGGTCGACCGCCCAGGGCGCGTCCGCGGGCATCGGCAGCCCGTTGAGCCCGTAGGCGGCGGCCAGGTGCGCGACCGTGATCTCCCGGTCCTCGCGGGTCAGCACGTACCGCTGCGGCTCGTCCTGCTGCGCCGCGCTGCGGGCCGTCCCCGCGAACCCCATCCCGGCGTCGGCCAGGCGCCGGATCGTGGCGGTGACGCCGTCGTAGCCCCGGTCGACGGAGTGGTTGGAGGCCGTCGAGCAGCCGTCCCAGCCCTGCTCGTCGAGGTCGCGCACCAGGCCCGGGGGCGCGCCGAACAGGGGATAGCCGCTGGGGTCCGTGCCCTTCGGCGCCACCGGGACCTCCAGGTGGCACAGGGCCAGGTCGGCGCCCTCCACCCAGGCGTCAAGCCCGGCGAGCAGGGGGGTGAAGTCCGGATCCTGCGGCCCGCCGGCGGACCTGACGACCGGGTTGTGCGTGAGCAGGTCGCCCGCGGCGAGCAGCGTGAACTCGACCGGCCGGGGAGTCGGGCTCGGGGTCGGTGACGGGCTCTCGGCGGGAGGCGCGCCCGCCGACGGCGCGTCCGCGCCGGCGGGGGGCGAGGGCTCCGCGCCCCCGAGAGGTCCGACGGCGAGCACCCCGCCGACGCCGAGGGCGGTACCGCACAGCGCGGCGAGGGCGACGAGACGTCGTCGTGAGGGTCGTCCGTCGTCGGACGCGTGGCGCGGCACGCGAGGAGAGTACTGCCCGCGCGGCCCACCGGCCCGCGGGCGTCCGACGCCCGTCGCCCCGATAGGGTGGGCCGGTGGTCAACGAAGCGCCCTCGCCCTGGAACGTCGCCAACGCGGTGACCCTCGTGCGCATCGCGCTGGTGCCCGTGTTCGCCTGGGCGTTGCTCATGGAGGGCGGGGACTCGGTCACCTGGCGCCTCGTGGCGACGGGCGTGTTCGTGGTCGCCGCCGTGAGCGACCGCGTCGACGGCTACCTGGCCCGGTCGCGCAACCTCGTGACCGACCTCGGCAAGATCCTCGACCCCATCGCGGACAAGGCGCTCGTGGGCGCCGCCCTGATCCTGCTCTGCTGGCCGCTGGGCGAGCTGCCGTGGTGGGTGCCGACGATCATCCTCGCGCGCGAGCTGGCCGTCACCGTGCTGCGGATGGTGGTCCTGCGGTACGCCGTGATGCCGGCGTCGCGGGGCGGCAAGCTGAAGACGGTGCTGCAGGCCGTCGCGATCACGCTCTTCCTGCTGCCCCTGGCGGCGCTCCCCGGTGCCGTGCACGTCGTGGCGTGGATCGTGCTGTGGGCCGCGATCGCGGTGACCGTCGTGACGGGCGTCGACTACTTCGTGCAGGGCGCGCGCCTCCTCTCCGCCGGGCGTCGCGAGCCCGGCCCCCGGCCCGCCGCGTGACGCACGACGGGGCGGGCGGGGCGCCGGCGACGCCGTCGGGGACGCTCGCGCGCGCCGTGCTCGGCGGCGCGCACGCCCGCGGCTGGACGCTGGCCGCCGCGGAGTCCCTCACCGGCGGTCTGGTGGTGGCGACCCTCGTCGACGTGCCCGGTGCCTCCGCCGTCCTTCGCGGCGGCGTCGTCGCCTACGCGACCGACCTCAAGGCCTCGGTGCTGGGTGTCGACCCGGACCTCCTGGCGCGCCGGGGCCCCGTGGACCCCGGGGTCGCCGGGCAGATGGCGTCGGGCGTGCGCCGGGTCCTGAGCGCCGACGTCGGGCTCGCGACGACCGGGGTCGCGGGGCCCGACCCGCAGGACGGTCACCCGCCGGGCGAGGCCTACGTCGCCGTGAGCACGCCCGAGGGCGACCGGGTGCTCCGCCTCGACCTCGTCGGCACCCGCGCCGAGGTGCGTGCGGGGGCGGTGCGGGCCGTGCTGGCGCTGGTGGTCGACGCCTGGGGCGACGCCGCGCGGCACGACGGGCCTGTGAAGGGTGCGTGACGAGCGTGTCGCGGGTCGTGACCGCGGGAACAAGCCCCCGGGTGCCCGCGTTGCGAAGGGTGTGATGACCGACAGGGCACGAAGCCGTCTCGATGCACGCCACACCAGGCCGGGCATGCCGCGCGCGCGGTACGGTAGTGCCACCCCTGGAGCCAGGGGAACGACAGGACGGACGAGGAACCCGGTCACGACCGGTCCGGTGCCGGGACGATCGGACACGGAGAGGGGGCGCGAGATGGTCGTACTGCGACGTGAGATCGGCGACGTGCTGCGCGACGCGCGGCAGCGCCAGGGGCGCACCCTGCGTGAGGTGTCGTCCGCAGCGAGGGTCTCGCTCGGATATCTGAGCGAGGTCGAGCGCGGGCAGAAGGAGGCGTCGTCGGAGCTGCTGGCGTCGATCTGCGAGGCGCTCGACGTACCGATGTCCCTCGTGCTGCGTGAGGTCAGCGACCGGATCGCGGTCGCCGAGGGCCTGCACATCCCCGACACGATCCCGGCGGACGTCTACGCCGGGCTGCTCAGCCGTGCCGGCGAGTCGCGCGACGCCGAGTCGGTGCGAGGGGACCTCGCACCGGTCGGCTGACGCCGAGATACTGATGCCGAGATAGAGAACTCGGACGCGCGAGATAGAGAGGCCGGGGGGGGCCCCCCCACCCGGGGGGGGGGGGACCCGGCCGGCTCGATATCGGGGGGCGGCTGGGGTTATTGGGGCGGGGGGGCGGGGCGGGGGCC
>NZ_JBIRXZ010000002.1:408751-533295 GCF_044389385.1 Isoptericola sp. NPDC019571
GCCAACCTGGGGCCCCCTCCCCCCCCGCCCGCCCGCGGGGGGGGCGGGGGGGGGCCCCCCCCCCCCCGGGGGGGGGGCCCCCCCCCCGCCTCTCTATCTCGCGGGTCCGAGTTCTCTATCTCGGCGCATGCTGGCAGGTCGGGCACCAGTAGATCGCCCGCTCGCCGGCGTCGGGCCGCCGCCCGGGGCCGCTGGTGCTGCCCAGCGCGACGGGCGTCCCGCAGCGGCGGCAGGGCTTGTGGTGCCGCCCGTGCACGGCGAGCTCGACGGCGCCCAGCCCGGTACGTCGTCCCACCTGGACGCTGCGCGCCATGAGCCGGCGGGCCGCCCCGAGCAGGGCCCGGCGCTCGTCGTCGTCCAGGGCCCCGGCGGGCGTCCAGGGCCACCGCCGGGTGACGAACAGCGACTCCGCGGTCCAGATCGTGCCCAGCCCGGCCACCCCGCGCTGGTCGAGCAGGGCGACGCACAGCGGCCGGGCGGGGTCGGCGGCGAGGCGACGTCCGCCCTCGTCGAGCCGCTCCGGGAAGTCGTCGCCGAGGACGTCCGGGCCCAGGTGGCCCAGCAGGCGCGGCTCGTCGCGGGTGCGGAGCACGTCGAGCATGCCGAGCTGGAGGCCGACGCAGGTCCACGACGCGGTGGCCAGCAGGGCGCGGACGGCGGGGGAGCGACCGGCCGCCTCGCGGGTGCCCGTGCGGTGCACGCGCCAGGAGCCGTCCATCCGCAGGTGGGTGTGCAGCGTGCGGCCGTCGTCGAACCGGGTGAGCAGGTGCTTGCCGTACGCGACCGACTCGCGGACCGTGGCGCCGACGAGGTCCACGCCCGCCGCCGAGGGCCAGCGCAGCTCCGCGCGCACCAGGGGCGAGCCGCGCAGCGCGACGCCGAGCCGTTCGGCGGTGAGCCGGAGCACGTCTCCCTCGGGCACGGTCGCCTCCCGGTGCGGGGTCAGGCCGGCCGCAGGCCGCGCGGCGTCACGCCGAAGCCGGCGTCCAGCAGCGCGGCCGCGGCCGGGATCCGGTCGCGGGCGGCGGTGAGGGCGGGGACGCCGTCGACGCGCTGCACGGTGACGCGCCCGAGCCGGTCGGCGCGCGTCTCCGTCACGAGCAGCCGGGCCGCGGCGGCGAGGCGGGGGCCGTCGCCCGCGTCGCCGCGGGCGAAGGACAGCACCGTGCGCCCGCCGCGCTCGACGAACAACACCAGCTCGCCGTCGACCAGCACGACGACCGCGCCGGCCTTGCGCCCCGGACGGTGCGCACCCGCGGCGTCGTCCCCGCCGTCCGAGGCGCGGGCCGCGGACGACCCGGTGCGTGGGGTCGCCGCGCGCGGCCAGGCGACCGCGGCGCCGTACGGGTTGGCCGGGTCGGTCGCGGCGAGGAGGACGGCGCCCGGCTCGGCCCGGCCGCCGCTGCTCACGGGGCCGGCACCGTCGCCCTCGACGAGGGCGTCCCGGGCGCGGGCGCGGTCGGCGGCGTCCGTCCGTAGCTGGTCGACCGCTCCGGGCAGCGCGAACTGCGAGCCACCCAGGCCCTCGACGAAGTAGCCGCGCCGCACGGTCCCGCGCTCCTCGAGCACCCGGAGCACCCGGTACACGTCGCGGAAGCGGGAGGTCACCCCTTCCGCGGGCGCCGCCGCGCGGGTCAGGACGCCGTGCCGCTCCAGCAGCACCTGGGTGAGCGCGTGCGCGCGCACGGTCGGGTCCTGCTCCACGGCCGGCAGCGCCGACCAGCGGCCGCCGCCGGTCCGCGGCACGGCGGCCGCCGACGTCGGGCGGGCGAGCCCGAAGCGGGACGGCCGCACGGGGCGGGCCCGCCCGGGGGCCGCGGGAGCGCGGTGCGCGCCGCCGCCGTGCCTGGCCCCGCGCCGGGTGGACCCGCCGAGCGACTCGCGCAGCGGACCCAGGCGGTCGTTCGTCACCCAGCCCGCCCACACCAGGTCCCACAAGGCGTCGAGCGTGGTCGCCTGGCTCGCGCCCGCGAGCTCCGCGAGGCGGGGCAGGAAGTACCCGCCCGAGCCGGTGAGCAGGTCGAGCACCGCGCGGTGCAGGTCGCTGTCGAGCGGCCCGCCCTCGTCCACCGGGTCCGGGTCGCGCAGGGTGAGCGGGGCGCCGTCGGCCAGGTGCAGGCTCACCATGCCGTCGCCGCCGCCCGACCCCGGGAGCCGGCCGTGCCCGCACCACAGCACCTCGCCGGCCGTGGTGAGCTCGTCGAGGACCGCGGGGGAGTAGTCGGAGACGCGGGCGGGCAGGACGAGCGTCTCGAGCGCCGACGCCGGCACCGCGGCCCCCGAGAGCTGCTCCACCGCGCGCAGCACGCCGTCCGCGCCGCGCAGCGTCCCGCCACCGGACCCGGCGCCGCCCACCCGCACCCCGATCCCGTGCCAGCGCGGGAGGAAGACACCGAGCGACTCCGGCTCCACCGGCTCCACCTCGGCGCGCAGCGCGGCGAGCGACCGGCGCCGCAGCGTGCGCAGCACCTCCGGGTCGCACCACTCGTCGCCCGTGCCGCCCAGCGAGGAAGGCCGCAGCGCCCCGCGCGCGACCGCGCCCGCCGCCTCGAGCCGGGCCAGCACCTGGGCCACGACCGCGACGCCGAGCCCGAACCGGCGCGCGACGTCCACGGCGGGGAACGGACCGTGCGTCCTGGCGTGGCGGCGGACGAGGTCGCCGAGGGGGTCGGGCACCGGCTCGGTGAACGTCTCGGGCACGCCCACGGGCAGGGCGACGCCGAGCGCGTCGCGCAGCCGGCCGGCGTCCTCCACGACGGCCCACTGCTCGGCGTCGGCGTCGTCGCCCGGGCGGCCGCCGACCCGCACCCGGAGGACGCGGCGCGCGCCCTCCAGGTCGGCCAGCCACGCGTCGACGAGGTCGCGGGAGCCCTCGCGGGTCCGAGCCCGCAGCGCGGACGCGGGGTGCGGCCCGGTGCGGCGGAGCACGTCCCACAGCCCCTCCGCGTCGCGCGCCTGCCGCTCGGGTGCCAGCGCCTGGAGCTCCGCCTCGGTGCGCTCCACGGCGCCCGGGTCGAGGAGGTCCGCGAGCGGGGTGGCGCCCTGCTCGCCGAGCAGCTCCGTGAGCAGGTCCGGGTCCAGGGACAGCGCGGCCGCCCGCCGCTCCGCGAGCGGCGCGTCACCGTCGTACAGGAACTGCGCGGTGTAGCCGAACAGCAGCGCCTGCGCGAAGGGCGACGGTGTCGGGGTGGTCACCTCGACCAGCCGCACCCGGCCGCCCTCCAGGTCGCGCATGAGGTCCGTGAGCGCCGCGACGTCGAAGTCGTCGCGCAGGCACTCGCGGGCGGCCTCGAGCATGATCGGGAAGTCCGGGAACTGCGACGCGACCTGCAGCAGCTGTGACGCCCGCTGCCGCTGCTGCCACAGCGGCTGCCGCCGGTCGGGACGACGCCGCGGCAGGAGCAGCGCCCGCGCGGCGGCCTCGCGGAAGCGCGCCGCGAACATCACCGAGCCGCCGAGCTCCTCGCGCACCGCGTCGAGCACCTCGTCCGGGTCGACGAGCAGGTCCTCGGCCGTGACCGCCGGGGCGTCGCCGCGCCCCGCCCCGTCCGGCCCGGGGCCCCAGCCCGGTCCGCCCAGGTCCCAGCCGGAGTCGCCGGCGTCGGGGAGCCGCAGCACGATCCCGTCGTCGGCGTGCATCGCCGCGACGTCGGTGCCGTACCGCGCCCGCAGGCGCGCGGCGACGACCAGCGCCCACGGCGCGTGCACCGGCGCCCCGAAGGGGGAGTGGATCACGACGCGCCAGTCGCCGAGCTCGTCGCGGAACCGTTCCACGACCACGGTGCGGTCGTCGGGCAGCCGTCCCGTCGCGCGACGCTGCTCGCCCAGGTACGCGGCGAGGTTGTCCGCCGCCCAGGTGTCGAGCCCGGCGTCGCGCAGCACCTCCCGGCCGCGCCCGGTGCCGCGCTCCTCGTCGTCGGCGAGCAGCGCGTCGGTCTCGCGGACGAACGCGCCCACCGCACGCCCCAGCTCGACGGGACGGCCGGGGGAGTCGCCCTTCCAGAAGGGCAGGCGCCCGGGGAGCCCGGGCGCGGGGGTCACCAGGACGCGGTCGGGCGTGATCTCCTCGATGCGCCAGGTCGACGAGCCGAGGGTGAACGTGTCGCCGACGCGCGACTCGTAGACCATCTCCTCGTCCAGCTCGCCCACGCGCTTCCCGCCGCGGGGCCGGTCGGCCGTGCCGCCGCCGTCCGCCGGCACGCCCGAGGCAGGCGCCTCCGTGGCGAGGTAGACGCCGTAGAGCCCGCGGTCGGGGATGGTGCCGCCGCTCGTCGCGGCGAGCCGCAGGGCGCCGGGGCGCCCGGACAGGCGGCCGGTGGCGCGGTCCCAGACGATGCGGGCGCGAAGCTCGGCGAACTCCTCGCTGGGGTAGCGGCCGGCGAGCATGTCGAGCACGGCCCGCCAGGTCGCGTCGCCGAGCGAGCGGAACGGGTGCGCCCGGCGGAACGCGGCGAGGAGGTCGTCGGCCTGCCAGTCGTCCGTGGCGAGCGCCGCCACCACCTGCTGGGCGAGCACGTCCAACGGGTTGGCGGGGACGTGCAGGTGCTCGATCTCGCCCGCGCGCATGCGCTGCGCCACGACGGTCGCGGGCACCAGGTCGCCGCGGAACGTCGGGAAGACGACGCCGTGCGACACCGCGCCCACCTGGTGGCCGGCGCGCCCGATGCGCTGCAGCCCGCTCGCGACGGACGGCGGCGCACCGACCTGCACGACGAGGTCCACGGCGCCCATGTCGATGCCGAGCTCGAGGGACGACGTCGCGACCACGGCCGGCAGGCGGCCCGCCTTGAGGTCGGACTCGGTGCGGGTGCGCTCGACCCGGCTCATGGAGCCGTGGTGGGCGCGCGCGAGCACGTGCGGCCCTGCGCCGTCGTCGGCCGGCAGCCCGACCGACGCCCCCGACTGCCCCTGCGTCTGCGCGGGCCACTGCGTGCCCGGCTCCGGCAGGTCGACCCCGGAGCGCTCCGCCCAGATCTCGTTCACCCGAGCGGTCAGCCGCTCGGCGCCGCGGCGCGAGTTGGTGAACACCAGCGTCGAGCGGTGCTCGGCGACGAGGTCCACGACCCGCTCCTCGACGTGCGGCCACACGGACGCGCGGCGCAGCGGCGACGCGGCGTCGCCGGTGAGGTCCAGCTCCTCGTCGCCCAGCCCGGCCGCGGACGGCGCCGCCGCGGGCGCCGGCGCGGTCGGGTCGGGCACACCGCCCGAGTCGAGGTCGGCGAGGTCGGGCACCGGCACGACGACGTCGATGTCCCACTTCTTGGTGGACTCGGGCTGCACGACGACGACCTCCCGGCCGCCGTCGTCCGGGGTGCGGTGCCCGGCGAGGAACTCGGCCACCGTCTCCACGGGGCGGACCGTCGCGGACAGGCCGACGCGCTGCGCGGGCCGGTCGAGGAGCGCGTCCAACCGCTCGAGGCTCAGCGCCAGGTGGGCGCCGCGCTTGGTGCCCGCCACCGCGTGGATCTCGTCCAGGACCACGGTCTCGACGCCCGCGAGGCCCGCGCGCGCCTGCGACGTGAGGACGAGGAACAGCGACTCGGGGGTGGTGACGAGCACGTCCGGCGGGCGGGTGGCGAACGCGCGGCGCTCCGAGGCGGGGGTGTCGCCCGTGCGCGCGCCGACGGTCACCTCCTCGACCGTGAGCCCCTCGCGTGCGGCGGCCTGCCGGATGCCGGCCAGCGGGGAGCGCAGGTTGCGCTGCACGTCGGCGGCGAGCGCCTTGAGCGGGGAGACGTACAGGACCCGGCAGCGGCGGGCCCGCTCCGGCGGTGGCGTGGTCGTGAGGCGGTCGATGGCCCAGAGGAACGCCGCGAGGGTCTTGCCGGACCCCGTCGGCGCGACGACGAGCGCGTGCCGGTCGGAGCTGATCGCGTCCCACGCCCCGGCCTGAGCCGCGGTCGGCGCGGCGAAAGCTCCGGCGAACCAGGCACGCGTCGCGGGTCCGAACCGCGCGAGGACGCCGTCGTGCGCGACGGCAGGGTCGGCGGGAACGCCGGACGGGGGGACGACCACCTCGCCATCCTGGCAGGGAGCACCGACAGCCCGCAGGGCGGGCCGGCCCGCCGCGCCGGCGTCCGCGGCGCCCGGCGTCCCGACCGTCCTCCCGGCCGTGCGAGGCTGGGGGCGTGCGCTATCGCGAGTTCGCCGAGCTGGTCGACGAGGTCTTCGGGCCCGCCTACGGGCGTGCCCTCGTGCGCGAGCAGGTCCTGCCGCGCCTCGACGGCAGGACCCCGGCCGAGGCGCTCGAGTCCGGGCTGGAGCCCCGCGACGTCTGGCACGCGCTGTGCGACGCGCTCGACGTCCCCGACGCGGAGCGCTGGGGCCGCGACGACCGCCGCCAGGCGCCGCCCGCGCGCTGACCGCCCGCGCGCCGACCGCCCGCCGCTCGGGCCGACGTCGGGCAGGCGGTGCATCATGGCGCCATGCGCCGCCACCGTCCCCCGCTCGTGACGGTGGCCGACGTCCGCGGCGCCCTCTGGTCCCTGGTCTCCACGGCCGCCGGGCTCGGGGTCGCGATCGCCGTGGTCGACGGCGTGCGGGTCGCCTCACCGTGGGACGTGCTGCTCGCGGCGCTCGTCGTGGGGCTCGGCGACGCGCTGCTGCGGGCGCCGCTGCGTCGCCTCGCGCGCGGCGGCGGGGCGGTCGTGGCGCTCCTGCTCGGCCTGGCGGCGCAGGTGGCGGTCGTCTGGGCCGCGCTGACGTTCCTCCCGGGCGTGACGAGCGGCTCGTGGGCGGACGTGCTCGCCGTGCTCCTCGTCGCCGCGCTCGTGATGGCGTGCGGGCACTGGGTGGTCGGGGCGCGGGACAACGCGTACGTGGTCGGCGACCTGCTGCGCCGGGCCCGGCGTCGCGCCGGGCTCCCGCGCCGGGTCGCCCGCGACGGCGGCGAGGCCGGTGGGGACGGCGTGGACGACCGGCCCCCGGGCGTGCTCGTCGTCATGCTCGACGGCGTGGCCCGGCCGACGCTCGACCACGCCCTGGAGGCCGGGCTCGTGCCCACGATGGAGCGCTGGCTCGGGTCGGGAAGCCACCGGCTCGAGTCGTGGTGGGCCCGCGTGCCGTGCACCACCCCGGCCAGCACCCTGGGCCTGCTGCACGGCACCACCGACGCGGTCCCGGCGTTCCGGTGGTGGTCGCGGCGGCTCGGCCGACTGGTGGTGACGAACCGGCCGGCGGACGCCGCCCAGGTGGAGCGGTCGGCCTCCGACGGCCGCGGGCTGCTCGCCGACGGCGGGGTGGCGGTGTCGACGATGTTCTCCGGCGACGCCCCGACCAGCCTGCTCGTG
Organism: Isoptericola sp. NPDC019571; assembly: GCF_044389385.1. Lineage (NCBI taxonomy): Bacteria > Bacillati > Actinomycetota > Actinomycetes > Micrococcales > Promicromonosporaceae > Isoptericola > Isoptericola sp. NPDC019571. Next base: position 416,041 of record NZ_JBIRXZ010000002.1, read on the forward strand.
ATGAGCCGCGCGACGGAGGGGCTCGGCCCCGGCCAGCTGTTCGTCCGCTTCTTCTCGAGCCCGTTCGTGCTGGTGCGGGCGGTGGCCGGCACCGTCGGGGAGGCGCTCAAGGAGGTGTACCAGGGGTGGCAGCAGGTGGTGCGCGGGGTGCGTCCACGGGTGGCGCGCCGCGGCTGGTACCCGGTGCTGCGCGCGGTGACCAACGTGCTGCTGCGCGACCTCAACACCTCGCTCGTGGCGGAGCAGCTCGTGCGCGGCGCGCCCGTGGTGTGCGTGGACCTCGTCGACTACGACGAGATCGCGCACCACGCCGGCCCGCTGCGGCCGGAGGCGCTGCGTGCGCTGGAGGGGCTCGACCGCGTCGTCGGGCTGTGGGAGGAGATCGCGCGCGGCGCCCCGCGCCGGTACCGCACGGTGGTCGTGTCGGACCACGGGCAGTCGCTGGGGGCGACCTTCGAGCAGGTGGTGGGGCGGTCGTTCGCCGACGAGGTGCACCGGCTCATGGCGATCCCCGCCCCGGCGCAGGCCGGCCGGGCGGACGGCGAGGCGTGGGGCCCGGCGAACACCGCGCTGCACGCGCTGCGCCGGGACGACGACGGTGACGGCCGGCTCCTGGTCGGGCCGGACCGCGACACCGGCCGGACGGGCCTGCCCGAGGTCGAGGTGATCGGGTCGGGCAACCTCGGGATGGTGTGGTTCCGCCGCGAGCCCCGCCGGCTGTCGGCCGCGGAGGTCGAGGCCCGCTGGCCCGCGCTCGTGCCCGGCCTGGTCGAGTCGCCCGCCGTCGGCTTCGTCGTGGTCCACGGCGCGCAGGGGCCGGTGGCGCGCGGGCGGCTCGGCTCCCACGACCTGGCGACCGGCCGCGTGACCGGTCGGGACCCCCTGGTCGGCTACGGGTCGCGGGCGCGCGCCGACCTGCTGCGCGTCGCCGGGCTGGAGGACGCCGGCGACCTCGTGGTCGTGTCGTCGGTCGGCCCGATGGGCCGGGTGCACGCGTTCGAGGGGCTGGTGGGCTCGCACGGCGGGCTCGGCGGCGCGCAGAGCGAGGCGCTGCTGCTGCACCCCGCCGACCTCGTCGTGCCCGACGACGAGCGCGAGGACGTGGACGGCGCCCGCGTGCTGGTGGGCGCCGAGGCGGTGCACCGCCGGCTCGTCGCCTGGCTCGCCGCGCTCGGCCTGCGGGAGGCCTCATGAGCGGGGCGCCGGGTGACGTGCCGGGCGGGCACGCCCCCGTCACGGGGGCCGGGCTCCGGGTGACGTGGCTGGGGCACTCGACCGTCGTCCTCGACGTCCCGCGCGCGGGCGGGGGCACCGCCCGGCTCGTGACGGACCCGCTGCTGCGGCGGCACGCGGGCCTCCTGCGGCGCCGGGGCGACCGTCCGGACGCGGACGCCTGGCGGGGCGCCGACGCCGCCCTGCTGTCCCACCTGCACCACGACCACGCCGAGCTGGGCTCGCTGCGGCTGCTCGGGGACGTGCCGGTGCTCACGGCACCCGCGAACGCCCGCTGGCTGCGCGGCAAGGGCCTGCGCGGTGTCGGCCTCGACCTGCCGCCTGCCGCGGGGCACCCGCCGGGCCACGACGTCGCTCACCACGGCTCGCACCGTGCCCTGCAGCACGCCCCGCAGCACGCCCCGCAGCACGGGGACTGGCACGACGTCGCAGGCGTGCAGGTGCGCCTGACCGCCGCGGTGCACGGCGACCGGCCGATGCCGCACCGGCCGAACGCCGCGAGCGGGCACCTGGTGCGCGGGCGCGGAACGACGGTGTGGGCCGTGGGGGACACCGAGCACCACCCGGGCGTGGGGCGCGTGCGCGAGCTGGCAGGCGGCCGGGTGGACGTGGCCCTCGTGCCCGTGTCCGGCTGGGGCCCGCGGCTGTCGGGCGGCCACCTCGGCCCCCGCGGTGCGGCCGAGGTGTGCGCGGAGGTCCGGCCGCGCGTGGCGGTCCCGGTGCACTGGGGCACCCTGCACGTGCCGGGCGGGCAGCACCTGCCGCGCGGGTGGATGGACCACGCCGGGGAGGCCTTCGCGGCGGCCTGCCGCCGGGCGGCGCCGGACGTGCGCGTCGTCGTGCTGCGGCCCGGCGGGACGTGGCGCGACACGCCCGGGGACGACGACGCCCTCGAACACGTGTTCGGGTAGAGTCTGCCCCCAGGAGGGTCCTCGGACGTCGTCCTCCACAGCCGCGACGGACCGCCCCGACCGTGTCGGTGGCGGCACGTACGGTCGACGACAACATGAGCACGCAGCCACGAACGCAGGCGCGCAGCCGCCGCGCCCAGAACGCAAAGGTGACCGACATGCCCGCAACGGCAGACCGCGAGAAGGCACTCGAGGCCGCGCTCGCCCAGATCGACCGCAGCTTCGGCAAGGGCTCGGTCATGCGCCTCGGCGACGAGGGTCGCGCGCCCGTCGAGGTCATCCCCACCGGCTCGATCGCGCTGGACATCGCGCTCGGCATCGGCGGCCTCCCGCGCGGGCGCGTCGTGGAGGTGTACGGCCCGGAGTCCTCCGGCAAGACGACCGTCGCGCTGCACGCCGTCGCCAGCGCCCAGCGGGCCGGCGGCATCGCGGCGTTCGTCGACGCCGAGCACGCGCTCGACCCGGAGTACGCCAAGAAGCTCGGCGTCGACACGGACGCCCTGCTGGTCTCGCAGCCGGACACCGGCGAGCAGGCCCTGGAGATCACGGACATGCTGATCCGCTCCGGCGCGCTGGACATCATCGTCATCGACTCGGTCGCGGCGCTCGTGCCGAAGGCTGAGATCGAGGGCGAGATGGGCGACAGCCACGTCGGCCTCCAGGCCCGCCTGATGTCGCAGGCGCTGCGCAAGATCACCGGTGCGCTGAGCGCGTCGGGCACCACGGCGATCTTCATCAACCAGCTCCGCGAGAAGATCGGCGTGTTCTTCGGCTCGCCGGAGACCACCACCGGCGGCAAGGCCCTGAAGTTCTACGCCTCGGTGCGCATGGACATCCGCCGCATCGAGACCCTCAAGGACGGCACGGACGCGGTCGGCAACCGGACCCGCGTCAAGGTCGTCAAGAACAAGATGGCGCCGCCGTTCAAGCAGGCGGAGTTCGACATCCTGTACGGCGTGGGCATCTCCCGCGAGGGCGGGCTCATCGACATGGGCGTGGAGCACGGGTTCGTGCGCAAGTCCGGCTCGTGGTTCACCTACGAGGGCGACCAGCTGGGCCAGGGCAAGGAGAACGCCCGGGCCTTCCTGAAGGACAACCCTGACCTGGCGAACGAGATCGAGAAGCGCATCAAGGAGAAGCTCGGTGTCGGCGCCAAGCTGGACGCCCCCGCGGCGGAGGCTCCGGCCACGGGCGCCGCGGGTTCCGCCACGGGGTTGAGCGTCGACCCGGCACCGGCCGCCAAGGCGGGCGCCAAGGGCAAGAAGGCGCCGTTCTGACAGGCGCCGCGCTCGTCGCGGTCGACGGAGGAGGGGTCTCGTGACTTCGGGGGATACTGCCCCGGGCGGTCGCGGTGTGGGGAAGCGTCGCGGCCGCCGCCATGCCGACTCAGATGCCGGCTCGGAGGGCGACGCGGAGGGCGACGCGGACGGCGCCCCGCGCGGGCGTCAGCCCCGTCGCACGGTGGCCGAGCGGCTCGAGGCCGGCGAGCTGACGCTCGAGGACGCCACGGAGAAGGCGCGCGAGACGCTGCTGCGCATCCTCACGGCGGCCCCGAAGAGCCGCGCGGAGCTGGAGCAGTCGCTCGCGCGCAAGGGCTACCCGGAGGCGGTCGTGGGGCCGGTGCTGGACCGGTTCGACGAGGTGGGTCTGGTCGACGACGCCGCCTACGCCGACATGCTCGTGCGCACGCGGCACTCCGAGCGGGGGCTCTCGCGGCGCGCGCTGGCGATGGAGCTGCGCCGCCGCGGCATCGCCGAGGAGACGGCCGCCGACGCGCTCGAGCAGGTGGACCCCGACGACGAGCGCGCGGCCGCTCTGGCCCTGGCCCGCAAGCACGTGGCACGCACCCGCGGGCTGGAGCGCGACGTGCGCGTCCGCCGCGCCGTCGGGGCGCTCGGGCGCAAGGGCTACGCGCCGGGCGTCTCCTTCGGCGTCGTGCGCGACGCCCTCGCGGAGGAGGGCGAGGACGCCCTGGACGACGACTACCCCGGTGCCGTGGACTGACTCGCGCGCTGCCAGCGGGCTCCGCCGTCCGTGGGTGCCGTCGCCTCCACGTCCACGCTTGTCATGGATCTCCGCCCGCAGGATCGGATCTCAACGCACGCCCCAGGACGACGGATGCCCCCGGACGCGAGAAGCGTCCGGGGGCATCCGTCGTCCTGCGTGGCAGGCGCGATCGCGCGTCAGGTCGCGCTCGGGTCTCCGGTGGCCGCGATGGCGTTGCCCGGCCCCGTCGTCTTGCCGCCGGCGACAGCGGTCGGGTTGCCGATCCCGGGACCGGCCGCGGTGACCCCCGACGTGCGGCCGCTGAGGTACCGCGACAGCCAGCGGGCCAAGGCGGTCAGCGCCCAGTTGATGACGATGAAGATCAGCGCGGCGACCGTCAGCGTCTGCAGGTTGTTGCTGTTCCCGTTGCCGAAGATCTGCGCCGCGCGCAGCAGCTCGTTGTAGGTGATGATCTGGCCGAGAGCGGTGTCCTTGAGGACCACCACGAGCTGGGACACCAGGGCCGGCAGCATCGCGATGAGGGCCTGGGGGAGCTGGATCGACCGCAGCACCTGCCCGCCGGTGAGCCCGACCGCGAGGCCGGCCTCGGACTGGCCCTTCGGCAGGTTGCCGACGCCCGCCCGCACCAGTTCCGCGATGACGGACCCGTTGTAGAGGATGAGGGCGATCACGACGGCGAGGAAGGCCGGGTCGTCGCTGATCCGGTTGAACCCGAACAGCAGCCAGAAGAAGACCATCATGAGCAGCACCGGCACGGCGCGGAAGAACTCCACGACCACGCCGCTGAACCAGCGGACGGCGCGCACGCGGGCGAGCCGCCCGGACCCGAAGATGAGGCCGAAGACCACGGCGCCGACGATGGCGAACCCCGCGGCCCGCAGCGTGTTCTGCAGGCCGGGGATGAAGTAGTTCTGCCAGGCGCTGGACGTGAAGATCGGCTCCCACAGCGCCGCGGCGAACTGCCCCTTGGCGGCGAGCTGCACCACGACGAGCGCGGCGATGCCCAGCACGACGAGCGCGCCGAGGATGTTGCCGAGCACGATGAACCGGCGCGCACGGGGGCCGGGGGCGTCGAAGAGGACGGACTGCTGAGAGCTCATCGGCGCACCGCCAGTCGGTTGGAGAGGAAGGTGGTGAGCAGACCGATGGGGATCACGAGCACCGCGAAGCCGATCGCGAAGATCATGAAGATCGCGTAGATGTAGTTCGCGTTGCTCTCGATCATCTCCCGCATGAGGGTCGAGGTCTCCGTGGAGACGCTCACCGCGACCGCGACCGTCGAGTTCTTCAGCAGCGCGATCAGGGTGTTGCCGAGGGGCGCGATCGCGCCGCGGAACGCCTGCGGCAGGATGATCAGCCGGGCGGCGGGCAGGAAGGACAGGCCGATCGCCCGGGCGGCCTCCGCCTGGCCCAGGGGCACGGTGTTGACCCCCGAGCGGATCGCCTCGCACACGAACGCCGCGTGGTACACGGTCAGGCCGATCACACCGAACCGGAAGAAGTTCTGAGCGAAGTCGTCGGACAGCGTGATCTGCAGCTGCGTCCAGACCGCCAGGAACAGGAACGTCATGATGACGGTCAGCGGAGTGTTGCGCAGGATGTTCACGTAGGCCGCGCCCGCCCACTGCAGGCTCGCGATGGGCGAGATCCGCATGAGCGCGAGCACGGTACCGAGGATCAGCGAGAAGATCGCGGCCCAGAACGTCAGCTGGATGTTGACCCAGAACGCGGCGGGCACGTCGTAGATCGCGAAGAGCTCGCCGAACTGGGACAGGAAGTCACCCACGGTGTGTCAGCCTCCCGGAGGGTGGTGCGGCGGGAACCGCGGTGGACGGACGAATGTCGACGAACGAGGGGAGCGGCGCGGCGGCGCCGCCCCCCTCGTGCCGATCGGACGGTCGGACGACCTCGTCAGGCGCAGGCGTCCGGCGTCGGCGGGTTGAGGTCGGCGTTCGGGGTGTAGCCGGTGCCCTCGGTGTTCGAGGTCACGGCCTCCTCCCACGAGCCGTCGTCGATCATCTCCGTGATCGCGGCGTTGATGTCCTCGCAGCGGTCGTTGTCCTGCGGCAGGCCCACGCCGTAGTTCTCCTCGGAGAACGGAGCCCCCACGACCTTGACCTTGCCCTTGTTGGCGGGCTGGGCGGCGAGGCCGGCGAGGATGATGTCGTCGGTCGTGACCGCGTCCACCTGGCCGGCGGTGAGCGCGGTGACGCACTCGGCGTAGCCGGGCCGCTCCACGAGCTGCACACCCTCGGCGTACTCGTCCTTGATGCGCTGCGCCGACGTCGAGCCGGTCACCGAGCAGAGGTTCTTGCCCTCGAGCGTCTCGGGACCGGTGATGTCGGTGTTGTCCTCGGCGACGAGGAGGTCCTGACCGGCGATGAAGTACGGGCCGGCGAACGCGACCTGCTCCTTGCGCTCGTCGGTGATGGAGTAGGTCGCGAAGATCATGTCGACCTGGCCGGTCTGCAGCATGGTCTCGCGGTTGGCCGACGGCGCCTCGACCCACTCGATCTGGTCCTCCGAGTAGCCGAGCTTGTCCGCGACGTAGCGGGCGACGTCGGTGTCGAATCCGGTGTACTCGCTGCCGTCCTGGTAGCCCAGGCCGGGCTGGTCGAACTTGATGCCGATCTTGATGGTGTCGCCGCCCCCGGCACCGCCGGGCTCGTCGCCGCCACCTTCGCCGCCGACGTCGCTGCCGCCGCAGGCGGCGAGCGTGAGAGCGGTCAGTGCGGCGAGCGCCGCGGCCCCTGCGTGTCGTGTGCGCATCGTTCTTACCCTTCGTTGTGGTCGCCCGGGCGGGCCGGGGACGCCGATGTCAGGTCCCGGACCGCGCGGCCGGCGGGGGTTCCCGCCCTAGCGTGGCAGTGGTCGTGGGTGGATCAGTGCTGGTCAGTGGGAGAGGATCTTGGACAGGAAGTCCTTGGCGCGGTCGCTCTTCGGCGCGGTGAAGAACTCCTCGGGGGTGGCCTCCTCGACGATCTGGCCGTCCGCCATGAAGACGACCCGGTTCGCGGCCTTGCGGGCGAAGCCCATCTCGTGGGTGACGACGATCATCGTCATGCCCTCCTTGGCGAGGGCGACCATGACGTCCAGGACCTCGTTGATCATCTCCGGGTCGAGCGCCGAGGTGGGCTCGTCGAAGAGCATCACCTTGGGCTTCATCGCCAGCGCGCGGGCGATCGCGACGCGCTGCTGCTGACCGCCGGAGAGCTGGGCGGGCATCTTCTGGGCCTGGTTCTTCACCCCGACCCGGTCGAGCAGCTGCAGGGCGCGCTCCTTCGCGGCCGACGAGCGCTCCTTGCGGACCTTGACCGGCCCGAGCGTGACGTTCTCCAGGATCGTCTTGTGCGCGAAGAGGTTGAACGCCTGGAACACCATGCCGACGTCGGCCCGCAGCTTGGCCAGGGTCTTGCCCTCCTCGGGCAGCGGCTGGCCGTCGATCCGGATCTCGCCGGAGTCGATCGTCTCGAGGCGGTTGATCGCCCGGCACAGGGTGGACTTCCCGGAGCCGGACGGGCCGATGACGACGAGCACCTCGCCCCGGCGCACGGTGAGGTCGATGTCCTGGAGCACGTGCAGCTCGCCGAAGTGCTTGTTGACGTTCTTCAGCTCGACGAGCGGGGCACCGAGGGAGGACTCCGCCTCGGCGGGGTCGGTCGTCGTGGTCGCATCGCCGTGATCCATCTGTCGAACCTATCCACTCGGTGTTTCCGCGACCAGCACCGGGTTGTCCGGTTCCGCAACGGTTCAGTAACAGTGCTTGCGCAGCATGACTGCGCTCCGGGCCCTGACCGCGGCGGCCACGCCGTCGAGCAGGAGGTCTGGGTCACCTCGTCGGGGCCCGGCCGTCGGGCACCGTACCCTAGATGCGATGTCCAGTACCACGCAGAGCCCCGCCGTGTCGGCACGTCCCACCGACGAGCCGTCCGGCCAGCGCACCTATCTCGTGCGCACCCTGGGCTGCCAGATGAACGTGCACGACTCGGAGCACATGGCCGGCATGCTCGAGCAGGCCGGCTACGCGCGCGCCACCGCCGAGGACGAGGCGGCCAGCCGCGCCGACGTCGTCGTGATCAACACCTGCGCCGTGCGCGAGAACGCCGCGACCCGGCTCTACGGGAACCTCGGGCAGCTCGCCGGGATCAAGTCGGACCGGCCGGGGATGCAGATCGCGGTCGGCGGCTGCCTCGCGCAGAAGGACCGCGGCGAGATCGTGTCCAAGGCTCCGTGGGTGGACGTCGTCTTCGGCACGCACAACCTGGACGCGCTCCCGGTCCTCCTCGAGCGGGCCCGGCACAACGCCGAGGCCCAGGTGGAGATCGCGGAGTCGTTGCAGGTCTTCCCCTCCACGCTGCCCACGCGCCGCGAGTCGGTCTACGCGGGCTGGGTGTCGATCTCGGTCGGCTGCAACAACACCTGCACGTTCTGCATCGTGCCGCACCTGCGCGGCAAGGAGCGCGACCGCCGGCCGGGGGAGGTCCTGGCCGAGGTCGAGGCGCTCGTGGCCGCCGGCGCCGTCGAGGTCACGCTGCTGGGCCAGAACGTCAACAGCTACGGCGTCGAGTTCGGCGACCGCGGGGCGTTCGCGAAGCTGCTGCGCGCCTGCGGCGCGATCGAGGGGCTGGAGCGCGTGCGCTTCACCTCCCCGCACCCGGCGGCGTTCACCGACGACGTCATCGCCGCCATGGCCGAGACGCCGAACGTCATGCCGAGCCTGCACATGCCGCTGCAGTCCGGCTCGGACCGCGTGCTGCGCGCCATGCGCCGGTCGTACCGGTCGGCCAGGTTCCTCGGCATCCTCGACCGCGTGCGGGACGCCATGCCGGACGCCGCGATCACGACCGACATCATCGTGGGCTTCCCGGGGGAGACGGAGGAGGACTTCCGCGAGACGCTGCGCGTCGTGGAGGCCTCGCGGTTCAGCTCGGCGTTCATGTTCCAGTACTCCCCGCGCCCCGGCACGCCGGCCGCGACCATGGAGGAGCAGCTGCCCAAGGAGGTCGTGCAGGAGCGGTTCGAGCGCCTGCTGGCCCTCCAGGAGCGCATCGCCGGCGAGGAGGCCGCCCGCCAGGTCGGGCGCACGATCGACGTCCTCGTCTCCGAGGGTGCCGGCAAGAAGGACGGCGCGACGCACCGGCTCTCCGGACGCGCCCCCGACAACCGGCTCGTGCACCTCGCGCTCCCCGCCGACCTGCTCGACGACGTCGCCGCCGGGGCCGAGGGCCTCGCCGGCGCCCCGACCTCGCTCGAGGACCCGCGGCTCGCCGACGCCGCGACGCTCGACGCGCGCCTGCCGCGCCCGGGCGACGTCGTGACCGTGGGGGTCACGCGGTCGGCGCCGCACTTCCTCGTCGCGGACGCGGTGCTCGACGGCGGCGCGTACGCCGTGCGCCGCACCCGGTCGGGCGACGCCTGGGCGCAGCGGGAGACGGCGCGCCTCGGCGGGGGAGAGGACGAGCACTCCCACGGCACGGCGCCGTCCGCGGGCCCGGTCGTGCTCGGGATGCCCTCGCTGCGAGGCTGACCGGGCGGGTTGCCCGAACCGGGCCGGCTCAGGACGGGTCGTCGATCTCCGGCCCGCCGGGCGTCATCGCACCCACGGTGCTGAAGAACTGCGACGACGTGACGAGGCCGCACGACACGGTGGCGGCGAGCTGCTCGTCCGTCGCGCCGTGCTCGAAGTCCACCGACACCTCGGTGTAGAGCGCGAGTCGTTCGCCCTCCGCCCGGGCGTAGACCTTGGGCCACACCCGCTCGCGGTTCCAGTCGTTCACGGCCTGCAGGACGGCCAGGCGGGCGCCCTCGGGCACCGTGCCGGCCCAGCGGCCGCGCACCTGCAGGATCTCGTCGTGGTCGCCGAGCAGGAGGAACCAGAACCGGTTGCCGTCCCACGTCCCGGTCACGTCGCCGTCGTCGTCCGTGCGGAACCGGTAGCCCCGGCGGGTCAGGTCGTCCGCCACACGGAAGTGGGACAACGGCCGCGGTGTCGTGCCGCGCGGGCCCGCGGGTGCACGCTCCGCGCGGGCGGCGACGCGTGCGCCGGCGTCCTGCACGGCGCGACCGACCGCGTCCGCCGCTCGCCGGACGCCGCCGAGCAGCCGGCGGGCGGTGCCGGACCGGTCCGCGCCGGTCACGACGCGTCCCGCAGCGGGTCGCGGAACGTGGTGTCGAGGTGCTCGAAGAACATGGACCCCGTGCTGAGGCCGCACTGCAGCAGCTGGTCGAGCTGCGCCTCGCCGACCATGCTGCCGACGTCGACCGTGACCTCGGCGCAGACGACGACGGAGCCGTCGTCGCGCACGCGCACGTACGTCTTGGGCCAGATGCGCTCGGCGTTCCACTCGTTGCAGATCTCGAGGATCTCGCCGAGCCGGTCGATGCTGAGGTCGCGGTGCCACTGGCCGCGGACCTGGAGCACCTCCGACCGCTCGCCCAGCACGAGGAAGTAGAACAACCAGCCGTGCCACAGGCCGCCGACGTCACCGTCGGAGTCGACGAAGTAGGAGAACCCGGACCGCTCCAGCCAGTCCGTCACGCGGTCGCGCGACAACGGGGCCAGCGCGTCGTCCGCGCCGACGTGGTCGGCGAGCAGACCCTCGATCCGGTCGTGGAGATCGTCGTCCCGAAGGCCGCCCACGAGCTCGTCCTCCCGGCCGACGGAGGTCGGCCGGATCTTGCTTGCCCGGCGTGAACCGAAGAACCTCACCCGTCCACGCTACACGCCGGGACCCACGGCGGGGCGCGAGCGCCGAGCTCCGGACGGCCCGGGGTCGCGGGCCGTGCCGCCCGCCGGGGCGGTGGCGGGGGCGTGAAGAGGGCGAGCGAGAGGGCGAGGGTAGGTTGGGCGCGTGCCAGCCCGCGCCGTCGTCCTCCCAGGAACGTCCCTGCTCGTGCCCGGTGCCGGCGGCGGCGCCGACCGCCTCGGTGACGTCCGCGTCGCGGTGGCCGCGGCCCTCGACCGGCTGGTGGCCGCGTCCGTCACCCCGGCGACGACGCGCCGGGACGGTGACGCACCTCTCGTGGTGCTGGCGGCCGCGCCTCGGGGGGCGAGAGGCGGCTTCGGCCGGAGGCGGCCGTCCCTCGCGGGGGCGGGCGTCGCCGACCGCTGGGTGCCCGAGGTCGCCGCGTGGGCCCGGGCGGACCCGGCGTCGGCCCGTCCCGCGCACGTCCCGGCGTCGGTGGCGCTGCTCGCGCTGCGCGCCTCGTTGCGGCGAGCGGGACACGGCGGACCGCCCGACGTCGTCGTGCTCGAGGTGTCCGACGCCGCCGAGGCGCCGGCCGAGGCGGTCGCCGCGCTGCATCGCGCGCCCGCGGTCGTCGTCGCGGGGGGTGCCGCGCCCGGGACCCCGGGCGCCGCGGCGGTGCCGGACCCTGCGCCCGATCCGGAGCCCGGTCCGGCGTCCCACCGGGGAGCCGGCTGCCCGGTGCTCCTCGCGCCGGCGGTCTCGGCCCTGCTGGACGCCGCCGTGGCGCCGGGCCGGTGGTCGTGGTGCGTGACGACCGTCCCCGGCGGCCACGATCACCTGCCGCCGTCCTACGGGGTCGCCGAGGGACGCGCGGGCTGACCCGTCGACCGGTCCGGCGGTCGGCGGGTCGCCTCGCGTCACCGGCCCGGCGCGACCGGCGTCGCGCGACGGCCGCCGCGCGTCAGGGCACGAGCGATGAGGCGACGGCGTCGGCCTCCTCGGCGCGACCCAGACCCCGGAGCGTCCCGACGAGCTCGTCCGCGACGGCGGCCAGGTCCGCCCGTGCGCCCACCGCCGCGAGACCCTCCAACGCGGCCCGCAGCGGGTCGACCGCCGCGGTGGCGTCGCCCGCGGCCCGGAGCGCGCTGCCCGCCAGCCAGAACGCGTGGGCGGCGTCGAAGGGCAGGCCGGCACGACCGAACTCCTCGGCCACCGTCTCCGCCTGGCGCGCCGCCTCGGCGTGCTGCCCCGCGGTCGCGAGGAGGCGGGCGCGCACGTCGCGCAGCTGCCGCTCCTCGGCGGCGGCGAACGCGGCGCGGCGGGTCGCGAGGTCCTCCGACAGCGCGGGCGTCGGAGCCGCGGGCGCGCCGACCGTGGGGCGCACGACGCCCCCGAGCACCCGCTCGACCGCGGCGAGGGCGGCGTCGACGTCGCCGGCGCGAGCCTGGGCCGCGGCGGCGGCCCGGACCACGGGGCCGACGTAGGCGGGGTCGGTCCCCGCGGCCCGGAGCAGGCCGACCGCCCGCCCGAACGCGGGCACCGCGCCCTCGTCGTCGCCCAGGGCGGCGGCCACCTGCGCGGCCTCGGCCAGGGCGAAGCCGGCGTCCTCGAGCCGCCCGGCCTCCTCGGCCACGCGAGCGGCGGTGAGGTAGGCCGCGGAGGCCTCGACCGGGTCGGGCTCGAGCTCCGCCCGCGCGAGAGCGGCGCCGACCGGGTCGGCGTCGTCGCGCGGGTCCGTCACGCCGGCGAGGTCGACGCCGGCGGGGGAGCCCGCGTCCGCGCCCGCGAGCGACACGGGCAGCTCGTCGGTCAGCACGTCGGGCGCCGGGCCGGGGAGGGGGCCGGTCGCGGCGGCCGTGCGCTCGGCGGCGGCGAGCACCCCGAGCTCGACGGGGAGCCGGCGCGACTGCCGCTCCCACGCGGCGTCGAGCAGGCGGGCGTGCCGGTCGGTGCCGTGCCGGGCGTCGAAGGCGCGGGCGACCGGCGTGAGCTCGCCGCGGGCCCACGCGTCCAGCTCGGCGACCGTGCGCGCCGGTACCCCCGCGAGCTCGACGGGCGTCTCGGCGTGCGTCTCGCGCAGCACGCCCGTGGCGACCGCGACGTGGGTGAGCACGGCGAGGCGCTCGCCCGGCGAGTCGGACACCGTGAGGTGCTCGGGGGAGGCGTGCAGGAGCCGCAGGGCGCGCTCCGGGTGCCCGGTCCGCGCGAGGAACTCCACGTGGCGGGAGGTGGCGATCTCCTTCGACACCGCGGCGTCGAGGTGGCTCATCGCGCTGCGGTGCGCGGCCGCGGCGCCCGCGGCGTCGCCCAGGTCCAGCAGGAGCAGCTGCAGCAGGGACTCCATCCCCGCGGGCTCGTCGCCGCAGGTGGCGCCCGACGCGACGGCGGCGCTCACGACGTCGGCCGCCTCACGGACGCGGCCGGTCTCGGCGAGGTACTCCGCCTGGCCGGCGGGCAGGCAGGCGGCGCAGTCCGAGAAGGAGTCGCGGGGCGTGGTGATCCAGGTCCGGTAGGCCTCCTCGGTGCCGGGGGCGCCCTGGGCGCGCAGCCAGGCGAACCGCTCGCCGGCCACCGCGCTGGTCCCGTTCCCGGCGAGCGCGTAGCGGCGCTCCATGTCGTCGAGCGTCGCGTCGAGCTGTGCGGTCGGGACGGAGGGGAACCGCGCGAGCAGGCCCACCATCCACTTGAACGACCAGAACAGCGAGTGGGTGTCGCTGCCGTCGAACAGCTCCGGGTGCGCGTCCCACCAGCGCAGGAGCTGGGTGAACGGCAGGAACGCCTTCTCGGCCTCGGGCGTCGAGGTGTAGGAGTCGACCAGCGCGAAGAGGGCGTACGCGCGGGCCTCGTCCGGGCCCTCCGCGGTGATACGTGCGGCCTCCTGCTCCGCGGCAGCGCTGCGCGCGACGCCGTACGGCATGCTCATGATCGTCGAGACGGCGCGGTTCGCCTCGTCCAGGGTGCGGGTCATCGGGCGTCGTCCTCGGTGTCGGTGGTGCGGGGCTCGGTGGTGCGGGGCTCGGTGGTGCGGGGCTCGGTGGTGCGGGGCTCGGTGGTGCGGGGCTCGGTGGTGCGGGGCTCGGTGGTGCGGGCGTCGGGCAGGGCACGCTCGAGCAGCGTGCGCAGGGCGTGGTCGAGCAGGCTCGCCTCGGCGCCGGCCAGCGGCCGGCCGGACGCGAGCAGGGCGGTCACGTACAGCGACCGGGCGCCCGCCGCGCGGACGGGGGCGTCGTCGGCCGCGAGCAGCGCGCGGACCGTCGGGTTGGCGTCGTTCAGCACGAGCCGGCGGGCGCGGGCCGGGCCGGCGAGGCCGGCGAGGACGGAGCCCCAGACGTCCGTGGCGTCGCCGACGGGGGCGGCGGCCTCGCGGGTCTGGCGGGCGTGCTCGCCGTCCCGGTCGGTGAGCAGCATCGCGGGCACCTCGGACGGCGAGAAGACCCGCAGCTGGACGTCGCAGTCCTGGTCGGCGAGGTCGTCGCCGAGGGCGGCGAGCGCGTCGGTCACCTCGAGCTCGCGCAGCGGCTCCACCTCGCCCAGCACGGCCTCGAGGTCGCCCGGCGCCACGGGGGAGAGGCGCCACCCCGGCCGTCGCCGGGCGACGCGGGCGAGCAGGTCGGCGTCGTACACGTACCCCGCGTTGAGCACCGGCAGGCCCTGCGCCGCGGCGACCGCGGCCACCCGGCGGTACTCCTCGACGCTGGTGGTCCACAGCACCCGGGCGGGCGCCCCTCCGTCGGCGGGCTCGGCCAGGTCCGCGAGGGTGCGCGTGCCGACGGTCGTCTCGAACGGCAGCACGCGGGCGGCCAGGTCGAGCATGGCGTCGTCCTGCACCGCCAGGGCGCGGACGGCGAGGTGGTGCGTGGACAGGAACGACCGGGCCAGCGGCGACGGCTCGGCCAGCGTCTCGAGGGCCCAGGCGCGGACCTGCTCGCCGAGCGCCTCGCGGGTGGCGAACAGGACGTCGTCCTCGAACAACCCCTCGCGCGACGCCGTCGGCCGCAGGGCGGACGCGTCGACGACGCAGCGGACGAAGAACGCCCACTCGGGCAGGAGGCTCTCGACGCCCGTGCCGAGCAGCATGCGCTTGAGCGACACCCGGTGGTGCGCGGCGGTCGTGGGGGCCACGGCGGCGGGGAGCACGAACGCGACCCCGGTGAGCCCGGCGACCGGCAGGTCGAGGTCGATGTGGGCCAGCGGCGTGAAGCCGAGGGTGCGCTCGCAGTACGCCGCCAGCGCCCGCGCGCGCTCGGCGTCGTCCGCATGGGTCGCGCGCCAGGGCAGCTCGCCGCCGCTGAGGCGGCGCCTGACCGTGCCACCGTCGTCCAGGCGCACCTCGACCGACACGTCCACGGGCAGCAGCCCGCCGAAGTCGGCGGCGAGGGCCGCCACGGTGTCGGGCTCGAGCCAGTGCTCCGCGTCGCGCAGCGGGCGCAGCCGGACGACGCTCCCGGGCTCGCCGGGAGCCGAGGGGTCCTCGGGGTCGAGCTCGGTGAGCTCGTACCCGCCGTCGGCATAGCCGCGCCAGCGGACCGGCGGCGCCTCCGGGTCTCGCGCGGAGCGCGACACGAGGTCGATCTCGTCGGCGACCATGAACGCCGACAGCAGGCCGATCCCGAACTGGCCGAGGAACTCCTCGCGCCCGCCCCCGAACCCCGTGCCGAGAGCCCCGGCGAGCGGGTCGGCCGGGTCGGCGGGCCCGGCGTCGCGCTTCGAGCTGCGCCCGATGGTGGCCAGCAGGTCGCGGGCCTCGTCGGCGGTGAGGCCGACGCCCGTGTCGTGCACCTCGAGACCGCCGTCGTCCAGCGGGCGCAGCAGCACGCGCGAGGGCGCGTCGGCGTCCAGGGCGCGGCGCGCGGTGATCGCGTCGACGCCGTTCTGCAGCAGCTCGCGCAGGTAGACGCGGGGGCTCGAGTACAGGTGCCGGCTCAGCAGCTCGACCAGGCCGCGCAGGTCGACCTGGAAGGCGTCGGTGCCGCTGGTCACCGCGCGTCGCCCGCCGCGGGGCGTGCGGCCTCCTGATCCGCCCCCTGCGCGCCGTCGGCCGCCGGGTAGCGCTCGTCCAGCATCTCGAAGAAGGACAGCCCCGTGGCGAGACCGCAGTCGACGATCCGCTCGAGCTGCTCGTCGTTCGCGCCGCTGCGCAGGTCGGTGGCCACCTCGGCGTACACGACGACGGCCGACCCGTCGTCCTCCGGGCGCGCGAAGACCTTGGGCCAGATGCGCCCCACGTTCCACTCGTTGAGGAGCGCGGTGAGCGTCCCCAGCTCGGAGACCGGGAGGGTGCGGCTCCATCGGCCGCGGATCTGCAGGATCCCGGCCGGCTCGCCCACGAGCAGGAAGTAGAACGTGTTCTCGTCCCAGACCCCGCCGAGGTCGCCGTCGTCGTCGATGCCGAAGTACCACTCGCGGCGCGTCATCAGCGCCTCGAGCCGGTCCCGGGTGAGCGGGGCGGGGGCGGCGGTCGCCGCGACGGTGGGCTTGGTGAAGAAGGCCATGGGTCCTCGTCCTGTGCGGGAGCCGGGGCGCACACGTCGTCGCGCCGGGCTCGGTGGGTGGCGAAGGACACCCTAACCAGCCGGTCCGACAGCCCTCGGACGGCGGGCTAGGGTCGTGGGCGTGAGCGCACCCGACCCCACCGCGAGCCCGTCCGAGAGCGCGTGCGGGGGCGGGTCCGGCGCGGCCGTGGTCGTCGCCGTCGTCGGCCCGACGGCGACGGGGAAGTCCGACCTGGCGCTCGACCTGGCGCAGGCCCTGTCGCCGTCCGGAGCCGGCGCGCAGGGCGCCGTGCGGGGGACCGCCGACGCCGAGATCGTCAACGCGGACGCGTTCCAGCTCTACCGCGGCATGGACGTCGGGACGGCGAAGGTTCCGGTCGGCGATCGGCGCGGGATCGTGCACCACCAGCTCGACGTCCTGGACCCGCTCGAGGACGCGTCCGTGGCGCGGTACCAGAGCGCGGCGCGCGCCGACCTGGACGCGATCGCGGGCCGCGGGGCGCGCGTCGTCGTCGTCGGGGGCTCCGGCCTGTACGTGCGCGCGCTGCTCGACCACATGGACTTCCCGGGCACCGACGCGGCCGTCCGGGCCCGGCTCGAGGACCGCGCCGAGCGCGAGGGGCGCCGCGCCCTGCACGACGAGCTCGCCCGTCTCGACGCCGACGCCGCGGCGTCGATCGGCCCGCACAACACGCGCCGGATCGTGCGTGCGCTCGAGGTCATCGAGCTCACCGGCCGCCCGTACACCGCCAACCTGCCCCGCCAGGAGCACGTCCGCCCGGCCGTGCAGATCGGGCTCGACTGCGACCGCGAGGTGCTCGACGCCCGCGTGGCGGGCCGGGTCGAGCGGATGTGGGCGGAGGGCCTCGTCGAGGAGGTGCGGTCGCTCGCCTCGGCCGAGCAGGGCGGGACGGGCGCGGGCCTGGGCACGACGGCGGCCCGCGCGGTCGGCTACGCGGAGCTGCTCGCGTGCTGGCGCGGCGAGCTCACGCTCGAGGCCGCGCGCGAGGCGATCGTCGCGAACACCCGTCGTCTGGCGCGCAAGCAGATGGGCTGGTTCGGCCGGGACCCGCGGGTGCGCTGGCTCGACGCGGGCTCGCCCGACCTGCTCGACGAGGCGCTCGCGGTGGTGCGCGCCGCCGACGCCGGGCGGCTGCCGGAGCCCGGGACGGGGCCCGTGCGCCGTAGTCTGGGCTCATGACGCTGCGCTTCACCAAGGGTCACGGCACCCAGAACGACTTCGTGCTGCTGGCCGACACGCGGGGGGACCTCGACCTGACCCCGGACCAGGTGCGGCGCCTGGCCGACCGACGCGGCGGGATCGGCGGTGACGGCGTCATCCGGCTCGCGCCGACCGCGGCCGTCGCGCGCGCCGGCGAGGCGGTCGCCGACCGTGTGCTCGCCGAGGAGCCCGCGGCCATCTGGTTCATGGACTACCGCAACGCCGACGGTTCCGTCGCCCAGATGTGCGGCAACGGCGTGCGCGTCTTCACCGCGTTCGCCGAGCAGCTCGGCCTCGCGGACCTCGAGGACGGGCAGGAGCTCGCGCTCGGCACCCGCGCCGGCGTGCGCCGGGTCCGCAAGGAGCCCGGCGGCTGGTACGCCGTGGACATGGGTCCCTGGGCGCTGCCCGGCGGGCAGGAGGCCGCGACGCGCGGCGCCGACGCCGCCGTCCTCGTGCGGGGCTGGGACGCCCCGCGCCCGGCGCTGAGCGTCGACATGGGCAATCCTCACACCGTCGTCGCCCTCGCGCGGCCGTCGGAGCTCGCCGAGGCCGACCTGACCCGCGCGCCCGAGGTCGACCCCCTGCCCCCCGAGGGCACGAACGTGGAGCTCGTCGTGCCCCTCGCCGAGACGGTGGACCCCGACGGGCGGGCGGTCGGGCACGTGCGGATGCGCGTGCACGAGCGCGGGGTGGGGGAGACGCAGTCCTGCGGCACGGGGGCGTGCGCCGCGGCGCTCGCGGTGCGCGCGTGGGCCGTGGCTGGCGCCGACGGCCCCGTGCCGGACATCTGGGAGGTCGAGGTGCCCGGCGGGCTCGTCCGGGTGCGGCTGCTCGACGGCGGGCACGTGGAGCTCGCCGGCCCGGCGGAGCTGGTGTTCAGCGGCGAGACGGAGCTCGGGGAGCTCTGAGCAACGGCGGCGTCGCGGGTCAGTCGACGCGGAGCACGCGGAAGCCCTTGGACGACGACGCCCGCTCGACGCCGCGGCCCAGCTCGGCCTCGATCCAGCGCGCCAGCGAGTCGGATCCCAGGTTCTTCTGCACCACGAGCCACGCCGCGGCGTCCGGGGACAGCCTGGGGAGCCAGGCGCGCAGCAGGTCGTGCAGCACGGCCTTGCCGACGCGGATGGGGGGGTTCGACCAGATCGCGGCGAACCGCACGCCGTCCGGCACGTCCTCGGCGCGCACGGCGCGGACGTTCTCCAGCCCGAGGCGCGCCGCGGTCGAGCGGAGCAGGTCGAGCGCACGCTCGTTGACGTCCACCGCCCAGACGGTCGCCCCGGGGGACGCGAGCGCCATCGTGAGGGCGAGGGGTCCCCAGCCGCAGCCGAGGTCGAGCAGGTCGCCGGAGGCGGGCGGGGCGGGCACCTCGCGCAGCAGCACGCGCGTCCCCTTGTCGACGCCGCCGGGGGAGAAGACGCCGGAGGCGACGTCCACCTCGACCTCCCGGCCGGCGAGCTCGACGACGGCGCGACGGCGCTCGGCGGCGGAGGCCGGCTGCGCGGTGAAGTAGTGGTCGGGCTGCTCGCTCACCCCGCGATCCTAGGTCCCGGGCGTCGCCTCCGGCGTCGTCTCCGGCGCCCGACCCGCAGAACTGCCGGACGGGCCCGCGCGGGAAAAACTCTCCACCGGGACTGTCTCGCGTGGGACCCTTGTTGTACTCGTACGGCGGCCGGACCGCCGACCCCGACCCGAGAGGCACACCTTGACCCACCCGACCAACCCCGAGACCCCGCAGGCCGACGAGACCGCCGGGGCCTCCGGCGCCGAGACCTCGGCGGACGCGCGCCGCGAGGCCGAGCGCGACGCCCAGGCGATCGCGCAGGACGTCGTCGCCCGGGTGCTCGCACGGGCCGGGACGGCGCGGTCCGAGGGCGCCACGGTGCACACCGCCCACGACGGCGACCAGCTCGACCTCGAGGAGCGCATCTCGCTCCGCCGCGTCGCGGGGCTCTCCACCGAGCTCGAGGACGTCACCGAGGTCGAGTACCGCCAGCTCCGCCTGGAGCGCGTGGTGCTCGTCGGCCTGTACTCCGGCGGCGAGGCCGCGGCCCGCGAGGCGGAGGTCTCGCTGCGCGAGCTCGCCGCGCTCGCCGAGACCGCGGGCTCGCAGGTGCTCGACGGGCTGCTGCAGCGTCGTCAGAAGCCCGACCCGGGCACGTACCTCGGGTCCGGCAAGGCGGCCGAGCTCGCCGACGTCGTCGCGTCCGTCGGCGCCGACACCGTGGTGGCCGACACCGAGCTGGCCCCGTCGCAGCGCCGCGCGCTGGAGGACATCGTCAAGGTCAAGGTGGTCGACCGCACCGCGCTGATCCTCGACATCTTCGCCCAGCACGCCAAGTCGCGGGAGGGCAAGGCCCAGGTCGAGCTCGCCCAGCTCGAGTACCTCCTGCCGCGCCTTCGCGGCTGGGGCGACTCGATGTCCCGCCAGGCCGGTGGCCAGGTGGGCGGCCAGGGCGCCGGCATGGGATCCCGCGGCCCCGGCGAGACGAAGATCGAGCTGGACCGGCGCCGGATCCGCAACCGGATGGCCAAGCTGCGCCGCGAGATCGCCGCCATGGCGCCCGGGCGCGAGACCAAGCGTCTGGACCGCAAGCGGCACGGCGTGCCGAACGTGGCGATCGCCGGCTACACCAACGCCGGGAAGTCGTCGCTGCTCAACGCGCTCACCGACGCGGGCGTCCTCGTCGAGAACGCCCTGTTCGCGACGCTGGACCCGACCGTCCGCAGGGCCCGCACGGAGGACGGCCGGCCGTACACCTTCACGGACACCGTCGGGTTCGTGCGGCACCTGCCGCACCAGCTCGTCGAGGCGTTCCGGTCCACGCTCGAGGAGGTGGGCGACGCCGCGCTGCTGCTGCACGTGGTCGACGCCTCCCATCCGGACCCCGAGGGCCAGATCGCCGCGGTGCGCGAGGTGCTCGCCGAGATCCCGGGGATCGCGGACGTGCCCGAGGTCGTCGTGCTCAACAAGGCCGACGTCGCCGACCCGGCCGTCGTCGGCCGGGTGCAGCGTCGCGAGCGGCGCAGCGTCGTCGTGTCCGCGCACTCCGGCGAGGGCATGGCCGAGCTGCGGGAGCTCATCGCGGCCGAGCTGCCCCAGCCGCACGTCGAGATCGACCTGGTCGTCCCGTACTCACGCGGCGACCTGGTCCACCGCGTGCACGAGGCCGGCGGGTCGGTCGCCGAGGAGCACCTGGCCGAGGGCACCCGCCTGCGGGGTCGCGTGGACGAGGCTCTCGCGGCCGAGCTCAAGGCCGCCGCCGTCGGGGGCTGACCGCCCGCCGTGGTCGCCGCCCACCGGTCGTCGACCCGACTGTGGGCGGCGCCCCGGACGGTCAGCGGGGCGCCCTAGGATCGACGGGTGACCTCCGCCGACGCCCCCGACGCCCCCCAGCTCCTCGACCTGGCGGTGGGGGCCCTCGGCGGCGGACGGCGGGAGGGTCAGCGCCGCATGGCGGAGGCGGTGGCCGAGGCCGTCGACGAGGGCCGGCACCTGCTGGTGCAGGCGGGCACCGGGACGGGCAAGTCGCTCGCGTACCTCGTCCCGGCGGTGCGGCACGCGGTCGTCGACGGCAGGCGCGTCATCGTCTCCACCGCGACCCTGGCGCTGCAGCGCCAGGTGGTCACGCGCGACCTGCCGCTGGTCGCCGAGACGGTGGGGCCGAAGCTGCCCCGCCCTCCCAAGGTCGCGCTGCTCAAGGGCTGGCACAACTACCTGTGCAAGCACAAGGTGACCGGGGGCTACCCGGTCGAGGGCGCGACGCTCTTCGACCTCCCGGCCGACCCCGGCCCCGGCGAGGGCGCGGCCGCCGAGCAGCACCCGGCGCCGCCCGGCCCCCGCGGACGCGGCGGGCGCGCCGACGACACCGCGACGCTGGCCGACCACGTGCGCCGGCTGCACGCCTGGGCCGACGAGACCGACACGGGCGACCGGGACGACCTCGTGCCCGGGGTCCCCGACAAGGCCTGGCGCCAGGTGTCCGTCACCGCGCTGGAGTGCCTGGGGCAGCGTTGCCCGCTCCTGGCGGAGTGCTTCCCCGAGCGGGCGCGCGCGGCGGCCCGGGACGCGGACGTCGTCGTCACCAACCACGCGATGCTCGGCATCGCCGTCTCGGGGAACCCGGGCGTGCTGCCCGAGCACGACGCCGTCGTCGTCGACGAGGCGCACGAGCTCGCCGAGCGCGTGACGGCGGCAGCCACCGTCGACCTCTCCCTGACGGTGGTGGAGCACGCCGCACGCCTCGCGCGTCGGCACGGCGGCACCGAGACCGAGGCGCTCGACGCCGCGTCGCAGCGCCTGGGCAACCTGCTCGCCACGGCGCCCGCGGAGCGGTTCCCCCTCGGCCTCCCCGACGACCTGCGCGCCGCGGTGGGCGCCGTGCGCGACGCGGCGCGCGAGCTTCTCACCCGGCTCAAGCCCCAGGGCGCGGGGAAGGGGCAGGAGGCGCCGGACGCCGGCACGAAGATGGCGCAGTCCGCCGTCCTGCAGCTCTTCGAGGTCGCCGAGAGGATGGCGGCGGAGGACACGACGGCGGACGTGCTGTGGTGCTCGCGCCCGCCGGAGAACGCGCCGTGGGCGGGCGACGGCGTGACGCGGCTGCATGCCGCGCCGCTCGCGGTGGCGGGGCTGATCCGCACGCACCTGCTGGGCGAGGCGACCGGCGTGTTCACCTCGGCGACGCTCACCCTCGGCGGCACCTTCGACCCGGTCGCGCGGTCGCTCGGCCTGGCGGGCTCGGGGGGCTCCGACGAGACCGCGGACTGGGCGGGGCTCGACGTCGGCAGCCCGTTCGACTACCCGCGCCAGGGGATCCTGTACGTGGCGCGGCACCTGCCGGCGCCCGGACGTGAGCCGACGACCGATGCCCAGCTCGACGAGATCGCCGGGCTGATCGAGGCCGCTGGGGGGAGGACGCTCGGGCTGTTCTCCTCCCGCCGGGCGGCGACGGCCGCCGCGGAGGCGATGCGCGAGCGGCTGGACGTCCCCGTGCTGTGCCAGGGCGACGACCAGCTCCCGACCCTCGTGAAGGCGTTCGCCGACGATCCCGCGACCTGCCTCTTCGGCACCCTCTCGCTGTGGCAGGGCGTCGACGTCCCGGGCCCGAACTGCCAGCTGGTGCTCGTGGACAGGATCCCGTTCCCGCGCCCGGACGACCCGGTGAAGGCGGCGCGGGCCCGGTCGGTGGAGCAGGCGGGCGGCAACGGGTTCATGCAGGTCTCAGCCACGCACGCTGCGCTGCTCCTCGCGCAGGGCGCCGGCCGGCTCGTGCGCACGGGCGAGGATCGCGGCGTCGTGGCCGTGCTCGACCCGCGCCTCGCGACCGCCCGCTACGGGTCCTTCCTCACCCGCTCCATGCCCGACTTCTGGCCGACCACGGACGGGGAACTCGTCCGCGCTGCGCTCCGGCGCCTCGACACCTAGCGTGGGGCCGTGGACGAGACACGCAGGACGACCAAGCTCGCGATCGTCGGAGCGGGCGCGGTGGGCTCCACCCTCGCGTACGCGGCGCTGGCCCGGGGCGCGGCCCGGTCCGTCGCCCTCCTGGACGTCAACCGCGCGAAGGTCGAGGCCGAGGTGCTCGACCTCCGGCACGGGGGCATGTTCATCCCTCAGGCCGAGATCGACGGCTCGGACGACGTGGAGGTCTGCCGCGGCGCCGACATCGTCGCGGTGACGGCGGGGGCCAAGCAGAAGCCCGGACAGAGCCGCCTCGACCTGGCCGAGGCGACGGTCGGCCTCACGCGGTCCATCCTGCCGGGCCTCCTCGAGGTGGCCCCGGACGCCGTGTTCCTCATGGTCACCAACCCGGTCGACGTCGTCACCTACGCCGCGCAGGAGATCAGCGGCCTGCCCCGGGGGCGGGTGTTCGGCAGCGGGACCGTCCTCGACTCGTCGCGGCTGCGCGACGCGCTGGCCCGCCACTGCGGGGTGGCGGTCGGGAACGTGCACGCGAACATCGCGGGCGAGCACGGCGACTCGGAGATCGTGCTGTGGAGCTCCGCGACGATCGCCGGCGTGCCCCTCCTGGACTGGCGGCCGTTCCGGGGGCACCCGCCCCTGGACGAGGCTGCCCGGCGGCGCATCGCGACCGACGTCGTGGAGTCCGCCTACCGCGTCATCGCCGGCAAGGGGGCCACCAACTACGCGGTAGGCCTGGCGGCCACCCGGATCATCGAGGCGGTGCTCAACGACGAGCACCGCGTGATGAACGTGTCCTCGCGCCTGGACGACTTCTACGGCATCAGCGACGTCTGCCTGTCGGTACCGTCGCTCGTCGGCCGCCGGGGCGTGGCAGAGACGATCGACACCCCGCTGTCGGACGACGAGGTCGCCGGGCTGCGCGCGTCGGCCGAGAGCATGCGGGCCGTGCAGCAGCGCCTCGGGTTCTGACGGCCCGGGGCCGCACCGGCGGTGCTCAGAGGCTGCGGAGCACCGCCACGACCCGGCCGAGCACCTGCGCCTCGTCGCCCGGGATGGGGGAGTAGGCGGCGTTCTGCGGCAGCAGCCAGGTGTGCCCGTCGGCCTGCTTGAAGGTCTTGACCGTGGCCTCGCCGTCGATCATCGCGGCGACGACCTCGCCGTTCTCGGCGACGGGCTGGCTGCGCACGACCACCCAGTCGCCGTCGCAGATCGCGGCGTCGACCATCGAGTCGCCCGCGACCTTGAGCAGGAACAGGTCGCCGTCGCCGACGACCTGCCGCGGGAGCGGGAAGACGTCCTCGACGACCTGCTCCGCGAGGATGGGGCCTCCGGCGGCGATCCTGCCGACCAGCGGGACGTAGGACGGGGCCTGGGCCGGCTGCGCGTCGGACGCGGCGAGCGACCCTGCCACGTACCCCGGGGCGGGGTCTGCCTCGGGCGCCGACCTGTCGATGGCGGGCGCCTCGGGGTCGACGACCTCGATCGCGCGCGGCCGGTTGGGGTCGCGGCGCAGGTAGCCCTTGCGCTCGAGCGTGGTGAGCTGGTGCTTGACCGAGGACGGGCTCGCCAGGCCCACGGCCTCGCCGATCTCGCGCATGGTCGGCGGGTAGCCGCGTGCCTCGACGGAGCTGCGGATGGTCTCGAGCACGCGCCGCTGGCGGGGCGTGAGGCGGTCGGACGACGGCGAGAGCTCGCTCACCGACGCCAGCGCGGTCGTCGAGGCGCCGGCCGTCGTCGTGGCCGCGCCGTCGAGGGTCTCGTCCTGGGCAGCCCATGGCGTCGCCGTCGTCGTGGACGCCGGGGCCTGGTCCCGTCCGCTGGTCATCGCGTTCTCCGTCCTGCAGGGCGCGGCCCGTGGGCGGGCCGATGAAATCCGACAAACCTTCCATCGCGCTGTCGGCCACTCTAAGCCAGTTCCGGCCCGACATCAAACATCTGTTCGATCGGGCCTCGACCGTGTCGCCGGGACGTGGTACACCTAGTACAGCAGTTCGACGTACAGGTGTTCGACGAACAGACGTTCGACGAAGCGGCCGCCTCGGGCGGCACCGCGTGGACCGGAGGCAGGACGATGCAGAACGCACTCAGCACCAGCGACGCGCACGGTTTCCTCGGGCTCGGAGGGCTCCGGCTCACCCGCAGGGGCCGGGTGGTGGTCGCGGCCCTCGTGCTCCTCGTGCTCGTGGGAGCGGGCCTGTTCGGCCAGCGCGCCGTCGCCGAGTCGCCGGGCACGGGCGTCGAGGTCCGGCTCCAGACGGTGGCGCCCGGCGACACCCTCTGGCAGTACGCGCAGCAGGTGCGTGACACGGGCGAGGACCTGCGCGACGTGGTCGCCGAGCTCCGCGACCTCAACGGGCTGACGTCGGCGGAGCTCCAGACCGGGCAGGTCGTGGTGCTCCCGCTGGACTGACCACGAGGATCGGCCCCCGCCGCGGGGGATCCTGCTTGCGCGGACGGTCGCCCGCCGCTTACCTTGTCGGGCAGCCGGGCGCCGGTCCGGAGCCGAGCGCAGGAGACCAGCGATGCACTGCCCGTTCTGCCGCCACGCGGACTCGCGAGTCGTCGACTCGCGCACCTCCGACGACGGCTCGTCCATCCGTCGCCGGCGTCAGTGCCCCGCGTGCCAGCGCCGGTTCACCACGATCGAGACGGCCAGCCTGTCGGTGGCCAAGCGCTCCGGGGTGACCGAGCCGTTCAGCCGGGACAAGGTGGTAGCGGGTGTGCGCAAGGCCTGCCAGGGCCGGCCGGTGAGCGCCGACGACCTCGCCGTCCTCGCGCAAAAGGTCGAGGAGACCCTGCGCGCCTCCGGCCGGCCGGAGATCGAGGCGAACGAGGTCGGCCTGGCGATCCTCGGGCCGCTGCGCGAGCTGGACGAGGTCGCCTATCTGCGCTTCGCCAGCGTCTACCAGTCGTTCGAGTCCCTCGAGGACTTCGAGTCGGCGATCACCTCGCTGCGGGCGGAGCGGGACGAGCGCGCCACCGCCGGGAGCGGAAACACGACCGCCTGACGCCCGGGTCGCCCGGTCCGGGCGAAATGCCCTGGCGCCGGGTGACGGCCCGGGGCATGCTGGACGGCACCAGGTGCTGCGTGGCCCCGCCGCGCGAGCACACCCACCCCGACGGACGACGAGGTGACCGCGATGACGGACGACTCCAGGGCGAAGCCCTCCGAGGACACGAAGGCGCGCTTCCGGGAGGCGCTGGAGAAGAAGAACGCCGCCAGCCACCCGACCGCCGGCAAGGACGGCAACACCGGCCAGGTGCACGGCTCGGAGACGACCGGGCCCGTGCAGAAGATGTTCCGCCGCAAGTCGGGCTGAGCACCGACCGACGCGCGAAGGGCGGCCCCGGGGAACCGGGGCCGCCCTTCGCGCGTGCGGCGCGGGCGCCGTGCGGTGCCGGGTGGGTGTCAGCCGGCGGCGGGCCCCGGCGGGAACTCGGGCCGCTCGAACGCGTCGCGGATGCGGAGGCGGATCGTCGAGTCCATGGCCTGCAGCTTGGCCGACGCGCCGCGCTGGGTGACGTCCGAGATGTCGGTCACCACATAGCCGATCTCGCCGCGCGTCGCGAGCATCTGCGCCTCGATGTTGGCGCCGTGGTCGGCGAAGACCTGGTTCACGCGGGCGAGGACGCCGGGCACGTTGCGGTGCAGCAGCATGATGCGGCCGACGCCCGTGTGCGCGAGCTGGAGGTTCGGGAGGTTCACGGACAGCGTCGTGGACCCGGTCGCCACGAAGTCGCGCAGCTTCTTGGACACGAACTCGCCGATCGCCTCCTGGGCCTCCTCCGTCGAGCCGCCGACGTGCGGGGTGAGGATGACGTTCGGCAGGCCGCGCAGGGGCGACGTGAAGCCGTCGCCGCGCTTCTTCGGCTCGGTCGGGAAGACGTCGACGGCCGCGCCGCCGAGGTGCCCGGAGAGGATGTGCTCCCGCAGCGCCTCGACGTCCACGACGAAGCCGCGCGACAGGTTGAGGAAGATCGCGCCGGGCTTCATGCCGGCGAACAGGTCCGCCCCGAAGAGGCCGGCGTTGCCCGCCCGCCCGTCCACGTGGATCGTCACGGCGTCGGCCTCGGCGAGCAGCTCCTCGATGGTCTCGACGCGGTGCGCGTTGCCGAGGGCGAGCTTCTCGGCGGTGTCGTAGAAGACCACCCGCATGCCGAGGTTCTCGGCGAGCACCGACAGCTGGGAGCCGATGTTCCCGTAGCCGATGATGCCCAGTGTGCGGCCCCGCACCTCGTGCGAGCCCTCCGCCGTCTTGTCCCAGACACCGTCGTGCAGCGCCTTGTCGCGCACCGTGAGGCGGCGCGTCAGGGCGATGATCTCCGAGATCGCGAGCTCGACGACGGAGCGCGTGTTCGAGTAGGGCGCGTTGAACACGGCCACGCCGTGGGCCGCGGCGGCCTCGAGGTCGATCTGGTTGGTGCCGATGGAGAAGGTGCCGACGGCCTGCAGGCCGGGGACGCTCTCCAGGACCTTGCGGGTGACGGTGGTCTTGGACCGGATGCCGAGGATCTGGAAGTCCGCGAGGGACTCGATCAGCTCGGACTCGTCGAGCGCGCCGGGGCGCGTGACGACCTCGATGCCCGCATCACGAAGATTCTGGGCAGCGACGGGGTGGACGTTCTCGAGAAGGAGGGCTCGCAGCACGAGGCCATGGTGCGCCGTGCGGGCCCGCGCCGACAAACGCGTCTCACCGTTGCGGTGCCATGTCCGGTGGCGATGTCCGGTGCCACCTCCTGCGTCACGCCGCGACGAGCTCCACGATGCCGGCGGGGAGGGCACGCTCGTGCACGACGACGAGGCGCTGGGTGGGGCGCGTCATCGCGACGTACAGGTCCGACGCCCCGCCCGGACCCTCCGCGACGGCCGCCGGCTCGACCAGCACGACGGCGTCGAACTCCAGCCCCTTGGCCGCGCGCGGGTCGAGCACGCTCACCTGGGCGTCCTCCGGGCGCTGGGCGAGCAGGCGCGCGCCCTCGTCCGGCCCGAGGGCGTCGGGCAGGGCGGACTCGACGGCGACCCGGATCGCCTCGACCTGGTCGGCCGCGGCCACCACCGCCACCCGTCCGGCGCCGTCGGAACCGACGAACTCGCCCGCGAGGGAGACGGCGTGGTCCACGACCTCCTGGACCAGCACCGGACGCGCGGGACCCGACGGCGTGACCCGCGTGAGCTCCAGCGCGCCGTCGACCTGCCGGGCGGCGGTGAGCGGCGAGACGGGGAGCGCGGCCTCCGCGGCCATCCGCTGCGCGGCGTCCGCGACCGCGGCCGGGGTGCGGTAGGAGACCGTCAGCTCCTCCAGGCGCCAGGAGTCGCCGAGCACCGGGTCCAGCGCACGGGCCCACGACCGGGCGCCCGCGGGCGACGACGTCTGCGCGACGTCCCCGACGATCGTCATCGAGCGCGTGGGCACGCGGCGCACCAGCATCCGCCACGCCATGGGGGAGAGCTCCTGCGCCTCGTCGACGACCACGTGGCCGTACGTCCAGGTCCGGTCCTCCGCGGCGCGCTCCGCGGTCGTCAGCCGCGGCCCGGTGGACTCGAACCGGGAGGCCAGCGTCTCGGCGTCCACCAGGCCGCCGCCCGCGCCGGTGGACTCGAGCACGGACCGGGCGTACTCCAGCTCCGCGGCGCGCTCGGCGGCGCGCGCCCGGGCCTCGGCCCTGGCGATCGAGTCGTCCTCGCCGAGCAGCTCGGCGGCCTCGTCGAGCAGGGGGACGTCGGCCTCGGTCCACGGTGCGTCCGGGTCGCGCCGGAGGGCCGCTCGCTCGCTCGCGGACAGCTCGGGCGCGGCCTCCGCCAGCCGGTGCGGCTTGGCGAAGAGGTCGGCGACGAGCTTCTCGGGGCTGATCGGGAACCAGGCGAGGTTGAGGGCGACCCGCACGTCCCGGTGGGAGCGCAGGTCCTCGGTGACCATCGCGACGTCCTCGGGGGCGAGCTCGGTGTCGGCCGCGGCGCGGTACTGGTCCACGAGGCGCGCGAGCATGTCGCGCACGAAGGCGGCGCGGGCCTCGTTGTGCGGTTTGTGCGTCCGGCGCGCGCGGCCGATCGCGTCGCGCACGTCGCGGCGGCGCACGACGAGGTCGTACCCCTCGAGCCGGAAGCGGACGTCGCGCTCCGGGACGCGCTCGCGGGCGCGCACGGCGCGGCGCACGACGTCGCGCCACACCAGACGCCCCTTGATCTCGGTGGCGGCGGGGGTGTCGGCCAGGTCGGCCCGGACGCCGGGCAGCAGCTCGCCCACGGTGGTCGCGACGACGCCGGTCTCGCCGAGCGAGGGCAGCACCTGGTCGATGTACCGGAGGAAGGCGCGGCTCGGGCCCACGAGGAGGACGCCGCTGCGCTCGAGCACGCGACGGTGCGCGTACAGGAGGTACGCGGCGCGGTGCAGGGCGACGGCGGTCTTGCCCGTGCCGGGGCCGCCCTGCACGACGAGCGCGCCGGCGAGCTCGGCACGGATGATGCGGTCCTGCTCGGACTGGATCGTCGCGACGATGTCGGTCATCCGACCCGTGCGGCGCGCGGCCAGCGAGGCGAGGAGGGCGCCCTCGCCGGAGAGGGTCGACGCGGCGAGGGAGCCGTCGCCGCCCTCGGCGCCGTCCGCCAGGGCGTCGAGGTCGAGCACCTCGTCCTCGAGCCCGGTGACCGCGCGTCCGGTCGTCACGAGGTGCCGGCGACGGCGGACCCCGGCGGGGTGGAGGGCGGTCGCCCGGTAGAACGGCGTCGCGGCCGGCGCCCGCCAGTCCGTGAGCAGCGACCGGTGCTCGGCGTCCGCGAGACCCAGGCGTCCCACGTACCTGGTGTCGCCGTCGTCGAGGTCGAGGCGACCGAACGCGAGCCGGTCCTCGACGGCGTCGAGCTGGGCCACGCGGTCCTCGTAGAGGGTGGCGAAGGCGTCCCGCTCGCTCCGGTTCTGCGGCGACCCCGACGGCCCCGAGCGCCGGACCTCCGCGAGCCGGTCGCGCGTCGCGCGTCGCAGCTCGTCCAGTCGGGCGTAGAGGCCGTCGACGACCTCCTGCTCGCGTGCCAGCTCGTCCTGCCTGCCTGCCACGCATCCTCCCCAGCGTCCTTCGGGCCGCGCTCTGACGACGGTGCGGCCCCGGCGGCGGACCATCATTGCAGATGCCGGGGCCGCCCGCGGGCACCGTCCGGCGCCGGGCGGCGACGCGCCGGGCCCCGGACACCTGCCCGGAGCGGAGGGCCGGGGCTAGGATCAGGCCCATGAGCAGCGGCGACGTCCTGCGATCCGGGTCCGACGGACCCGCCGAGGACGCGGCCGCCACTGTCCTCCTGGTGGAGGACGACGACGGGGACGCGCTGCTCGTCACCGAGCTGCTCGAGGACGCCGAGGTCACGGTCGTGCTGCGGCGCGCCCGGTCCGTGGCGGAGGCCGTGGACGCCCTCTCCCGGCCCGGCGGCGCACCGGGGGTCGACTGCGTCCTGCTCGACCTCGGGCTGCCGGACGCCGTCGGGCTGACGGCGGTGTCGCGGCTGCGCGAGGTCGCCGAGCGCGTCCACGACGTGCCCGCCCTCGTGGTGCTCACGGGCCTGACCGGCGGCGACCAGGGGTTGCAGGCGGTGGCCGCGGGGGCCGACGACTACCTCGTCAAGGGCGAGACGGACTCGGGGCTCCTCGGCAGGTCGCTGCGCTACGCGCTCCAGCGGCGCCGGTCCGCGGCACAGCAGCGTGCGCTCTACCGCAGCGCGGTGCGGGCCGAGGAGACCGCGCGGCTCGAGCGGGCCCTGCTGCCGAAGCCCCTCGTCGGCGACGAGCGCGTCTCGGTGATGGTCGGCTACCTGCCGGGCGGCGGCGGCCTGCTCGGCGGCGACTTCTTCGACACCGTGGAGCGGCCGGACGGGTCCGTGCTGTCCGTCGTGGGCGACGTCGCCGGCCACGGCCCCGACGAGGCGGCGCTCGGGGCGACCCTGCGCACCGCCTGGCGCACCCTCGTCCTCACCGGCACGCCGCCCGAGCGCATCCTCGAGCACCTGGAGCGCGTGCTGCTCACCGAGCGGGCACGGCCGGAGGTCTTCGTGACCCTCTGTCAGGTGGTCGTCGCCCCCGACCGTTCCGGGATCGACCTCTACCTGGCGGGCCACCTGCCGCCGCTGCTCATCACCGGGCCGGTCGGGGACCTGCGCTGCGAGCTGCTACCGCCCACCGGTCGGGGGCGGGCGCTCGGCGTCCCCGTCGACGGCGGGTGGGAACCGCGGCGGATCGCGCTCGACGGCCCTTTTGCGCTCATGCTCTACACCGACGGGCTCGTGGAGGCGGAGGTGCGGCACGGCGGCGTCCCCGACGCGGCGGCGGAGCCGGTGCTGGACGGCCTGGGCAAGGACGCGCTCGGGCTCGTCGCGCTGCACGGCGAGCGACCCACGCGCGTGGGTCCGTTGCGGCGCCGGGTGCCGCGCCTCGGGCAGTCCGGGCTGCACGAGCTGGTGCGCGACGACCTCGAGCGGCAGGGCATCGTCGGCGTGGTCGAGCGCGTGCTGCGACGCGTGCGCGCGCTGCACGGCGGCCCGCTCACCGACGACGCGGCGCTGCTCGTCGTCGGGTGGACCGGGCACGACACGCCCTACCTGGGGGAGCGGTCCTCGACCCTCGCGGACTCGGCCGAGTGGGCGCGCCCGTGAGGCGCGAGCGCCCGCTGCACGACGTCGTCCTGCGGCTGCTGCTCATCGTCGGCGCGGTGCTGCTGCTCGCGCTCGCCGTCGCGCTCGTCGCGATCCAGCGCTCGCTGGTGCTGCTGCGGGTGGGCGCCGGCGACGAGGCGATGGACGCGGCCCACGCGTGGAACCTCACCCTGCTCGTCGTGGTGATCGTGCTCGTCCTGCTCGTGGTGGTCATGGGCCTGTTCATGTGGCGCGCGCTGCAGCGGGGCGTGACGCGGCCCCTGGCTCGGCTCGCGGACTCGGTGCGGGCCGCCAGCACGGGGGAGCACGAGCACGAGATCCGGGTCGAGGGCACCGGCGAGGTCGCGGCGCTCGCGGCCGACGTCGAGCACATGCGCCGCGAGCTGGTGCAGCAGGTGGCCGAGGTGCGCGCGTCGCACGGCGAGACGGAGCGCGCGCACGCCCAGCTCGCCGAGCAGGCGCGCGAGCTGGCCCGCTCCAACCAGGAGCTGGAGCGCTCGAACCGCGACCTCGAGCAGTTCGCCTACGTGGCCTCGCACGACCTGCAGGAGCCGCTGCGCAAGGTGGCGAGCTTCACCCAGCTGCTCCAGAAGCGGTACGGGGAGCAGCTGGACGAGCGGGCCGACCAGTACATCGCCTTCGCCGTCGACGGCGCGCGCCGCATGCAGCGGCTCATCCAGGACCTCCTGAGCTTCTCGCGCGTGGGGCGCTCCGGCAGCGAGCCCGAGGACGTCGACCTCGAGCGGGCGCTCGAGCAGGTGCGGCACGACCAGGAGCGCCGGATCGTCGAGGCGGGCGCGGAGGTCACGCACGACCCGCTGCCCGTCGTCCGGGGGGAGAAGGCGCTGCTGACGATGCTGCTGGCGAACGTCGTCGGGAACGCCGTGAAGTTCCGGGACCCTGGCCGTCCGCCGCGCGTGCACCTGTCGGCGCGGCGGGTCGAGGGGCCGGAGCCCGGCTGGGAGCTGTCCTGCACCGACAACGGCATCGGCATCGACCCGCAGTACGCCGAGCGCGTCTTCGTCATCTTCCAGCGGCTGCACCCCAAGGACGTCTACTCGGGCACCGGCATCGGGCTCGCGCTGGTCAAGCGGGTGGTCGAGCACCACGGCGGGCGGGTCTGGCTGGAGCCGGCCACCGGCGGCGGGACGTCGGTGCGGTGGACCCTCCCGGACCGTGACGAGGCGACCGACGTCATCGTCGGTTAGGCTCGGCAGACGTCGCTGACCTGCGACGATGCTGCAGAAGGTACGGCAGGGGCGCGCCCCGACCGGGCGTTCGACCACGAGGGAGCGGGCATGACGGACCAGCAGACGGGTATCGAGGTCCTCCTCGTCGAGGACGACCCGGGCGACGTGCTCATGACCCGCGAGGCGTTCGAGGAGCACAAGGTCGCCAACCGGTTGTCCGTCGTGGCGGACGGCGTGAGCGCGATGGCGTTCCTGCGCAAGGAGGGCGAGCACGCCCAGGCGCCGACGCCGGACCTCATCCTGCTGGACCTCAACCTGCCCCGCATGGACGGCCGCGAGGTGCTCGCGGCGGTCAAGGCGGACGAGCGGCTCAAGCACATCCCCGTGGTCGTGCTCACGACCTCCGAGGCGGAGGAGGACGTGCTTCGGTCCTACTCGCTGCACGCGAACGCCTACGTGACGAAGCCCGTCGACTTCGACCGGTTCATCCAGGTGGTCCGCCAGATCGACGACTTCTTCGTCACGGTGGTGCGGCTGCCCCACCGCTGAGCGGGCCGGGGAGCGGCGGCCCACGGGCCGGGAAGGATCCGGGGCGGGGCGCGGTTGACACTCGTGCGGGCGCGAGCCCGCCGGCGCGAGCCGGAGAACCGAGGAGGAACCCCTTGCTGGACCCGCAGAGCATCTACGAGGTCGACGAGGCCGCCGTCGAGAGCGTCCTGCCCCACCACGGGCCCGACGCGCCGTCGGTCGGCACGGGGCCCGTGCTGCTGCACGCGCTCGACGGGTTCGTCGACGCCGGCTCCGCGGGCGAGATCGCCGTGGAGCACGTCACCGAGGAGCTGACGACCACGCGCCTGGTGACCTTCGACGTCGACCAGCTCCTCGACTACCGCTCGAAGCGGGTCGGGATGACGTTCGACGCCGACCGGTGGTCCGCGTACGACGAGCCCTACCTCGCGATCGACCACGTCGCCGACCGCGAGGGCACCGGCTTCCTGCTGCTGCACGGCTCGGAGCCTGACCTGCAGTGGGAGCGGGTCGTCGCGGCCGTGAAGGGCCTCGTGGAGCGCTTCGAGGTCTCCCTGACGGTCGGCTTCCACGGCATCCCGATGGGCGTGCCGCACACCCGGCCGCTGTCGCTGACGGCGCACGGCACGCGTCCCGGCCTGGTGGAGGACTACACGTCGTTCTTCGGCACCGTGCGGGTGCCCGGCTCGCTCGCGGCTCTGCTGGAGTACCGGCTCGGCGAGGCCGGGCACGACGCGATCGGCTTCACCGTGCACGTGCCGCACTACCTCGCGCAGTCGCGCTACGCGCCGGCGGCGGTCGTCGCGCTGCGGCACGTGGAGCGCGCCACGGGCCTGGACCTCGCGACGGGCCGGCTCGCGGAGGCCGCGGCGGACGCGACCATCGAGGTCGAGAAGCAGGTGGGGGAGTCGGGCGAGGTGAAGGCCGTCGTCAAGGCGCTCGAGGAGCAGTACGACGCGTTCACGAGGTCGGTGGGGCGGCCGAGCCTCCTGGCCGAGCAGGCCCCCCTGCCCACGGCCGACGAGCTCGGCGCGGAGTTCGAGCGCTTCCTGGCCCGGCAGGACGACGACTGACGCATCGCGCAGGCCCCGCCCTGAATGGCCGATGCGCGGCTTCCGCGGCATATCCGTGGCACGTCGGTGTGGTCCGTGCCACACTGACCGCGTTGCAGAGGCGCTCCTTCGCACGAACCGGCGGTGCGGCCTGCAACGACGGGTGGCCGCCCGGCCCGCTCGTGCCCGTTGTGACGGAAGGTCGAAGGATCAGCATGGCGCAAGGTTCTGTGAAGTGGTTCAACTCGGAGAAGGGCTACGGCTTCATCGCGCAGGACGACGGCGGGGCCGACGTCTTCGTGCACTACTCCGCGATCCAGTCGCAGGGGTACCGCACCCTCGACGAGGCCCAGCGGGTCGAGTTCGAGATCACCCAGGGCCCCAAGGGCCCGCAGGCGGAGCAGGTCGTGCCGCTCTGAGCACCCGGCTCGCCTGACGACGGCCGCGTCCCCGCCCGGGGCGCGGCCGTCGTCGTGACCGGGGAGTCCGTCCCTCGGCCCGCCGCTCGGCCGCGCCGGGTCAGGCCCCGGTGAACTTCCGGAGCTCGCCCCCGACGAGGAGCCGCGCCGGGACGGGCAGGCTGCGCAGCCGGCGCGCGAGGCCGGCGTCGTGCAGGTCGACCTCGTCGGCGGCGTCTTCGCCGGACCCGTCGCGGGCGTCGTCGGGTACGGCCCTGACCGCGACGAGCACCACGTTGCCGTACCGGCGCCCCTTGAGGACGGCGTGCTCCGCGACGACCCCGAGCCGGCCGTCGGCCGCCGCGTCGGGCCCGAACGCCTCGGCGAGCGTCGCCGTCTCCCGGCGCGCGAGGGACAGCGGGGGGCGGTCCGCGCAGTTCGCCAGCAGGACGCCGCCGGGCCGCAGCACGCGGTGCGCGGCCGCGGCGAACGCGTCGTCGGCCAGGTGGTCGGGCGTGCGGTCGCCCGCGAAGACGTCGCGCACGACGACGTCGAACGAGCCCGGCGCCAGGGACGCGAGGGCGTGGCCGGCGTCGTCGGCCCGCAGCCGGAGTCGGGGCGAGCGCGGCAGCGCGAACCACGACCGCACGAGCTCGAGGAGGCGGGCGTCGACGTCGACGCCCAGCTGGCGCGAGTCCGGTCGTTCGTGCTCGACGTGCCGCGCGAAGGCGCACCCGGCCGCCCCGAGGTGCAGCACCCGCAGCGGGCCGTCGGGCATCCCCGCCAGCACGGCGGCCATCTGCTGCATGTACTCGAAGGCGAGGAAGCCGGGGTCCTCGAGGTCGAGGGCGGAGCTCGGCACGCCGTTGACGTGCAGCGTCACGCGGTCGGGGTGGTCCGGGTCGCGCTCGACGCGCGCCGTGCCCGTGTCGATCGGCACCTCCTCGTCGGGGAGTGTCGGTGTGTCGGGGGATGCTGGGTGGCGTCGACCGGACCGGCGCTCGGGGCGCGATCCGCCTCGGGAGGAGCGGGACATGCGACCAGTCTCGCCGCTCCGAGGGGCGGGGCGGACTGGGAGTCCGACGGTTGACAGGTTCGAACAGGTGTTCGACACTGGACGGGCGCGGGGAACCGCGGAGCACGGGAGGTGCAGGATGTCGGCTCGCACGAGATCTGCCGGTCCGACGAGCGGTCGGGGCCATGCCGGCCGAGCAGGTCATGTCGGTGGGGGCGCGGTGCTGCCCCCGAGCCCCGAGGTGACCCGGCTCCTCGATCGCTCCGACGCGGAGCTCGCGGCGGCCGCGACGGCGACGGACCCCGCCGAGCGCTTCGTCCACGCCCACCTGGCTGCGCTGCGCGCGGCGGCCGCCGTCGTCGCGTTGCGCGGACGCCCGTCGGTCCGGAGCCGGGCGCGCTCGGTCTGGGACATGCTGGCGCTCGTGGAGCCCGACCTCGCCGCATGGTCCGGGTACTTCGCCTCTGGTGCCCGGGTCCGGGCGGCGGTCGAGGCGGGGCTCGAGCCCGACGTCGACGCCCGCCGGGCGGCCGAGCTCGTGGCGTGCGCGGAGGACTTCCGGGACGAGGTCGGCCTCCTGGTCGACCCGCGCGCCGGGTTCGCGCGTCCGCTCGCCGTCGCTCCGGCGGCCTCGTGAGCCGCGGTCCGCGGTCTGCGGAGGCGTTCCGGGACTGGGGCGCCGACGAGTCGGGCACCTCCGTGCTGCACGTCGACATGGACGCGTTCTTCGCGTCCTGCGAGCTCGCTCGCCGCCCCGAGCTGAGGGGACGTCCCGTGATCGTGGGGGGCCGGGAGCGGGGTGTCGTGCTCGCGGCGACCTACGAGGCCCGGGCCTTCGGCGTGCGGTCCGCGATGTCGATGGCCGCCGGTCTGCGGCTGTGCCCGCAGGCCGTCGTGGTGCCGCCCGACCACACGCTGTACCACGAGGTGTCCGAGTCGGTCATGGCGATCCTCGCCACGATCACGCCGCTGGTGGAACGGATCTCGGTCGACGAGGCCTTTCTCGACGTGAGCGGGGCCCGTCGTCGGCTCGGCGCCCCGACGGTGATCGGGGCGAGGCTGCGCGAGCAGGTCCGTGCCGAGCACGGGATCACGTGCTCCGTCGGGATCGCGCGCAACAAGTTCGTGGCCAAGCTGGCGTCCACCCACGCGAAGCCGGACGGGATGATGCTCGTGCCGGCGGACGCGACGGTGCCCTTCCTGCGCACGCTGCCGGTGGGCGCGCTCTGGGGGGTGGGTGAAAAGACGGAGGCCGCCCTGGCGCGCT
This sequence comes from Isoptericola sp. NPDC019571, assembly GCF_044389385.1. Lineage (NCBI taxonomy): Bacteria > Bacillati > Actinomycetota > Actinomycetes > Micrococcales > Promicromonosporaceae > Isoptericola > Isoptericola sp. NPDC019571. The sequence goes on from NZ_JBIRXZ010000002.1 coordinate 453,105, forward strand.
GGGGCATCACGACCGTGGCCCAGCTCGCGGACACTGACGTGCCGACGCTGCAGGCGGCGGTCGGGTCGGTCTCCGGGGCGCACCTGCACGACCTCGCGTGGGGGCGCGACCCGAGGCCGGTCGTCCCGGGTCACGAGGAGCGCAGCGTCGGGGCCGAGACCACGTTCGAGCGCGACCTGTGGGACCTGGGCGCGGTGGAGCAGCGCGTCCTCGAGCTCGCGGACCGGGTCGCGGCCCGGCTGCGGCACCAGGGCGTGGTCGCGCGCACGGTGTCGATCAAGGTCCGTACCTCCGACTTCCGGACCCTGACCCGGTCCCGCACGCTCGACGGCCCGACCGACGTGGCGCGCGCGATCTTCCTCGTCGCACGCGAGCTGCTGGGTGCGGCGGACCTGCGCGGTCTGCCCGTGCGGCTGGTCGGCGTCCGCGGCGAGAACCTGCAGGTCAGGTCCGGTCTCGCCGAGCAGGTGACCCTCGACGAGGCCGTGGATCCGCGTCAGGAGGCCCGCCGTGAGGCCGAGCTCGCGCTGGACGCGGTGCGTGAGCGGTTCGGCCGATCGGCGATCAGCCTGGGTGCGGCGTCGGGTCGCCGCCGAGGTTCACCCTCGTCGACTACCGTGCCGGGCGGCGCGGGCATATCCTGAAGGCGTTACCGTTCCACCTCGATCCCCGGGGGGACTCGATGCCACTGTCCGAGTACGAGCAGCGAGTGCTGGAGCAGATGGAGCGCGCGCTGAGCAGCGACGATCCCCGTCTGGCCAACACCCTGCAGCAGGCGCGCCGCCGGTCGCCCCTGCGTTATGTCCTGGCCGGCGTCGGAGTCGTCGCGGGCTTGCTGCTGCTCGTGGTCGGTGCTGCCACGTCGCAGGCCTGGGTCGGTGTCGTCGGCTTCGTCCTGATGTTCGCCGGCGTCGCCTACGCGTTCGCGGCCCCGCGCCGGTCGGGGCCCACGGGTGTGGTCCGGCCGGACGGCACCGTCGACCCGGCGACCAACCCGGACCGCGCGCGTCCGGGCCGCACCGCCCCGCAGGCGGCGCCCGCGGCGAAGAAGGAGGGCTTCCTCGCCCGTCTCGAGGAGCGCTGGGAGCGGCGACGCGACCAGGGCCGTTGAACCGCCAGGGTCGTTGAACCGCCGAGCAGCGACCCACTGCGGCGCCTCGTCGCACGCACCGCTTCACCGCAGGCACCACGAGCCCGCCCTGTCCCGAGGACAGGGCGGGCTCGTCGGTCGTCGGCACGCGCGTCCAAAGACGCACCGCGCTGGTGGTCCATCACCCCCGGGGCGGGCGGGCTCGTCCTGGCGGACCCGCGACCGTCGCCGGGCTCACCGTGTCGACAGGGTCTCACCGAGCCCGGAGGCGACCGCCGTCGTGAGCCGTTCGAGCTCGTCGGGCTCGGGCGCGACGGGCTCCCGCGCGTACCTGCTAGCCTCGGCCGCCCCTGCGAGCGCGGCGAGGTCCTCGCGCACCGCTGGGGCGAGCTCGCGGCCGGTCCGGGCGGTCACGGCCGTCGCGATGACGTCCGGCGCGCGGCGGAGCGTGGTGGCCGGCGGTAGCCGGACGCCCTCGGCGGCGAGGGCCGCGAGCACCTGCTGCCAGGCGAGCTCGGGGTCGAGCTCCTGCGACGCCCGGCGCCGTCGGGCGAGCAGCAGCACCAGGCCGCCCACCAGGACGACGACGAGGCTGCCCGCGGTGATCCACACCCAGCCGGGGAGGCCGGTGTCGACGACGGGCGTGACCACGGTGGCGGACGAGGCCGACGGCGTCGCCTCGTCGTCGGTCGAGGTGCTTCCCGCCGTGGGCTGCCGCTCGCGGAGGTCGTTGGCCGTGGGCGCCGCGGCCGGGTCGCCCTGCGCGCGCGGCATCGTGTAGGCGGGCGGGCTCCCCGTCTGCTGGGCGGGCGTGGGCTCGAAGCGCACCCAGCCGCTGCCGGGGAAGTAGATCTCCGGCCAGGCGTGCGAGTCCTGCCCCGTGATCTGCCAGGCGGTCTCGCCGGTGCGGTCGCCGGGCAGGTACCCGACCGCGAGGCGCGCGGGGATGCCGAGCGACCGCGCCATGACCACCATGGTCGTCGCGAACTGGATGCAGTAGCCCGTGCGGTGCTGCAGGAAGTCCCAGACCGGGTCTCCCGTGCCGCCGCGGGGGATGGTCGTCGAGTACGTGAAGCGGGTGGGGTCGCGCAGCCAGCGTTGGAGGGCGACGGCCTGGTCGTAGGCGGTGTCGGCGTCGCCCACGGCCTCGCGCGCGGCCGCCTCGACGTCGCCCGCGTGCGCGGTGTCGGGCACCTGGGTGTAGACCTCGTCGAGGTCGGCCGCCGGTGCCCCCCGGAGGGTGGCGGGGTCGAGGTCCCGCTCGTGCACCGTGAGGGTGTAGGAGTCGCCCGCGGCCGTCAGCCCCCCGACCACCTCGTCCCTGGCGGGGTCGTAGCCCCACCCGCCGCCGTCCGTGGCCACCTGGCGGGGGTCGATGCTGATGGGCAGCTTGTCGTCGCGGAGCTCGCCCACGTCGAGGGCGACCGTCCGGACGGCGGTCTCGCCGGACGGCGGGTCGTCGGGCCACAGGACGTCGCCGTCGCCGAAGTCTCTGCCGCCGCGCTCCTCCCCGCGCTGCCACCGGCGCCCGTCGAAGGCCGTGGCGGTGTAGCTGCGCAACGGCCCGACGTCGGCGTCGGAACCGGTGTCGTAGGACAGGACGACGGAGCGGGACCGTTCGGTCAGGCTCCGCAGGATGTCGAGGTCCTCGGCGAGGCGGATGGTGTCGCCCGTGGTCGTGAAGGTGCGGTACCAGCCCGCGGGCCCGCCGGGGAGCGCGGCGGACGCCGTACCGACCAGGCCGGCGACGACGGCGAGGACGACGGCGCCGGCGGTCGTCGCGACGGCGCGGGACCGCTCGGCGCGCCGCACGGGCGCGGGCGTGCGCTCGGCCCGTCGCGCCCGGGCGACCAGCGGGCCGTCGAGCGTGAGGAGCAGCAGCAGGGCCGCGACGGTCACGACGAACACGCCCCACGGCACTCGTCCCGCGAGCACGAGCGGCGGGGCCCAGAGGGCGAGGAGCGGCAGGCCGACCGCCGCGGGACGGCGCAGCGCGCCCGCGAGAGCGTCGGCGAGCAGCAGCACGAGCAGCGTGCCGCCGACCGTGAGCAGGCCCATGGGGACGCTGCCCGTCACGGGGGCGACCTCCGACCGGGCGATCTCCCCGGCCTCGCCGAGCCGCGCCACGACGCGCGACAGGTGCTCCGGGGTGACCACGAAGGTGGGGTCGGCGGTGGGGCCGCCGTACCGCGCGAGGACGAACCAGGCGGCGACGACCCCGCCCAGCACGCTGGGCCAGGCGGAGCCGGACTCCTTGGTGCGCAGCCCTCGAGCGCGGGCCCGCCGCTCGATCGTGACCCGGGACGTGACCGTCGTCGCGCTGACGAGGACGATGCCGAGGAGGGCCGCGCGGGTCCAGCCGCCCGGCAGCACGATGCTCGTGAGCGAGAGCATCGAGGCGGCGACCGCCACGGCGACCAGGACCCCGGAGGCGACGGTGCGGGCCGTCGGGCCCGCGTGGGCGGGGATCATGCTGCCCCCTCCGCGAGGAGCGCCCAGGCGCGGTCGGGCGCCGTGCCAGGGGGGCAGGTGGCCACGCGCCAGCCGGCGGCGCGCAGCGCGCCGACCGTCTCTCCCGCCGGCGCCGCACCGGGGTCCCGGGCCTCGGCCGGCGCCACGACGAGCGCCCAGCAGGTGCCCTCGACGCCGAGCTCGGCCACGTCGCGCAACGCGGCCTCCGGCTGGGGGCCCAGCACGGCGACGACGATCTCCTCCTGCGAGCGCGAGGCGCGCAGGGCGCGGACCGTCTGCAGGACGGCGCGCTCGGCGTCGGCGGCCCCGCGGTGCCCGCGCAGGTCGACCGCCTGGTCGAGGACCGTCGCGCGGCCGGTGCGCGCGCCGGCGGCGAAGGGGACGGGCGCGGGGCCCGAGCCGGTGGGCACCAGGCGCGCGGGGTGTCCGGCGTCGAGAAACGACGTCGCGACGGAGGCCGCGAGCTCGACGGCGAGCTCGCCCTCGGCGTGCGTGCGGGAGCCGCGGGTGGACGGCCAGACGCCGGTGCGCGGGTCGACGGGCGGCGGCAGCAGCGCCCGGTCGAACAGCACGGTCACGGGCCGCACGCCGGCGCTCTCGTCCGCCCGGACCATGAGCCGGCCCTGGCGCGCGGAGCCCGCCCAGTGCACCCGGCGGGGGTCGTCGCCGGAGACGTACTCGCGCAGGACGGAGTCGTCGGTGGACGCCAGCCGTGCGCCGGTGGCCGCGCGCTCGACGTCGCCGAGCACCCGCGTGCGCGTGGGCAGGCCGACGGTGCGGGGCCACACCGCGACGCGGGTCGCGGCGCCGAGCGGCTGCGTGGTGCGGACCAGCCCGAAGACGTCGGTGCGCGTGGTGAGCAGCGGGCCGAGGGCCCAGCGGCCCCGGCGGGACGGGGTGAGCGCGTAGGAGACCGCGATGCGGTCCGCGTGCGCCGTCACCCGGGCGCGGATGCCGTGCGGCCCCGCCAGCTCGTGCGCGGCCTGCTCGGACAGCCGCAGGCGGGCCAGCCGCTCGTAGGCGGCGCCCGTGCGTGCGCGGGCGCCGACGACCAGGCGCACCGTGGCCGTCTGGTCGCGCACGACGGGGTTCGGCGTGAGCTCGCGCGTGACCACGAGCGCCCCCCGACCGGCGTCGAGGCGTTGCACCCCCATGAGCACCCAGGAGAGGAGGACGGCCAGCACGGCGGCGGCGCCGAGGCCCACGACGTCGGGCAGGTCGAGCAGGGTGCCGACCGTGACGAGCACCAGGCCCGCGACGAGCAGGGCGAGGCCGCGGCGCGTGGGCCGGACGCGGACGACCCGCCGCAGCGCCGGGTGCCGGGCGTCGCGGCGGCCGCGCTGCCCCGCCCTGCGCTCGGTGGCGGCCGGGACCGCGCCGGACTGGTCGTCGCCGGACATCGCCGGCCCTACCGGCCGCGTTCGCGGGAGGGCCGCGCGAACGACCCCGCGGGCGGGGCGACGGCGACGCGGCCGCCGGGCACGGCGGTGCGCTGGACGATCTCGGAGATCACGTCCTCGGGGGTCACGCCGCCGAGCCGGGACTCGGTGCTGAGGATCAGACGGTGGGCCAGGACCGAGACGGCGAGGGACTGCACGTCGTCGGGCAGCACGTGCTCGCGCCCCGCCATGGCGGCGGCGGCCTTGGCGGCCCGCAGCAGCTGGAGCGAGGCCCGCGGCGACGCGCCGAGCCGGACCCCCTCGTGCTGCCGCGTCGCGCCCACGAGGCCGAGCACGTACTGCTTGACGGGTCCCGCCGCGTAGACGGCGCGCACCGCCTCGGCGTACCGCACCATGTCGGCGCCGGTGGTGACGGGGGACAGGTGGTCCAGGGGGTCGGAGGACTCCTGGCGGTCGAGCATCTGCAGCTCGGCGTCCGTGTCCGGGTAGCCGACGGTGAGGCGGGCCATGAACCGGTCGCGCTGCGCCTCGGGCAGCGGGTAGGTGCCCTCCATCTCCACCGGGTTCTGCGTCGCCACGACGAGGAACGGCCGCGGCAGCGTGTGCGTGGTGCCGTCGATCGTCGTCTGGCCCTCCTCCATGCACTCGAGGAGCGCGGACTGCGTCTTGGGCGAGGCGCGGTTGATCTCGTCGCCGATCACCACGTTGTTGAACACCGGCCCGGGCCGGAACTCGAAGTCGTGTGTGGCGGTGCGGAAGATGTTGACGCCGGTGAGGTCGCTCGGGAGCAGGTCGGGGGTGAACTGGATGCGGCCGACACGGCAGTCGATGCTGCGGGCGAGGGCCTTCGCCAGCGTCGTCTTGCCGACGCCGGGGACGTCCTCGATCAGGAGGTGACCCTCGGCGAGCAGGACGGCGACGGTCACCTCGGCGAGGCCGGGACGCCCCGAGACCACGGAGTCGATCGCCTCCCGCACCCGCGTGGTGGCGGTGACGAGCTCGTCGAGATCTCTGGTCAGGGCGTCGAGGCCGGTCCCCGTGGAGGGGGTGGGTCCGTCCCTGTGGTCCTCCGTCTCCGTGCGTGCGCCGGCCAGCGTGGGGGAGACGGGTTCTGGGTGCACGGGTGACCTCCGGTTCACGTGCTCGTGACGTTCTCGCAGCCTAGTGGAATCGGGGCCGGACGTGACGACGATCACCCGCTCCACCTCGCTCCACGACGCACCCCGCGTGCGGTGGTCGCGGCCGTGCGGCACCTCCTGGTACCGGACGCACGCTGCGGGCGACACGATTCCGGCGACCCGCCCTCCACCGCCCTCCACCGGCGGCTCGCCCCGCCCCTGACGCCCTGACCTGCGGCGATGTGTGGGGACTGTGGGGGGAGCGGGTGAGATGGGGAGAACTCCCCCTCGTTCCCCGCGCCCGGTGGAGGAAAGTGGAGTAGCGTGGAGGCTGCGGGAGCGCGAGGGGAGGTGCGAGCCGTGGCAGGTCTGGAGGACACGTTTCCGGGTGCCGGGCTGCTGCTCGGCACCTACACCCCCAAGCTCGACGAGAAGGGCCGGCTCATCCTCCCCGCGAAGTTTCGCGCCCGACTCGCTCCCGGCCTCGTCATGACGAGGGGACAGGAGCGCTGCCTCTTCCTCCTCCCGATGGACGAGTTCGGCCGCATGTACGAGCAGGTGCGGCAGGCCCCCGTGACCAGCCGGCAGGCGCGCGACTACCTGCGCGTGTTCCTGTCGGGTGCGAGCGACGAGCTGCCGGACAAGCAGGGGCGGGTCGTCATCCCGGCCGCCCTGCGCGCGTACGCCGGCCTCGACCGGGACGTCGCCGTGATCGGCGCCGGGACCCGCGTGGAGGTCTGGGACCGCACCACCTGGGAGACCTACCTGGCCGAGCAGGAGTCGTCGTACTCCGAGACGTCCGAGCAGATCTTCCCGGACCTGCAGTTCTGAACCACCGGCACCACCCACAACCGCACAGCAGACGAGCAGCAGCAGGGCCCCGCACGACGAGGCCTCCTCCCGCGAGGGTCTGGCGCACTTCCCCGGTGCCAGAACGGCGCGGAGGGAGACCTGGCCGGGCGGGGCCCCGGCGACCATCTGGGCCGGACCCGACACGAGACCGAGCACGAGAGGAGGAGCACCGATGAGCACACCGGACGACGCGCGACCCGCGGGCGACCGTCACCTGCCCGTGCTGCTGCAGCGGTGCGTCGACCTCCTCGCGCCGGCGCTCGCGGAGCCGGGCAGCGTGCTGGTCGACTGCACCCTGGGCATGGGTGGTCACACCGAGGCGGTGCTGGAGCAGGTCCCGACGGCCCGCGTCGTGGGGATCGACCGCGACACCCAGGCGCTGCGCCTCGCGGGCGAGCGGCTGGCCCGCTTCGGCGACCGGTTCACCCCGGTGCACGCGGTCTACGACGAGATCGGCGAGGTCGTCGCGGAGCTCGGGCTGGACGGGGTGCAGGGCGTCCTCATGGACCTCGGCGTCTCGTCGCTGCAGCTCGACGAGGCCGGCCGGGGCTTCGCGTACGCCCAGGACGCGCCGCTCGACATGCGGATGGACCAGACGCGCGGCGCGACCGCCGCCGACGTCCTCAACACCTACGACGAGCGTGCGCTGGCGCGGGTGCTGCGCGAGTACGGCGAGGAGCGGTTCGCGCCGCGCATCGCCAGGGCGATCGTGCGGCGCCGCGAGGAGCGGCCGTGGGAGCGGACGGGCGAGCTCGCCGACCTGGTGCGGGCGTCCATCCCCGCCGCGGCGCGGCGCACGGGCGGCAACCCGTCCAAGCGGACGTTCCAGGCGCTGCGGATCGAGGTGAACGGCGAGCTGGAGGTGCTCGAGCGCGCCGTGCCCGCCGCGATCGAGGCGCTGGCCGTCGGCGGGCGGATCGTCGTCGAGTCCTACCAGTCGCTGGAGGACCGGATCGTCAAGCGGGCCGTCGCGCGCGGGACGACGTCGAGCGCGCCGGCCGGCCTGCCCGTCGAGCCGGAGACCCACAAGCCCTACCTCGAGGCCCTGACGCGGGGCGCGGAGGAGGCCGACGAGGCGGAGCTCGGGCGCAACCCGCGCGCCGCCTCGGTCCGCCTGCGCGCCGCACGCCGCGTCCGCCCCACCCCCGACCACATGCGCACCGCGCCCCGTCCGCGCACCCGCCCGCACCCCAAGGAGGACCGCCGATGAGCGCCCTGCGTGCCCCCGCCACCCCCGGGACCCGCCCGGCCGCGGCACCCCGCCGTGCACCGCTGACCTCGCTGCCGGGCGGCGCCGACGACCGCGGCCGCCGGCTCGACGCGGTCCGCGCCCCCCTCCAGGCGACGTCGGGCGTCCCGTTCCTCGTGCTGTGCGCGGTGATCCTCGCCGCCGCGCTGCTGGCGGCCCTGCTCCTCAACACGTCGATGGCGCGGGGCTCGTACGAGGCGTCGCGGCTGCAGGCGGAGGTGGGTCAGGTGGCGCAGGACGTCCAGACCCAGCAGGAGAAGCTCCGTGCCGCGGAGTCGTCGCTGGCGGAGCGCGCCACGAAGCTCGGCATGGTCCCCGCCGAGGACCCGACGATGATCAGCGTCGAGAAGCGCGCGAAGGTCGGGATCGGCGACACGGAGACGCCGTGACCGGGCGGACGCCTCCGGCCCGCGGCGGCGCGCGGAGCGGCGGCTCGGGCGCAGGCTCGGGAGGCCGCTCGGCCGGCGGGCGCGCGACACGCCCGGGCCCGGCCCGCACGACCCGGACGCCGGCACCGCAGACTCGAGGGGTGAGCACCTCCCGCACCACGAACGGCTCGACGCCGCGGGCGGCCGCGCGTCCTGGCACAGGCTCGACCTCGCGGTCGACGCCCCGTTCCCGCCCGGGCCGCGGGACGGCGGCCCGGAACGCGAACCCGCCCGCGGGCGGCGGGCGCCCGCGGGCGGGCACGACGCCGGTCCGCTCCACGGGCCGGACGACGGCGCGCGGCGGGGGTGCACCGCCGCGCCCGCGTGGCGGAGCCGCGGGCCGGGGGCGTCCGGGCGACCCCGGGCGCCGGCAGCGGTGGATCATGGTCGTCGCGGCGCTCGTGCTCACCGTCTTCGTGGGCCGGCTGGTGCAGGTGCAGATCTTCCAGGGACCGGCGCTCGCGGCGAAGGCGCAGGAGGCGCGCACCACGCACTCGGTGCAGCTCGCGCACCGCGGCGACATCGTCGACGCCAACGGGCGCGTGCTCGCGACGTCCGTCGACCGGTACACCATCTCCGCCGACACGCTCGCCATCCAGGGCTTCCAGGGCGGCCAGCGCGTGGACACCGCCACCGGCAAGGCGGTGCAGGACGGCGCGCTCGGCATCGCGCAGCTCCTTGCGCCGATCCTCGACGCGCAGCCCGCGGAGCTCGCCGCGAAGCTCAACGGCGACGACCGGTACGTGATCCTCAAGCGCAACGCCGTGCCCGAGGTGCAGCGGGCGATCGCCAAGCTGGAGCTGCAGGCCTACGTCCGCACCGAGCTCACCTCCCGCCGCACCTATCCGGCGGGCACCGTCGCGGGCACGCTCGTGGGCTTCGTCGACCGCGACCAGGTGGGCCAGGGCGGGCTCGAGCGCGCCTACGAGGACGTGCTCGCGGGCACCGACGGCAAGGTCACCTACGAGCGCGGCCGCGACGGCGTCCCGATCCCCAACTCGGAGCGGGACACCACCGAGGCGGTGCCCGGCAGCAACGTGGAGCTGACGATCGACCTGGACGTCCAGTGGAAGGCGGAGGAGCTGCTCGACGACGCGGTCTCGAAGACCGGGGCGAAGTACGCCATGGCGGTCGTCGAGGACGTGCGCACGGGCCAGGTGCTCGCGGTGGCCGACTCGGGCGACGTCGACCCCAACGACCGGTCGACGTCCGCGGTGGCCAACGGCTCCCGCGCCGTGAAGGACGTCTTCGAGCCCGGCTCCACGGGCAAGGTGATCACGATGGCGGCAGCCCTCGAGGAGGGCTACTGGAAGCCCGACAGCCAGTTCCGCGTGCCGTACCGTTTCACCACGCCCAACGGCGAGTCGTTCAAGGACTCGCACGAGCACCCCGACCAGCAGCTGACGCTCGCCGGCGTCCTGGCGCACTCGTCCAACACGGGCACGGTGCAGATCGGCGAGAAGATCCCGCTCGACGTCCGCTACGACTACCTCGGCAAGTTCGGGTTCGGGCAGCCCACCGGCCTCGGGCTGCCGGGCGAGTCGGCGGGCATCCTGCCCTCCGAGCAGACGCTGGCGCACGACGCCCGCACCCCGTACACGATCCTGTTCGGGCAGGGCGTGGCCGTGAACGCGATGCAGGCGACCCAGGTCTTCTCGACGGTCGCGAACGGCGGCGTCCGGGTGGAGCCCAGCCTGGTCGCCGGCACGCGCGCGTCCGACGGCACGTTCACGCCCGCCGAAGCGCCCTCGAAGGAGCGCGTGGTCTCGGAGAAGACCGCCGACTCGGTGATGCGGATGATGGAGTCGGTCGTGGGGGAGGAGGGCACCGCCGCCAACGCGCGGGTGCCCGGCTACCGCGTGGCCGGCAAGACCGGCACCGCCCAGATGTGGACGGGGGCCGGGACCACCTACATGGCGTCGTTCATCGGCGTCGCGCCCGCCGACGACCCTCGCTACACGGTGTCGGTCTTCCTGCGCAGCCCCCAGTCGTCGATCTACGGCGGCGTGGTGGCCGCGCCGGTCTTCAGCGACCTCATGGGGTACACGCTGCAGAAGATGGACGTGCCCCCCAGCACGACCCCGTTCAAGCCGTACGCCCTCACCTGGTGAACGACGTGGTGACCGAGGCGGCGAACGACGCCGTGCGGTCCGTGACGGTTCTCATGCCGGGCGCCCTGGGTGCCGGGCCCGCAGCACGCAGACGGTAGGTTCTTCTCCGTGACATCCCCGCTTCCCCGTATCCGGCCCGCGGGCACGACGCCCCGGCGGGTGCGGGACCTCGCCCTGGCCTTCGGGCTCGAGGTGACGACGCCGGCGGCACCGGACGAGGGCGGCCCCCGGCCGCAGGTCCCGGCCGACGTCGTCGTCACCTCGGTCGCGTCCGACAACCGCGTCGTCGCAGGTGGCGACCTGTTCGTCGCCCTGCCCGGTGCGCAGGCCCACGGCGCGCGGTTCGCCGCCGACGCCGTGGCCCGCGGGGCCCGGGCCGTGCTCACCGACGCCGCGGGCGCCGCCATCCTCACCCGCGGGCCGCACGCGCTCGACCCCGTGGTGCCGGTCCTGGTCGCCGACGACCCGCGGGCCGTCCTCGGGCCCGTCGCGGCCTGGGTGTACGGGGAGCCCGCCGAGCACCTGATGACCTTCGGCGTCACCGGCACCAACGGCAAGACGACGACGACGTACCAGGTCGACCACCTGCTGCGGGCCCTCGGCTGGACCGGCGGCCTGATCGGCACGGTGGAGATGCGTGCGGGCGACACGGTGCTCCCGAGCCGGCTCACCACCCCGGAGGCCGCGGACCTGCAGGCGCTGCTCGCCGCGATGTGCGAGGCGGAGGTGCGCACGCTCGCGATGGAGGTGTCCTCCCACTCGCTGTCGATGCACCGGGTGGACGGCATCGAGTTCGGCGTGGTCGGGTTCACGAACCTCAGCCAGGACCACCTCGACTTCCACGGCGACCTGCAGTCGTACTTCGACGCGAAGGCGTCGCTGTTCACGCCCGAGCACGCGCGCCGCGGCGTCGTCGTGGTGGACGACGTGTGGGGCGAGCGCATGGCGTCCGCCGCGCAGGTGCCCGTCGCGACGCTGCGCACCCGCGCCCCCCGGGACGGCGAGGCGGCGGCGGACTGGACCGTCACGGACGTCGCGGCGCACGGCACCGGCTCCGCGTTCACGCTCACGCACGCCGACGGGCGCTCGCTGCGCACGTCGACGTCCCTGCCCGGCGGGTTCAACGTCGCGAACGCCGCGCTCGCCGTCGCGATGGTGCTCGAGGGCGGTGCGCACGTCGAGGACGTGGCCGAGGCCCTCGCCGCGGCCGACGGCCTCTCGGCCGTCGTGCCGGGCCGCATGCAGGTGGTCGGCGCGGGCGGGGACGGCCACCCTCGCGTCGTCGTGGACTTCGCGCACAACACCGAGGCGCTCGAGCTCGCGCTCGCCGCGCTGCGCCCGACGACGGCCGGCCGGCTCGTCGTCGTGTTCGGAGCCACCGGGGACCGCGACAAGGGCAAGCGGCCCGCGATGGGCGCCGCCGCCGTCGCGGGCGCGGACGTCGTCGTCGTCACCGACGACGACCCCCACGGCGAGGACCCCGCCGCCGTGCGCGCCGCGGTGCTCGAGGGCGCCCGCGCGGCCCGCGACGCGGCGCGCGGCTCGGGTCGCGACGTCGTCGTGACCGAGGCGGCGCCGCGCGCGACCGCCATCGAGAAGGCCGTGCTCGACGCCGGGGCGGACGACACCGTCCTCGTCGCGGGCCGCGGCCACGAGACCATCCAGGAGGTCGCGGGCGTCGACCTCGAGCTCGACGACCGGGACGAGGCCCGCCGCGCGCTGCAGCGGCGGCACGAGAGGACCACCGCATGATCGCGCTGACCGCCGCCGACGTCGCCGAGGCGACCGGGGGACGGCTGCACGCCGACGCCGCCACGCCCGTGAGCGGGCCCGTCGTCGTGGACTCCCGCCGCGTCGAGCCCGGGGGGCTGTTCGTCGCGCTGCCCGGCGAGCGCGTCGACGGGCACGACTTCGCCCGCGGCGCCGTCGAGTCGGGGGCCGCGCTGGTCCTGGCCGCCCGCGAGCTCGAGGGCGTGCCGACGGTCGTCGTCGACGACGTGCAGGCCGCGCTGGGCGAGCTCGCGCGCGTCGTGCTAGCCCGCGTGCGGGCCGCGGGCGACCTCCGGGTCGTCGCGGTGACCGGCTCGGTGGGCAAGACCACGACCAAGGACCTGCTGGGCCAGCTCCTCGTGGACCTGCTGCCGGAGGGCGTCGCCCCCGAGGACGGCCTGGTGGTGCCCACGGGGTCGTTCAACAACGAGGTCGGCCTGCCGCTGACCGTCCTGCGCGTCACCGAGGCCACGCGCTTCCTCGTGCTGGAGATGGGCGCGGACGGCCCCGGCAACATCGCTTACCTGACGCGGATCGCCCCGCCCAACGTCGGCATCGTGCTCGCCGTCGGCGTGGCCCACGTGGGCAAGTTCGGTTCGGTCGAGGCCATCGCGCGCACCAAGGCCGAGATGGTCTCGGGCGTCGTGCCGGGCGGCGCCGTCGTGCTCAACGCCGACGACCAGCGCGTCGCGGCCATGGCGTCGCTCGCCGCCCCGGAGCACACCGTCACCACCTTCGGCACCATCTCCTCGGCCGACGTGCGCGCCGCCGACATCGGGGTGGACGCCTCCGGCCGGGCGACGTTCGGGCTCGCCGTCGCGGGTGGCCACGACCTGGGCGACCCCGCTCCCGTGGCGCTGCGCCTCGTGGGCGCGCACCACGCGAGCAACGCGCTCGCCGCCGCCGCGGCGGTGCTCGCGCTGAGCGGCACCACCGCCGCCGCGATCGCGCGCGTGGCCGACGGCCTGTCCCGGGCGACCCCCCTCAGCCCGCACCGGATGGCGGTCACCGAGCGACCGGACGGCGTCACCGTGGTCGACGACGCCTACAACGCCAACCCGGACTCGATGCGCGCCGCGCTGCGGGCGCTCGCCGTCATGGCGGGCCGCACGCGCCGCTCCGTCGCCGTGCTGGGCGAGATGCTCGAGCTCGGGGACGGCTCGCGCGCCGCGCACGACGAGATCGGCCGCCTCGTGGTGCGATTGAACGTCAAGCTCCTCGTCGTCGTCGGCGACGGGGCGTACCACATCCACGAGGGGGCCATGCAAGAGGGCTCCTGGGGAGAGGAGTCGGTCTTCGTGCCTGACCTCGACGCCGCGCGCGCGGTGCTCGCCGAGGCGCTCGAGCCGGGCGACGTCGTCCTCGTGAAGTCCTCCCTCGGGTCGGGCCTGTGGCGCCTCGGCGACGAGCTCGCCGCCGGCGGGCCGGCGGCCGCCGAATCGGCCGTGGAGGTCGCCCCGTGATCGCGATCCTGGTCTCGGCCGGCGTCTCCGGGCTGGTCGCCCTCTTCGGGACGCCCCTGTTCATCCGGTTCCTCATCCACCGCAACTACGGCCAGTTCGTCCGCCAGGACGGGCCGACCGCGCACTTCACGAAGCGCGGCACGCCGACGATGGGCGGCGTCGTGATCATCGCGGCGGCCCTGGTCGGCGTCGCGGTGTCCATGCTGGTCGCCGGGAGGCCGCCGAGCGCGTCGGCGCTGCTGTGCCTGTACCTGATGACGGGCCTCGGCCTGGTCGGCTTCCTCGACGACTTCACGAAGATCCGCAAGCAGCGGTCCCTGGGCCTCACGCCGAAGGCGAAGATCATCGGCCAGGGCTTCGTCGGGATCAGCTTCGCGGTCCTCGCGCTGCAGTTCCCCAACGCGAACGCCCGGACGCCCGCGTCCACGCGGATCTCGTTCCTGCGCGACACCAACCTCGACCTGGCGTTCGCCGGCGTCACGGTGGGTCTCATCCTCTTCGTGATCTGGGCGAACTTCCTCATCACGGCCTGGTCCAACGCGGTGAACCTCACGGACGGCCTGGACGGCCTGGCGACCGGCGTGTCGATCATCGTCTTCGGCGCGTACGTCCTCGTGTGCATCTGGCAGCTCAACCAGTCGTGCCAGCGGCTCGCCGCGGCCGGGCCGCGCTGCTACGAGGTGCGCGACCCGCAGGACCTCGCGATCGTCGCCGCCGCCATCGCGGGCGCCTGCATCGGCTTCCTCTGGTGGAACGCCAGCCCCGCGAAGATCTTCATGGGCGACACCGGCTCGCTCGCCCTCGGCGGCGCCCTGGCGGGCATCTCGATCCTGTCGCGCACCGAGATCCTCGCCGCGATCATCGGCGGGCTCTTCGTCGTCATCGTCATGTCCGACGTCATCCAGATCGGCTTCTTCAAGATGACGGGCAGGCGCGTGTTCAAGATGGCACCCCTGCACCACCACTTCGAGCTGTCCGGGTGGGGCGAGGTCACGATTGTCATCCGGTTCTGGCTCATCGCCGGCCTGTTCGCGGCGCTCGGCATGGGCGTCTTCTACGCCGAGTGGGTGGCCACGTGACCGAGCCCGACCCGCGGGCGCTGCCCGACGGCGCCCGCGTCGTCGTCGCCGGGCTCGGCGTGACCGGGCGCGCCGTCGTCGCCGCCCTGTCGGGCGGTGCGGCCGGGCGGGTGGCCTCGGTGGTCACGGTCGACGGACGCGCGGACGACGCCGACGTGCGCGACGCGGACGACCCCGCCGTCGCGGGGCGCGTCGTCGCGGGCGCCGACCTCGTCGTCGCGTCCCCGGGGTGGGCGCCGAGCACCCCGCTGCTGGCCGCGGCCCGGGCCGCCGGCGTCCCCGTGTGGAGCGAGATCGAGCTCGCCTGGCGGCTGCGGGTCGAGCGCACCGGTGCGGACGGGGCGCGCGGGCCCGCCCCGTGGCTCGCCGTCACGGGGACCAACGGCAAGACGACGACGGTCGAGATGCTCGCGTCGATCCTCACCGCGGCCGGCCTGCGCGCCGCCGCGGTCGGGAACGTCGGGACCCCGGTCGTCGAGGCGGCGCAGGACCCGTCGCTGGACGTCCTCGCGGTGGAGCTCTCCAGCTTCCAGCTCCACCACACGCTCACGACGTCGTTCGAGGCCGCGGCCGTGCTCAACGTGGCTGCCGACCACCTCGACTGGCACGGGTCGCTCGAGGCGTACGCGGCGGACAAGGGCCGGGTCTACGCCCGCGCGCAGGTGGCGTGCGTGTACAACGCGGCCGACCCGCGCACGGAGCAGCTGGTGCGCGACGCCGACGTGACCGAGGGCGCCCTCGCCGTGGGGTTCACCCTCGGCGCCCCGGGCCCGGGTCAGCTGGGCGTGGTCGAGGACGTGCTCGTCGACCGCGCCTTCCACGCCGAGCCCGGCGCGCGCGACCGGCAGCGGACGGCCGCCGAGCTCGGCACCCTCGCCGACCTCGCGCACCTCGCCCCCGGGGGCGGCACCCCGCCGCCGCACGTCGTCGCGAACGCCCTGGCGGCCGCCGCGCTCGCCCGCGCGCACGGCGTCCCCGCGGCCGCCGTGCGCGACGGCCTGCGCGCGTTCCTGCCCGGCGCGCACCGCATCTCCGAGGTGCGCGTGCTCGACGGCGTCGCCTGGGTGGACGACTCGAAGGCGACCAACGCGCACGCCGCGGCAGCCTCGCTCGCGTCCTACGCGCCCGGCACCGTGGTGTGGGTGGCCGGCGGCCTCGCGAAGGGAGCGTCGTTCGACGCCCTCGTCGCCGACCGCGCCGACCGCCTCCGCGCGGCCGTGCTCATCGGCGTCGACCCGGAGCCGATCCGCGGGGCGCTGGCCCGACACGCGCCCGAGATCCCCGTCGTCGTGGTCGATCCCGGCGACACTGGGTCCGTGATGCGGCGCGCGGTCGCGGCGGCACGTGACCTGGCTCGTGCCGGGGACACCGTCCTGCTGGCGCCCGCCGGTGCGTCCATGGACCAGTTCGCCTCCTACGCCCAGCGGGGGGAGGCGTTCGCCACGGCCGTGGCGGAGCTGTAGCGGCACGACGCCGCGACGACGAGCGAGAGGTGTCGGATGGCGGTCACGACGGGCACCCGACGCGCCCCGCGAGGGTCGGGGGGTCGTCCGTCGACGGGCCGGGCCCCGAGAGACCGGCCGGCCCCGCGCTCCCCGAAGCGGACCGAGCGCCCGTGGCTCGGTCAGTGGAACAGCACCGTGACGAGCTATTACCTGCTCGTCGGTGCCACCGGGCTGCTGCTGGTCATCGGGCTCGTCATGGTGCTGTCCAGCTCGACGGTGACGTCCATCGCCGCGGGGGACTCGCCGTTCGCCGCGTTCATGGTGCAGGCACGGTTCGCCCTCATCGGCCTGCCGCTCATGCTGATCGCCGCCCGGCTGCCGGTGCGCTGGTACAAGCGCCTCGCATGGCCGGCGATGCTGGTCACGCTGGCGATGCTCGTCGCGGTGCTCTTCGCCGGCAAGCTCGTCAACGGCAACCGGAACTGGCTCGTCGTCGGTCCGGTGCAGTTCCAGCCCTCGGAGCTCGCCAAGCTGGGGCTCGCCGTGTGGCTGGGCGCGGTCCTGGGCCGCAAGCAGCACCTTCTCGGCAGCTGGGGCCAGGCGCTGGTGCCGGGAGTGCTGGGGCTCGGCGCGGTCCTCGGGCTCGTCATGGCGGGACACGACCTGGGCACGGCCCTCATCCTCGCGGTGCTCGGCCTCGGCGCGTACTGGGTCTCGGGCGCGCCGGCCTCGATGCTTGCCGTGGGCGGGGTCGGGGCGGCGCTGCTGGTCGGCTGGGCGTTCATCGTCAACCAGGACGGCAGCGACCGGCTCACCCGGATCCTGGCCGCCTACGGCACGTGCACGGACACGCAGGGGCAGTGCTACCAGTCGATCCACGGGATGTACGGGTTGGGCACCGGCGGGCTGTTCGGCGTGGGCCTGGGTGCCAGCCGCGAGAAGTGGAAGTACCTGCCGGAGGCGCACAACGACTTCATCTACTCCGTGATCGGCGAGGAGCTCGGCCTGCTCGGCACGCTGCTCGTGCTCGCGCTGTTCGTGGTCCTCGGGATCGCGATGGCGCGGGTGGTGCGCCGGCACCCGGACCCGTTCGTGAAGATCACCACGGCCGCGATCGGCTGCTGGGTGGTGGGCCAGGCCTTCGTGAACATCGGCGTGGTGATCGGCGTCCTGCCCGTGATCGGCGTCCCGCTGCCGCTGGTGTCGGCGGGCGGGTCCGCCCTGGTCACGACGATGGTGGCGCTCGGTGTGGTGATCAGCTTCGCGCGCAGCGAGCCGGGGGCCGCCGAGGCCCTCGCCGCCCGACGGAGCGTCGTCAAGAGGTCGGTCGCGGTCCTGTCGCGGCGGGGCAGGGCCGGCGCCACCGGTGGGGGCGCGCGGCGCCGCGGGGGCGACGGCGGCCGATAGGGTCCTGCCTGTGAAGAGCTCTGCAGTCACGTCCGTCGTCCTCGCCGGGGGCGGCACCGCCGGCCACGTCAACCCCCTCCTCGCCGTCGCGGACGAGCTCCGTGCGCGGGAGCCGGAAGCCAGGATCCTCGCCCTCGGCACCACGTCCGGGCTTGAGGCCGACCTCGTCCCGGAGCGCGGGTACCGGCTGTGGCCCATCCCGCGCGTGCCGCTGCCGCGGCGCCCGAGCGTCGACCTGCTGAAGCTGCCCGGCCGCCTCAGCGCGGCCGTGAAGGCGGCGGAGGCCGCGATCGACGAGATCGGTGCCCAGGCCGTCGTCGGCTTCGGGGGGTACGTCTCCACCCCCGCGTACCTCGCCGCCCGGCGCAAGGGCGTCCCCGTGGTGATCCACGAGCAGAACGCCCGTGCCGGCCTGGCCAACAAGCTCGGCGCCCGCTGGGCCGCCCGCGTCGGCGCGACCTTCCCGGGCACCCCGCTGCCGGGCGCCCAGGTCGTCGGTCTCCCGCTGCGGGCCGAGATCGCGGACCTGGTCTCGGCGCGCGAGGCCGACGCGCTGGCCGCGCGCGTCCAGGCCGCCGACGCGCTGGGCCTCGACGCCGGCCTCCCGACGCTCGTGGTCACCGGCGGCTCCTCGGGCGCGGCGTCGGTGAACGCCGCCCTGGCCGGGTCGGTCGAGGCGCTGCTGCGCGCCGGCGTCCAGGTGCTGCACCTGACGGGCAAGGGCAAGGACGGGCCCGTGCGGTCCGCCGTCGACGCCGCCACCGCCGCGGGCGGGTTCGAGGCCGCGCGCTACCAGGTGCGCGAGTACCTGTCCGAGATGCAGCTCGCGCTCGCCGTCGCGGACCTGGTCGTCGCCCGCTCGGGCGCCGGCACGGTGTGCGAGCTCGCCGCCCTCGGCGTGCCCGCGGTCTACGTGCCGCTGCCCATCGGCAACGGCGAGCAGCGGCTCAACGCCGCGCCGCTCGTGGAGGCGGGCGGCGGCCTCCTCGTCGACGACGCCGACCTCACCCCCGCCTGGGTGGCCGAGCACGTGCCGGCGCTGCTGGCCGACCGGCCGCGGCTCGACGCGATGGCGTCCGCGGCCCGGGCGACCGGGGTGCGCGACGGCGCCGCGCGCGTCGCCGACCTCGTCGCCGAGGCGGTCGCGCAGGCGGACGCGGGCGCGGGTACCGGGCGGCAGGCATGAGCGCCGCACCGTCGACGCGGCCCCCGGCGCTGCCCGTCGAGGAGCTCGGCCGCGTGCACCTGGTCGGCGTCGGCGGCGCGGGCGTGTCCGTCGTCGCGCGGCTGCTGGCGGCCCGCGGGGCCGACGTCCAGGGCTCCGACGCGGCGGCCGGCCCCGCCCTCGAGGCGCTGCGCGCGGACGGCGTGCGGGTCTGGGTCGGGCACGACGCGGCGCACGTCGTGGGGCCGGACGGCGCGCCCCTGGTCGACACGGTCGTCGTGTCGTCCGCGGTGCGGGAGACGAACCCGGAGCTCGCCGCCGCCCGCGCTGCGGGGATCCGGGTGCTGCACCGCTCCCAGGCGCTCGCGTCGCTGATGCTCGGACGCCGGGCGGTGGCCGTGGCCGGCGCGCACGGCAAGACCACGACGTCGGCGATGGTCGCGACCGTGCTGCGCGCGTGCGGCGTCGACGCGTCGTTCGCGATCGGGGGCACGGTGCGGGTGCGGGACGCCGAGGGCCGCGAGGGCGCGGTGCCCGGGGGGCACCTCGGTGCGTCCGACGTGCTCGTGGCCGAGGCCGACGAGTCGGACGGCTCGTTCCTCAACTACGCCCCCACGGTGGCCGTCGTGACCAACGTCGAGCCGGACCACCTCGACCACTACGGCTCGCAGGAGGCCTTCGAGCGGGCGTTCGAGGAGTTCGCCGGCCGGATCGTCGGCGGCGGCACGCTCGTGGCGTGCGCGGACGACGCCGGCTCGGCGGCCCTCGCGGACGCGCACCGGGCCGCGGGGAGGGCCGTGGTGACGTACGGGGAGGGCGCGGGCGCGGACGTGCGGGTGCGCGACGTCGTCGTCGGGGCGGGGACCGTCGAGGCCGTCGTCTCCGGCGGCCCGCTGGGCGACGAGCCGTACGCGCTGCGCCTCGCGGTGCCCGGCGCGCACAACGCGCTCAACGCGACGGCGGCCGTCGTGACCGCGGTGCTGCTCGGCGCGGAGCCGGGCGACGCCGCCCGGGGCGCGGGGACCTTCGTCGGGACGGGGCGGCGGTTCGAGCCCAAGGGCGAGGTCGACGGCGTGCGGGTGTTCGACAGCTACGACCACCACCCCACCGAGGTGGAGGCGCTGCTGCGGGCGGCACGGCCGGTGGCCGGCGACGGCCGCATCGTCGTGCTCTTCCAGCCGCACCTGTACTCGCGCACGCGGATCTTCGCCGGCCGGTTCGCCGCAGCGCTGGCTCTCGCGGACGAGGTCGTCGTCACGGGCGTCTACCGGGCCCGCGAGGACGTCGACCCGACGGTCGGCCCGCGCACCATCACCGACCTGCTCGAGCGGACGTCGTCCGGCGGGGGAGTGCGCGCGGTCGAGGACCGGCTCGAGGCGGCGCACGTGGCCTCGGCGCTCGCGCGCCCCGGCGACCTGGTGCTCACCGTGGGCGCGGGAGACGTCACCGAGCTGGGCCCCGTGATCCTGGCGGACCTCGCCGCGCGTCCCTCCGGCGTGGCGTCGCCGGACGGCGACGCCCGCGACGAGACCATGGGGTGATGCGACCGCCAGCCCGCCCGCGCCCGACGACCCGCGCGACGTCGGGCCGCGCGACGTCGGGACGATCAGCGGCGACCGCGCCGACCGGCACGCCGTCGGTGGGCGCCGGGGCGCCGACGGGGACCCGCGGGACGAAGGGCGGTTCGAGAGGGCCCGCGACGGGAACCACGAAGGCCGCCCCGAAGACAGCCCCGAAGGCCGCGCCCGCCGAGGCCGCGCGGTCCCGTCCCCGCACCGCGGCGACGGCGGTGGTCCCGGCCGGGCAAGAGGTCCCGCCGCGGGTGTCGACGGCGATGGCGGACCGGCTCGCCGAGCGCACCGCGATGCGCCGGCACCGCGCCTGGCGGCGGGTGCTCGCGTGGGTCCTCTCCGTTGTGGTCGTCGCGGGCCTCGCGTGGGTTGCCCTCTGGTCGCCGGTGCTCGCCCTGGAGAGGGCGGAGGTGAGCGTCGCCGGCGCGGGGCGGTACGTCGACGAGGCCAGGGTGCGCGAGATCGTCGAGGCGCCCGACGGCACCCCGCTGCCCCGCCTGGACACCGTGGCGATGCGGGAGCAGGTGCTCGGGCTGCGCGGGGTGAAGGACGTCCGGATCGCGCGGGCCTGGCCCCACGGGCTCGCGGTGGAGCTCACGCCGCGCGTCCCGGTGGCCGCGGTGCCCGACGGGGACCGGCTGGCCCTGCTCGACTCGTCCGGGGTGCGCGTGGCGACGCGCGACGCGGCGCCGAAGGGGCTGCCGCAGGTGGACGTGCCGCTGGACGACGCGCTGGCGCTGCAGGCGGCGCTCCACGTGCTGGCGGCCCTGCCCGCCCAGCTCGCCGGCAAGGTGGAGCACGTCAGCGCCGACACGCAGGACGCCGTCGAGACGGTCCTGGAGGACGGCACGACCGTCCGGTGGGGCGGCAGCTCCGACCTGCCGCTCAAGGTCGAGGCGGTGCGCACGCTGCGCAAGCTCGCCGACGGCGCGCGGACCATCGACGTCTCGTCGCCCGAGCTGCCGGTGACCCGATGAGGGGAGCGACGGCGGCGCGGCAGGCGCGGACGGGTGAGGCAAGCATCGGGCGCGCGCGACACGCCGGAGCACGTCCGGCCTTGCGCCCGCCGCGCCGCCTACCGTCGATCGCAGCAGCAACCTGACATAACTCTAACCCTCAACTCGAACCTTAAGGTTGGGCCCGCGGGCCGGCCGGCAGGGCGGACGGGGGACGAGGACCGGACGTCGGGACAAGGAACGACCCGAGAGGCAACGACGTGGCAACTCCGCAGAACTACCTGGCAGTGATCAAGGTGGTCGGTATCGGCGGTGGCGGCGTGAACGCCGTGAACCGCATGATCGAGGTCGGGCTCAAGGGTGTCGAGTTCATCGCCATCAACACCGACGCGCAGGCGCTGCTGATGTCGGACGCCGACGTCAAGCTCGACGTCGGCCGTGAGCTCACCCGTGGCCTGGGCGCCGGTGCCGACCCCGAGGTCGGCAAGAAGGCCGCCGAGGACCATGCCGAGGAGATCGAGGACGTCCTGCGGGGCGCCGACATGGTCTTCGTGACGGCGGGCGAGGGCGGCGGCACCGGCACGGGCGGCGCGCCCGTGGTGGCCCGGATCGCCCGCTCGCTCGGTGCGCTGACGGTGGGCGTCGTGACGCGCCCGTTCACCTTCGAGGGCCGCCGCCGCTCCGTGCAGGCCGAGCAGGGGATCGACACCCTCCGCGAGGAGGTCGACACCCTGATCGTCATCCCGAACGACCGGCTCCTGTCCATGTCCGACAAGAGCGTCTCGGCGATCGCGGCGTTCCACTCGGCGGACCAGGTGCTGCACTCCGGTGTCCAGGGCATCACCGACCTCATCACGACGCCGGGCCTCATCAACCTCGACTTCGCGGACGTGAAGTCCGTGATGCAGGGGGCGGGCTCGGCGCTGATGGGCATCGGCTCGGCGAGGGGCGAGGACCGCGCGGTGCAGGCCGCCGAGCTCGCGATCTCGTCCCCGCTGCTCGAGGCCTCCATCGACGGCGCCCACGGCGTCCTGCTGTCGATCCAGGGTGGCAGCGACATCGGCCTCTTCGAGGTGCACGAGGCCGCGCGCCTGGTGCAGGAGGCGGCGCACTCCGAGGCCAACATCATCTTCGGCACGGTCATCGACGACGCGCTGGGCGACGAGGTGCGGGTCACCGTCATCGCCGCGGGGTTCGACGGCGGCGTGCCGCAGGCCCGCAAGGACGGTCGCGGCCTCGGCCAGATCGCCGGCGCGCCGGCCAAGCCGACGGTCGCGGTCGGCGAGGGCGGCACGACGGCGACGTCCGTGCCCCAGCCCGGGGTCCAGACGGCACCGCCCCGCCCGCCGCAGCCGGCCACCGCGTCGGTGCCGGCCGCCGCCGCGCAGCCCCGGCCGATCCCGGCCGAGCCGGACGACGTGCCGGTGAGCCTCGACGCGCCGCCGGCCCCGCCGGCGGGGGCGCGGCCCGCGGAGCAGCGCCGGCCGTTCACGGTGGTCGAGGACGCCGAGGGCGAGGGCGTCACCGTCGAGCGGCCGGTCGAGGTGCCGCGCCTGTTCGACGAGCCGCGCCGCCCGGCCGAGGAGCTCGACGTGCCCGACTTCCTCAAGTGAGCGCCGGGTGAGCGGAACTCACGGCGCGGTCGGCTGGGCCCAGGAGGCGCTGTTGCCGGACCAGTTCGGTGCGGGGCTGCTGCGGGTGGACCTCGGGGAGGGCGTCGTGGCGGGCTTCACCACGCGCCACGGCGGGGTGTCGCCCGCTCCCTGGTCGTCGCTCGACCTGGGCACCTCGACCGGCGACGACCCCGTGCGGGTGCGGGAGAACCGCGCCCGCCTCGGGGCATGGGTGGGGGCCCCCGTGGCGTTCTCGGCACAGGTGCACGGGGACCGTGTCCTGGGCCTCGGGGCCGCCGAGCTCGCCGAGTGGACGTCGACGGAGCCGCCGTCCGCGGCGGGCGAGGCCGACGCCATGGTCACCGCGGAGCCCGGCCTGGCGCTCGGCGTCCTGGTCGCGGACTGCGTGCCCGTCGTCCTCGCGGACCCGGTGGCCCGCGTCGTGGCGGTCGCGCACGCAGGTCGGGGCGGCGTCGCCCTGGGGGTCGTGCACCGCGTGGTCGAGCAGCTGCTCGCGCGCGGGGCACGGGCCGAGGACCTCCGTGCCGCCGTCGGCCCTGCCGTCTGCGGCGACTGCTACGAGGTGCCGGCCGCGATGCGCGACGAGGTCGCGGCCGTCGTCCCCGAGACATGGGCGACGACCACGGCCGGCACGCCGGCGCTCGACCTGCCGGCCGGCGTGCTCGCGCAGCTGGCGTCGCACGGCGTGGCCGCCACCCGGGTGGACCGGTGCACGCTCACGGACACCGACCTCTACTCCCACCGTCGCGCCACCGCCCAGGGCACGACGACGGGGCGCCAGGCGGGGGTCGTCGTCCTGACCTGAGGTGTCGTCGTCGCCGGGGGCGGCCTGACGCGCCCGCGACGCGCGACACACCGGCGTGTCGTGCGCGGATGCCGCCGCGGGCGTGGTTAACGTCATGACACCCGTCCGGGACGGAGGGCGGGGGACGTGGCGACGAACGGAGCAAGGCGATGGGCGGAGCGCTTCGCAAGACGATGCTGTACCTGGGGCTCGCCGACGACCAGGGTGAGTCGGAGGAGTACCTCGACGAGTACGAGGAGCTGGAGGCACCGGTGCGCGACCGTGACGACTACCAGGCGCAGGTCACCCCGCTGCACCGCGGCGGAGGGAGCGAGTCGGTGATCGCCTCCGACCTGCGACGCATCACGACCATCCACCCGCGCTCGTACAACGACGCCCGTACCATCGGCGAGGCCTTCCGGGGCGGCACGCCGGTGATCATGAACCTCTCCGACATGGACGACGCCGACGCGAAGCGCCTCGTGGACTTCTCGGCGGGCCTGATCTTCGGGCTGCGCGGCTCGATCGAGCGCGTGACGAACAAGGTCTTCCTGCTCTCGCCGGAGCACGTGGAGATCGCGGGCGAAGAGCCGCCGGCGGAGAAGGCCCCCGGACGCGGCGCGTTCTACAACCAGAGCTGACCGCGCGCCCGAGAGCGCCGATCGCACGCCGATCGCACCGTCCGGCACGGGCCGGGGCAGTTCTGCCCCGGCCCTGCGTCGTGCTCGGGTAGGTTCGACCCGTGAGTCTCGTCTTCAACCTGGTCTACCTGGTCCTGTGGCTGTTCCTGCTGTGCCTCATCGTCCGGCTCGTCTTCGACTGGGTGCAGTTCTTCGCGCGCGACTGGCGGCCGAAGGGCGTCCTGCTGGTGCTGGCGGAGGCGGTCTACACGGTCACCGACCCGCCGCTGCGCTTCCTGCGCAGGCTGATCCCGCCCCTGACCCTCGGCCAGATCCGTCTCGACATCGCCTTCCTCGTGCTCTTCATCGGCACGGGCATCCTCATGCGGGTGGCGTCCTTCCTGGCCGCGGCGTGACCCCGTGGCGTTGACCTCGGCAGCGCTCGCGCTGTGACCTGGGTCGGGGTTCGCCCCGGCCGTCGAGGGGCGCCCCGGTGCTGACCTGTGAAGACGTCGTGTGGGCGCGACGAGCCGGCCTCGTCGGGCAGGTCGCCCGCCGACACGTCCGCTACCGTGGTCATCCAGACGGCCCGGGAACCGGGTCCCACCGACCCTGCAAGAACGATGAGGTGAGACGATGGCGCTGCTGACGGCAGAGGACATCCTGAACAAGAAGTTCGCCGCGACCAAGTTCCGCGAGGGCTACGACGTCGAAGAGGTCGACGACTTCCTCGACGAGGTCGTGCGGACCCTCACGGCGGTCCAGGAGGAGAACGACGACCTCCGCTCCAAGCTCACCGCGGCCGAGCACCGGGTCGCCGAGCTGAGCCGCTCGGACGCTGCGCAGCAGGCGCAGCCCACGCCGACCCCGGCACCGGCCCCGACGCCGGCGCCCGCCCCGGCCGCCGCGAAGCAGCAGCCCGCGGAGCCGGAGTCCGCCACCGGGATGCTCCAGCTGGCCCAGAAGCTGCACGACGACTACGTGCGGTCCGGTCAGGAAGAGGGCGACCGCCTCATCACGGAGGCCAAGTCCGAGGGCTCGCGCATCGTCCGCGAGGCCGAGGAGACCAGCCACCGCACGCTCTCCCAGCTCGAGCAGGAGCGGTCGCTCCTCGAGCGCAAGATCGACGAGCTCCGCCTCTTCGAGCGCGACTACCGCACGCGTCTCAAGAGCTTCCTGCAGAACCTGCTGGGCGACCTCGACGCCCGCGGCTCGGCCCTGCCGCCGCAGCGGCAGAACGCCAACGCCGGTCGCGGCTCGGAGCTCTGAGCGGGGGGCCGTCACCCCGCGCACCCCGCTCCTTCGTCACGCCTCACGCCGAGCGGCCCGCACGACACGCACGCCTCTACCGCGCGTGCTGTTGTGCGGGCCGCTCGGCGCACTTACGCTGCGGTGACTCGTCGTCGACGCACCAACGAAAGGGCACCGATGGCCAAGCTTTCGACCACCACGCGCGCGGCACTGCGCGAGAACTTCCCGCACCTCGCGCGCGACGTGAAGTCCTTCCCGGTCCGTGACGGCGAGGACCCCTGGACCCTGCACGAGGTGGAGGAGCTGGCGGCCTTCCTGCTCGAGGAGAAGGAGCGCCTCGAGCGCGAGCTCGCGGCCGCCGACCAGGAGCTGTCGGACCTGCTGCGCAACTCGGGCGACGGCGCGGGCGACGACCAGGCGGACTACGGCTCGAGCGCGCTCGAGCGCGAGCAGGAGCTCACCCTGGTGAACAACATGCGCGACCTGCTCGCCCAGACCGCGCACGCCGTCGACCGCATCCGCAAGGGCACCTACGCCACCTGCGAGATCACGGGGCTGCCGATCGGCAAGGCGCGCCTGCAGGCCTTCCCGCGCGCGACGCTCTCGGTCGAGGCGAAGGCGCGCGAGGAGCGTCGCTGACCGGACGGTCCCGGCCCGACGACCGGCGCGGTCCGCCTACACTTGCGGACGATGTCGACCACGCCCGCCGGCTCCGCTCCGGCCCCTGAGCCCGCGCCGCGCCACGGCGCCCCCGAGATGCCCGGGTCGGACGCGCCCGCCGGCGACGCTCCGCAGGACGCCGGGGCGCCGGTGTCCGCGGAGCGTCGCCGGAAGCTGATCACGGGAACCTTCGTGCTCGCCGCGCTGGTGCTGCTGATCGACCAGCTGACGAAGTGGTGGGCCGAGTCCGCCCTGGTCTGGGGCGACGACCCGAAGCCGCTGATCGGCGAGCTGCTGCAGCTCCGGCTGATCTACAACCCCGGTGCGGCGCTCTCCATCGCCACGGGCATGACGTGGATCCTCACGATCGTGGTGGTGATCGTCGTGGTGGTCATCGTCCGCGCCATCCGCCGGATCGGCTCGACGGGCTGGGCGGTGGCCCTCGGGCTGCTGCTCGGTGGCGCGCTGGGCAACCTCGGCGACCGCTTCTTCCGCGAGCCCGGCTTCGCCCGCGGGCACGTGGTCGACTTCATCGACTACGGCGTCTTCGTCGGCAACGTCGCGGACATCGCCATCGTCGCCGCCGCGGTGCTCATCGTCATCCTGTCCTTCCGGGGGATCGGCCTGGACGGCCGACGGCACGTCGAGGACGGGGACGCCCTGCCAGAGCCGTCCGAGCCGGCAGCGCCGTCAGATCCGACAGAGGGGCGATGACCGTGCCGACCGGGTCCACCCGCACACTGCCCGTGCCCGACGGCCTCGCGGGCGAGCGCGTCGACGCCGCGCTCGCGCGGATGCTCGGCTTCTCCCGCACCCAGGCCGCGGAGCTGGCGGCCTCCGGCGCCGTGCTCCTCGACGGGCGTGAGGTCGGCAAGTCCGACCGGGTCGTCGCCGGCGGCCGGCTCGAGGTCACGGTCCCGGACGCGCGGCCCGCGGCGCCGGTCGTCGCCGAGCCGGTGCCCGGCATGGGGATCGCCTACGAGGACGACGACGTCGTGGTCGTCGACAAGCCGGTCGGTGTCGCGGCGCACCCGTCGCCCGGCTGGACCGGCCCCACCGTGGTCGGCGCGCTGGCCGCGGCCGGCTACCGCATCGCGACGTCCGGCGCGGCGGAGCGGCAGGGCATCGTGCACCGGCTCGACGTCGGCACGTCCGGGCTCATGGCCGTCGCCAAGAGCGAGGCCGCGTACACCGGGCTCAAGCGGGCGTTCAAGGAGCGCACGGTCGAGAAGGTGTACCACGCGCTCGCGCAGGGCCACCCGGAGCCCACGACGGGCACGATCGACGCGCCGATCGGGCGCCACCCCAGCGCCGACTACAAGTTCGCCGTGGTCGCGGACGGCAAGCACTCGGTGACGCACTACGAGGTGCTCGAGATGCTGCCGGCCGCATCGCTCGTCGAGGTGCACCTCGAGACCGGCCGCACCCATCAGATCCGGGTGCACTTCCAGGCGGTGCGGCACCCGCTGGTCGGCGACCTCACCTACGGCGCGGACCCCGTGCTCGCGTCGAAGGTGGCGCTGGAGCGCCAGTGGCTGCACGCCGTGCGGCTCGGGTTCGAGCACCCGCTCACCGGCCGCTGGGTCGAGGTCACCAGCGAGTACCCCGACGACCTGGCGCACGCGCTCGAGGTCGTCCGCGGGGCCTACCGGTAGCGCCCTCTTGTGCCCCGCGGGGGGAGCCCTTAGCGTTCGTCGCGACAGGTGACACGAGTCACCTACACCCTCGACGAGGAGGATGCATGTCTTCACCCTTCGCTTCCCGGGCGACGGCACAGGGCCCGGCGTCGGCGTCACGCGGGGGAGGCGGCCGTCGCGGCGCCTCCGCGATCGCCGCCGGAGCCGCCGTCGTGACCGTGCTGACCGGCGCCCTCGCCGTGCCGGCGCACGCCGCGCCTCCCCAGCGTGTCGATCCCACCGACCCCGACTTCGGACCGAACGTCACCGTGTTCGGCCCCGACACCCCGCAGGACGAGATCCAGGCGACCATGGACGCCCTGCACGCGGCCCAGGTCGACGCGGAGATGGGCTCCGACCGGCACGCCGTCTACTTCCTGCCCGGCAGCTACGGCACGCCGGAGGACCCGTTGCAGGTGAACGTCGGGTACTACACCGAGGTCGCGGGACTCGGGGCGTCGCCCGGGGACGTCGCGGTCCAGGGCGCCATCGAGGTGCGCAACCGGTGCCTCGGGGACGACGCGAACCCGAACTGCATCGCCCTGGTGAACTTCTGGCGCACCGTGGCCAACCTGCGCCTGGACGTGAACACCGCCGGCCAGGACGGCTGCAAGGCCACCGCGAACTTCTGGGCGGTGTCGCAGGCCGTCTCGATGCGCCGGCTCGACGTGCGCGGGCCGGTGTCGCTCATGGACTACTGCACCGCGGGGCCCCAGTTCGCGAGCGGCGGGTTCATCGCGGACTCCCGCTTCGACACCGCGGTGACCAACGGCTCCCAGCAGCAGTGGCTCACGCGCAACAGCGAGCTCGGCGGCGGCTGGTCCAACGGCGTCTGGAACCAGGTCTTCTCCGGCGTCGTCGGGGCTCCGTCCGACGCCGGCTTCCCCGCCGAGCCGTACACCGTGCTCGAGAGGACCCCGGTCAGCAGGGAGAAGCCCTACCTGTTCGTCGACGACCGGGGCCGCTACGCCGTGCGCGTCCCGGCGGCGCGCACACAGACCCGCGGCGTCTCCTGGGCCGACGGCGTGACGGCAGGGCGGACCGTGCCGATCACGGACTTCTACCTCGCACGCCCGGGTGACTCCGTCGCGACGATCAACGCCGCGCTCGCCCGGGGGAAGAACCTCCTGCTCACGCCCGGCGTCTACGACGTCGACCGGAGCATCCGGGTGACGCGACCGGACACCGTCGTGCTCGGCATGGGCCATGCGACGCTCACCGCCGCGCGCGGCGCGGTGCCGCTCGTGGTGGGCGACACCGAGGGCGTGGTGGTCGCGGGGGTGACGATCGACGCCGGCGCCGAGGAGTCGCCGGCGCTGCTGCAGGTGGGCAAGCGTCACGGCGCCAACCACCGGTCGGACGCCGCCAACCCGGTCACGCTGTCCGACGTGTACTTCCGGGTGGGCGGCCCCCACGTCGGCAAGGTCGACACGGCCCTGCGGATCGACGCCGACGACGTGCTCGTCGACCACACGTGGGTGTGGCGCGGCGACCACGGCGTCGAGGGGTTCCCGACCGACGGGTCCGCCGGCGTCAACGGCGACACGGCTCGCTGGCGCACCAACACGGGGCGCAACGGGGTCGTCGTCGAGGGGGACCGGGTCACGGCCACGGGGCTGTTCGTGGAGCACTTCCAGGAGCACAACACGATCTGGAACGGCGAGGACGGCAGGGTGGTGCTCTACCAGAACGAGCTGCCCTACGACCCGCCGACCCAGGCCGACTGGACGCAGCCGGACGGCACCCTCGGGTGGGAGGGCTACGTGGTCGGCGACGCGGTACGGCGTCACCGGCTCGACGGCGGCGGCGTCTACGTGTTCAACCAGAACGACCCGGGCATCGTCACCGAGAACGGCTTCGCCGTCCCGGACCGCCCTGGCGTGCGGCTTCACCACGTCATGACCGTCAACCTCAGCGCCGGGACGATCAACCACGTCGTCAACGGCGTGGGCGACGCGGTGCCGCCCTCGACGTCGGGGGCGCCGGAGTACGTCGTCGACTACCCCGCTCGCTGACCCGGGCGTCGTCGGACCCGTGCGGCCCGGCCGGGACCTCGGCCGGGCCGCACCCGTCAGGCGGAGCGGCGCACGACGACGTGGGCACCGTCGTCGGGCCACGGTGGCGCGTCGCGGCCGTCGAGCGCCGCGAGGACCTCCGCGGCCAGGTGCTCCGCCTGGCGTTCCACGGGCTGGGCCACGGTCGTCAGGGGAGGTGCGGCGACCCGGGCCCCGGGGGAGTCGTCGACCCCGATGACGGCGAGGCGGGACGGCACGGGGACACCCGCCTCGCGTGCTCCGGCGAGGACGGCGAGCGCGACCTCGTCGTTGTAGGCGGCGACGGCGGTGACGCCGGCGCCGCACAGGCCGCGCACCGTGGTCGTCGCCGGCTCGCCGGTGCGGACGGCGACGGTCGCGGGCACGGCCAGTCCGCGCGCGGCGCAGGCCGCGCGGAGGCCCGCGAGCCGGGCCCGGGCGAACCTGTCGAGGCGCGGGTCGTCCGTCGTGACGTACCCGAGCCGCGAGTGGCCCGTGTCGGCCAGGCGGCCGGCCTGGAGGGCGCCGATCCCGCGCTGGGAGGCGTCGAAACCGCCCGCCGCGGCGCCGTCGGCCGGCTCGACGGCACCCACGACGCGGATCCCGGCCCGTGTCATGGCACGCGCGTCGTCGGGCAGGAACGGGGCGAGACCCACGACCGCGAGCGGCGTCACGGCCCGCCACAGGTCGGTCAGGGCACGGGTGTCGCGATGGTGGTGCACGAGGACGAAGAGGCCCCTGGCGGCGAGGGCGTCCGTGAGGTGGTCGAGCAGGCTCTCGACCACCGGACCGACGGGCCAGTCCGGCAGGACGGCGACGACGAGGTCGCTGCGCCCGCGCCGCAGCGCCCGCGCGGCGGCGGAGGGTGCATAGCCCAGGCGCTCGGCAGCGGCGTGGATGCGCTCGCGGGTGGCGTCGGAGACCGACGCGCCGGGAGTGTCGTTGAGCACGTAGCTCACCGTCGTGCGCGACACCCCGGCCGCGCGCGCGATGTCGGCGCTGGTCACCCGCGGCACGTGGTCTCCTCTCCGGCGGCTGGGCAGCACTGTATCGGGGGCGCCCCGAGCGGCGTGCCGGACGTGTCGGGGGAGCCGCCTAGACTCGCCGCATGCCCGACGCAGGTTCCTCCACCGCCCAGCCGACCGGTACCTCCGAGGACGACTTCGTCCACCTGCACGTGCACACCGAGTACTCGATGCTCGACGGCGCGGCGCGGATGAACGACCTGTTCAGCGAGGTGTCGCGGCTCGGGCAGAAGGCCATCGCGATCACCGACCACGGGTACCTGTTCGGCGCGTTCGACTTCTGGAGCACGGCGCAGAAGCACGGGGTCAAGCCGATCATCGGCGTCGAGGCGTACGTGACGCCGGGCACCAGCCGCCACGACCGCACCAAGGTGCTGTGGGGCGAGCAGCACCAGCGGCGCGACGACGTCTCCGCGGGCGGCGCCTACACGCACATGACGCTCTGGGCGCGCGACAACGAGGGGATGCACAACCTCTTCCGCGCGTCGTCGCTCGCGTCGCTGGACGGCCAGATGGGCAAGTGGCCGCGCATGGACCGCGAGCTCCTCGAGACGTACGGCAAGGGCCTCATGGGCACCTCGGGGTGCCCCTCCGGCGAGGTGCAGACGCGGCTGCGCCTGGGCCAGTGGGACGAGGCGGTGCGCGCGGCGGGCGAGCTGCAGGACATCCTCGGCAAGGAGAACTTCTTCGTCGAGCTGATGGACCACGGGATCGAGATCGAGTCCCGCACGTACAAGGACCTGCTGCGCCTCGCGGAGCACATCGACGCGCCGCTCGTGGCCACCAACGACCTGCACTACACGAAGCAGGAGGACGCGCACTCGCACGAGGTGCTGCTCGCGGTGAACTCGGGCTCGACGCTCGACGAGCCGACCTACGACCAGGGCGGCAGCCGGTTCGCCTTCAGCGGCGACAGCTTCTACGTGCGATCGGGCGCGGAGATGCGCCGCCTCTTCTCCGAGCTGCCGCAGGCGATCGAGAGCACGCTGCTCATCGCCGAGCGCTGCGAGGTCTCGTTCGACACCAAGGCGAACTACATGCCGCGGTTCCCGGTGCCGGACGGCGAGGACGAGGTCAGCTGGTTCGTCAAGGAGGTCGAGGCCGGCCTGCGCCGCCGCTACCCCGACGGCATCGGCGACGACGTGCGCAAGCAGGCGAACTACGAGGTCGAGGTCATCATCCAGATGGGCTTCCCGGGGTACTTCCTCGTGGTGGCCGACTTCATCAACTGGGCCAAGGAGCAGGGCATCCGCGTGGGTCCGGGCCGAGGCTCGGCCGCCGGCTCGATGGTGTCCTACGTCATGGGCATCACGGAGCTCGACCCGCTCAAGCACGGCCTGATCTTCGAGCGCTTCCTCAACCCGGAGCGCATCTCCATGCCCGACGTCGACGTCGACTTCGACGAGCGCCGGCGCGCCGAGGTCATCCGGTACGTCACCGAGAAGTACGGCGACGACCGCGTCGCGATGATCGTCACCTACGGCTCCATCAAGGCGAAGCAGGCGCTCAAGGACGGCTCCCGCGTGCTCGGGTTCCCCTTCGCGATGGGGGAGAAGCTCACCAAGGCGATGCCGCCCGCCGTCATGGGCAAGGACATCCCGCTGTCGGGCATCTTCGACCCGAAGCACGAGCGCTACGCCGAGGCGTCGGAGTTCCGCGCGGTGCACGACGCCGACCCCGAGGCCCAGCGCGTGGTCGAGACGGCCCGCGGCATCGAGGGCCTGAAGCGCCAGTGGGGCGTGCACGCCGCGGGCGTCATCATGTCGAGCCACCCGCTGATCGACATCATCCCGATCATGCGGCGCCCGCAGGACGGCGCGGTCATCACGCAGTTCGACTACCCGACGTCCGAGGGTCTCGGCCTCATCAAGATGGACTTCCTCGGGCTGCGCAACCTCACGATCCTCGACGACGCGCTCGAGAACATCGTCATGAACGGCAAGGAGCCGGTGGCGATCGAGACGGTCGAGCTCGACGACAAGGCCACCTACGACCTGCTCGCCCGCGGCGACACGCTCGGCGTGTTCCAGCTCGACGGCGGCGCGATGCGCTCGCTGCTGCGCCAGATGCGGCCGGACAACTTCGAGGACGTCTCCGCCGTCATCGCCCTGTACCGCCCCGGTCCGATGGGCATGAACTCGCACATCAACTACGCCCTGCGCAAGAACGGCATGCAGAAGATCGAGCCGATCCACCCGGAGCTCGAGGAGCCGCTCAGCGAGGTGCTCGGCGAGACGTACGGCCTCATCGTCTACCAGGAGCAGGTGCAGCGCGCCGCCCAGATCCTCGCCGGGTACTCGCTCGGCCAGGCCGACCTGCTGCGGCGCGCGATGGGCAAGAAGAAGAAGGAGATCCTCGACAAGGAGTTCGTCCCCTTCGAGGCGGGCATGAAGGAGCGCGGCTACTCCAAGCCCGCGATCCAGGCGGTCTGGGACACCCTGGTGCCGTTCGCCGGGTACGCGTTCAACAAGGCGCACTCCGCCGGGTACGGCGTCGTCTCGTACTGGACGGCGTACCTCAAGGCGAACTACCCGACCGAGTACATGGCCGGCCTGCTGCAGAGCGTGCGGGACGACAAGGACAAGATGGCGCTCTACCTGGGCGAGTGCCGTCGCATGCACATCACGGTGCTGCCGCCCGACGTCAACGACTCCGCCGCCAAGTTCACCGCCGTCGGCGACGACATCCGCTTCGGCCTGACGGCGATCCGCAACGTCGGCGCCAACGTCGTGGACGCGATCATCGCCGCGCGCGAGGAGAAGGGCGCGTTCACCTCGTTCACGGACTTCCTCGACAAGGTGCCCGCCGTGGTCTGCAACAAGCGCACCATCGAGTCGCTCATCAAAGCCGGGGCGTTCGACTCGCTCGGCCACCCGCGCCGGGCTCTCCTCGTGGTGCACGAGCAGGCCGTGGACTCGGTCATCTCCGTGAAGCGCAAGGAGGCCGAGGGCCAGTTCGACCTCTTCGCCGGCTTCGGCGGTGCGGAGGAGGACGCGGCGATGTCGTTCGCCGTCGACGTGCCCGACCTGCCCGACTGGGACAAGAAGCAGCGGCTCGCGTTCGAGCGCGAGATGCTCGGGCTGTACGTGTCGGACCATCCGCTGTCAGGCCTGGAGCACGTGCTGGCGCGGGCGGCGGACACGTCGATCGCGTCGCTGATGGCCGACGAGGGGCGGCAGGACGGCTCCCAGGTCACGGTGGCGGGTCTGCTCACCAGCGTGCAGCGCAAGATGAGCAAGAACGGCAACCCCTGGGCGGCCGTCACGGTCGAGGACCTCGAGGGTGCCGTCGAGGTGATGTTCTTCGGCGAGACGTACCTCGCGTACTCGACGATCCTCGCGGAGGACCAGGTCGTCACGCTGCGCGGCCGCGTGCGGCGCCGCGACGACCAGATGCAGCTGCAGGCGATGGAGGTGTCGCTGCCGGACACGTCCGCCGTCGCCGACGCGCCCGTGCTGGTCACCGTGCCGCACACCCGCTGCGTCGAGCCCGTCATGGTGCGGCTGCGCGAGGTGCTCGCCACGCACCCGGGCTCGGCGGAGGTGCACGTGAGCGTCGCGGAGCCCGGCAAGCGGACGGTGGTGCGCGCGGCGGACACGCTGCGGGTCGAGAAGTCGCCCGCGCTGTTCGGCGACCTCAAGGCCCTCCTCGGCCCGAGCTGCCTGTCGTGAGCGCGACACACGGCACGACCGGCATCGCCACCTGGGACGACGGCTCCGCCGGCCACAGCTTCCGCGTGGTGCCGGCGGCGTACGTCTTCCTGCGCCGCGAGGGCCAGGTGCTGCTGCAGCTGCGGCAGGGCACGGGGTTCAGGGACGGGCACTGGTCGGCGGCGGCGGCCGGCCACGTCGAGGCTGACGAGTCCGTGCGGGAGGCGGCCGTCAGGGAGGCCCGCGAGGAGCTCGGCGTCGTCGTCGACCCCGCCGACCTGGTGCCCGTGACGACGATGCACCGCGGGGAGCCCGGCGGCCCGGCGCTCGAGCAGCGGGTCGACTTCTTCTTCACGGCGACCCGCTGGACGGGCAGCCCGCAGATCCGCGAGCAAGCCAAGGTCGCGGACCTGCGGTGGTTCCCGTTCGTCGCGCTGCCCGAACCGGTCGTGCCGCACGAGCTGGTGGTGCTGCGCGCCCTGCACGACGAAGGCCGGCACGGCACCCGCGTGCCGCCGATCCTCACCGACGGCTTCTGACGGCACGACCGCCGGGCGGTCTTCGGCGGCCGTTCGGTGGTGGTGGCCGTGCGCCGCGTGGCGGTCGGGTGCTGCGGCCACCCGGCGGGGGAGTCCTCCCAGCGCTCCTGCCGCCCGAACACGGTCAGGTCGAGCAGCTGCGCCTGCGCCATGATCACCTCGACGCCGCGGTAGCCCATGAATCCCACGACGGGCGCGACCTCGCCCCGGGGCCCTCGCAGAGGACGGCGAACGTCACGCCGCGATGGTGCAGCTGCGCGGCGTCCTGCACGCTCCAGATGCCGGCCGTGCAGCCCTCGCGCCGCCCCTCGACCGGCTGCCCGGAGTGCCGCACGTGCTCGTCCGCGACGGATGGTCGCGCCCGTCGACGACGTCGAGCAGCCGGACCGGCCCGTCGGGGCCGACGAGCAGGGCCGTCCGGTCGGTCGTGGGACCGCAGCACGCCTCCGGACTCATCGGTGGGCGGCCACGGGCGGCCGTAGGCTCGGGGCGTGTTCCGCCTCAACCCCGAGCAGCTCGTGTTCGTCACCGAGCGCCACCTCGCCACCCTCACCACCCTGCGCGCGGACGGCAGCCCGCACGTCGTGCCTGTCGCCTTCACCTGGGACGCCGACGCCGGGATCGCGCGCACCACGGCACGGCGCACGTCGACGAAGGTCGCCAACGCGCGCCGGGCGACGGCCGACGGGGGCCGGCCGCGGGCCGCGCTCTGCCAGGTCGACGGCGGGCGGTGGCTGACGCTCGAGGGGACGATCGAGGTGAGCGAGGACCCGGACGAGGTCGCGGACGCCGTCGTGCGGTACAGGAAGCGCTACCGGCCGCTCGAGCACGATCCCGAGCGCGTCGTCCTGCGCCTCACCCCCGACCGCGCGATGGCCTCCACCTACATGGCCTGATCGTCGTGGGCGCTCGTTCGGTGCTGTCGGCGCACGCCACGGCGCCGCACGAACGCCCACCACGGTCCGCATCAGGCGACGACGGCGGTCTCGTCCCCCTCGGGGAGCGCCACGGTGACGCGGTCGCCGCGGACGAGCTGGCGACCGCGCCGGGTCTCCGCCTCGCCGTTGACGCTGACCTCGCCGTCGGCGACCAGGTCGCGGGCGTGCGTGCCGGACTCGGCCAGCCCCGCGAGCTTGAGGAACTGGCCCAGGCGGATCATGTCGTCGCGGATCGGGACGTCCGTCGTTGCGTGCTCGGCGCTCATGCGTCCATTCTCCGGCACCGGCGCCCGGGCGGCGGTGCGCGCTGCCTAGACTGGCCGGGTGATCCGACGCATCGACCTCCGCGGGCAGGACCTGACCCGCACCGAGCTGCTCGGGGTGCTGCCGCGCCCCGAGGTCGGGGTGGACCAGGCGATCCAGGCCGTCACCCCGATCATCGCCGACGTCCGGGCCCGCGGCGCAGCCGCGCTCCGGGACCAGTCGGAGCGCCTCGACGGTGTGCGGCCGGAGCATCTGCGGGTCCCGGCGGCCGCGCTGGCCGACGCACTCCAGGGGCTCGACCCTCAGGTGCGGGCAGGCCTGGAGGAGGCGATCCGCCGCGTGCGCGCGGTGCACGCCGCTCAGGTGCCGACCGAGCACGCCACGCAGCTCGCGCCCGGCGCCGTCGTGCGCCAGCGGTGGGTCCCGGTGCAGCGCGTGGGCCTGTACGTGCCCGGCGGCCGCGCCGTCTACCCGTCGTCCGTGATCATGAACGTGGTCGCCGCGCAGGAGGCCGGGGTGCCCGGGCTCGCCGTCGCGTCGCCCCCGCAGAAGGACGCCGGCGGGCTGCCGCACCCGACGATCCTCGCGGCCTGCGCGCTGCTCGGCGTCGACGAGGTCTACGCGGTCGGCGGGGCGCAGGCGGTGGCGATGTTCGCGTACGGGGCCGCCGGCACCGAGCCGCAGGACGGCGACGTGCTGTGCGAGCCGGTGGACGTCGTGACGGGCCCGGGCAACGTGTACGTGACTGCGGCCAAGCGCCTGGTGCGCGGCGTCGTCGGCATCGACGCCGAGGCAGGGCCCACGGAGATCGCCGTGCTGGCCGACGCCACCGCCGACCCGGGGCACGTCGCCCTCGACCTCATCAGCCAGGCCGAGCACGACCCGATGGCCGCCTCAGTCCTGGTCACTCCGTCCGTGGAGCTCGCCGGTGCCGTGGAGGCCCGGCTGAGCGACCTGGTGGGGTCCACCAAGCACTCCGCGCGCGTCCTGCAGGCGCTCAGCGGGCCGCAGTCCGCCGTCGTGCTCGTCGACGACCTGGAGCAGGGCCTCGCGGTGGTGGACGCCTACGGCGCGGAGCACCTGGAGATCCAGACCGAGGGGGCCGCGGCGCTCGCCGAGCGCGTGCGTTCGGCGGGGGCGATCTTCGTCGGCCCGTGGTCGCCGGTCTCCCTCGGCGACTACATGGCGGGCAGCAACCACGTGCTCCCCACCGGCGGCTCCGCGCACTTCTCCAGCGGCCTCGGCGTGCACGCCTACCTCAAGTCCGTGCAGGTCGTGGAGTACACCCGCGACGCGCTCGAGGAGCTGGCCGACCGCATCGTCGCCGTCGCGAACGACGAGGACCTGCCCGCGCACGGCGAGGCCGTCCGCGGGCGTTTCCTCTGAGCTGCGGCACCTGAGCTGCGGCACCTGAGCTGCGGCACCTGAACATCGGCGCCTGACCGTCGGCGCCGGAGCAAGGCCGTCGCGTCGACGCCCTGCTCCCACGGCTCGGACGAATAGTGCCAAGCGCCACGTGGCTCACGCCGGCGGCCGCGTCGGAGGGCCGTGCGAGCATGGATGCATGCCCGCGCCGCCACCCCGCCTCGACCCGGTCGTGGTGGGCGACCTCGTCGGGAGCGCGGCGTTCCGGAGGGCCCAGGGCTACCAGCGCGCGGGCATGGTGCGCGCGTGGCACTGGGACCCTGACGCGCGGGAGCTCACGGCCCGCGTCGCGGGCAGCGGGAGCCAGCCCTACAGCTGCCGCGTGTCGTTCACCGTCGGGCCCGACGGGCGCTACGGCTACGAGGGATCGACCTGCAGCTGCCCGGTCCGCGAGGACTGCAAGCACGTCGCTGCCGTGCTGCTGCACGTCGGCGCTGACCCCGAGGCGGCCGACGCCGCGGGGGCCGACGCCGGTGACGACGACGTGCCCGTCGGCTGGCGCGGGCGCCTGGCCGGGGTGACCGGGGCCCGGGACCCCGGATCGCGCGAGCCCGCCGCCCGCGACGGCGGTGTCCTCCCGGTCGCGCTGCGGTTCCGGCTCGACGAGGCGTTCGGCGGCCTGCCCCCGGAGCTCTCGGTGCGGCCGGTCGTGCCCGGCCGCACCGGCTGGAAGGTCGCCCCCGAGGCGAGCTGGGAGGCGCTGGCCACCGGCCTGTACGCGTTCGCCGACGTGCGTGCGACGCCCGCCCCCGAGGTGCGACGCTGGTTCGCCGACCTGGGGTCCGCGCTCGGCGACGGAGGCGGGTTCGGTCGCGGCCGTCGTGCCTGGCGCCCCCTGGCCGCCGGCGGGCGCGGTCTGTGGGCGTTGCTGGCCGAGGCGGCCGACCTGGAGATCCCGCTCGTCGCGCACGGGTCGCGCGACGAGGTGCTCCTGGCGGACGCGGCGGAGCTTCGGCTGACGGTCGGGGCGGCGGACGGTGGGGTGCGCCTCGACCCGGTCGTGGCGTTCGACGGCGTCGACGCGGAGCCCGGGTCCCCGCTCGGCGCGGTGGGCGACACGGGCCTGTACGCGGTCGAGGCCTCCGACCGGCGGACCGTGCTTCGGCTCGGTCCCGCGCCCCGCCGGTTGTCCGACGCCGCGCGCGAGCTCGTCGTCGTCGGCCGGGTGGAGGTGCCGGGCGACGACGTGGGGGAGCTCTACGCCGAGCACCTCCCCGTGCTCCGCCGCGCCGTGCGCGTCGTGTCCGACGGGTCCGTCGCGCTGCCCGACCCGCCGCGTCCCGTGCTGGTCGCCGAGGTGGCCTTCGCGTCGCCGGAGCACGCGCTCCTGTCGTGGTGGTTCGAGTACCCGGCGCCCGGGCACCCGGCGCCGGGCGCGGGCTCGGCGCGTCGCGTCCCGCTGGACGGGGCGGCGTCGGACCCGGTGCGGGACCCGGACGCCGAGGCCGAGATCCGCGCCAAGGCCCAGGCGACCGTCCGAGGCGTGCCGGGCTTCGAGCGCTTCGACCTCGCCGGCCGGACGGAGGTGAAGGGCCTGGACGCCCTCGACCTCGCCCACGGCGTGCTCCCCGCGCTGGCGGCCGCGACGGACGTGCGCGTCGACGCGAGCGACGTGCCGCACTACCTGCACCTGGACGCCGCCCCCCGCGTCGTCGTCTCCGGGGCGCCCTCGGGGGACGC
Organism: Isoptericola sp. NPDC019571; assembly: GCF_044389385.1. Lineage (NCBI taxonomy): Bacteria > Bacillati > Actinomycetota > Actinomycetes > Micrococcales > Promicromonosporaceae > Isoptericola > Isoptericola sp. NPDC019571. The sequence goes on from NZ_JBIRXZ010000002.1 coordinate 492,860, forward strand.
CGACTGGCTCGACCTCGGGGTCTCGGTGACCGTCGCGGGCAAGGAGATCCCGTTCGCCCGGCTGTTCACGGCCCTCGCGCGCGGCGACAAGCGGCTGCTGCTGGTCGACGGGTCGTGGATGCGCCTCGACAACCCGGTGCTGGGCCGCCTGCGCGACCTCATCACGGAGGCCACCGCGCTGAGCGACCGGCCGGGCAAGGCGCGGGTCAGCCGCTACGACGCCGACCTGTGGGGCGGGCTCGAGGACGTCGCCGACGTCGTCGAGGCCGCGGAGGCATGGCGGCGTTCGCTGGCCGGCCTGCGCGCGCTCGCGGCGGGGGAGCGCGTCGCTGAGGTGCTGGACGTCCCCGAGGGCGTGCGGGCCGAGCTGAGGCCGTACCAGCGGCAGGCGTTCGAGTGGCTGGCGTTCCTCTGGCGGCACGGGCTCGGGGGGATCCTGGCCGACGACATGGGACTCGGCAAGACGGTCGAGGCCCTCACGTTCCTGGCGCACGCGCGGACGACGGCACCGGACGCCCCGCCGTTCGTCGTCGTGGCGCCCGCGTCGGTGGTGGGGAACTGGGTGGACGAGGCGGCGCGCTTCACGCCCGGGCTGCGGGTGGTGGCGATGCCCGCCACATCGCGCACGCTCGGCACCGACCTGGCCGAGCTCGCCCGCGGGGCCGACGTGGTCGTCACGTCGTACGCCGTCTTCCGCCTCGAGTTCGACGCGTTCGACGCCCACGAGTGGGGTGGGCTGATCCTCGACGAGGCGCAGGTGGCGAAGAACCCCCGCACGCGGGCGCACGAGACCGCCCGGATGCTGCGGGCCCCGTTCAAGCTCGCGATCACGGGCACGCCGCTCGAGAACAACCTCATGGAGCTGTGGGCCGCTCTCGCGATCGTCGCGCCGGGCCTCTACCCGTCGATGCACCGCTTCAAGGCCGAGACGGCGCGGCTGGTCGACGCCGCTGCCGCCGACGACGACCCCCAGGTGGTGGCGGCCGGGAACCGCGCGCTCGCGCGGCTCAAGCGCCGGATCCGCCCGCTCGTGCTGCGCCGCACCAAGGATCAGGTCGCCCCCGAGCTGCCCGAGCGCACCGAGCGCGTGCTGCGCGTCCCCCTCACGCCCGACCACCGCAAGGTCTACGACACGCACCTGCAGCGCGAGCGGCAGCGGCTGCTCGGGCTGCTGGAGGACTTCGACGCGAACCGGGTGGCGATCTTCCGGTCGCTGACCACGCTGCGGCGCCTCGCGCTCGACGCCTCGTTGCTCGACGACGCCTACGCGGGCGTGGGCTCCGCCAAGCTCGACGTGGTGACCGACGAGCTGACCGAGATCGCGGCCGAGGGGCACCGGGCCCTCGTCTTCTCGCAGTTCACGTCGTTCCTGCGGCGCGTCGAGCAGCGCGTCACCGCGGCCGGCCTGCCCGTCGTCTACCTCGACGGCGCCACCCGCCGGCGGGCCGACGTCGTCCGCGCCTTCAAGGAGGGCGACGCGCCGGTGTTCCTCATCTCGCTCAAGGCGGGTGGGGTCGGGCTCAACCTCACCGAGGCCGACTACGTCTACCTGCTCGACCCCTGGTGGAACCCCGCCACGGAGGCGCAGGCCGTGGACCGGACGCACCGCATCGGCCAGACCCGCAACGTCGTCGTGACGCGCCTCGTCGCGCAGGACACGATCGAGGAGAAGGTCATGGCGCTCGCGCAGCGCAAGGCCGCGCTGTTCGACGCTGTGCTCGACGACGCTGCGGGCACCTTCGCCCGGGCGCTCGCGGCCGACGACGTCCGGGGCCTGCTCGACGGCTGAAGCGCACCCACGCTCCCGGGCGTCGTCGGCGTGTCAGCGCACCCCGAGCACGAACGGGTGCACCGCCGCGGCACCGGCCTGGCGCAGCAGCCGGGCGGCCACCGTGAGCGTCCAGCCTGACTCGGTCCAGTCGTCCACCAGCAGGACGGTGCGCCCGGGAAGGCCGCGCAGGGCGGCCTCGCCCAGCTCCAGCTGCAGGCGCCGCGCCACCCCCGCCAGCCGCATCGCCGAGTTCACGTCGTGCCGGTCGGGCTGCTCGGCGCCGGCGACCGGGCCGACGGCGCCGATGAGCGGCACGCCCAGGTAAGCGGCCAGCCCGGACGCCAGGTGGTACGTCAGCTGCGGGCGCGTCGTGGACCGCACCGCTACGACCCCCTCGATCGTCGTGCGGCGGCCGCCCTCCGCGGCGGGATCGGAGGTCTCGGTGCCGTCCGGGCGGATCGCGTCCCAGTCGTCGAGGACGCGAGCGGCGGCGTGCCGCAGCGGCACGGGCACCTCGCCGTCCGGGGCGCCGGCCGCGAACAGGTCCCGCAACGGACCGGACCACCCCAGGCCGTCGAGCCGGGCCACCGCACGACCGGGCTCGGCGCGCTCCTCGGGCGCGATCTTGCCCTTGAGGTCGAGGCCGAGGGCCGTCAGCCCGGACGGCCACATCGCGCGCGGCCCGACCTCCACGCCGGGTCGGTCCATGTCGGCCCGCGCGGCGGCGACGGCCTCCGCGTCGGGGACGGCGGGCAGGGTGACGCCGTCGCACCGGTCGCAGCGACCGCAGGCCCAGCCGTCCGGCAGCTCCGGGTCGTCGAGCTGGGCGCGCAGGTACGCCATCCGGCACCCGGAGGTGGCCACGTAGTCGACCATCGCCTGCTGCTCCGCCTGGCGGGTGGCCTCCACCCGCGCGTAGCGCTCGGCGTCGTACGCCCACGGGGTGCCCGTGGCGACCCAGCCGCCCTGCACGCGGCGCACGGCGCCGTCGACGTCGAGCACCTTGAGCATCGTCTCCAGCCGGGACCGCTTGAGGTCGACCTGCGTCTCCAGCGCGGCGGTGGACTGCGCGCCCTCGGAGTCCCCGAGGGCCCCGAGCGTGGCGCGGACCTGCGGCTCGGCGGGGAACGCCTGCGACCCGAACCAGTCCCAGATCGCGCGGTCCTCGTGCCCGGGGAGCAGCACGACGACGGCGTCGTCCACGCCACGGCCGGCGCGGCCCACCTGCTGGTAGTAGGCGATGGGGGAGGACGGGGCACCGAGGTGCACGACGAACGCGAGGTCGGGCTTGTCGAAGCCCATGCCGAGCGCGGACGTCGCCACCAGGGCCTTGACCCGGTTCTCCTTGAGGTCCTCCTCGAGCTGCTCCCGCTGGGTGGGGTCGGTCCGCCCGGTGTAGGCGGCGACGGCCAGGCCCGCGCCCCGGAGCTGCTCGGCCACCTGCTCGGCGGCGGACACGGTGAGGCAGTAGACGATGCCCGACCCCTCGACGTCCTGCAGCGCCTCGACGAGCCACGCCACGCGCGTGGGCTGGTCGGGGAGCTCGAGCACGGCGAGGTGCAGCGACTCGCGGTCCAGGCCGCCCCGCAGCACGAGCACGTCCTCGTCCGGGGCAGAGCCGCCGCCGGGCGCCGCGCCGTGCACGCCGAGCTGCTCGGCGACGTCGGCGGTGACGCGGGCGTTCGCCGTGGCCGTGGTCGCGAGGACGGGGATGCCGGGCGGCAGGTCGGCGAGCAGCGTGCGGATGCGGCGGTAGTCGGGCCGGAAGTCGTGGCCCCAGTCGGAGATGCAGTGCGCCTCGTCGATCACCACGAGGCCGGCGTCGGCCGCGAGGCGGGGGAGCACCTCGTCGCGGAACGCCGGGTTGTTGAGGCGCTCGGGCGAGCACAGCAGCACGTCCACCTCGCCGGCCGCGATGGCCGCGTGCACCTGGTCCCACTCGGTGACGTTCGACGAGTTGATCGTCACGGCGCGGATCCCGGCACGCGCCGCCGCCGCGATCTGGTCGCGCATGAGTGCCAGGAGCGGCGAGACGATGACGGTGGGCCCCGCTCCCCGGGACCGCAGCAGCGACGTGGCGACGAAGTACACGGCGGACTTGCCCCACCCGGTGCGCTGCACGACGAGCGCACGACGGCGGAACGCGACCAGGGCCTCGATCGCGCGCCACTGGTCCTCGCGCAACGCGGCGTCCTCCCGGCCGACGAGCGCGCGCAGCGCCTCCTCGGCCTGCTCGCGCAGCGTGCCGCCGCCCTCGCCCGCGCTGTCGAGCAGGCCGCGGAGCATCGCGAGCTTCGCCCGCTTGGCTGCGTCGGGCCCCGGGGCGTCCGTCGGGATCGCGGGAGACGGGGCCGAGGGCGGGGCGCCGTGCTCGTTCTCGGGCTCGCGCTCGGGCGCCTGGTCGTCAGGCGGCGGGACGTCCTCGTCCGTCGGGTCGAACACGAGGTCGGCGTACGGGTCGTCGGGGTGGCTCACGTCCTCGATCGTAGGGGGCGCCGCCGACGACGTCGGCCCGCCCTCCACAGGCCCGTCAGCGCACGTACTCCCGCAGGAGCGCCACGGCCGACGCCACCACCGCGACCACCTCGGCCGCCGCGGCGACGATCTCGGTGGTGCCCGCGAACGTCTCGTTGACGCCGTAGAAGCCGACCGTCGTCGACAGCACGAACGCCAGCAGGGTCAGGCCGCCGAAGCCGATCCCTCCGACCAGCGGCAGCCAGTGCCGCCAGACGACCAGCAGCGCGGCCAGCACGACCCCGGCCACGGCGTTGAGGAGGAAGAGAGGGCCGACGACGGCGATGGTGTCGTAGCCGTCGACGTACAGCACGACGTGGACGACGGCCGAGACCAGGACCGCGAGCGCGGCGGCCAGCCGCCAGCCGCGCGCCGCGGGCGGTCGGGCCGGGCTCTGGGACCGCGGCCGAGGTGGCACCGCGCCGTGGGACGTGTCCATGATGATGATGCTCCCACTCCTCGGTGGTGCCGTCAGCGGAAGCGTCCGGCGGGCCGGGGCCCGACCCACCGGAGGCGCCATGACGATCAGTCCGTCGACCCACCCGACCGTGCCGACCGTGCCGGACGTGCCCGACGTGCCCCAGGCGAAGGGTGCGCTCGACAGGGCGGCCTGCGACTGCGGCCCGACCCGGCGACAGCTGCTGCGCGGCACGGGCGCGGCCGCAGGCGCGATCGCCGGCGCCGGGGTGCTCGCCGCCTGCGCCGAGCAGAAGCCGACGCCGCAGGAGGCGGCGGCCTCTGCGAGCGCGGCGGGGGCGGGCACCGTCGTGGTCGCGCTCGCCGACGTCCCGGTGGGCGGCGCCGTCGCCGCGAAGGTCGAGGGCCAGGACGTGCTCGTGACCCAGCCGACCCAGGGCGAGGTGCATGCGTTCAGCGCGATCTGCACGCACGCGGGCTGCACGGTCGCGCCCGGCGAGGGCGAGCTGCTGTGCCCGTGCCATCAGTCGCGCTACGCGCTGACGGACGCCGCCGTCCTCGGCGGGCCGGCGCCCGAGCCGCTCCCGGCGATCCAGGTCGAGGTCTCGGGGGAGGACGTCGTGCTCGCGTGACGGGCGCACGCACGGTTGCTCACCGGCGGGGCCCGGCGGCACGTGCCGCCGGGCTTGCCGTCCGCCGCGGTGACGTCAGCTCCGCATGTCCATGACGACGCGGCCGTCGATGCGCCCCGCGATCATCTCGTCGAAGATCGCGTTGATGTCGCCGAGGGGGCGCACGGTGTAGGTCGGGTCGACCTTGCCGCGGGCGAAGAAGTCGAGCGCCTCCGCCATGTCCTTGCGCGTGCCGACGATCGAGCCCCGCACGGTGAGCCCGAACAGGACCGTGGTGAAGATGTCCAGCGGGAACTTCTCCGGCGGCAGGCCGACGAGCGAGACGGTGCCGCCGCGGCGCAGCGCGCCGACGGCCTGCGGGAACGCGTGGGCGTTGACGGCCGTCACGAGCGCGCCGTGCACGCCGCCGCCGGTCTTCTCCTGCAGCTCGGACGCGGCGTCGGGGGAGGTGGCAGCGTTCACGGTCACCTCGGCGCCGTGCCGGCGCGCCAGCTCGAGCTTGGCGTCGTCGACGTCGACCGCGGCGACGCGGCGGCCCATGGCGACCGCGTACTGCACGGCGATGTGGCCGAGGCCGCCGATGCCGGAGATCAGCACCCACTCGCCGGGCTTCGTGTCGGTGACCTTGAGGCCCTTGTAGACGGTGACGCCGGCGCACAGGATCGGCCCGACGGCGGACAGGTCCACGCCCTCGGGGACGATCGGCGCGTACCGCGCGTCGACGAGCATGTACTGGCCGAACGAGCCGTCGACGGAGTAGCCGCCGTTCTTCTGGTCCGGGCAGAGGGTCTCCCACCCGGTCTCGCAGTACTCGCACTCGCCGCAGGCGCTCCACAGCCAGGCGTTGCCGACCGTGTCGCCGACCTTGACGCGGGTCACCTGGTCCCCGACGGCGACGACGTGCCCGACGCCCTCGTGGCCCGGGACGAACGGCGGGGCCGGCTTGACCGGCCAGTCGCCGTGCGCGGCGTGCAGGTCGGTGTGGCACACGCCGGTGTAGTCGACCTTGACCAGGGCCTCGTGCGGCCCGGGCGTCGGGATCTCGCGGTCCTCGACGGACAGGGGCTCGGTGAACGAGTGGACGACCGCGGCCTGCATGGTGCTCATCTGCTTCTCCCTCTCACGGGCCGCTCGGCGCGGCCCACACGAACGAACTGCTGATACCTCGACGGTAGGCACGATGCGCCCGCGTCGCAGCCCTGAAGCCTTGTGAAGGCTGTCACAAGGCGCGGAACCAGGCCGTTCTCGACATGTGCAATCCTTCACAAAGTGGTCCTGGGGGCCAGGTCGGCAGGCGACCCACGCGGCCGGTCCGCCGGCGGCGCGGGCACGAGGTCGAGGGACGGACGCCGCCACCGGGGGCTCCCGCGGTTCCGTAGACTGGCTCGGTGACCACCCCCCTGTCCGCCGCCGCACCCGCGGGCGGCGTCGACGGCGCGCGGCTGCCGCTGCGTCCCGAGCTCGCGGCCGAGGTGCCCTACGGCGCCCCGCAGCTCGACGTGCCCGTGCGGCTGAACGTCAACGAGAACCCGTACGCCCCGTCGGAGGCGGTCGTCGCGACGATCGCCCGCCATGTCGCCGACGCGGCGCGCGGGCTCAACCGCTACCCCGACCGTGACTTCACGGCCCTGCGCGGCGACCTGGCGGATTACCTGGCGCTCGAGTCCGGGGTACGGGTCGCGCCCGACCAGGTCTGGGCCGCCAACGGCTCCAACGAGGTCATGCTGCACCTGCTGCAGGCGTTCGGCGGCCCGGGCCGCACCGCGCTGTCCTTCGCGCCGACCTACTCGATGTACCCGGAGTACGCGCGGGACACGCACACGCGGTGGGTCACCGGCCGCCGCGAGAGCGACTTCACGCTCGACGTCGACCACGCGGTCGCGACGATCGCGGAGGTCCGGCCCTCCGTGATCCTCCTCGCCAGCCCGAACAACCCGACCGGTACGGCGCTGCCGCTCGCGACGGTGGAGGCGGTCCTGGACGCCGCGGCGAAGGTCGAGGTGCCCGACGCCCCCGAGCGCGACGGCCGCCGCGCCGGCGCCGTCGTCGTGGTCGACGAGGCCTACGCGGAGTTCCGTCGCCCCGGCACGCCGTCGGCCCTCGAGTTGCTCGGTGCGCACCCGCACCTCGCGGTCTCGCGCACGATGTCGAAGGCCTTCGCCGCGGCGGGGCTGCGGCTCGGCTACCTGGCCGCGTCCACCGGGCTCGTGGACGCCCTGCGCGTCGTCCGGCTGCCCTACCACCTGTCGGCCGTCACGCAGGCGGCCGCGCGGGGCGCGCTGGCGCACCACGACGAGCTGCGGGCGCAGGTGCGCGACCTGCGCGACGAGCGCGACGCACTGGTGGCCTGGCTGCGTGCGCAGGAGGTCGACGGTCGCCCGCTGCAGGTGGCGGACTCCGACGCGAACTTCGTGCTGTTCGGCATGTTCGGCGACCGGCACGCCGTCTGGCAGGGCCTGCTGGACCGCGGGGTGCTCATCCGCGAGACCGGGCCCGAGGGCTGGCTGCGCGTCTCGGTCGGCACGCCCGACGAGAACGCCGCGTTCCGGTCGGCGTTCATCGAGGTCGTCAGCGAGACGGTCACCGGCGCCGCGGCGCCCGAGAAGGAGGACTGATGCAGCACCGCACGGCCCGCGTGGAGCGCACGACGAGCGAGTCGAGCGTCGTCGTCGAGCTGGACCTGGACGGCACGGGGCGCACGGAGATCTCGACCACCGTGCCGTTCTACGACCACATGCTCACCGCGCTCGGCAAGCACTCGCTGATCGACCTCACCGTGCGGGCGACCGGCGACACCCACATCGACGCGCACCACACCGTCGAGGACGTCGCCATCGTGCTCGGGGAGGCGCTGCGCGAGGCGCTCGGCGACAAGCGCGGCATCTCCCGCTACGGCGACGCGACCGTGCCCCTCGACGAGGCGCTCGCGCTCGCGGTCGTCGACGTCTCGGGACGCCCGTACCTCGTGCACTCGGGGGAGCCGGAGGGGCAGGAGTACCACCTCATCGGCGGACACTTCACCGGGTCGCTCACCCGGCACGTGCTCGAGTCGATCGCCCATCACGCCGGCATCTGCCTGCACGTGCGGGTCCTCGCGGGCCGCGACCCGCACCACATCGTCGAGGCCCAGTTCAAGGCGCTCGCCCGTGCGCTGCGCGCCGCCGTCGCCCCCGACCCGCGCGTCGAGGGCGTCCCGTCCACGAAGGGTGCGCTGTAGCCGCATGACCACCGATCCCGACCGGCACCCCGACCCGCAGCCGGACCTGCCGGACGACCTGCCCGAGGGCTTCGAGATCCCCGACGACCTGTCGGGCCTCGACGGCGCCTCCGCGGACCCCGAGCTGGCGGTCCTCATCACCCAGATCGCGGGCGCCGAGCCCCTGGCGGCCGCGTGCTCGCTCGCCGAGCTCGACGTCGACGCCGCGCCGACCCCGGTCGGCGCGCTCGCGATCCTGCGCGACACGAGCGACGGCGCGCCCGCCCGGGCCGCCGCCGCGATCTCGAAGCTCGTGGCGGGGGTGCCCCTCGTCCTCGTGACCCGCCAGGGCGAGCAGCTCACCTGCGTGCGCTACGCCGACGGCGAGGCCGAGGGCGAGCTTCCGCCGGGCCTCGTGCTGGGTGGCGCTCCGGAGGCCCTCGAGGACCTCGTCACCGGTCAGCTCACGGTCGCCGACCTGCCGGGCGTCGTGCCGTCGTCGAGCATCGGCCGCTTCAAGGCGATGCGGATGCTCACCGGCGCCGCGCGCAAGGCACGCAAGAAGCAGTAGGGGAGACGCATGCCGGACACGCCCACCGACACGCCCAGCACGCCCGACCGGGAGCGGATCGCCGCGGCCCAGGAGGCCGCGGGGATCACGCCGCTGCTGCCGCACGGCGGCGCGGCGGCCGACCTCAACCCCGCGCCGACGCCCGCCCGCGCGGACGGGCGTTCCCACGTCGTGGTGCTCGACTACGGCTTCGGCAACGTCCGCTCGGCCGTGCGAGCCCTCGAGCGGGTGGGGGCCCACGTCGAGCTCACCGCGGACCTGACGCGGGCCGCGGAGGCCGACGGGCTGGTGGTGCCGGGCGTCGGCGCGTTCGCCGCCTGCATGGCCGGGCTCCGCGCCGTCCGGGGCGACCAGGTGATCGACCGGCGCCTCGCCGGTGGGCGCCCCGTGCTGGGCATCTGCGTCGGCATGCAGGTCATGTTCGACGCCGGTGTGGAGCACGGGGAGCGGGCGGAGGGCCTGGGCGAGTGGCCCGGCGTCGTCGAGCGCCTCGACGCCCCGGTGGTGCCCCACATGGGCTGGTCGCCCGTGGAGACCCCCGAGGGCTCCCGCCTCTTCGCGGGGGTGGAGCACGAGCGGTTCTACTTCGTGCACTCGTACGCGGCGCAGCAGTTCACGCAGGGGCACGACGGCGACGCGGACCCGCGCTACACGCCACCGCTGGTCACCTGGGCGCGGCACGGCGCGCCTGGCTCCGAGGCCCGGTTCGTCGCCGCCGTCGAGAGCGGACCGCTCGCCGCCACGCAGTTCCACCCCGAGAAGTCCGGCGACGCCGGCGCGACCCTGCTCGAGAACTGGGTCCGCTCGCTCTGAGCGTCGTCGGCCCGATCACCGCCGCACCCGAACCCGCCGTCCAGAACCCGCCGTCCAGAACCCGCAGTCGTAGAACCTGGAGACACCCTGATGACCGACCGCCTCGTGCTGCTGCCCGCCGTCGACGTCGCCGACGGCCAGGCCGTCCGCCTCGTGCAGGGGGAGGCAGGCTCCGAGACGTCCTACGGCGACCCGCTGGCCGCCGCCCGCGACTGGCAGGCGGGCGGCGCCGAGTGGATCCACCTCGTGGACCTCGACGCGGCGTTCGGTCGTGGCTCGAACGCCGACCTGCTCGCGCAGGTCGTGGCCGAGCTCGACGTCCAGGTGGAGCTGTCGGGCGGCATCCGTGACGACGCCTCGCTCGAGCGCGCCCTCGCCACGGGCGCGCGCCGCGTCAACATCGGCACCGCCGCCCTCGAGGACCCGGAGTGGACGGCGCGGGTCATCGCCGAGCACGGCGACGCCGTCGCCGTCGGCCTCGACGTGCGCGGCACGACGCTCGCCGCCCGCGGCTGGACCCAGGAGGGCGGCGACCTGTGGGAGGTGCTCGCCCGCCTGGACGACGCCGGCTGCTCCCGGTACGTCGTCACGGACGTCACCAAGGACGGCACGCTGCGCGGCCCGAACGTCGACCTGCTGCGGGAGGTCGCCTCGCGCACCCCGGCGAAGGTGGTCGCGTCGGGCGGGATCTCGTCCCTCGCCGACCTGGAGGCCCTGCGCGCCCTGGTGCCGGACGGCGTCGAGGGGGCCGTGGTGGGCAAGGCCCTGTACGCCGGGGCGTTCACGCTGCCCGAGGCCCTCGACGTGGCGGGTCGGCCGTGACGGCCGAGGGTGGCCGTGCCCTGCCGGGGCACCTGAAATCGATCCAGCCGACGTCGCAGTTCGCGGGCGACGACGGCTCGGCCGACGCCGAGCTCGCCGCGCTGCTGAGCGCGCACGCCGCAGGCACCGGGTCGCTGGAGGACGTCGTGCGGCGCCTCGCCGTCACCCGGGTGCTCGTGCCCGTCCTCGCGGAGCTCGCCGTCGCCGACGTGGTCGAGCACGAGACGGCCGGCGGCACGCAGGAGCTGCACGTCGACAAGGAGGCCGCGGCCGGCGTGGTGGCCATCGAGGCGCCCGACGGTCGCCGGGCGCTCCCCGTCTTCACGTCGGTCGACGCGATGACGGCGTGGCGCGCCGACGCCCGCCCGGTCCCGGTCGAGGCCGCCCGTGCCGCCCTCTCGGCGGTGAGCGAGGACTGGTCGCTGCTGGTCGTGGACCCGGCCGGGCCGGCGACCGCCCTCGTGCCCCGGCCGGCGGTCTGGGCGCTCGCCCAGGGCGAGGAGTGGCGCCCGGCGCTCGTCCCCGCGGGCCCGGACGGCGCGCTCGAGGTGGAACCGGACGTCGCCGCGGCGGTCGCGGACGCCGCCGCGCCGGTGCAGCACGTGGTGCGCGCGCACGCCGAGCGCGGGCGCCGCGCCGAGGTCGCCGTCGTGCTCGCCCTCGACCCGGGCCTGGACCGGGCGGGGCTGGACCGCGTGCTCGCGCAGGTGAACGCCCGCCTCGGCGCCTCGACGGTGATCTCGGCCCGCGTGGACTCGCTCGAGCTGCGGGTGGGCGCGGCGCGCTGACCCGCGCCTCCTAGCGCGTCGGCGTCGCGGCGGGGCCGCCGTCGGAAGGCTGCCCGGACGGCTGGGCGCACGGCGGCAGCGCTCGGAACCCGTCGGCGTCGTCCAGCAGCCGCTCCAGGGTCGACAGCGGCACCAGCAGCGAGCGGCCGTCGGAGGTCTTCGCGTACACGACGCCGATCACCCGGCCCTGCTCGTCGAGCGCCGCCGACCCCGACGAGCCCGGCTCGACCGGGGCGTCGGTGAGCAGCACCTCGCCGAGGTTCTCGTGGAGCGGGTCGGTGGTCGGTCCGATGACCTCGCCGGCGGTGATCGTCAGCTCGCCTCCCTCGGGGTAGCCGACCACCGAGACGGCGTCACCGGGCCGCGGGTCGGCGTCCGCGAGCGTGGGATGGCTGGGCAGCGGATCCGTGGTGCGCACCAGGGCGAGATCGGCCAGCGCCGCGCTGCCCGCGGCGGAGACCTCGAGGTCGCGCCCGTCGTAGGTGCTGACCTCCAGCGACTCCGAGTCGGCCACGACGTGCCGGTTGGTGACGAGCGTGTGCTCGTCGACGGCGAACCCCGACCCGGTCGACAGCCCGTCGCAGCCCACGTTCCGGATGCGCACGGCCATGCGCTGCACGGCGTCGAAGCCGTCGGGGGACAGGCCCTCCGCGCCGTCGGGCGCGAGCGACGCGGGAGCCGACGGCGCGACGCGCGTGGGGACGACGTCGTCCGGCACCGCGGGCGGCAGCGAGGGAAGCACCCCGCAGCCGGCGAGCGTCGCGGCGAGGAGGAGGGCCGGCGCCGGGCGCAGGCCCCGCGAGCGGCCCGGTCGGGTCACGGCTCGAGCTCCTGCTCGAGCTGGTCGTTCGCCTTCGAGGCCTGCCGGCACAGGGTCTCGACGTCCGAGGCGAACCGGTCGAGGTCCTTCGCGTCGTAGGAGCCGCGGTCCTCGAGGTACGTGATGAGCTGCGACTGGGCGTCGACGCAGTCGCCGAGCGCCGTGGTCACGACGCCGGCCGCCTCGCTCACGCGCCGCTGGTAGTCGAGGTACTGCTGCGAGGCGACGTTCTCGTCGCCGAGCTGGGCCTTTTCGTTGGCGAGGTCGGTGATGCGAGCCGTCGCGGTGGCGAGCTGCTCGCGGGCCGCGACGAGCTCGGCGTCGGTGGCGTCGAGCTCGGCGTCGAGGGACGCCACCCGGTCGGCGTACCCCCGCGCCTCGTCCTCCCAGGCCGCGCTGTGCGCCTGCCAGCGCGCGGTGGTCACCCACAGGTACGCGCCGATGCCGAGCGCCCCGGCCAGCAGCACGGCCAGGACGACCACGGCCGTGCGGCGGCCGCGGCGACGGGCGGGTGCGCCGGCCTCCGGCGGGGGCGGCGGGCGGTCCGGGGGCGGCGGCCAGGCGGACGGGGCGGACATCTCAGACGACGGAGCCCGTGAACTTCTCGCCGGGGCCCTCGCCGGGCGCGTCCGGCACGACCGACGCCTCGCGGAACGCGAGCTGCAGGGACTTCAGCCCGTCGCGCAGCGAGCGCGCGTGCTGGTTGCCGATGTCGGGGGCGCTCGCGGTGACGAGCGCGGCCAGCGCGGTGATCAGCTTGCGGGCCTCGTCGAGGTCCAGGTGCCCCTGGGCGTCGGCGTCCTCCGCCAGCCCGCACTTCACGGCGGCGGCGCTCATGAGGTGCACGGCCGCGGCGGTGATGACCTCGACCGCGGCGACGTCGGCGATGTCACGGGTGGCGTCGTCGGCAGCGGAGGGGCTCGTGGTCGTGGTAGCGGGGGACGAGGCGTCGGGCGAGGTGCTCATGGGGTCCATCTTCGCATCGGGCGGGACCGCGACGGCCCCGCGGGGACGGCCGAGGCCGGGCCCCGCGGGGGGCCCGGCCTCGGTGTGCGGGCGACGGCGGAGGGCCCGTCGCCCGCCCTGTCAGATCCCGACGGGCTCGACGTCCGGGCCCGAGCCGGCGGCGGCCGGCGAGGGCACGTGACCCGCGGACACCTCGGCGCGGAGCTTGGCGCCGAGCTCGGCGTCCACGTTCGTCCAGTACTGAAAGAACCGCTCGCGGATCTCGTCGATCGTGATGGCGAGGCCCTGGCCCGTGAGGGTCTCGAGGAAGCGCGCCTTGGCACCGTCGTCGAAGACCTCGCGGTACAGCGTGCCCGCCTGGCCGAAGTCGTCGTCCTCGGCGTGCAGGGTCTGCGCGGCGCGCACGAGCTCGCCGTCCGACTCCCACGAGGACTCGACGCCGCGCGCCGGGTCGGCCACGGAGCCGCCCTGGGTGCCGAACGAGTTCGGCGTGTAGACGCGGTGCTCGGGGCCGTTGAACTGGTACTGCATGTTGCCCTGGTGCATGTAGTTCGCGACCGGGGCGGCGTGCGGCTGGTTCACCGGCAGCTGGTTGTAGTTGGTGCCGATGCGGTAGCGCTGCGCGTCCGGGTAGGAGAAGACGCGGGCCATGAGCATCTTGTCGGGCGAGATGCCGGTACCCGGCACCTGGTTGCCCGGCGAGAACGCTGCCTGCTCGATCTCCGCGAAGAAGTTCTTCGGGTTCCGGTTCAGCGTGAACGTGCCGACCTTGATCAGCGGGTAGTCCGCGTGCGGCCAGACCTTGGTCATGTCGAACGGGTTGAAGCGGTAGGTCTTGGCGTCCTCGTAGGGCATGACCTGCACCTTGACCTCCCACGAGGGGTGCTCGCCGCGCTCGATGGCCTCGTACAGGTCGCGGCGGTAGTAGTCCGCGTCCTCGCCGGCGATCCGCTCGGCGTCCTCGGACGACATGTGCTCCACGCCCTGCCGGGAGATGAAGTGGTACTGCACCCAGAAGCGCTCGCCCTCGGCGTTGACCCACTGGTACGTGTGCGAGCCGTAGCCGTTGAGGTGGCGCCACGACTTCGACAGGCCGCGGTCGCCCATGACGTAGGTGACCTGGTGGGCCGACTCGGGGGAGAGGGTCCAGAAGTCCCACTGCATGTCGGCGTCGCGCAGGCCGGAGGCGCCGAGGCGCTTCTGGGAGTGGATGAAGTCCGGGAACTTCATCGCGTCGCGCAGGAAGAAGACCGGGGTGTTGTTGCCGACGATGTCGAGGTTGCCCTCGGTCGTGTAGAAGCGCAGCGAGAAGCCGCGCACGTCGCGCCAGGTGTCGGGGGAGCCCTGCTCGCCCGCGACGGACGAGAAGCGCAGCAGCGTCTCGCTCTTCGCGCCCTTCTGGAAGACGGCCGCGCGGGTGTACTGCGAGACGTCCTCCGTGACGACGAGCTCGCCGAACGCGCCGCCGCCCTTGGCGTGCGGGTTGCGCTCCGGCACGCGCTCGCGGTTGAAGGAGGCGAGCTTCTCGACCAGGTAGCGGTCGTGGAGGACGGTGGGCCCGTCCGCACCCAGCGTGAGGGACTGCGCGTCGCTCGCGACCGGGGTGCCGGTCTGCGTCGTCGTGAACGGCGTCGTCATGTGATGACGTCCTTTCTCAGGGGGGTTCCGGTTCAGAAGGTCGTGCCGGGGCCGGCCACCGGGACGGGGTCGGCGGCGGAACCCTCGGCACAGTCGGGGCACAGGCCCCAGAACGTGACCTCGGCGAGGTCGACGGCGAACCCGTGGGACGCGCTCGGCGTCAGGCAGGGCGCGTGCCCCACGGTGCAGTCGACGTCGGCGACGGCACCGCACGAGCGGCACACCACGTGGTGGTGGTTGTCGCCCGTGCGCCGCTCGTAGCGCGCGGGGTGCCCGGCCGGCTCCATGCGACGCAGGAGGCCGGACGAGGTGAGCGCGTGCAGGCAGTCGTAGACGGCCTGCACGGACACCGAGCCGAGGTCGGCCCGCACCGCGCGCACGACGTCGTCCGCGGTGGCGTGCTGGTGCTCGGAGAGCGCGCGCAGGACGGCGAGCCGGGAACCGGTGACGCGCAGGCCCCGCTCCCTCAGCAACGTCTCGTCCGTGCTCGCCGTGGTCATGGCCGCGACCCTGGCACACTTTCTGGAACGATTCCAGTAAAGGTCGCGACGTGGGCGGTCGAGACGCTCGCCACACCGGCCGGCCCGGCGCCGATCCCGTGCTAGCCTTGACAGCTGACCGACCTGGGTCCGTCAGCGCGTCGCTCCACGGAGCGGCCGCGGGGCCCAGGTGCATCAAGTGGATCTCATCCCACCCGAGCACCGACCGAGCGCCCCGGGCGCCGACAGGGGCCGGGTCCCGGTCGGACGCCTCTCGTGGGCGTCCGCCTCGGTCGTCGGAGCGCTCGCGCCCCGGCGTCGGTAGATGGCCTCCACCTGTGCTCAGGTCGGGGGCCTTTCCCGTCCCTGGCGGTCTACCGACGAGTTTAGGAGCATCACCATCAGCGAGCCTCGCATCAACGATCGGATCCGCGTCCCCGAGGTCCGACTCATCGGCCCGGGCGGGGAGCAGGTCGGCGTGGTCGCCACGGGAGTCGCCCTGAAGCTTGCCCAGGACGCCGACCTCGACCTCGTCGAGGTGGCCCCGGACGCCCGTCCGCCCGTCGCCAAGCTCATGGACTACGGCAAGTTCAAGTACGAGTCGGACATGAAGGCGCGCGAGGCGCGGCGCAACCAGGCGAACACGGTCCTCAAGGAGATCCGGTTCCGCCTGAAGATCGACCCGCACGACTACGGCACCAAGAAGGGCCACGTCGTCCGCTTCCTGGAGGCCGGCGACAAGGTCAAGGTCATGATCATGTTCCGCGGTCGTGAGCAGTCGCGCCCCGAGATGGGCGTGCGTCTGCTGCAGCGGCTCGCGGAGGACGTCTCGGACCTCGGCTTCGTCGAGTCGATGCCGAAGCAGGACGGCCGCAACATGACCATGGTGCTCGGCCCGGTGAAGAAGAAGGCCGACGCCAAGGTCGAGCAGCGCAAGCGGTCCAGCGAGATCAACGCGCAGCGCAAGACCAAGTCCGAGGTCAAGGCCGAGGCCCGCGCCCAGGCCGCGCCGGCGCAGCCGACGCCGGAGCCCGAGCCGACCGAGCCCGAGGTCGAGGCGCAGGAGGCTCCGGCCCCCGAGGCCGCGCAGCCGGCGCCCGCCCCGCGCGCCGAGACGAAGCCTGCCGAGACCAAGCCTGCCGAGACGAAGCCTGCCGAGACGAAGCCTGCCGAGACGAAGCCCGCCGCAGCGCCGGCCGCCGCGTCGAAGCCCGCGACGTCGAAGCCCGCGACGTCGAAGCCTGCGGCCGCGTCGAAGCCTGCCTCCGCGCCGGCCAAGCCGGCTGCGGCCCCGAAGCCTGCGACCCCGGCGAAGCCCGCCGCGGCGACGCCGAAGCCCGCGACGCCGAAGCCCGCCACCCCGCGGCCGCCGGCGCCGCGTCCGAAGCCGAGCCCCCGCGCAGGTCGCTGAGGCCGCACCGCAACGTCCATCTGGCACCGGGCCGCTCGCCGGCCCCGGTCCGCACCACGTCCCCGCCACCCGGCGGGTGACCGACACGAGGAGAGACGGCAGTCATGCCGAAGAACAAGACGCACTCCGGCGCCAAGAAGCGCTTCCGGGTCACCGGCAGCGGCAAGATCATGCGGGAGCAGACGAACGCTCGCCACTACCTCGAGCACAAGTCCAGCCGCCGCACGCGTCGTCTGGCCCAGGACCAGGTGGTCTCGGCCGCCGACGTCAAGACCATCAAGAAGCTGCTCGGCAAGTGACGCCCTCGGCGGTCCGCTGATTCCGGTGACACCACCGGGACCCACGACCGCCGGGTCCACTTCCGGCCCCGACACTGCAAGGAGCATCACGTGGCACGCGTGAAGCGGGCGGTCAACGCCCACAAGAAGCGCCGTACGACCCTCGAGCGCGCCAGCGGCTACCGCGGCCAGCGTTCGCGCCTGTACCGGAAGGCGAAGGAGCAGGTCACCCACTCCCTCGTCTACTCGTACCGCGACCGCAAGGCGAAGAAGGGCGACTTCCGCAAGCTGTGGATCCAGCGCATCAACGCTGCGTCCCGCGCGCAGGGTCTGACCTACAACCGCCTCATCCAGGGCCTCAAGGCTGCTGGTGTCGAGGTCGACCGCCGCATGCTCGCCGAGCTCGCGGTCAACGACGTGGCGGCGTTCAACGCGCTCGTCCAGGTCGCCAAGGACGCGCTGCCGGCCGACGTCAACGCGCCGAAGGCCGCCTGAGCCACCCCGCTCAGCACCCCGGACGCCCGGACACCCCCGACCTGTCGATGCCGCGCATGATCTCAGGCATCCCCGACGTGACGCTCGCGAACCCGCGGGCGGACCGGGTCAAGCAGGTCAGGGCGCTGTCCGGGCGTCCTGCGCGTTCCCGGCACGGACAGTTCCTCGTCGAAGGGCCCCAGGGCGTGCGTGAGGCCGTGCGCCACGCGGCCGCCGGCGTCCGGGACGTCTACCTCACGCCCGCCGCCGCGGAGCGCTACACCGAGATCGTCGACGCGGCGCGCGGCGCCGGGCTGCACCTGCACGTCGGCACGGCCGAGGTGCTCGAGGCGATGAGCCCGGACGCGCAGGGCGTGCTCGCGGTGGTGCGCACCACCGCCCTCGGCCTCGACGACGCCCTGGCCGGCGTCACCTCGCGGCCGCTGCTCGTCGCGGTGCTCGCGAACGTCCGCGACCCCGGCAACGCCGGCACGGTGATCCGCGCGGCCGATGCAGCGGGCGCGGACCTCGTGGTCCTCGCCGGCGAGAGCGTGGACGTCCACAACCCCAAGGTGGTGCGCTCCACCGCCGGCTCTCTCTTCCACCTGCCCGTGGTCACGGGCCTGCCCCTGGCCGACGCCGTCGCCGTCGTCCGCGCCGCGGGCTGCGTCGTCCTCGCCGCCGACGGCACGGGCGAGCACGACCTCGACGACCTGCTCGACGTGGCAGGCGACCCGGCCGTCGACGCCGGGCAGCCGGACCTGGCGGGCTCGACCGCATGGGTCTTCGGCAACGAGGCGTGGGGCCTGCCCGAGGCCGACCGCGCGCTGGCGGACGCCGTCGTGCGCGTGCCGATCCGCGGCCGCGCGGAGTCGCTCAACCTGGCCACCGCCGCCACGGTGTGTCTTTACGCGAGCGGGCGCGCGCAGCGCTGACGCCTCACGCCGCCCGGGGCGGGCCGCACCGGGGCGTGGCACGATGCGCGGATGCGCCTGTTCACGGCCGTGTACCCCTCCGCCGACGCCGGCGACCACCTGGAGCTCGCCCTCGCCGGGGTGAGCGGCGCGGCCCTCGCAGACCCGGGCCGCGGCCTGCGCTGGGTGGCGCCGGAGCAGCGCCACGTCACCCTCGCCTTCCACGGCGAGGTGCCGGACGGTGCCGTGCCGGACTACGTCGAGGCGCTGGGGATCGCCCTGGCCGACGTGCCGCCGTTCGCGCTGGCCCTGAGCGGCGGCGGCACCTTCGGCGGGCGGACGCTCTGGGTCGGTGTGACCGGGTCGGTCGACGACCTGCGGCGCGCCGGCGAGCACGCGCAGGACGCCGCCGTCGGCGTGGCGGGCCTGCCCGCCTCCGACCGCACGTCGGGACGGCCGCACCTCACGGTCGCGCGCGCGACCCTGCGGGCCGTGGACGGCCGGCGGAGGGTCGACGGCGCCCGCGGCGGGACGCGCGGCCCGCGCGGACGCGAGCCGGAGGCGTCGCCCCTGGTGCCCTGGGCGCGGGCGCTGGCCGTGTACCGCGGCCCGTCGTGGGAGGTCGGCGCCGTGCACGTCGTCGCGTCCCGGCTCGGCGAGGGACGGTCGGGAGGCCCGCTGCACGAGGACGTCGCCGTGATCCCCCTGGCGGACAGGGACGGGACGGGACGGCCCGTGCCATGATGGGTGCGTGACACGCCGCGACCGCCGATTTACCGGGCCCGCCACGGACCCGGCCCCGGTGACGCCCGCGCGCTGAGCGCGGTACCGCGGACGCCGACCTGACCGGCCCGGGCGGGCACATAAACTGACCCCGCCGCCCACACCCCTCGCAGGGCCCCTCTCAGGAAGGCACGCATGTCCACGCCCGCACCCACCCCAGAACCCGGCATCGAACGGCAGAGCCCCGACCCGCTGGACGTCGCGGCGCTCGACTCCGCCGTCGACGAGGCCCTCGCCGCGGTCGCCGCCGCGCGCGACCTCGACGAGCTGAAGACGGTCCGCACCGCGCAGACCGGGGACAAGAGCCCGCTCGCGCTCGCCAACCGTGCCATCGGGGCACTGCCGGGGCCGGACAAGGCCGCCGCCGGCAAGAACGTCGGCCCGCGCCGCGGACGCGTGAACCAGGCGATCGCCGCGCGCCAGGCCGAGCTCGAGGCCGAGCGCGACGAACGCGTCCTCGTCGAGGAGACGGTCGACGTCACGCTGCCGACCGACCGCCGTCCCGTCGGGGCGCGGCACCCGATCGAGCTGGTGCAGGAGCGCATCGCCGACTTCTTCGTGGGCCTCGGCTGGGAGATCGCCGACGGCCCCGAGGTCGAGGCGGAGTGGTTCAACTTCGACGCGCTGAACTTCGACCCGGACCACCCCGCGCGGCAGATGCAGGACACGTTCTACGTGTCCGGCGAGGGGGACAAGCCGTCCAACCTCGTGCTGCGCACGCACACGTCGCCGGTGCAGTCGCGCTCGATGCTGGAGCGGGGCGTGCCGCTGTACATCGCGTGCCCGGGCAAGGTGTTCCGCACCGACGCGCTGGACGCCACGCACACGCCCGTCTTCCACCAGGTCGAGGGCCTGGCGGTCGACAAGGGCCTGACGATGGCGAACCTCGTGGGCACCCTCGACGCGTTCGCGCGCGCCATGTTCGGCCCGGAGGCGCGCACGCGGCTGCGCCCGAGCTTCTTCCCGTTCACGGAGCCCAGCGCCGAGATGGACCTGTGGTTCCCGCAGAAGAAGGGCGGCGCCGGCTGGATCGAGTGGGGCGGCTGCGGCATGGTCAACCCGAACGTGCTGCGCGCGGCCGGGATCGACCCCGAGGAGTACCAGGGCTTCGCGTTCGGGATGGGCATCGAGCGGACGGCGATGCTGCGCCACTCGATCGCGGACATGCACGACATCGTGGAGGGCGACGTGCGCTTCTCCACCCAGTTCGGGACGGAGATCTGATGCCCCGCATCGTCACTGACTGGCTCGGCGAGCACGTCGAGCTGCCGGCGGACCTCACCACGGAGCAGCTCGCGGCGGCGCTGGTGAGGGTCGGCCTGGAGGAGGAGGAGATCCACCCCGCCGCGGTCACCGGCCCGCTCGTCGTCGGGCGCGTGCTCGCGCAGACCCCCGAGCCGCAGAAGAACGGCAAGACCGTCAACTGGTGCCTGGTCGACGTCGGCCCCGAGCACAACTCGACACAGATCAAGGGCGTCGACGACGCCGACGTCCCCGCGGGCGGCGCTCGCGGCGTCATCTGCGGCGCGCACAACTTCGGCGTGGGGGACTACGTCGTCGTGTCGCTGCCGGGCACCGTGCTGCCCGGCGGCTTCGCCATCGCGGCGCGCAAGACCTACGGCCACGTCTCCGACGGCATGATCTGCTCGGTGCGCGAGCTCGGCATCGGGGACGACCACGACGGCATCCTCGTGCTCACGCGCGCGGGCTTCGACGCCGCCGACCTCACGCCCGGCCAGGACGCGATCGCCCTGCTCGGCCTCGGCGACGAGGTGCTCGAGATCAACGTGACCCCGGACCGCGGGTACGCGTTCAGCTACCGCGGCGTGGCGCGCGAGTACGCCCACTCCACGGGTGCGCGGTTCACCGACCGCGGGCTGCCGCAGAACCTCGTCACGCCCCCGCCCGTTCCGACGGCCGACGGGTTCGTCGTCGAGGTCGACGATTCGGCGCCGATCCACGGGCAGGTCGGCTGCGACCGGTTCGTCACGCGCGTCGTGCGCGGCATCGACCCCGCCGCGCCCACCCCGCCGTGGATGAAGCGCCGCCTCGAGGGCTCGGGCATGCGGTCCATCTCCCTGGCCGTCGACGTCACCAACTACGTGATGCTCGACCTGGGCCAGCCGCTGCACGCCTACGACCTCGACAAGGTCGCGGCGCCGATCGTCGTCCGCCGTGCGGCTCCCGGCGAGCGCATCACGACGCTCGACGACGCCGACCGCGCGCTCGACGCCGAGGACCTGCTCATCACCGACTCGCCCGCGGGCGAGCGCGGCGCTCGCGTGCTCGGTCTGGCCGGCGTCATGGGCGGTGCGTCGTCGGAGGTGAGCCCCACGACGACGGACGTCCTCGTCGAGGCGGCCCACTTCGACCCGATCACCGTGGCCCGCACGGCGCGGCGGCACCGGCTGCCGTCCGAGGCCGCCAAGCGGTTCGAGCGCGGCGTGGACCCGCGCCTGCCGGCCGTCGCGGCGCAGCGCGTGGTCGACCTGCTCGTGGAGCTCGGCGGCGGCACCGCGGACGCCGCGGTGAGCGACCTCGACACCACGACCGCCGCCAAGCCGGTGCGCCTGGACGTCACCCTGCCGACGCGCCTGTCGGGCGTGGAGTACGACCGCGCCACCGTGGTCGGCATCCTCGAGCAGATCGGCTGCACCGTGACGGACGCCGTCGCCGGGGCGAGCGTGGACGCGGTCCGCGTGACGCCGCCGTCGTGGCGCCCCGACCTCACCGAGCCGGCCGCGCTGGTCGAGGAGGTCGTGCGGATCGCGGGCTACGACCAGATCCCGTCCGTGCTCCCGGCCGCCCCGGGCGGTCGCGGCCTCACGCCCGAGCAGCGGGCTCGCCGGTCGGTGGCGCGCGCGCTCGCGGAGGCGGGCCTCGTCGAGGTGCTCTCCTACCCGTTCGTCGGCGAGGCGGACCTCGACGCGCTCGGCCTGCCCGACGAGGACGTGCGCCGTACCACGCTGCGCCTGGCCAACCCGCTGGCCGACGACCGGCCGTTCCTGCGCGCCGACCTGCTCTCGACACTGCTCGAGACCGCGCGGCGGAACGTCTCGCGCGGGCTGCCCGACGTGGCGGTCTTCGAGATCGGCCTGGTCACGCGGCCGACGCCGGGCACTCCGGCGCCGCCGCAGCTGCCGGTCGGCGTGCGGCCGTCCGACGACGACCTGGCGGCGCTCGTCTCCGCCGTCCCGGACCAGCCACGGCACGTCGCGGGCGTGCTCACCGGCCGGGCGGTGCCTGCCGGCTGGTGGGGCGACGGCCGCGCGGCCGACTGGACGGACGCCCTCGACGCCGCCCGCCTCGTCGCGGAGCGGGCGGGAGCGGAGGTCGCGGTCCGGGCCGACTCCGGCACGATGCCGTGGCACCCCGGGCGCTGCGCGGCGCTGGCGCTGGCCGACGGCGCCGTCGTCGGGCACGCGGGCGAGCTGCACCCGAAGGTGGTCGAGGCCCTGGGCCTGCCTGCCCGGGCGGTGGCGTTCGAGCTCGACCTCGGCGCGCTGATCGCCGCCGGCGGGGGCGTGCCGGTCGTGGCTGAGCCGGTGTCGGCGTTCCCCGCGGCGAAGGAGGACTTCGCGTTCGTCGTCGACGCGGACGTGACCGCCGACGCCGTGCACGCCGCCGTCGTCGCGGGCGCGGGCCCGCTGCTGGAGGACGCGCGACTCTTCGACGTGTTCACCGGCGAGCAGGTGGGCGAGGGCAAGAAGTCGCTCGCCTACTCGGTGCGGCTGCGCGCCGCCGACCGCACGCTGACCGCCGACGACGTGCGCGCCGTCCGCGAGGGGGTCGTCGCCGCGGCGACCGAGCGCGTGGGGGCTGTGCTGCGTGGCTGAGTCGGCACCGCCGGCCGGGCCCGTCGAGCCCCCGCCCGCCCGGACCGCGCTGATCACGGGGGCGAGCCGCGGCATCGGCCGCGCGGTGGCGCTCGGGCTGGCGCGGGCCGGGTTGGACGTCGCTCTCGTCGCTCGGGACGCCGCCCGCCTGGCCGAGGTCGCGCGCGAGGTGCGCGACCTCGGCCGGACGGCCCTCGAGCTGCCCGCGGACGTCGCCGACGCCGCGGCGGTGGCAGTGGCCGTGCGGGTCGCGGAGGGGTCCCCGGCCGACGGCGGGCTGGGCTCCGTGGACCTGCTGGTCAACAGCGCCGGCCGCATCGACGCCGAGGTGCCGCTGTGGGAGGCCGACCCCGACGAGTGGTGGTCGGTGCTCGAGACGAACGTGCGCGGGCCGTTCCTGCTGGCCCGGCACGTCGTGCCGGGGATGCTGGCGCGCTGCGGCGGGCGGGTCGTCGACCTCAACAGCGGTGCCGGCTCGCACGACAACGCCGACGCGACCGCCTACAACGCGAGCAAGACCGCGCTGATGCGTCTCGGCGCCGGGCTGCACGCCGCCGGCCACGACCGTGGCCTGCGCGTGCTGGAGGTCGCCCCCGGCGTCGTGCGCACGGACATGACGGGGTCGATGCGCGCCCACGAGGGGCGGACGGAGTGGACGCCCGTCGAGCGGACCGTCGACCTGGTGACGGCGTTCGCGCGCGGCGACCTCGACGCCTGCTCCGGCTGGTTCGTCCGCGCCTCGCACGACACCCCGGAGTCGCTGGTCCGGCTGGCCCGTGCGGCCACGGCGCCCGCCGCACGGCGGCTGCGCGTGCAGCCGGCCGCGGACGACGACCCGCTGGCCGAGGTGCTCACCGGGCGCTGACCCTGGCACCCCGGCCGGGAGCGGATGGGCAGGTCAGCGGCGCTCGTCGCGCCAGCGGACCCACTGCTCGACGAGGGACAGGTCGTAGTCGGGCCCGCTCGTGCCGATCGTGAACAGGGTGGCGCCCGCGTCGAGCAGCTTCTGCCCGACCTCCTCCGGCGGGGCGCCCACGCCGACCGAGCGCTCCACGAGCGCGGCGGTGTCGCGCCCGACGGCCTCTCCGTGCTCGTCGAGGATCGCGGACTTGCGCGTCAGGGTGTCGACATCGCCGAAGGAGTGCCAGACGTCGGCGTGCTCCGCCACGAGGCGCAGCGTCTTCTTCTCGCCCCCGCCGCCGATCAGGATCGGGATCTCGCGCGTCGGTGCGGGGTTGCCGGCCGCGAGCCGCGCCTTGATGCGGGGGAGCGCCTCGCCCAGGTCGGCGATGCGCGAGCCTGCCGTGCCGAACTCGTACCCGAACTGCTCGTAGTCCTTGGCGAACCAGCCCGCTCCGACACCGAGGATCAGCCGGCCTCCGCTGATGTGGTCGACCGTGCGGGCCATGTCGGCGAGGAGCTCGGGGTTGCGGTAGGAGTTGCACGAGACGAGGGCGCCGATCTGCACGCGCTCGGTCTGCTCGGCCCAGGCGCCGAGCATCGTCCAGCACTCGAAGTGCTTGCCGTCGGGGTCGCCCGAGAGCGGGAAGAAGTGGTCCCAGTTGAAGATCACGTCGACGCCGGCGTCCTCGGCGCGCCGGACGGCGTCGCGCACCTGGGCGTAGTCGGCGTGCTGCGGCTGGAGCTGGACCCCGATGCGGATCGGGTGGATGGTGTCGGTCACGGCGCGAGCCTACGACCGTCCGTGCCCGCCGCCGTCAGGCCGTTCGCGTGGCGACCGCGAACACGCGGCGGAACGCCAGGGGGGTGCCGAACGGGCGCCGCGGATAGGCCGCGCGGAGCTCCGCCCCGAACTCGGCGTCGAACCGCGCGCGCAGGGCCGTGCCGTGCGCGGCGTCGTGGGCGTCGAGGGCGTGCAGCACCGGCTGGGCGCCCGTGGCCGAGATCCAGCGCAGCACGGGGTCCGCGCCGTCGAGCACGTGCGTGTAGGTGGTCTCCCAGGTGTCGACCGACCAGCCGGGCGCGGCGAGGATCTCGAGGTACTCCGCGGGGTCGGCGACAGCGCGGCGCTCCACGGTCCCGACGGCGGCGGAGTAGGGCTCGCGGCCCGCCACCTCGCGCAGCAGCCGGTGGCTGGGGGCGTCGTGGTTGCCGGGCACGGAGAACGCGAACGTCTGCAGGGCCGTCGCGGCGAGCGCGGGGAGCAGCTCGCGGTGGCCGGGCACCCACTGCAGGGTGGCGTTGCTGATCACCAGGTCGGCCTCGGGGTCGGGGCCGCGGCCGGCGGCGTGGTCGCGCACGTCGGCGAGCTCGTACCGCCCCGAGGGGTCGGCGGCCCGGGCGCGCTCGATCATGGCGGGAGAGGCGTCGAGGCCGACGAACGAGGCGCCCGGCCACCGCTCGCGCAGCACGGGGGTGAGGTGGCCGGGACCGCAGCCGAGGTCGACGATGCTCGCCGGGTCGCGCACGACGCGTGCGACGAGCTCGCCGAAGGGGCGCGACCGCTCGTCGGTGTAGCGCAGGTAGGCGGAGGGGGACCAGTCGGCCATGACAAATCCTCTCGATATCAAGTCTCTTGACATCAAGAGATTAGCGCGCGCTCTCTCGCCGCGCCACGCTGGGGTCATGGACACCGGTGAGGACGCCGAGACCACCCCCGCGCCGCCCGGTCGTGGCGACCGGACCTCCGCGACGGTCGTGCCGTACCTCGCGGTGCGCGGCGCGGCGGGCGCCATCGACTACTACCGCCGGGCCTTCGGCGCGCAGGAGCGGTTCCGGATCGAGGACGACGGCGTCGTCGGGCACGCGGAGCTCGCGATCGGCGGCGGACGATCTACCTGTCCGACGAGTGGGAGCAGCTGCGCGTGCACAGCCCCACGACGCTCGGCGGGTGGTCGGTGTCGCTGGCGATCGAGGTCGAGGACGTCGACGCCTTCGTCGCGCACCTCGTCGGCGGCGGGGCCAGGCTGGAGCGGGGCGTCGACGACGGGCCCGAGGAGGGCTGGCGCAGCGCCTGGGTCGTGGATCCCTACGGGCACCGCTGGCACGTCTCGAGCCCGACGGCGGGCTGACCGCGCACCGTCCGGGAGGCGCCGCTCAGGGGACCTCGCTCAGGGGACCAGGAGGACCTTGCCCGTCGTGGCCCGTCCCTCCAGGGCACGGTGCGCCTGCGCCGCGTCGGCGAGCGGGAGCCGCTCGCCGATCCGGACGTCCAGGTCTCCCTCGGCGGCCGCCCCGAGCACCTCCGACGCCCGCCACTCGAGCTCGGCCCGGGTGAGGACGTAGTGCGCCAGGGTCGGCCGGGTGAGGTAGAGCGACCCGCCGGAGTTCAGCCGCTGCGGGTCGAACGGCGGCACCTGGCCGGACGCCCCGCCGAACAGCACGAGCGTGCCGCGCGGCCGCAGCGACGCGAGCGACGCGTCGAACGTGGCGCGTCCCACGCCGTCGTACACGACGTGCACGCCGCGGCCGTCGGTGAGGTCGCGCACGACGGCGGGCAGCTCGGTCGCGAGGTCGTCCATCGCCGCGTAGTCGACGGTGTGCGCCGCGCCGGCCGCCGACGACAGGGCCGCCTTCTCGGGCGAGGACACCGTGGTGACGACGCGCCCGCCGCGCGCGACCGCGAGCTGGGTGGCGAGCAGGCCGACGCCGCCGGCCCCGGCGGTGAGGAGGACGTCGTGGCCCGGCCCGACCTCGAAGGTCGACGCGACGAGGTAGTGCGCCGTCATCCCCTGCAGCGGCAGGGCGGCGGCCGTGACGAGATCGAGGCCCGCGGGGACGCGCACGGCGTTCGCGGCGGGGACGACGGCGAGCTCGGCGTACGACCCCGGCGCCTCGTTCCAGGCCACCTCGTCGCCGACGGCGAAGCCCTCCACGCCCTCGCCGAGGGCCTCGACCGTCCCGGCCCCCTCGACGCCCACGACGTGCGGGTAGCTCATCGGGTAGACGCCCGCCCGGCGGTAGGTGTCGATGAAGTTGACCCCCGCCGCCGCGACGCGGACGAGCAGCTCGCCCGCGCCGGGCGCGGGGTCGGGCTGCTCGACGTACTCCAGGACCTCGGGACCACCCGCCGCGCGGGCCACGACTGCGTGCATGCGTCCGAGCCTACGCAGCCGGGGGCGCGTCCAGCCTCTCGCCCGCGCGGACCGGCACGTCGACGCGGTTGCCCGCCGGGGCGAGCGGGCAGGTCCACGCCGGGTCGTAGCGGCACGACGGGTGGTAGGCGAGATTGAGGTCCACCACGACGAGGCCGTCGTGCCCGCCGAGGTCGGCGCCCTTCGCCGTGTCGAGCAGGTACCGCCCGCCGCCGTAGGTCTCGTCCCCGGCGGTGCCGTCGCGCAGAGGGACGAACAGGCCGCCGCCGTACTGCGCGAGCCACCAGGCGTCGAGCGTCCCCACGCCGGGCAGCTCGAGCACCCCGACGCGCTCCATCGTCGTCGTGCCGTCCGCGCCCGTGTCGAGCTCCAGCCGCGCCGCCGGCGCCGGGCGCAGCGGCACCTCGAAGCGCAGGGCGGCGTCGTACGGCCAGGACGGGAGCCCGGTCGCCCGCAGCGGGTCGTCCGCCGGCAGCGGGCTCTGCGGGTGGTCGCGGAAGAGCGCGTCGCGACCCGCCCGCCACGTCGCGTGCCCGCTCGCGGGGTCGGGCGCGGCACGGACCGCGGCGTACAGCTCGGCGACGCGCCGCCGCCAGTTTGCGAGCTCGACGGCGGTGCCCGGCGTCACCGGAGGGCTCCCGCGTCGAGCGCAACGGTGGGCATGGCGGTGGGCATGGCGGTGGGCATGGCGGTGGGCACAGCGGTGGGGAGGGAGGTCACAGCCTCGACCCTATGCTTCGCCTGTGACCCGAGACACCCGCGCACCGTTCACGATCCGTCCTGCGACCGAGGACGACTGGCCCGCCCTGTGGCCGACCGTCGAGGCGGTGGTGCGTGAGGGCGAGACGTACGTCTACCCGGTGGACCTCACGAGCGAGCAGGCGCGGGAGATCTGGATGGAGCGCGCCCCGGGCGCGACGGTCGTCGCGGAGGCTGCGGACGGCACGCTGCTGGGCACGGCCAAGATGGGGCCGAACCGGCCGGGCCACGGCGACCACGTGGGCACGGCGTCGTTCATGGTGTCGCCCGCCGCGCGCGGGCTCGGGGTGGGCCGGGCGCTCGGCGAGCACGTCGTCGCCTGGCACCGCGAGCAAGGCTTCCGCGGCATCCAGTTCAACGCGGTGGTGGAGTCGAACGAGGTCGCGGTGCGCCTGTGGCGGGCGCTCGGTTTCGAGGTGGTCGGCACCGTGCCGGGCGCCTTCCGCAGCCCGGCGCACGGCTACGTGGGTCTGCACGTCATGTACCTGCCGCTCGTCGCCTGACCCGCGGCGCCCGGGGCGCGAGAAGCAGGTTCCGGCGCACTGCATAGGTATGTATAGTTCTGCATATGGTCAGCACTGAGTCGCGCACGTTCCGTGTCGCCGTCGCCGGTGCCTCCGGGTACGCCGGGGGCGAGTTCCTGCGCCTCGCGGCGCGTCACCCCGCGCTGGAGGTCGGGACGCTCACGGCGCACACGAACGCCGGCGCGCGGCTCGGCGCAACGCAGCCGCACCTGCGTTCCCTCGCGGACAGGGTGCTCGAGCCGACCACGCCCGAGGCGCTCGCGGGCCACGACGTCGTCGTGCTCGGCCTGCCGCACGGCGCGTCCGGCGAGATCGCCGCGCAGCTGCCCGACGACGTGCTCGTGCTCGACCTCGGCGCCGACCACCGCCTCGCGTCCGCCGCCGACTGGGAGAAGTACTACGGCTCGGCCCACGCGGGCACCTGGCCCTACGGTCTGCCCGAGCTGCTCCACGCCGACGGCGCGGGGGCGGTCACCGGCGCGCAGCGCGACCACCTGGCGGGCGCCCGCCGGATCGCGGTGCCCGGCTGCAACGTCACGGCCGTCACGCTCGGCCTGCAGCCCGGCGTCGCCGCCGGCCTCGTGAGCCCGGCCGACGTCGTCGCTGTCCTCGCCAACGGGTACTCGGGCGCCGGCAAGTCGCTCAAGCCGCACCTGCTCGCCGCCGAGGGCCTGGGCTCCGCCGTGCCGTACGCGGTGGGCGGCACGCACCGGCACATCCCCGAGATCGTCCAGAACCTGCGCACCGCCGGGGCGCCGGAGGTGTCGATCAGCTTCACCCCGACGCTCGTGCCGATGTCGCGCGGCATCCTCGCCACCGTCACGGCCCGCCTCGCGCCGGGCCACGAGGACGCCACGGCCGCCGACGTCCGCGCCGCCTGGGCCGCGGCCTACGCGGACGAGCCGTTCGTCGAGCTCCTCCCGGAGGGCCAGTGGCCGACGACGGCCGCCACCCTCGGCGCCAACACGGCCCTCGTGCAGGTCGCGCTCGACGCCGCCGCCGGGCGCGTGGTGACCGTCACCGCCATCGACAACCTGGTCAAGGGCACCGCCGGCCAGGCGGTCCAGGCCATGAACCTCGCCCTCGGCCTGCCGGAGACGGCCGGCCTCGTCACCGAAGGAGTCGCACCGTGAGCGTGACCGCAGCGAAGGGGTTCCGGGCCGCCGGGATCACGGCCGGCCTCAAGGCCTCCGGCACCCCCGACCTCGCCCTGGTCGTCAACGACGGCCCGCAGCACGCGGCCGCCGCCGTCTTCACCACCAACCGTGTGGTCGGCGCGCCGGTGATGTGGTCGCGCCAGGCGATCAAGGACGGGGTCGCCCGCGCCGTCGTGCTGAACTCGGGTGCCGCGAACGTGTGCACCGGCCCGGGCGGGTTCCAGGACTCGCACGCCACGGCGGAGAAGGTCGCCGAGGTGCTCGGGATCGGCGCGATCGACGTCCTCGTGGCCTCGACCGGCCTCATCGGCGTGCGGCTCGCGGCCGAGAAGCTGCTCGCCGGGATCCCGGTCGCGGCGGAGGCGCTGGGACCGGACGAGGCGTCGGGCACGAGCGCGGCCACGGCCATCATGACGACGGACTCCGTCCCGAAGACCGCGGTGCGCACGATCGAGACGCCGTCCGGCACCGTGACGGTGGGCGGGATGGCCAAGGGCGCGGGCATGCTCGCTCCCGCGCTCGCCACGATGCTCTGCGTCATCACGACCGACGCCCTCGTGGACGCCGGGGCCACGGACGCGGCGCTGCGCGCCGCGACCCGCACGACGTTCGACCGCGTCGACTCCGACGGCTGCATGTCGACCTCCGACACCGTGGTGCTCATGGCGTCGGGCGCGTCCGGCGCGACGCCGGACGACGCCGCGTTCGCCGAGGCCGTGGCCGCCGTCTGCGCCGACCTCGCGCGCCAGCTCGTGGCCGACGCGGAGGGCGCGTCCCACGACATCGCCATCACGGTCACGCACGCGACGACCGAGGACGCCGGGCTGGCCGTGGCCCGGGCCGTGAGCCGGTCCAACCTGGTCAAGGCCGCGATCTTCGGCAACGACCCCAACTGGGGCCGCATCCTCTCGCAGGTCGGCACGGTCCCCGAGGAGGTCGCGCCGTTCGACCCGCTGGAGCTCGACGTCAGCGTCAACGGCGTCATGGTGTGCAAGGCGGGCGGGGCGCACGAGTCGCCGGAGAACGTCGACCTCGCCGCGTCGCGTGACGTGTCGATCACGATCGACCTGCACGCCGGCGACGCCGAGATCACGCTGTGGACCAACGACCTCACCCACGCGTACGTCCACGAGAACAGCGCGTACAGCTCATGAGCAGCGACGTCGTGAACGGGCTCGCGCCCGAGCAGAAGGCCGAGGTGCTCCTCGAGGCGCTCCCGTGGCTCCAGGAGTTCGCGGGCGCGCTCGTGGTCGTCAAGTACGGCGGCAACGCGATGATCGACGACCGGCTCAAGGCCGCGTTCGCCCAGGACATGGTGTTCCTGCGCCAGGTGGGGCTGCGCCCCGTCGTGGTGCACGGCGGAGGCCCGCAGATCAACGCCATGCTGGAGCGCCTGGACATCCACAGCGAGTTCCGCGGCGGCCTGCGGGTCACCACGCCCGAGGCGATGGACGTGGTGCGCATGGTGCTCACCGGCCAGGTCTCGCGCGAGCTCGTCGGCCTCATCAACGCGCACGGCCCGCACGCCGTCGGCATGTCGGGGGAGGACGCCGGGCTGTTCCGCGCCGCCCGCCGGCACGCCGTCGTCGACGGCGAGCCGGTCGACGTCGGCCTCGTGGGCGACGTCGTCCAGGTGGACGCCGGGGCCGTGCAGGACCTGCTCGACGCCGGCCGCATCCCGGTCGTGTCGACCGTCGCGCCCGACGTCGACGACCCGACCCAGGTGCTCAACATCAACGCCGACACGGCAGCGTCGGCGCTCGCGGTGGCGCTCGGCGCGAGCAAGCTCATCATGCTCACCGACGTCGAGGGCCTGTACACGTCGTGGCCCGACAAGGACTCCCTCGTCGAGGAGATCTCCGCGCCGGACCTCGCCGCACTCCT
This sequence comes from Isoptericola sp. NPDC019571, assembly GCF_044389385.1. NCBI lineage: Bacteria > Bacillati > Actinomycetota > Actinomycetes > Micrococcales > Promicromonosporaceae > Isoptericola > Isoptericola sp. NPDC019571. The sequence goes on from NZ_JBIRXZ010000002.1 coordinate 524,362, forward strand.
GCCGAGCCTGACGTCCGGCATGGTGCCCAAGATGGAGGCGTGCCTGCGCGCCGTCCAGGGCGGCGTGCCGCGCGCGACCGTGATCGACGGCCGCCAGCCGCACTCGGTGCTCCTGGAGGTCTTCACCACCCGCGGCAACGGCACCATGGTCGTGCCCGCCCCGGCGACCACGACCGGTACCACCGGAAGCAAGGAGGCAGGCGCGTGAGCGACACCCTGCAGTCGGTGAGCGGCGGCGCCCTCGCCGACGCCTCGAACGCCGCCTGGACCGATCGCTACACCCACGCGGTGATGGACACCTTCGGCCCGCCCCAGCGTGTGCTGGTGCGCGGCGAGGGTGCCTACGTGTGGGACGCCGACGGGCGGCGCTACCTCGACCTGCTCGCCGGGATCGCGGTGAACGCGCTCGGCCACGCCCACCCCACGCTGACGGCGGCGATCAGCGCGCAGCTCGGCACCCTCGGGCACGTGTCGAACTTCTTCGCGACGCCCACCCAGATCGGCCTGGCCGAGCGGCTGCTGCACCTCGCGGGCGCCCCCGAGGGCTCGCGGGTGTTCTTCACCAACTCGGGCACCGAGGCGGTGGAGGCGGCGTTCAAGATGGCGCGCCGCAACGCCGGCGACGACGGCGCCCGCACCCGCGTCCTGGCCCTGGAGGGCGGCTTCCACGGCCGCTCGATGGGCGCGCTCGCCCTCACGGCGAAGGCCGCGTACCGCCAGCCGTTCGAGCCGCTGCCCGGCGGCGTCGAGCACGTGCCGTTCGGCGACACCGCCGCCCTCGACGAGGCGTTCTCGCCGGAGGCGGTCGCGGAGCGTGGCGGCGTCGCGGCGCTCGTCGTGGAGCCGCTGCAGGGCGAGGCCGGTGTGCGGCCGCTGCCCGCGGGCTACCTGGCGCACGCCCGCCGGCTCACCGCCGAGGCGGGCGCGTTGCTCGTGCTCGACGAGGTCCAGACGGGCGTCGGGCGCACGGGCTCCTGGTTCGCCTTCCAGCAGCCGGAGATCGGCGGCGGCGTCGTGCCCGACGTCGTCACCGTGGCCAAGGGCCTGGGCGGCGGCTTCCCCGTGGGCGCCGCGATCGCGTTCGGCGAGCGCGCCGCGACCCTGCTCGGCCGCGGCCAGCACGGCACCACGTTCGGCGGCAACCCCGTCGCTGCGGCCGCCGGCCTCGCGACGCTCGGCGTCATCGAGCGCGACGGCCTGCTCGAGAACGTGCGCCGCGTCGGCGCCGTCCTCACCTCCGAGATCGAGGCCGCGGGCAACCCGCTCGTCGCCGGAGTGCGCGGGCGGGGGCTCCTGCTCGCCGTCCAGCTCGCACGGCCCGTCGCGGCCGACGTCGCGGCGGCCGCGCTGGAGGCCGGCCTCGTCGTCAACGCCGTCGCCCCGGACGCGATCCGCCTCGCGCCACCGCTGATCCTCACGGCCGACCAGGCGCGCGACGTCGCCCGGTTCTTCGCCACCGTCACCGTCCCCGCCTCTGCCGACAGGGAGTCCTGATGCCCCGCCACTTCCTCCGCGACGACGACCTCACGCCGGACGAGCAGCGGGAGGTCCTCGAGCTCGGCATGGCGTTCCGGGAGGACCGGTTCGTGCGCGCGCCGCTCGCGGGCCCGCAGGGCGTCGCCGTGCTGTTCGACAAGCCGACGCTGCGCACCCAGGTCTCGTTCTCGACGGGCGTCGCCGAGCTCGGCGGCTTCCCCGTGATCGTGGACGGCCGGCTCGCCCAGGTGGGCGTGCGCGAGTCCGTCGCCGACGTCACCCGCGTGCTCGACCGCCAGGTGTCCGCCATCGTGTGGCGCACGTTCGGCCAGGACCGGATCGACGAGATGGCCGCGGTCTCGCGCGTCCCCGTGGTCAACGCCCTCACGGACGGCTTCCACCCGTGCCAGATCCTCGCCGACCTGCTCACGGTCGCCCAGCACCGCGGCGGCATCTCCGCCCTGGCCGGTCAGCGGCTGACCTACGTGGGCGACGCCGGCAACAACATGGCCGCGTCGTACCTGCTCGGCGGGGTCACCGCCGGCCTGCACGTCGCGGTCGCCGGGCCGGAGGGCTACCTGCCGCCCGAGGACGTCGTCGCCCGCGCCCAGGAGATCGCCGCCACGACCGGGGGCTCGGTGTCCGTCACGACCGACGCCCGGGCCGCCGTCGCCGGGGCCGACGTCGTCGCCGCGGACACCTGGGTCTCGATGGGCGACGAGGACGAGGCCGCCGAGCGGCTCGCCGCCCTGGACGCCTACCGCGTGGACGACGCGCTCCTGTCCGGCGCGGCCGACGACGCGATCTTCCTGCACTGCCTGCCCGCCTACCGCGGCAAGGAGGTCACGGCGTCCGTGATCGACGGCCCCGCGTCCGTCGTCTGGGACGAGGCGGAGAACCGCCTGCACGCCCAGAAGGCCCTGCTCACCTGGCTCCTGGAGCACCGGTGAGCGCCGTCGAGGGCGCGTCGGCGGGCCAGGCCGCAGGGCCGACGACGAAGGCCGCGCGCCACGCGCGGATCGTCGAGATCGTGCGGCGCACGGCGATCCACTCGCAGGCCGAGCTGGCCCGCGAGCTCGCCGACGCGGGCGTCAGCGTCACGCAGGGCACCCTGTCGCGCGACCTCATCGAGCTGCGCGCGGAGAAGGTGCGCAACGCGGCGGGGGCGCTCGTCTACGCCGTGCCCGGCGAGGGTGGCGACCGCAGCGTGCAGGCCGCGGGCGTGGGGGATCACGACGTCGAGTACGTCGCCGCGCGCCTCGCCCGGCTCTGCAACGACCTGCTCGTGTCGGCGGAGGCGTCCGCCAACCTCGTGGTGCTGCGCACGCCCCCCGGCGCGGCCAACTACCTCGCGTCCGCGATCGACCACTCGGTCCTCCCGGGCGTCCTCGGCTCCATCGCGGGCGACGACACGATCCTCGTGATCGCGCGCGACCCGCTCGGCGGCGACGAGCTGGCCCGCCGCTTCCTCGAGCTGACCGGTCCCTGACCCCGTCCTCCCGGCGGGCCGTGGCCTCCGCGGACCCGCACTGCCAGACTTGACCCGAACCCCTCGCAAGAAAGAGAACTGTGATGACTGATCGCGTCGTGCTCGCCTACTCGGGCGGCCTGGACACCTCCGTGGCCATCGGCTGGATCGCCGAGGCCACCGGGGCCGAGGTCGTCGCCGTGGCCGTCGACGTCGGCCAGGGCGGCGAGGACATGAACGTCATCCGCAAGCGCGCGCTCGACTGCGGCGCCGTCGAGGCGTACGTCGCCGACGCGCGCGACGAGTTCGCGGCGGAGTACTGCATGCCCGCGCTCAAGGCCAACGGCATGTACCTCGACCGCTACCCGCTGGTCTCGGCGATCTCCCGCCCGGTGATCGTCAAGCACCTCGTGCGCGCCGCGCGCCAGTTCGGCGCGACGACGGTCGCGCACGGCTGCACCGGCAAGGGCAACGACCAAGTCCGCTTCGAGGTCGCGACGACGTCTCTGGCCCCGGACCTGAAGTCCATCGCCCCGGTGCGCGACCTCGCGCTCACGCGCGAGAAGGCCATCGACTACGCGGAGCGCCACGACCTGCCGATCGCGACCACCAAGAAGAACCCGTTCTCGATCGACCAGAACGTGTGGGGTCGCGCGGTGGAGACGGGCTTCCTCGAGGACATCTGGAACGAGCCCACCAAGGACGTCTACTCCTACACCGACGACCCGACGTTCCCGCCGGTCGCCGACGAGGTCGTCGTCACCTTCGACCAGGGCGTGCCGGTGGCGCTGGACGGCGTCGCGGTCACCCCGCTGCAGGCCATCCAGGAGATGAACCGCCGCGCCGGCGCCCAGGGCGTGGGCCGCATCGACATCGTCGAGGACCGCCTCGTGGGCATCAAGTCCCGCGAGATCTACGAGGCGCCCGGCGCGATCGCGCTCATCGCCGCGCACCAGGAGCTCGAGAACGTCACGCTCGAGCGCGAGCAGGCCCGCTTCAAGCGCCAGGTCGAGCAGCGCTGGACCGAGCTGGTCTACGACGGCATGTGGTTCTCCCCGCTGAAGAAGAACCTCGACACGTTCGTCGACGAGACGCAGAAGTACGTGTCCGGCGACATCCGCATGGTCCTGCACGGCGGCCGCGCCACCGTGACGGGGCGCAGGTCGGAGTCCAGCCTGTACGACTTCAACCTCGCCACCTACGACGAGGGCGACGCGTTCGACCAGTCGCACGCCAAGGGCTTCATCGAGATCTACGGCCTCGCCGCCAAGCAGGCCGCGGCCCGCGACGAGAAGTTCGGCAACGGCGTGGACTTCGGCGTCGGGGAGTTCTGACGTGGGCTCCGAGGTCACGCCGGGCGCCCGGGACGGCGCGCTGACGACGCAGGGTGACAACGTCTCCCTGTGGGGCGGCCGGTTCTCCGGCGGCCCGTCTCCGGAGCTGCAGGCGCTGTCCCAGTCGACGCACTTCGACTGGGTGCTCGCCCCGTACGACATCCGCGGGTCCCGGGCGCACGCCCGGGTGCTGCACGCCGCGGGCCTGCTCACCGACGACGAGCTCGCCGGGATGCTGGAGGCGCTCGACGTGCTGCTCGCCGACGTCGAGTCGGGGGCGTTCCTCCCGGTGCTCGGCGACGAGGACGTGCACACGGCCCTCGAGCGCGGCCTCATCGAGCGGGCGGGCACCGAGCTCGGCGGCAAGCTGCGCGCGGGCCGGTCGCGCAACGACCAGATCGCCACCCTGGTGCGGCTGTACCTGCGCGACCAGTCGCGCGTCGTCGTGCGCCAGGTGCTCGACGTCGTGGACGCGCTCATCGTGCAGGCGGAGGCGGCCGGCGAGGCCGTCATGCCGGGCCGCACGCACCTCCAGCACGCGCAGCCGGTGCTGCTGGCGCACCAGCTCCTGGCGCACGCGTGGCCGCTGCTGCGCGACGTCGACCGGCTGGTCGACTGGGACGTGCGCGCGGCGCGCTCGCCCTACGGTTCGGGGGCGCTCGCGGGCTCGTCGCTGGGCCTCGACCCGGCGGCGGTCGCGACGGAGCTGGGCTTCGACGGGCCGGTGGAGAACTCGATCGACGGCACCGCCGCGCGCGACGTCGTCGCGGAGTTCGCGTTCGTGTCGGCGATGGTGGGCATCGACCTGTCCCGGCTGAGCGAGGAGATCATCCTCTGGAACACGAAGGAGTTCGGCTTCGTGCGGCTGGACGACTCGTGGTCGACCGGGTCGAGCATCATGCCGCAGAAGAAGAACCCGGACATCGCGGAGCTCGCCCGCGGCAAGGCGGGCCGGCTCGTGGGCGACCTCACCGGACTGCTCACCACCCTCAAGGGCCTGCCGCTGGCGTACAACCGCGACCTGCAGGAGGACAAGGAGCCGGTCTTCGACCAGGTCTCCACCCTCACGGTGCTGCTGCCCGCGTTCGCGGGGATGGTCCGCACCCTCACGTTCGACACGGCACGGATGGCCGAGCTCGCCCCGCAGGGCTTCTCGCTCGCCACGGACATCGCCGAGTGGCTGGTGCGCCAGGCCGTGCCGTTCCGCGTCGCGCACGAGGTCGCGGGCGCGTGCGTCCGGGTCTGCGAGGAGCGCGGGATCGAGCTGTGGGACCTGTCCGACGCGGACCTCGCCGCGATCTCCGAGCACCTGACGCCGGGCGTGCGCGAGGTGCTGAGCGTCGAGGGCTCCGTGGCCTCGCGCGACGGCGTCGGCGGCACCGCGCCCACGCGCGTCGTCGAGCAGGTCGAGGCCGCCAAGGAGCGGTCGGCCGAGTTCCGCATCTGGGCGGACAGCTGAGCCGACCCGTTCCCCGGCCCGGGCTCGTCGGCCGCACGCTCCCTCGGGACGTGCGGCCGTCGTCGTCCGGGCGGGCACGACGGCGGACGGACGAGACGCGTCAGCGGGTACGGTCGGCGGGCCGGAGGAAGGAGCGGGCGTGACGACGAGCGAGGAGGTGCTCGACGCGCTGGTGGCGCGCGTGCACGCGGCGGAGCCGCGGCTCCCCGGCCCGGGGGCGCCGGAGCCGTGGCGGCGCACGCGGCTCGTGTGCGTCGACGGGCCGGCGGGCTCGGGCAAGACGACGCTCGCGACGCAGCTCGCCCTGCGGTTCGCGTGCCAGGTCGTGCACCTGGACGACCTCTACGAGGGCTGGGAGGCCGGCCCCGACGGCGGCGCGCGGCGCCTGGCGGAGTGGGTCCTCGAGGCTCTCGAGGCGGGCCTCCCGGGCAGGTATCTCCGCTACGACTGGGGGCGGGGCGAGTACGCCGAGGCGCACGACGTCGAGCCCGCCCCGGTCCTCGTCGTCGAGGGCTGCGGCGCCGGCGCCCGTCAGGTCGACGGCCGGGCCGCGCTGCGGGTGTGGGTGGAGGCAGACGACGCGGTGCGCCTCTCCCGCGGCCTCGCGCGCGACGGGTCGGACGCCCGCGAGCACTGGCTGCGCTGGATGGCCGACGAGCGCACCCACTACGCGGTCGAGCGCACGCGCGAGCGTGCCGACGTCCGGCTTGACGGCGTCGGCCGGCTCCTCGAGGCGGTGCGATGACGTCGGCGAGGCGGGCGCAGGCCGGTGTCCCCGCAGCCGACCGGGAGCCGCTGGCGGACGCGGCGGCGGGCGCGGGCCTGGTCGTCCCGGGCCGCGCCTGGTTCGCGCGGGAGGTGCACGTCGTCGCGCACGACCTGCTCGGGGCGCTGCTCACCCGCCGCACGCCGGACGGTGCGGTGACGGTGCGGCTCACGGAGGTCGAGGCGTACGCGGGCACGGCCGACCCGGGGTCGCACGCGTACCGGGGCGAGACGGCACGGAACCGGACGATGTTCGGCGAGCCCGGCCGTGTCTACGTCTACCGGCACCTGGGGCTGCACCACTGCATGAACGTCGTGTGCAGCCCGCCGGGCGAGGCGTCGGCCGTCCTGCTCCGGGCGGGCGAGGTGGTCGAGGGGGCGGACCTCGCGCGCGAGCGGCGCGCGGCCGCGGGCGTCACGCGGGGCGACGTCGACCTGGCGCGCGGCCCGGCCCGCCTGACCGTCGCGCTCGCGATCGACCGGGACGACGACGGCGCGGACGTCACGGATCCGGGCGGCGATCTGGTGCTGCGGGTGCCGCAGCCCCGGGATCGCGCGGACGGTGCCGGTCGCGAGGTCGCCACGGGTCCTCGCGTCGGCGTGAGCGGCGAGGGCGGACGCGCCGACCTGTTCCCCTGGCGGGCATGGCTGGCGGGCGAGCCCACCGTGTCGGCGTACCGGGCGGCGGAATCACGGCGCCGACGGCGGTAGGCGTCGGGCACACTAGGAGGGCGGCCCGCCCGGGCCGTGATCCCTTTCCCCGAGGAGCACACGGTGACCGACGTTCTCGACGAGCTGCACTGGCGAGGCCTGGTGGCGCAGTCCACCGACGAGGCCGCGCTGCGTTCTGCGCTGGCCGAGGGACCCGTCACCTATTACGCGGGCTTCGACCCGACGGCGCAGAGCCTGCACGTCGGGCACATGGTCCAGCTGCTGAACATGCGCCGGCTCCAGCTTGCGGGGCACCGTCCCCTCGCGCTGGTCGGTGGCGCGACGGGGCTCATCGGCGACCCGCGCCCGACCACGGAGCGGTCGATGCAGTCGCGCGACGTCGTCGCGGGCTGGGTCGAGCGCATCCGGGGTCAGATCGAGCCGTTCCTGGACTTCGAGGGACCGGCGGCAGCGCGCATGGTCAACAACCTCGACTGGACCGGGGCGATGTCCGCGATCGACTTCCTCCGTGACGTCGGCAAGCACTTCCGCGTGGGCACGATGCTCGGCAAGGACATCGTCGCCCGGCGCCTGCGCTCCGACGAGGGCATCAGCTACACGGAGTTCAGCTACCAGGTGCTGCAGGGCATGGACTTCCGGGAGCTGTACGAGCGCCACGGGTGCACGCTGCAGCTCGGCGGCAACGACCAGTGGGGCAACCTGCTGTCCGGCGTCGAGCTCATCCGCAAGACGGACGGCGCGGCCGTGCACGCCCTGACGTCGCCCCTCATCACGAAGGCCGACGGCACCAAGATGGGCAAGTCCGAGGGCGGCGCCGTCTGGCTCGACCCGGAGCTCACGAGCCCGTACGCCTTCTACCAGTTCTGGGTGAACACGGCGGACGCGGACGTCGTGAAGTACCTCAAGGTCTTCACCTTCCGCACCAGGGAGGAGATCGAGGCGCTCGAGCAGGAGGTGGCCGAGCGGCCGTTCGCCCGCGAGGCGCAGCGGGCGCTGGCCGGCGACCTCACCACCCTCGTGCACGGCCAGGCGGCGACGGACGCCGTCATCTCGGCGAGCCAGGCCCTGTTCGGCCGGGGCGAGCTGCGGGGCCTGGACGAGGGGACCCTCGCTGCCGCCGTCGCGGAGCTCCCGCGCACGACGGCGAAGGCGGGCGACCTGGTCGTCGACGCGTTCGTGGGCTCGGGCCTGGTCGCATCGAAGGCCGCCGCCCGACGCGCGATCTCTGAGGGCGGCGCGTACGTGAACAACGCGAAGGTCGAGTCGGAGGACGCCGCGCTGCGGACCGAGGACCTGCTGCACGGCCGGTACGCCGTCCTGCGTCGGGGCAAGCGGACCCTCGCGGTGGCCGTCGCGGAGTGACGGCGGCCGTGCCGTCGGACGTTGGTCGGGCGGCGCCAGAGCAGGCGGCCGCGGGGTATCACCGCAGGTCAGGGGGCGATTTGGCACCTGCGCCAGACTGTGTGTAATGTTCTGGTCGTTCGCCCGACAGGGAGAACGGACACCGAGGAGACAGCCGAGCGGCTGGGTACCGGTGGCCGGCCCGGGGCGGACACCCGAATCCTTCTTCACGAGGTCGACCAGTGCGCCCTCGTTCGGGACCGGGACGTTCGAACCCAGCACCTCAGGCCAACGGCCGGGAGTTGACGGGGAAGAGCGAACCGAGTAAGTTTGAGGGGTTGCCCCGGCGGGGTCGGAACTGAGAGTGGTTCTGGTTCTGCGGTGTGCGTCGGTTGTTTGAGAACTCAACAGTGTGTTTG